>CADCLV010000004.1 GCA_902802325.1 Oscillospiraceae bacterium | reverse complement strand
GTCGCGGAAGTCGTGGTGAAGAAAGTGTGAGGCATGAAGGCCGGAGCGGGGCGCGACGGGCGTGGGACGCTAGGGGAAGCGCCGGGGCCGGCGTGATGCAAGGCAGTGCAGAAAAAGAGAGGGAAAAATGGGAATCGAAGATTTTTTGAGCTCAGGAAATACAAGACTTGATCAGCAGCTGAAGTTTACGGCGGAGATCGATAAGATGACAGGCATATACCGGCGCACGATGCTGATCTCCGGGATCCGGAATGAAAACGATGCGGAGCATTCCTGGCACATCGCTGTGATGGCGCTTCTTTTTAAGGAATACTGTGTCGAGGAGCCGAATGTGGAGCGGGCTATCAAGATGCTGGTGGTGCACGATCTGATCGAGATCTATGCGGGCGACACCTTTGCTTACGATGTGGAAGGAAACGCCAGTAAGGCCGCGCGCGAGGCGGCCGCGGCCGATAAGCTTTATGCCCAGCTTCCTGCGGAACAGGGCGCCGAGCTTCGTGCGCTGTGGGAGGAATTCGATGCGATGGAAACGGTGGATGCGAAATATGCTTCCTGCCTGGACCGGATCCAGCCGCTTCTTCACAACACGCTGACCGAGGGACACACCTGGCGGGACGGCGGAGCGGTAAGATCCCAGGTCGAAGACCGTGCGCACATCGTCAAAGAGTTCATGCCGGAGGTCTATGCCTGGATCATGAAAAACCTCGACCGCGGTGTCGAGAAGGGCTGGCTGAAAGAGTAAACCGAAGAGTTACGAAAAAGAGCATTGGGGTGCTTTTATGGAACTGAAAAAGACTAGGGCAAAAAGTCGTCGTTTCCTGGCATTTACACTGGCACTTGTGTCGTGTTTTTGTGTGTGCATATCCACTGTGTTCGCAGATATAGGTCCGAAGCCTAGCGTGTTTGTAACGGTAAAGAACGCTCCTTCAAAGGATTATTATGTTGCTTTTCTCTATTATGACGAGTACTCCATCAATCCCAAGTTTTCTTATGACGAGGAGCTTAGCGAAGAAGAGAATAAGGCAATACAGACCATTTTCAATTACAACGAAGATTGGTTCAATTTGTACTCTATCAATAATCGCAAGTTTTATAAGAGATCTTCGGGACAAGACGATGAAGAGTTCGAGTTTTTTCAAGGCTCCGGAACGTTTAAAATCATGGTCGTCACTTTGGACGGGCAGGTCCAAGTCAGTAATGCGATCAGAAGTAACAGCTTGCATTTTCATTGCATATATGACTGGAAGACAAATACTCTGATGTCGTTCCCGCTTTTCAGTTCAATACCTCAACTGGTGATTGAATCACTGATCTGTTGCGCGATCACGGTTTTGGTCGAGTATCTTATTCTTCTGCTGTTTAAACTCGATCACTACGATAACATAAAGCCTGTTATTGTCATTAACCTCATCACCCAGGCTTTGTTGTTTGTTTTCAATATCATAATATTCTTGGCAAAGCCGGGAATTAACTACAATAAGGCATTTATGTGCATGGAGTTTGTGATTATGATCATCGAGGCTTTCTGGTACGCTAAGAAACTAAAGACTGTTTCGACAGAAAAAATATCTGTTCCGAGGAATATCATCTACGCGGTCGTAGCAAACTTTGTGACCGCTTACGGAATAAGTCTCATATTCAGAAGCTTTTCGGTGTTCTTCTGAACAGGCGACGGAAAATGTGGGGGACTCACTTTTCTTCCGACAGCAGACGCAGGATCTCCATGTATGTTTCAGCGGTAGCAGATTCCCAGCGCTTGCAGGTCCTCTCGGCGACTTCCTCGGACGGCGCCGCCATATGGAGCGCAAACGTAGTTGAACCGCGCTCGATCAGGCGAAGATCGACGTACCATGTACCCTCATCATTCGGGGCATACTCGGCATATACGCTCTGCGACTCGTTGGTATCATGCTGCCAGTTGCGGGATGCGGAAGTCAGATAAGCGCGGATCCCGGCTGGGACGGAGGGGAGAAGACGGGTGAGGATCTCGGTGCCGGCCGGCGTGATGTCACAGGAGAGCACGGTCCGCCCGGAAGCGTCCTTTCGAAGTTCGCCTTTTCTCTCGCCCTCGGTCATGAGTCGCTGGTCCAGAAGTTCCTGCTTGGCCTGGGAAAAGAGAAAATAATCCATGTACAGAGATTCGATGGCGCAGTCGGTCAGCCGGGCAGAAGGGATCCCGCTTACCTTGGAAAGAATAAACAGGATAATGATCTTGGCATTTGGCAGATCGGTGTTGGCCATGGAAAACTCCTTGTTCAAAAAAAGATGTAGTTCATTATACGTCATTTTCCCATGAGAAAAAAGCGCGATTCTCTTAATCGGTTTCGATTTCATTTTTTCTTGACAATAATCACAAAACGTTCTTTTTCTATTGATAATCAGCGAAATTTATGGGTTTTCTTTCAAAAAAGACGTAGCATACGGAAAGAATAATGCTATACTGAATGCGGTGTGAAGGCACCAAATTTCATAAAGAGATTGAGGAGAATTTTTATGATCCGTTTAGACACAACGAACGTACAGCCTTTCCTTGCGGAAGGGGAAATGGAAAGAATGCTGCCGCAGGTCGAGCTGGCTCATTCCATGCTGCATAAGAAGAACGGTCCCGGAAATGACTTCCTGGGCTGGGTAGAACTTCCGAGCAAGTACGATAAGAATGAATTTATCCGCATCCGTAAGGCAGCGGCCAAGATCAGAAAGGATTCCGATGTGCTTCTGGTTATCGGTATCGGCGGTTCCTATCTGGGCGCCAGAGCTGCCATCGAGCTTCTTTCCCACTCTTTTGCCAACATGGCACAGAAGAAAGTAAGAAAGGCACCGATGGTCCTGTTCTGCGGTAACTCTATCAGCGCCACCTATCTTGCTGACCTGATGGATCTTCTCGAAGGAAAGAGAGTTTCCGTAAACATCATCTCCAAGTCCGGTACCACAACTGAGCCGGCGATCGCTTTCCGAATCCTCCGCGCTTATATGGAAGAGAAGTACGGTAAAGAAGAAGCCCGTCAGCGTATCTATGCCACAACTGATAAGGCGAAGGGTGCCCTCAAGAGCCTGGCAACAAAGGAAGGTTACGAGACATTCGTTGTTCCGGATGATGTCGGAGGACGTTTCTCTGTTCTGACTGCTGTAGGTCTTCTGCCGATCGCAGTTGCCGGTATCGACATCCGTCAGCTTATGACCGGTGCAAGAGATGCTTCCCGTGACTTTAAGAAGGTAGAGATGGAGAATGACTGCTATAAGTATGCCATCGCCAGAAACTGCCTGCTGCGCCGCGGTTACACCACAGAGGTGATGGTCAACTACGAGCCTTCTTTCCACTACATGACAGAATGGTGGAAGCAGCTTTACGGTGAGTCCGAAGGTAAAGACGGCAGAGGCATTTTCCCGGCCGGCGTAGACAACACCACAGACCTGCACTCCATGGGTCAGTACATCCAGGATGGTAAGAGAATGCTCTTCGAGACCGTTGTGGTTATCGACAAGGCCCGCCGTTCCTTCACGATCCCGAATGATCCGGAGAACCTGGATGGACTCAACTTCCTGTCCGGTATGGATATGAACGAAGTAAACATGAAGGCGATGCAGGGTACTGTTCTGGCTCACGTTGACGGTAAGGTCCCGAACCTCATCATCCACGTTCCGGAGCTCAATGAATACTGGCTCGGCCAGCTGATCTACTTCTTCGAGAAGGCTTGCGGTATTTCCGGTTACCTCAATTCCGTAAATCCGTTCAACCAGCCTGGTGTAGAAGCGTATAAGAAGAACATGTTTGCTCTCCTTGGTAAGCCGGGTTATGAAGCTGAGAAAAAAGCACTGGAGAAGAGACTGAAGAATAAGTGATTTTTTTCGGAAAAATGATTTGCTTCAGCATAAAAAGAGGACTGACCCCTATGGCAGTCCTCTTTCTTTGTGCAATCGTATGATCCTCGTACAATCGTATGATCTTTGTGCAACCGTATGACCCTTCACCCGTTGTCAGTCACTGTTTGCGGCCGGGTGAAGTGGGATAGAAGTGTTAATACTAATCCCAGCCCACATAAGGCGATGTAACCGAGAAAAAGCACTTCGCTCCGAAGAGGGAATTCTTCCAGGACCGTCTGGTCGATCGAACCTGTGTAATAGACGGAATAAAGGAGGCACATAAGTCCCATTCCGACGATGCCGATGATCGAACAGATCAGATTGCAGATAAGGTAGGGCTTGGGTTTATTCCGCCAGGCGGCGAAAGCGATGATGCCGAGTATGAAGAAAAAGAATCCGTGCACAACGACAAATCCGCTTGAAAGAAGCAGGATGAATGATTCGGTGATGAATTCATTATCTGCCCCCCAGCTTCCGGCGAAAAGCTCTAAGAAAGAAAAGCCTCCCACAAGTCCGCAAAAGAGAAATGCGTAAAGAAATGTGATTGCGTTGGTAAGCAGGTTTGTGATCTTAAAACCAACCATGTCTTACTCTCCTTTGTAGATATACATGGCCGGGCGAACACCTTCGTCATCGTCGATGACACGGTCGAAACTGTCCCAGCCGGCGTGACCTGCGTAGGTGACCATCAGGGCGGTATTGCTCTGGATGCCCGGGGAGCGCAGCCACCAGGGGGCGAAGGTCTTTCCGAGGACGTCATCGGTATATCCGCTGTCATCAAATCCGTTGAAATCATCCGTTCCGTAATATCTGTCTTCGTCGAACACGAGACGGGCCACGCCTTTGCTCTCGGCATAGGGGGTGCAATCTGTGATTAAGGCCTGACAGTTTCCGTGCATGGATTCGTCATCCCAACTGGTGAAATTGAAATATTGCATGACTTCCTCCATGCTCAGAAGGAAGACTTTATCCTGCGTGTCGTTTCCACCGGGTGTCGACGTTGTGGCATTGTCCGGATTGGAGTTCGTAACGGGAATGATCCGGGACTGTTCCGTCGGATCGAACGCGGTGTTATAGAAATCATTATTCAGGAAATCACGAAGTGCGCAGTTTTCCCAGGTAACTGCGCTGTAGTCGGTATGGTAGGGAACACCATCCAGCACATACCGGCTAATGACCAGATACTTTTCATCATCTTCAGAAAGAATGATCCACTCGACCGGCTCCGGTCCGTTCTCCAGGTTTCCGTCCTGCTCGTAGTGACCCATAAGGATATAGCCGTCATCTGTGACCGTGTTGTCCTGCGGTCCTTTTTCCGGAAGCGTTACTGCGGAAGGATTAAGATACAGGGCGGGACGGACACCCATACAGGAGTCATTCACCATCTCCGAGTCGTTCGTATGAACGCCGCCAAGGCTATTTACTGCAATGCCTCCGGGTGTTCTTAACCACCATAATCCCACATCTAATCCTACTAAACGATCGATATCAAGATAGTCTTTGGTAGATTCCAGCTGCTGTTCTGTCCATACCCAGTGTGTGCAGTTTTCTCCGGCATAGGGTGTGACCTCGGCTACGAGATCCAAACAAGATCCTCCATATAATTCGTCTTGCCAGTTTTCAAAAGTGAAATTGTCCCGCAATTCTTCCACGTTTAAGCAGAAGACACTATCCTGTGTTGCATTTCCGGAGGGAATATTGAGAGCGGGATTGGCGAAATTCATGATGGTGGACTGTTTTATCAGTGCTTGTTCTTCTGCGTTAAAAGCACTGTTCAGAAAGTCGTTGTTGAGCCAGGCGCGAAGTTCGGAATATTCCCACGTGAGCTCGGAAGTATCCGAGTTAAAAGCATGGGCGTCCAGAATATAGCGACTGAGCAGAAGAATGCCGTATTCGTCTGATGACACGACCTGCCACTCAATGGGCTCCGGTCCGTTTTCCAGGTTTCCGTCCTGCTCATAATATCCGAAAACCACATAGTCGCCGCGCACCTCGCAAAGCGCGGGTCGCGCGGTGGTCGTCTCTGCAGTTGTTTCTGATTCAGCGGTTGCTTCTGTTTCCGAAGCGGATGTGTCTACGGCGCTTGAGGCATCGCTTGCCTCTTCGTCTGTTTCGTTTTCTTCGGATTCGGTTTCGTTCTTTTTCTTAGTGGAACTGTCCTTTTCACTATTGCCATTGCAGGCGGTCATGGAAAAGACGAAACTACATGCCAGGATGGCGGCGAAGATCTTTTTCTTCATATTTTTCCCCCGATTTATACCATAAAATGAAAAGATACTTGACTGTTTCCGTTATCTTTTTGAAGTCTATTATACATCTTCTACAAAAGAAGCGCGTGGACAGGTAAACTGTTCGGCCGGCCGGTGCCGGGTCATGTAGGGACAAGATGCTTTTTTTGAAGTAAAATATAGGAAATCCGCATCTTTAAGGAGAACTCTAGATCTGCTATGAAGACCCGTCCCGTACCTCTTTCAAAATCCGACCTGATGAAGGTCGAAAGCCCGGCCCGATATGTGGGCGGGGAATTTAATGCCGTGATCAAAGAAGATATGCTGGAGGAGCTGGAAAAGACCGGCAAGACCTCCTATCTGCGATTTGCATTCTGCTTTCCGGATATTTATGAGATCGGAATGAGTAATCTGGCTCTTCAGATCCTGTATCACGTATTAAATGACGATCCGCATATCGCCTGCGAGCGTGCCTTTTCGCCCTGGCTGGATATGGATTCGATCCTGCGGGAAAAGAATATCGCCCTTTATTCCCAGGAGACAAAGACACCGCTTTGTGACTTTGATGTGCTGGGTTTTACTCTCGGCTACGAAATGTGCTACACCAATGTGCTGCAGATGATGGATCTGGGAAAGATCCCGCTTCTTTCCAAAGACAGAGGCGAGGAGGATCCCTTGATCTGCTGCGGCGGCCCCTGCGCCTATAACATCGAACCGATGGCGGATTTCTTCGATATTGCCATGATGGGCGAAGGCGAAGAAATGATTTTGGAAATGAGCCATATGATCCGTGAATATAAGCTTTCCAAAGACACGGATCATCCGATTTCGAGAGCGCAGCTTCTGAAAAATCTCGACCAGATCGAGGGGATCTATATCCCGTCTCTTTATGAGGTCACCTACCGTAAAAAAGATGAGGTGAAAGAAGGGGAGCCCTACGGCGCTCTTTTGCATCCGCTTTCTGAGGGAGTCAAGACCACCATCAAAAAGCGCATCATCACGGATCTGGACACCTGTTCCTATCCGACTGCACCCGTGGTCTCTAACCTTCGTGTCGTGCATGACCGATCCTATCTGGAAGTGTTCCGGGGATGCATCCGCGGCTGCCGTTTCTGCCAGGCCGGGTTCATTTACCGTCCGGTAAGAGAAAAATCCGTGGAAGTACTGTGCGAGCAGGGACGGCTTCTGGAAAAGAATACGGGTTACGACGAGATGGGACTTCTTTCTCTGGCCACATCGGACTATACGCATTTCCCGGAGCTGGCGGAAAATCTCCTGTCCACATTTGAAGGGCATCACACCAGCTTGTCGCTGCCGTCCCTTCGACTGGACTCCTTTTCTCTGGACCTGATGGAAAAGGTGCAGAGCACGAGAAAATCCGGCCTGACTTTTGCGCCGGAAGCCGGAACACAGCGGCTTCGTGACGTCATTAATAAAAACATTAAAGAAGAAGATATTTTCTCTGCGCTGCGGCTGGCTTTCATGGGCGGCTGGAGCACGGTGAAACTGTACTTTATGCTGGGACTTCCCACGGAGACCGATGAAGATGTCTTAGGCATCGCAGATCTGGCCAAACGGATCGAAAAACTCTATTTCGATATCGGAAGAGAAACGGGCCGGAAAATGCGCCGCCTGGATATTACCGTGTCCACGTCGCTTTTCATACCGAAGCCTTTTACGCCCTTTCAGTGGGAAAAGCAGGACATGAAAGAAGAACTGATCCGAAAGCAGCGGCTTTTGAAAGATAATCTTCGAAGCAGAAATATCCGCTACGCCTGGCATGATTTTGATTCCTCCGTGTGGGAAGTGGTGCTGGCCAGAGGCGACAGACGGCTTTCTCCGGTACTTCTGGAAGGATATAAAAGCGGACTGTATTTTGATGCCTGGGACGATCATTTCCAGTACGGGAAATGGCTGGAGATCCTGGAAAAACACGGCCTTTCCATCGAAGATTTTTCCAGGGAATTTTCCGAAGACGAAGTCCTTCCCTGGGACCATATCAGCGTAGGCGTCAGTAAGAAGTTCCTTCTGTCGGAACGGCATCAGGCCTATTCGGAGACCACCACTCCATCCTGCCGGGAGCACTGCTCCGGCTGCGGCGCCGCAAGCTTTGGCGTCGGCGAGTGCTTTTCAAAAAGAAACACCATGAATACGGAAAAGGAGGATGGGAAAAATGCTGCAGAGTGAACGCGAAAAGATGATGACCATGCAGCCGCACCAGACGGCGTATGTGCAGCGCTGCACCTTCTCCCGGTCCGGAGCCACGACATTTCTGGGTCATCTGGACCTGATGACCTGCTTTGAGCGGGCGGCCAGAAGAGCGGAGCTTCCGATCCTTTATTCCCAGGGGTATAACCCCCGTCCCATGATGGTCTTCGCGCTGCCTTTGGGCGTGGGGATCGAGACTACCAGCGACTATCTGGATGTGTCTTTGAACCGTCCTTATGATCCGGAAAAGTTTGTGGCGGAAATGAATACTTTTCTTCCTTCTGGACTTCGGATCCTTTCGTCGAAAGCCATTCCGGAACCGAAAGACAGCATCATGTCCATCGTGACCACCGCCTTTTACCGGTTCGAGGCAAAAGGAATTAAAGAAGCCATGGAAAAAGCTTTTTCCCAGGAGACCCTGGTGGTGACGAAGATGGCGAAAGGAAAAGAGAAGCAGACGGATATAAGGCCCCTTCTTTTATCCCTTTCCCAGGCGCCTTCCAACGATCCGGACACAGTGGATTTTTATGCCTGCGCCGGGTCCGAAAAGAATGTGCGGCCGGATCTTCTTCTTTCGAGCCTGACCCGCTACTGCGGTCTGGATGAAGAGATCTCCGAAAATGCCCGCGTGATCCGCATGGGGCTTTTTTCCGGGGAATATCCGCGTATCGTGCCGATACCGGACGTGGAGGTGCGGCCGGTTTCTTAGAAAAAATCACAGCAACAGGGACGCCCCGTAATTGAGTTTTTTTCACGTTTCGTGTAGAATTTCCTTGTGATAGATATAGGGGGAAATGAAGATGGCACCCATCGAACAGGACTTTGCTGAAAGTCTTTTGCATATTTTTGATAATGTACTTCTTACGGAAGGCATGGCGCTTTCGAAGGGGTATTTTTCTGATCTTTCCATTGCCGAGCTGCATACACTTAATGCCATCGGACCGTATGAGGCCAGAACTATGACCGAGACCGCCAATATCCTGGGGATCACGGTAGGTACGCTGACGGTGGCCATTGACCGGCTTGTGAAGAAGAAATATGTGGAGCGCCAGCGGGACACCAAGGACAGAAGAATCGTGCGGATCTCTCTGACCCGTCAGGGAAAGCTTGCCTACCGTATGCATTCCAAGTTCCACAGAGTGCTCGTCAAGCGCATTATGGACCCGCTGTCGGAAGACGAAAGAAAGCTTCTGACGAAGATGGTGGGCGAGATCGACAACTATGTCGAAGAACAGTATAAGAAATACAGTAACGGTGAGCAGTATAAGCGCATCGTCCGTGATGATACGGAGGTTTGATATGGCTCCATTAAAGAAGAACCAGTCTTCGGAAAATGCACCGAAGGAAAATGCGGAAGGTGTTGTTTCCGAGGGAAAAGAGGCGATCTACGGAACTCTCGTGGATATGCTTTCCGGGCTTTTGGACATGCCGAAAGACAAGTTCTCTCCGGACACGGAGATCTTCGAGGAACTTCCGCTTGATTCGCTTCAGCTTTATGAACTGGTGGTGGATCTGGAAAGCCACTACGGGATCCGCATTCCGGATGAAGCGATCGAGAAGGTCAGTACGATCCAGGACGTGGTCGACATGATCGAAGGCGCCGGAAAATAAGCGAAGCGGCAGGGGAAAGTTTTGCAGTATATTTTTATCGTCAATTCCAATATCCATAAGCGCAGGAAAAAGGGCCTGGAAAAGGCTGTCGCCGCGCTTCCTTCGGATCTGCGCAACAAGTCGAAGATCGTCTATACCGAGCGGGCGAACCACGCAGAAGAACTGGCTGTGACCTATGCGGAAAAGTACGGGTCCGAGTGCATTATCTTTGCCTGCGGCGGCGACGGCACCATTCATGAGATCGCCAATGCCCTGGCTTTCCGGAATTCGCCGATGGGGATCATTCCTCTGGGAACCGGAAATGACTTTGCCAGAACCATCTATCCGAAAGACATTTATAAGAAGCCTCTGGAGATCTTAAAGCATCTTTCCGAGCCCAATATCCGTCCGATCGATCTATTACGTATCGACAGCTATGACATGATGGGCAACCATATTCCCATGTGGAGCAGATATTGTCTGAATGTGGCGTCCATGGGACTTGATACCCAGGTGCAGGCGCGGGCAAAGCGGATCGTGGCCAAGCATCCGAAGAGCCTTCTTTTCAGAAATAACGCCTATCCCATTGCGGCGCTTCGGACGCTTCTCGGCGGCTGGAGCTTCAAGATGGATTATTCCATCGAGCTGACATCCGGTGAGATGATCGAGAAGAAGAATGTGCGGTATTCGCTGGTGAGTATCTGTAACGGCCGTTACTACGGCGGCGGGTATTGTCCGGCACCGGATGCGTCACTGGATGACGGGGCGCTGGAAGTGTGCCTGGTGGATCATATGTCCCGGGCAAAGGCACTGTCGAAGTTAACGCAGTACAAAAAGGGAAAACATGTGGGTCAGCCCGGCTTTACCACATTCCATTCCACCAGTGGTGTGTTCTCTTCTCATGACAGCAATCTTCAGCTGCAGGGAAATTATGACGGTGAGGATTTCTTCGGACATAAGGTCCGCTATGAGATCGTGCCGAATGCCATTCAGTTGGCGACGTTCTCGTCCTGAAGATTTACATCCTTCTTTTCCATATCTTTCATCCAGGAAAGGACCGCTTCGGTCATTTTATGTGCGTCACGGTCATAGTCGGCCGGCATAAACGGCTTTCCGAAATGGATGGTGATGCGCTTTCTTCTGTGATGTACTTTATCCCATGTCTGGGGACGCTTCATGTGACGGGACCAGGCCTGATATCCGCCTTCGATATAAACGGGCAGAAGAGGGGCATTGGCTTTGATGGCGATATAGGCGGCGCCATCTTTAAACTCGCCCAGATGACCGTCAGAGGTACGGGTGCCTTCCGGATGGACCAGAATGATATTGCCGTTTTCTACTTCTTTTTTCGCCTTGATAAGACCTCTCACCGGATTTCCGAAACGGTCAACGGCGATGCCTCTTCCGACATGCATCATGACACGGCCGAGACGTCCGTAGTTGGTCTCCAGGTCAGATGCCGCCAGGGCGCAGAAATATTTTCTTTGCTTTCTCGGAAGACAGCTCATGATCCACATGCCGTCCGCGTAGGTCTGGTGATTGGAACAGATCACGTAAGGATGAACGGAAGGAATATTTTCTTTCGATCCGGCACGGAGCTTAACGAGAATATGGGTGATGGCCATGGAAACGTGATACCAGAAAAAGCCCGTAAATCCACGTGGAGTCGGGTACTTATTATTCAGCTCGTCCATAGAATGGGTCGGCTGGGCGTTCTTCTCTTTGTCTGACATGGTATTCTCCCCTTTAGCATATATAATATAAAAATGCCATACAGAAGACACTCTAACCCACATTTTCGGGAATGTCAATTCAGACTTATTGTGAAGTCAGAACAAGACGAAAGTGCATTTCCCATATAGGAACCTATTTAAAAACAATGGACGAAAAAGAGGGAAAGTGGTATCATCAGTTGATGCGTACGTGATTCGTGGGGGGTCTGACGCAATACGAGGATAAGCCGGTGCAGTAAGAGCCGGTACGGAGGATATATGCCGATAGTAGTCGGAAAACCACTTCATGAGGGCGTCCGTTATGAGACGATGCGGGATCTGGTCTTTGGAGTCAGAGAGAATTTTGCTACCCGTGATGCCTTCATTTTTAGAAGAAAACCCACTGAAGCGGAGATCCATAAGACCTATATGGATTTCACCACAGATATCGAATATTTGGCGGAAGCCATTTCCCTTAACGGTTTCCAGGGCGGACACCTGGGCGTGGTGGGAGAAAATGCCTATGAGTGGATGGTATCTTATACAGCCATCCTTTCCAGCGGTTCCGTAGGACTTCCCCTTGACCGGCTGCTTCCGGAACACGAGCTTGTCAGCCTTCTGGTACGAGGCAAGATCGAAGTGCTTTTTTATCATCAGAAGCATCATGAGATGATCATGAATATCGCGAAAAACGAGGCGGAGAACGGGGTCAAAGTCAAAAAGTACGTGTGCATGTGCACCGAGTATCTGGCACCGAATCTGACCTGGCCGGAAGATGATCCGCGTTTCGTGGATATCCAGACTTGGATCTCTGAAGGAAAGAAGTCGGTGGAAGGCGGTTCCAGCATTATGCGTACCGTTAAGATCGACCCGGAACAGACAAGGATCATCCTTTTCACATCCGGTACCACGGCGATGAGTAAGGGCGTTATGCTGTCCCATAAGAACATCATGTCCAATGTCTATGCCATCTCGACGACACTGACACTGAATCCCGGTGAGCGTATCTTCTCGATCCTTCCGCTTCACCATACATTTGAAAACACCTGCGAATACTTCATGTTCGTCCGCGGCTGCTGCATCTGCTATTCGGACGGACTTCGCTATATCGTGAAAAACCTGAACGAATGGCACGTGGAAGCCAGTATTTCCGTGCCGCTTCTTTTCGAAAATATTCACGGTAAGATCAAGTCCGGTATTGCCGAGTCGAAGATGGGCGGTCTGATCGATGTCCTGATCCCGATCTCCAATTTCCTGCGAAAGTTCAAGATCGACCTCCGACGGGTGTTCTTCTCGTCCATTATCAAGAAACTGGGCGGACATCTCCGTCTTATCGTTATCGGCGGTGCGGGCATTGCCAAGAACTATATCGAGGATTTCAACAACTGGGGCTTTGAGTTCCTGATGGGATATGGCCTTACGGAGACCTCTCCGGTTATCGCCGTTACCACGAATAAATGCAACGTCTACGGTAGTGTCGGACGTCCTCTGACAGACGTGGAAGTCATGATCGATTCAGAAAGTACCAAGATTGGTACAGTAGGTGAGATATTATCAAGAAGTGATTGTGTGATGCAGGGTTACTACGAGAATCCGGAAGCCACCGCGGAAGTCCTGGAAAAGGACGGGTGGTTCCACACCGGAGATATGGGTTTCCTGGATAAGAAGGGATGCCTCCATATCACCGGCCGCGTCAAGTCTATGATCGTTCTGACCAACGGTAAGAAGGCCTTCCCGGAGGAGATGGAATCGCTTCTGAACAACATTCCCGGTGTCAAGGAAGCCTTCGTCTGGGGCGCCAAGGATGAGAAGGATGCGGTGGATATCTGCGCCAAGCTCCTCATCGACCGCAAGGTGGTCGGCGAGAATCTGCCGGTCCCGGATACCACTGCCGGTGATAATGCCATCCGCGAGTATCTGAGCGCGAAGATGAAGGAAGTCAACCATCAGATGCCGGCCTATAAGGCGATCCACTATTTCGTCTTCTCGGAGACAGAAATGGTGAAGACCACGACATTGAAGGTGAAGCGGCCTCAGGAACAGCAGGCGATCGAAGAGAAACTTGCTGCTTCCGGAAAGACAATGAAAGCGGCGAACGGACAGAATCTCGATGCACTCTGATCACCTCTGATCCTATTCTTGTAAGGAGGTACAGATATGGCTTTCCATCTGCTTTTAGGTGTACACCCGAGTACGCTCATGGATGCTGCCCTGGACCGGATCTGCCAGGAGGCAGTGGAGTGGCCGACACGCCGCGGCTATATTATCGTTCCCGAGAAGATGAAGGCGGAAGTGGAGCGCCGCTATATCGAGACCCTTTCCGAAAAGAAAGGAAAAGGGGACAGCTCTGCTTTCATGATGATCGATGTGGTCAGCTTCTCCCGTTTTGCCTACCGTGTATTAAGTGAGGTCGGAGGCGCGGGCGGAAAGTCCATGTCTCCCATTGAACGGACGATCCTTCTTCACCGTATACTGAAAGAGGATAAAGCTGATTTTTCCCTTTTGTCCCATTTTTCCGAGCGTGTGGGCTTTGTCCATGACGTGGATGAGGTGCTGGGAGATTTTTACCGTTATGGTGTTTCGCCGGAATCTCTTATTGAGATGGATAGAAGCGGCATCGATCCGATTACTGCCCAGAAGATCTCGGATTTCGGCATCCTCATGAAGAAGATGGATGAACTTCGAAGCAAGTATGAATATGCGCCGGAGCGTATTTCCATGAAAAAACTTGTGGAGGTCCTTGAGAAGTTTTCCCAAAATGATCCGGATACGGAAAAGTGGCCGCTGAAGAGACTTCGTTTTCTTCGTGACGCATCGGTATGGATCCTGGGCTTTGGCGAGAACCGTGCCTTTACTCCGGAGGAATGTAACATTGTTACACTTCTTGAAAGTGTGGTCTCAAAGGTCACCATGACGGCTATTTCCGATCCGGACGGCAAGAATGCGGACCGGGATATCTGTCACTTCGGAGATATGACTGTCCGCTCCTTCCGAAAGGCGATTCCGGTCACATCGGTTACCCCGGTCCTTTCGCCGCCTTCGCGGGAGGAAGCCCTTTCCACCATCGCATCGGATTATGCTTCCCGGTCGGCTCGGGTAAGAGAAGATCTTTCCGCGCCGGTGGAGATCAAGGTATTCCGCCGGATCAATGACGAGCTGGAATATATCGCAGCCAGGATCCGGGAGATGGTCATGTTCTCCGGATACCGCTACCGGGATATCACGGTCGTCCTTTGTGATGAAGGAAAATACGGAAATTCCCTTCATGCCGCCTTTTCCAGATATGGACTGGATCTTTTCCTGGACCAGAAGTCGTGCCTTAACGGCACGGCCTGGATGCAGTATGTCAAGGCCATTATGGATATGTGCTGCTATAAGTGGAAACTTCCGTTTGTGATGAACTGGATCAAGTCCGGATTCGTGGAAGTGCCCCCGGAAAATGTCCACCGTTTCGAGAATTTCTGTCTGGCTCACGGTCTTCGGACGAAAACGAAGATCCTTCACTGTCTGGATTTTGTGAAGTCAGATGAGGAAAGAGAGATCCTTTCTCCGATAGCAGAGCTTCTGAATAAGCTGGATACGGAACTTAAGGCCATGACTTCTGCTAAGACCTGCCAGGCGCGGGCTGTGGCACTTCATAATTTTCTGGTGGGAAAGAAGAACCTGCTGGAATACTGGGTAAGGGAATGGAGCGAAGGCGGAAATCAGGAAGCCGCGCTGGCTCTTGCTGCCTCTTATAATGCTATGGATGATGCGCTTTCGGCGCTTTCCGGTCCTTTGGGAGATTTCCCTATTACCATCGGAAATTTCTGTGATGCCCTGATCTCTTCGGTGGCTTCCCAGAGTGTGTCGAAGATCCCGTCATATGTGGATCAGATCACGGTGACCGATCCCGGAAACGCATACCGGCGTCCCTGTAAAGTCATGTTTATTGTGGGGCCGGACAGAAAGAATTTCCCCTTTACGTCTCCGGCGGAAGGATACCTGAAGAACCGGGAAAGAGAGATCCTTTCCGAGAAGCTTTGCATGGATTTTCCGAACCATGCCAAGGACCAGAGTTATGCGGATTTCTTTAAGGCCTGCGCTCTTCTTGACGTGCCTTCGGAAAGGATCGTCTTTACGATGCAGAACTCTGTGGAGATCTCGTCCATGGTGCTTTTCCTGAAGGAGAATTATCCGAAGATCCGTCCGGAAGTGGTGGATCAGCTGTCCCTTTCCGACCCGCGTGTTATGGATAAAGAAAAGATGCGGGATCTTCTCCGGGAAGTGCTGACCGGAAGAGTGAGTGTGGGAGAAGAAGAAAAACAAAAGCTTCTTTCGATCTGGGTATCCGCGTTTCAGATGGAAGATCTTTCCCGTGAGGGCGAACCGGATACGGAGCTTGAGATCCCATCTGAGATGCTTTCACGCCGTTTCCGCGACCGCCTCAACATGAGCGTGTCCGGTGTGGAAAAATATGTGATGTGTCCCTATAACTATTTCAGTGAGAATATACTGGGACTTCAGGAGCGGGATATCCAGACGGTGAAGCCGACGGAGATGGGTACTCTTGCCCACTCCATGATGGAACTGGCGCTGACCGAATATCACATGCAGATGAAGGAAGCTTCCGATCCGGAAAAGAAAAAGCAGATCCACGAATCTTTTGTCAGCCGGGATAAGTTTTCCTGGTCCAGAGAGCTTCTTTCCCGGGCGCAGCAGATCGAGCATTTCGCCTATACGGAAGATCCGGCTATGAGAACGGATGCGGATACCAAGGTCCTTCGCGCCGCATCGGAGACGCTTCAGGAGATCTTTGACCGGATCGATCCGGAAGGATATGTACCGGTAGAATTTGAAAAGGAATTCGGAAAGAATGGAATTCCCGGATATGAAATGACTTTGAAAGACGGAAAGGTGGTCACCTTCGGCGGCACCATCGACCGTGTGGATAGAAATTTCAGCGACAATACATATCGGATCGTGGATTATAAGACGGGGGAAAAGAGTATCAAGTACGATGCCCTTTATGCCGGTGCCAGCGTTCAGCTTCCGGCCTATATGTTCATGTATCAGAGCATGCATCCGGATCTTATGCCTACCGGAGTTTCTTATATGCGGGTCACTTCGGTAAAGAAGTCCGAAGATGAATTAGGTGTGCGGCTGGATCCGGATACGATCGCGAAAGCAAGAGAAGCCTCGGTGAAGGCGACTTTCGGACAAAAGAATTTTTCCATGCAGGCAGAAGGGGAAGACATGCTTCTTGCCGGACAATTTGCCATCGACAGGATCCGTGAAAACTGCGAACAGATCTTTAGCGGTAATTTTCCTTCCCGTCCGGGAAAATACGAAAAGACGGCCGAGATGGACTGCCAGAAGTGTAAGTTTGCGACGGTATGTAACGGGGATCCGCTGTCTCCGAAATACCGTTTCCTGGAGAAATTAGAAAACTCCAACCCGGGCAAAAAGATCAACAAAGAGAAAGAATACTGGAAAGCATTGAAAGGAGAGACGGACGATGAAGCCGACAGCTGAACAACAGAGTATCATTGATGCCCCTTCCGGCAATATCCTGGTCAGTGCGGCAGCCGGTTCCGGTAAGACGACTGTCATGACCGAGCGTATCGTCTCTCGTATCGTCAAGGGGGAATTGACGGTTGACCGGATGCTGGTCATGACATTTACCAATGCGGCCGCAGCCAATATGAGCGCGAAGATGGAACAGAAACTTCGTGAGCGTTTGTCTTCGGAGACCGATCCGATCCTTCGGAAACGCTTGAGCGAACAGCTGGCGGCGCTGCCGTCCGCCTGGATCTCGACCATCGATTCTTTCTGCAGTAAGGTGATATCCAGCTTTGCTTCTTCCGCAAGGGATGAAGAAGGCAATCTGATATTGGAACCGGGAAGTTCTATCCTGGATGAGAATCACGGAAATGTCCTTCTTCGGGAAGCTTTTGATGAGGCTTTTGAAAAAGGGTATCTTCTGGCAGGATCTGCACAGTCGGATGAATCTTTTGCGTCTTTGCCCATGGGAACTGATAACGATATGTGGGCATGGCCTCTTTCGGATCCGGATCTTTCCAGAAAAGAATGGGCAGAAAAGTTTCTTTCTATGACCGAAGCCTTCGGAACCGGCCGAAATGACGGAGCTCTGAAGGAAGATATGATGGACAAGCTTTCTTATCTTCGAAGCCTTCCGCATTACCGGGAATGGCTTCTGGAACATCTTTCCGAAAAGAGAGAGGAAGCCAAAGATCCCTGCCGTTCTTCCTGGGCAAAGAAGATCCAAAAGCAGATCCGGGAACTGGTAAAGGAACGTCTTCCTTCCGTGAAGATGGCGCTTTCTCTTGTGGATGACGTGGTTTTCGTAAAGAAGGAAAAGGATAACGAGGAGCGGAAAACCATGATGAAGGAATGGCTGAACTACGTTCTGGAAACCGGCGAGAAGATCCTTTCGGATGAGGATATGAGCTGGGAGGATATGACAGCTTTGGTAAACCGGACTCCTACCGGAGAGTTTAAAGCACCGACAATACAGGCCAAAAGTGATGAAAGTCTTCAGAACTTTGCCGAATACCTGGTGCCGTTTTATGAGCTTCTTTACTGTTTCTGCGAGTCGGGCGCAAAGAGCAAGATCAAGTCTTTTGTTTCCAATGTCCGTTATTACTTCGGAAAGACTCCGGAAGAACTGAAAGAAGAAGCGCAGGATACCTACGGTCTTCTGGCCCGGTATTTTGAGATGATACTGGCTTCTGATGCGCTGTATACAAAAAAGAAAAGAGATGAATCTTCTCTGGATTTTGCCGATCAGGAACAGCTGGCACTGGAACTTCTTTCCAAGGAAGAAGTGGCCGGGTACTATAGAGACCTTTTCGATGAGATCTACATCGATGAGTATCAGGATAACAGCGGCGTGCAGGATGCCATTGTGCAGAGCTTTTCCAGAAATAACGTGTTTTTTGTCGGTGACGTCAAGCAAAGTATCTACCGCTTCCGTCATGCCAAACCGCAACTTTTCCTGGACCGCTACGAGGAGTATGCCGGTGGAAAAGATGGCACGTTATATGAACTGAAACAGAACTTCCGCTCGGTGCCGGATGTCCTTTCTGTGGTCAATGAGGTTTTTGATTCGATCATGGGAAGAGAATATGCCGATATCGAGTATGATGAATCCCACCGCCTGAATCCCGGAAGAGCTTCTTACGAAGAAACATCCGGATCTCCGGTGGAAGTGATCCTGGCAGAAGACGTCTGGGAAGAGGACGAGGAACAGGGCGAGGACGGAGCGGAAAAGGCCATCGATGATGAGACCGCCGATAAGATCGAAAAAGAAGCGCTGATCGCGGTCCGGAAGATCCGCGAACTGGCTTGCCTTCCCGGTTTTTCATATAGTCAGTGCGCGATATTGACCACATCCAACGATGCGGCTATGAAAGCGGCAGATGTACTGATGCTGTGCGGCATTCCGGCACAGGGACCGTTTAAGGGAAATATCCTTCAGCATCCGGATCTCCGGGTAATGATCGATCTGGCACGGATCACGGATAACGGCCTTCAGGATATTCCACTGGCAGGTGTCATGAAATCTCCAATCCGGCAGGGTGGATTTACGGATGAAGATCTTCTTTCTATCCGCCTCTTTTCCGATGAGAACGGAAAAAAGGAGATCCCTTTCTGTGAGAAGGTCCAGTTCTTTGCAGAAAAAGGAGAGGGAAAGCTGGCAAAACGGGTTCAGGATTTTCTTTCTTTCCTTCACCAGAACCGTACCTGCGCGATGCAGATGACGGTGGCGAAGTGGCTGGAGCATGTATATGCGGAAACGGCTTTCCCCGGATGGGTGCTGGCATCAAGGGACGGTGAAAGCCGCTACTATGCCCTGATGGCACTGATCAACTGGGCAGAGCGATTCGATAAGTCCAGAAATACAGGACTTCGCGCATTTGTGGATTATATCGAAGAGATGGATTCACAGAAGAAAGCCACTACCGATATTGAACTTTCGGCCTCTCTGGAAGATGTCGTGAAGTGCATGACGATCCATAAAAGTAAGGGCCTGGAATTCCCGTATGTGTTCCTTTGCGGGCTTCAGGGAAGCGGAAAGACCGACCACCCGCCGGTGCTTCTGAACGAACACGGAGAGATGGCCTGTCTTCGTTATCGCCCTGAATGGCAGAGTAAATATGAGCCCCATGATTTCTTCCTTCTGAAAGCGGAAGAAAGAAGAGAGTCCGATGCGGAAAAGATCCGTCTTCTGTATGTTGCCATGACCCGTGCGGAGAAGAAACTTTTCGTCATTGCCACCGTCAAGAGAAAAGATGACGGGCAGATGGAAGGAATGGAAGCGGATAAGGTTCACTCCTGGAAACAGGTTTCTTCCGGGAAATTTCCGCCTTCCATGATGTGGGATCTGAAGACGCATCTGAAGAAGCTTCTGGCCGGCCTGGTGAGAAAGCACAGTGAACTATTGCCGGCGCTGACTACTGATGAGCAGATCGCCTGCGGCGACCTGGATTACAGTTCTGATATCCGATCGGAAAACAGTCCGGAACTATCGCTGGTATCTGATCGGGGAGATAAACTTGCCGACAATACCCGGCTTAAGCGGGAAGAGGCGGAAAAGGCTTATCTGGATGCGAGACATCAGGTGTTTTCCGGAGAGACTTCTGATGTGACCTTTACTTCGGAAGAGACCGAAAAGCTTCATCTTTTCGACCGTCCGGCGGAACAGTGGAGCGAACTGAGACTCGTCCCTGCCAAGTCCACGGTCAGTGAACTGAAGCGGATCATGGCAAGGGAAGAAGAGCCGGACGAGACGGAAGAGAACATGACACCGGAAGCCATGAACCTGCGGCTGCGGGAGTCGGATGAGAAATGGAAAACCGGCGGATACACGGCGACCCAGATGGGTACCTTGATCCATAGCGCCTGGCAGTATCTGGATTTTTCAGGAATTCTTTCCGAAGGAAAAAAGGCGGACTGGGCAGCGGAGCTTTCGAAGCTTTGTGATTACGGGATGATCACGAAAGAGCAGATGGGATATCTTTCTGATTTTACTTCCTGCATGCAGACATTCCTGGAAAGTGATCTTTGCAGGGATATCGCAAAAGCGGAGACCAGACCTGAAAACGGGCCTTTCCGTGAGATTCCGTTTGCTCTTGCCGTGACGGATTTTGATAAGGCTTCCCACCGGGACTATACCCTGGTGCAAGGTATGATCGACTGCTGGTTCATCGATGAGGACGGAGATGCGGTCCTTATTGACTATAAGTCGGACCGGATACGGGGAACCCTGGAGGAAAAGAAAGAGATCTTGCGCGACAGATATGCCAATCAGCTGGATATGTATGCCCGGGCCATTTCCGCGGCAACCGGAAAACGTGTCAAGAGAAAGATCATCTGGCTGATCCGGGACGGCCTTTCTTTTGATCTCTGAGTTCACGGAAGAACTTTTTCAGAAGATCTGAGCATTCGTCCTTTAAGATCCCGCCGGTTGCCTCTACATGGTGATTGTGGGGAAGATCGAAAAGATGGGAGCAGGAGCAGACAGCACCGCCTTTGGGGTCAAAAGCGCCGAAATAGACATGCCGGATATGGGACTGGATGATGGCGCCGGCGCACATATAGCAGGGCTCCAGCGTGACGTAGAGATCGCAGTCGAAAATGTGCCAGGCGGAGAGCTTTCTACAGGCTTTGGAGATCGTGACCATCTCGGCATGAAGCGTGGCATCCTGTTTCGTCTGACGGAGATTATGGCCGCGGGCAATGATTTTGCCGTCTTTTACGATTACGCAGCCGATGGGAGATTCGCCAAGATCGTATGCTTTTTGGGCTTCTTTCAGCGCCGCGCGCATGAATGATTCATGGGAAGAGTCTTCTGAAATGGGCGTTTTCGCTGTCAATGGGAGTCTCCTTCTGCATTCTTCCGAATCTGCCGGAAGAGGAAATAGCAAAATTGTGCATTTTTTTATTTGCACTTCCTACACAATGTGTATATAATGTACTTTGCCTATATGTGGAATTATACCCTTTTATAGGTGATCATGTAAAGGAAAAAAAGAAGTAAATGGCTACAGAACAAGGTATTTGTAAGAATTGCGGTTCCCTTCTGATGGTGAACAGCAGTGATGAAATGTGTGAATGTGTTTTTTGCGATTGCGTATTCCCGAGTGCGGAAGCAATTGAGATATTTAATAACCCGGATGGAGTAGAATTCCCGAATCTTCCTCAGCCGAAGAGAGAAGGAAAAGCTACCCGTCATGTGGTGACACCGGTTTTCGAAGATGTTGTCGAGAAAGCCGTCAAGGTCGATAAGGCCACCAATAAAGAAACCAAGGTAGAAAAGCTTTTCGAGCTCTCTCCGGACGATGTCAAGGCACCGAAGAAGGTAAAGATCATTACCGCGATTGCGACTTCTGCGGCGGTCCTCATCGTGCTGGGTATTTCGATCCCGCTTTTTGTACTTCGCATGTCCCACAGACATGATATTGAGAAGAACCTGCAGCTGGCCATCACTAATTCCGAGATGAGTGTTTCTCTGGAAAAAGATGACGGGTTTGGTGTCGGCTACAAGATCTACGGCCAGACAAATAAGAAACTGGACCTGGTTGCTTCGGAAGATGTAAACGAAGAACAGGTGAAAAAAGCATTTGAGTCTTACTGCGCGATCCGCGGTGAGGAATACGGATATTCAACCGATGATGGGTCTCACTACTACGATGGAGTGGTTCTCACGGTATATGCTCCGAATGGAAGATTTACAGTAGAAGGAAATAAGAACGGCGCCGAAGAGGTAGAGTTCTATGTTCCGAAGAGTGCGTCGGAAGCAGCCGAGGAGAACTGATCGGTCCGGTAGTTGAAAGCCGCAATCGGGCGGATGTGCCGTTTGCATTGCAAAAAGTAGGGAGGAATTCTTCGAAATGGCAAGTGATTTTTCTACGATCCTGCAGAAACTGGAAAACCTGGCGATGGCGAATAACAACAGCATATCGTCCATGGATGTAATGAATACCATTGAGGAGCAGGAAGGCGATCCGGATATGGTCGATAAGGTCTTCGACGAACTGGAGGCCAAAGGTATTTCGATCTGTGCCGAGACAAGTGTAGAGGACGAAGCGATCCGTGAACTGAATCTGGATGCAGGCATGACCGATGGTGCCGGAATGGACGATCCGGTCCGCATGTACCTCAAGGAGATCGGTAAGGTTCCGCTTCTGACTGCGGAACAGGAGCAGGATCTGGCCCAGCGTATGCTGGAAGGCGATGAAGAAGCCAAAGCCCAGTTGATTGAGGCAAACCTCCGACTGGTTGTTTCTATTGCAAAGCGTTATCTCGGACGTGGAATGCAGTTCCTCGATCTGATCCAGGAAGGTAACCTGGGTCTTATTAAGGCTGTAGATAAGTTCGACCACTCCAAGGGATTTAAGTTCAGTACATATGCGACATGGTGGATCCGTCAGGCCATCACCCGTGCGATCGCCGACCAGGCAAGAACGATCCGTATTCCGGTACACATGGTCGAGACCATTAACCGTCTGGTTCGTGAGCAGCGTGCGCTTATCCAGGAACTGGGCCGCGAGCCTACCGTGGAAGAGATTGCCGAGAAGATGGGATTGTCTGTCGAGAAGGTCCGTGAGATCCAGAAGATCTCCCAGGAGCCGGTATCTCTGGAAAAGCCGATCGGTGAAGAAGAGGACAGCCACTTAGGTGACTTTATTCCGGATGATGATGCGATGTCTCCTGCAGATCAGGTTGCATATACCCTTCTGAAGGAACAGCTTCTGGATGCTATGAAGAGCCTGACCGCCAGAGAGGAGAAGGTGCTCCGTCTCCGTTTTGGTCTGGACGACGGCCGCCAGCGTACACTGGAAGAAGTCGGACGTGAGTTTAACGTTACCCGTGAGCGTATCCGTCAGATCGAAGCCAAGGCGCTCCGTAAGCTCCGTCATCCCAGCAGAAGCAAGAAACTGAAGGATTATATCGACTAATCGACCTTCTTGTGCGAAAGGATGGCACATGAAGAGACTTTCTTTCAAAAAAGGTATCATGCCCAAAGACGGACTGGACTTCGAAAAGCAGCGTAAGTTTCTGCGTGAAGCCCTGCTCGAGGTGTGTTCGCCGAAAGAAGTCACGATCCCGATGAAACAACATACAGGCACAGAATGTGACCCCGTCGTCTCGGTAGGAAATGAAGTCGCTTTGGGCGATCTCATCGGTGTTCCTTCCGATATGCGCGGGGTCCCTGTTCATGCCAGTGTTTCCGGAACCGTGACCCGCATCGATACGATCCGGCTTCCCAATAAGGTCAGATGCAAAGCCGTGACCATTAAGAACGATCTGCGCCGCCGGGTCTCTCCGAAGATCCAGCCGCGGAAAGATATTTCCCGCCTGTCGCTTTCGGAACTTCAGAAACTTCTTTGGAATTCCGGTATCTGCGGTATGGGCGGAGAGGGCGAGCCCACATATACCAAGTGCTTGCGGGCGCAGGAGAGGGAAGTGGATACACTTCTTGTCAACTGCACTCAGAGTGAGCCTTTTCTGGCCTGCGATCTGCACCATATCCGTGTGAATGCTGCCAAAGTCCTGGAAGGCGCTATGGCGCTTTCCGGTATCTGTCACGTGAAGAACGTGATCTTCTGTATCGAAGATACCTGGAGCGATGAGATCGTGGCGCTTCAGAAGGCGGTAACGGATATCCGTCACCGTTATCTGGACAGAAAGATCGAGATCCAGCTTTTTAAGACCCGTTTTCCCCAGGGCTGCCAGCAGCTTCTGGTCAAGGCGATCTATGGTGTGGAACTGCCTCTGGGATGCGAAATGGAAGAGCGTGTCAAAGCTGTACTTTTCAACGCATCGACCTGCTATGCTTTTTCGGAAATGATCGAAAAGAACCAGCCGCTGACTTCCCGTATCGTGACGATCTCCGGTGATACCATTACCGGCCATAACGTACTGGTCCCGATCGGTACCAGCGTGGAGGAGATCCTGGAGAGAGTTCCGGGTGCCCATACTGCCCAGCGAATCGTTTGGGGCGGCGCCATGACCGGCGTTGCCATCGATACACTGAATGTACCGATCATTAAGACCACGACAGCCATTACGATCATCCGGAGATTTGAACCGCCCCGCACCAACTGCATCCACTGCGGTGCCTGCATCGGCGCGTGTCCGGTAGGCCTTTCGCCGAACCTTTTGAACCGGCTCATCGAACTTGGAAGACAGGATATGCTGGAATCCGAGTCCGTGGAACAGTGCATTGCCTGTGGCGCCTGCTCCTATGTATGCCCGGCAGGAATCGAACTTTCCACCAATATTGCGAAAGCGGCGCATCGGGCCAGAAGGAGTGCAGTACGATGAAAAGAAAACAGCTGGCTCCTCATATCCATGCCGAACAGCCGGCGGCGGAACGTTATCTTTACGTGATGCTGGCGCTTCTTCCTGCATTTGTCGGCGCCGTATTCTACTACGGCATCCGTGTCCTCGTCTTGACGGCAGTGGCGGAAGTGACCTTCTTTTTCTCCGATTATTATTCGGCCAGAAAGTTATATCCGGAACAGGCTTACTATGTGGATTACAGCTCCCTGGTAAGCGGACTTCTTCTTTCTTTGATGGTGCCGGTACAGACTTCCGTCTGGGCCATGTTCCTGGCGGCGCTTTTCGGTTCTTTATTAGTAAAGCAGGCCTTTGGCGGTGTCGGAACGAATATCTTTAATCCGGCACTGGCTTCCCGCGCTTTCCTGGAATGGATCGTACCGTCACAGATGGCCGCCGTGGAAAGCCCGTTTGCCGGAACCTGGCATCTTTCCTCGCTTTTTACGGGAAAGCCACTTGTCTCCGCGGCACAGACTGTTTCGGATTCTCCATGGATGCAGATCGTTTCCGGACGCATGGCCGGTATGGTGGGCACGACATCCATTGTGCTTTTGGGACTGGGGCTTGTGATCCTCATGGAAAGAAAACTGTTCCGTTTTGAGGCGTCCCTTTCCTACATTCTGGTACTGATCGTAGGGTATGTGCCCTGCTATATCCATAACGTGGATCCGCAGTCATTTCTTCTGTGGCTTTCGTCCGGAGGGCTCCTGCTTCCGGCGATCTTCCTTCTGAATGACTGCACCACAACACCGATGGCATCCCGGGGAAAAGTCTTCTTCGGGATCGGCGCAGCTATTCTGACGCTTTTATTCTACCGCTTTGGAAATGCCACCTATGCCATGATCTTCCCGATCCTCATGATGAATATGACCACGCCGATTTTTGACTACTACATCAGACCGCAGCCCTTTTCCAAGAACAGCTGGTACCGGGAGGTGAAGTCATGACGAGATCATTTTTCAAAGGCCTGACATGGCGGGCGGTCCTGGCCCTTCTTCTGAGTCTGGGATTCCTTTTCTGCTGCCTGGTTCGCAGCAGAAAAGATGGAGACGTGCGTGAACAGGAGCATTTCAAGCAGGAATACGGCTCGCTTCTTCTGGCGGAAGAATATCGGGCCTTAAATACCGATGTCCTGAAAGAGCATCCGGATGTGAAGGCAGTTTATTCGGCATATGACAATACCGGAAAACTGGTGGGCTATATCCTGGATGTAAAGATGAATACCGAGATCGGTGAGATCCATACGCAGATGAGCATTTCGGAAAACGGGGAAAATATCCTGAATATCCGGGTGCTGGATGACGATGCCATGTCTCCGCTTTTCAGCGCGCTGGAAATGGAAGAAGTACGCTATCAGCTTCAGGATAAACGTATCCCTGTGGGCATAAGAAGAGAGCGGGCGGTGGATGTGGTTTCGCCCATTGAATACGATCCGCTTCTGGGACTTCACGACGGAGTGTATTTTGCCGAGGCGGAAAAGGCCGGAAAAGACGGTTATCTGGACTTCTGCGAAATGGAAGTGCGGGGCGGCCGTATCGTGCGTGTCGAGTGGGATGCGAAAAATGAGCAGACCCATACGAACCGTTCCACGGATTCCATAAGCGGCGAGTATAAGGTTTCCGGAAATATCTGGGCCGAGCAGTCGTACCGTCTTTGCAACTATCTGGTCATGGTGCAGGATCCGGTGAAACTGGCGATGAAGTCGGATGGCATGACGGAGATCATTGACGGCGTTACGATCCCGATCGCGCCTTTCGTGGAGCTGGTCAATAAGTGCATCGATTATTCCCGTACTTCCTATACGAAGGAACAGTATCTGGCGTCCGGTAAAGAGGAAGATGGCGGGGAGGATCATTCTGATCCCACTCCGACTCCGATTCCGAACCCCGATACTTCGGAAACAACAGCTGCGGAGAATACTTCTAATACCGAACCGTCTTTTACTTCTTCGGAGATCGGCGTGATCGGCGGCGAAGACGGCGTGGTGACAGGAGATTCGACAAATGTCCTTTCGGAGAGTATCGACGGGATCCCCATGAGCGAGATCCGTTCGTATATCGACGGGATCACGGATAAACCGGCCGAGAGCGCGGCGCTTCTGAGTACGGTCAATCAGGCATATAAATTCATGCGAGAGTATTTGAACTGGGTGGGATAAGATGAACGAGCCGAGATGTATTTCTGAAAAACAATACAGCATTCTTCTTTCCTTTGCGCTGATGCTGATCTTTACCACTGGTTCGGTGCTGAGCTTTTTCGGCGCGCTTCTTCAGGTGGTGCTTTTCTGCCTTCTGATGCGGGAAGTCTTCACAAGAGTTTCCAATCCCCGGATCTGCTGGGGGATCTTCCTGGTTGCTTCCGCAACGATGTGTGAAGTGGCTTTGTCTCTTTCGCACCTTGTTCCGGATGCGTTCCCGGAAAGCAGTTTCTTCCTTTTGCCGGCATCCACCTACCTGTTTTTATCCGCGCCCATGTTCGGGTATTTTTCGGAAGAAAAACAGATCTCCTTGCCGGAAATGGGAAGAGGGTTTCTATACTATGCCATCAGCGGGCTTTTCCTTTCCACCATCCGTGAGATCGGAGGATCGGCTTCTTTTTGCGGGCTTTCGATTTCTGTTTTAGGAAAAGCACCTGTCCCGTTTTTTGGCCATACAGCCGCGTCGGCGCTTCTGGTGCTTCTGGATCTGGTCCTGCTTCCGGGGATCCTTTCTTCCGAAGAGCAGGGAAACCGGATACTGCAGACAGAAGAAGGGCTTTTGCGTAAATACCATCCTATCCGCCTTTCGACAGAAAAGCAGATCGTGAAACTGTTCTTGTGCCTGCTGGTCTATGATGTGCTTTTCGGTGTGCTGGGTGCCCTCCTTCTTCCGAACCTTCCGGGAGAATGGCGTCATCCGACCCATGTTGTGGTTCTTTCCACGCTTTGCAGCCTTTTGCTGTTTACCCTGATCGTAAAGCTTTTCCGGCAGAACGAAACGCTGGATGAACACCGCTATATCCCGCTTCTGGGCGTGATCACCACGTCACTTCCGCTGATCTTCTTTATGCGTGACGTGGCATTTACCGAAGAATCCAAGATAAAAGAGATCCTTCTTTGGATCTCTGTCATGATCGGAGTCTGGATCGCCTCGGTCGTTGTCATTTCCTTTATCCGGGTCATTCACGGCAGACTTCTTTTCGGAAAACGCTCCCGTATACTGGAAGGTGTACCTTTCGTGATACTGAACGTCACTTTGGCCCTGATGGTATTTATGCCCTGGACCACAGTGCTGCCGCGCTTATAACTGATATTTGGAAGGAGACAGGAAAGAATGAAGATCGTCATTACCTGTTTATTTGGATTGGAACATTACTGCGTCGAAGACCTTTTGTCGGCCGGATTTGATAAAGAAAAGATCACTGTCACCGACGGACAGCTTCTTCTTGACACGGATCCGGCATCCATGCCCATGGACTGCGCCAAGGTCTGCATGTGGAGCAGAAGAGGCGAGCGCGTTCTTCTTTCTATCGCGACATTTCCTTCCGAGACTTTTGAAGAATTCTTCGACGGTTTTTCCACGATGCGCTGGCGCGATTACATTCCGGACGGAGCGGCCTTCATCGTAAACGGCTACTCACGCGACTCCAAACTCTTCGGAATTCCTGCCTGCCAGAGCCTTGCCAAGAAAGCCATTGTTAAGGCGCTTCTGTTTGAAAGGCACCTTCCGGAGACTTCGCATCTGGACGAGAACGAGAAGATCGGTCTGATCAAGATCGTGTTCGGGATCGTGAAAAACCAGGTCAATGTCATGATCGATATTACCGGCGAAGGTCTGCACAAGCGGGGATACCGTCCGCTGATGCATGAGGCGCCGATCAAGGAAACGCTGGCGGCCGGCATGGTCAGTGCCGCCCAGTACCGTTTCTTCGGTGAAGAGGCGCTGGTGGATCCGTTCTGCGGTTCCGGTACCATCGTGATCGAGGCGGCCATGATGGCATTAAATATCGCGCCGGGCCTGAAACGTGACTTTTCCGGCGAAAAGCTTCCTTTTATCGGGCAGAAAGCCTACGATCTGGCAAGAGAAGAGGCGAAGGATCTTCTGGATCTGTCACCTATGGACGATATATATTTTTACGGCTCGGATATAGATCCGAAGGCGGTGCAGACGGCGCAGAGAAATGCGCAGGCGGCCGGAGTTTCTGATTTCATCCGTTTTCAGGTGGCGGATTTCCGAAAGCAAACGCCGGAAAAACTTGCTTCCTGGACGGGACTTTCCCGCCAGCTGATCCTTTGTAACCCTCCGTACGGCGGCCGTCTTCTGACGCCGGAAATGGCCGAAGAGATCTACCGCGGCATCGCTTCTACCTATCTTGATGCGAAGGGATACTGTAAAAAAGGAATCCGTCTTTCTGTCATTACCCCGGACGATGGTTTCGAAAAGCAGGTCGTTCGAAAAGCAGATAAAAGAAGAAAATTGTATAACGGTTCCATCCGCTGTCAATTGACAAACTATTATCGTCTTCCGCCGAAAGAATAATAAGAGACGACCGTCCACCACAGGTGGACACCGTAAATGTCAAATTCGGGCGAAAGGAAGCTCGAAAGCCTTGAAATAGAGGGCTCTTATCTGACTAAATAAACTTCTGCGTTTTTTCAAAAACCCCTTGACAAAAAATGCACTGCCTAATTTCAAGGCTTTGAAAAGTGAGATTCGCGAAAAGCCTTGTCTTTAAGTTATCCACAGACTTTTCCACCTTTTCCACAGGTTTTTTCTTTCGCGGAAGAGAAAAACTGTGGAAAACTTTTTCTTTTTGTGGAAATCATTTCCTTTCAGTTTGACGTTCAAACAAAAATGAAATGAAAATGAAAAAAACAGCAAGTGCATCGTTCATCTATATGGGAATCTGATATAATAGAGTGAAGTATATTGCGGAAGTAGGAATGAATATGACAGATTTCGAGAGAAGAGCCAGTGAAGCCAAGACGGCATCCTTTGCTATGGCTGTCCTGAAGACAGAGGTCAAGAATGCGGCACTTCTTAAGATCGCGGATGCATTGACAGCGAATCAAGAGAAGATTTTTTCTGCAAATCAGATCGATATGCAGAAGGCAAAGGAGACGGATCTCCCGATGCCGCTTCAGAAGCGTCTTCTTTTCGATGAGAAGAAACTCCGCGAAGTGACTGCCGGACTTTCCAGTCTGACGACCCTTCCTGATCCTGTGGGAAAAGAACTGATGAAGACGGAGATGGACGATGATCTGATCCTGACCCGTGTTTCCTGCCCGATCGGTGTGCTGGGCATTATTTTCGAATCCCGTCCGGATGCGCTGGTACAGATCGCATCCCTTGCATTAAAATCCGGTAACTCCTGCTGCCTGAAAGGCGGAAGTGAAGCGGCCAATACCAACCGTGTACTTTTTGAAGTCATTAAAGAGGCATCGGAGGAAGCAGGACTTCCGAATGGCTGGATCACGCTTATGGAGACCAGAAACGATGTGGCCGAGATGCTCCTTCTGGATCAGTATATCGACCTGATCATCCCGCGCGGATCCAATTCCTTTGTACAGTACATCATGCAGCACTCTTCGATCCCGGTCATGGGACACGCGGACGGTGTCTGCCATCTTTATATCCATGAAAAGGCGGATGAAGCCATGGCGCTTTCTATCGCCGTCGACAGTAAGACACAGTATGTGGCGGTATGTAATGCCTGCGAGACGATCCTGGTAGATGAGTCGATCGCGAAGGATTTCCTGCCGAAACTTTCGAAAGCACTTTCCGAGAAGACTGTGGAGATCCACGGCTGCGAAAAGACCAAGGCGATCCTCCCGGATGTGCTGCCTGTGGAAGAGTGGCACCATGAATATCTTGACTATAAGGTTTCCATCAAGGTCGTTTCCGGTCTTGAGGAAGCGATCGGGCATATCAATAAGTACGGTTCCGGTCATACGGAATCCATCGTGACTTCTGATGCTTCGGCTGCTGAGGAATTCATGAACCGTGTGGCTTCCGGTAATGCTTTCTGGAACTGCTCTACCCGTTTCTCGGACGGCTTCCGTTATGGATTTGGCGCCGAGGTCGGAATCAGCACAAGCAAGCTTCATGCCAGAGGTCCTGTGGGACTGGAAGGACTGGTCACCTATAAGTATAAGGTCGTCGGCCATGGCAACATCGTAGCAGATTATGCCAACGGCACACGGCATTTCACACATAAACATATTCTTTGAAAAGGGGTACTGAAAAATGATTATTTCGATTGCATCTGATCACGCCGGTTACGGTTTAAGAAAGACGGTCGTGGAGCACCTGACAAAGCAGGGCCATACTATCTTAGAGGGCGGCGCTACCTCGGCTGACGTACCGTACAGTTACGTTCTGGCCGGCCAGAAAGTAGCTAAAGATGTTCTGGAAGGCAATGCCGAGCGCGGCATCGTGATCTGCGGTACCGGTATCGGTATCTCCATGGTCGCCAACAAATTCCCAGGTATCCGCTGCGCGCTCTGCACCAATGAGTATATGGCCAGAATGTCCCGCCAGCATAACGATGCCAACGTCCTTTCCATGGGCGCCCGTGTAGTGGGAAGCTCCCTGGCACTGGGTATCGTGGATGCCTATATGAGCGAGCCTTTCGACGGCGGCCGTCACCAGACTCGTGTTAATGATATGAAGGAACAAGAGAAAGAACTTTTTAAATAACAGAGATTACGGGAGGATTCTTTATGGCACAGGTATTCTTATTCGATCATCCGCTGATTCAGCACAAGATCTCGATCCTGAGAGACAAGAACACATCTACCAAGGAGTTTCGTGAACTGGTCCATGAGCTGTCCATGCTGATGGCTTACGAGGTGACCCGCGATCTTCCACTTACGGAAGTGACGATCGAGACACCGGTCGCGACCACGAAGGCGAAGGTTCTGGCAGGAAAGAAGATCGCACTGGTTCCGATCCTTCGTGCAGGCTTAGGCATGGTCGACGGTATGCTGTCCATCGTCCCGAATGCCAAGGTTGGCCATATCGGTCTTTACCGTGACCCGAACACATTGAAGCCGGTCGAGTATTACTGCAAGCTCCCGGAAGACATCACCGAGCGTGAAGTCGTAGTTCTGGATCCGATGCTGGCTACCGGCGGTTCTTCTTCTGCGGCGATCACTTTCCTGAAGGACCGCGGCATTAAGAACATTAAATTCGTCTGCCTGATCTCGGCACCGGAAGGCATCGAGAGACTGCAAAAAGAACATCCGGACGTGCCGATCTTCTGCGCGGCCAAGGATGAGAAGCTGAACGATCACGCCTACATTATTCCGGGTCTGGGTGATGCCGGTGACCGTCTCTTCGGTACTAACTGATAAGGACTGGTAAGCCTTTTATGAATTTGTTGCTGGATGCATCCTGGGGCGCAAGGTTCTGGGAAGCGTTTATTGGAGAACTAAAGAATGTGTTCGGCGGGATCTACACCGGAAGTGTCAACATCGGTGATGAGATCCGCGAAGCGATCCTCCAGTGGAAAGGATATCTTTCTATTGGCGGAAACCGTATTCCGATCACAGACGCGATCATTATTTCGTGGATCGCGGCATTCTTTGGCATTCTGATCTTTAGCACACTGGGAAGAAAAAGAGAGATCCACCCCAAGGGCGGACAGGCTCTGATGGAGTCGCTGATCGGCCTTCTTTTCGGTGTCTGCAAGGATTACGGCCTGAATGAAGAACAGGCCGAGAAGGTGGTGCCGATGGTTGGTTCCATGGGTATCTTCCTGATTTCCTGTAACCTGATTGCGGTATTCCATCTGCCCCCGCCGGCGAAGAATATCGCGTTCCCGTTTGCTATGGCGATCTTTGCCATCGTATATGTGATCGTTATGTCGATCCGTTTTGTCGGCTTAAAAGGATTCGGCCGTTCCTTCGTTGATCCGAAGGGATTCATGGTGCCTTTTAAGATCATCGACTTCATTATCAAACCGATCTCTCTGGCGCTCCGTCTTTTCGGTAACGTATTCGGTGCGTTTATCCTGATGGAATTTGTCGGAATGGTGCTGCCGGTCCTTTTGCCGGGTGTCCTCAGCCTCTGGTTCGATCTGATGGATGGAATATTGCAGGCAGTGGTCTTCTGCTACCTGACCATCTCCTATATCGGTGAGGTCGTGGAAAGCTCCCATGCCGTCGAAGAGAGAAAACATGAACAGATGAAGCTGAAAGCAGAAAAAGAAACTGCCGCCAAAGCCGAAGAGGCAAAGAGCGCAGCCTGAACATAAGGAGGAAGAGAAAAATGTTTCAATTATCACGAGTTTTACTGGATGCCGCCGCAATGGATCCGAAGGGCTTAGCCGGATTTGGTGCCGGTCTTGCCATCGGTCTTGGTGCTCTGGGTACCACGATCGGTATCGGTATGGCCGCCGGCCGTGCACTGGAAGGGGCTTCCCGTCAGCCTGAAATGTACAGTAAACTGCAGACGCTGCTTCTGATCTCCATCGTATTTATGGAGTCCGTTGCGATCTATTCTCTGGTTGTCAGTCTGCTTCTTATCTTTACGTTCTGATTCGTTCGAGGTGAAAAACTATGTTTAGTGCAGTGAAACTGCTGTCATTAGCCGGAACACCGGTACTGGCGCTGGCGGAAGAAGCAGAGGAGAGCTCCCTTCTTTCTCCGGATCAGCTGGGCCACTATCTGGCCACAGCGCTGGTCACGATCCTGACCCTTTTAGTGACCTATCTGATTTTGAAGGCCGTTCTCTTTAAGCCGTTGATCAAAGTGATCAAGAAGCGTTCGGAGACTATCGGCGGAAAGCTGACTTCGGCGGAAGAAAAAGAAAAGCAGGCGGAAGAGAAGCTGGAAGAAGCAACAAAGAAACTGGATGCTTCTCATGAGGAAGCGATCCAGATCATCGCAGATGCCCGTTCCCAGGCGGAGAAGCAATCCGAAACAATCGTGGAAACGGCGAAAAAAGAAGCACAGGATATCCGCGACCGTGCCGAAGAGGATGCAAAGCGCACCCGTAAGGCCGTGCTGGAAGAGATGAAGGATGAAGTAGCTGATCTGGCTGTTTCTATCGCCGCCCGTGTTCTGAGTAACACCGAAGGCAAACCTTCCGACAGTGAACTTCGTGAAAAGGTCCAGCAAGAACTTGCTTCTGCAGAGGTGAAGACCGGTGAATAATGATAGTGGTTTTGAAGTCATTCGTATCGTCAATGCGTCGGACGACATGCCACCGGAGAAAGTGGCGCTGATCGCCCGCCGTTTTGCGGAGCATCTTCATATCCAGGGATATACCATCGAGCAGGAGACAGATAAGTCTCTGATCGGCGGATATGTGATCTACGCGCAGGGTACAAAATATGACTACAGTTATGCAGGTCAGCTGGCCCGTATCGGCCGGCACCTGAAGACGGATCGTGGAAACGATTCCGTGAAATTGGAAGATGGCGGGGAAGCCGACGAGATCCATAAGTCACTTATGGAATCCCTTCGTGATTTCGATGAACGCCCGGCCAGTCTTTTTGAAGAAGATGCGCTATGGGAAGATGATGCGGAAGAGCAGACGGAAAAAAGAGAAAATCTTCTGACCGAATTTGCCAAGGCTTCCGAAGTGGAGCAGGTCGGTAAAGTTATCTCCGTCAGTGACGGTGTTGCTACCGTCAGCGGCCTGGAAAACTGTGTGGCCAGTGAGCTGATCATGTTCTCTGAAACATCTTATGGTATTGCCATGAACCTGGAGACCGACACAGTCGGCGTCGTTTTGTTAAATGAATGCCGGGACGTGGAATGTGTCACAGAACCGGCCGTACGGTTTCAGTTCCGGTTGGCCGTGGTATGGTTGGCCGTGTTGTGGATCCTTTGGGAAATCCGATCGATGGAAAAGGCATTATCCGTTCCACCAGCCGCCGTCCGATCGAGTATCCGGCACCGGGTATCGTGGCCAGATCTCCGATCTGCGAGCCGCTTCAGACAGGTATTACCGCTATCGACGCCATGACGCCGATCGGCCGTGGCCAGCGTGAGCTGATCATTGGTGACCGTCAGACAGGTAAGACCGCGATTGCTATCGATACGATCATAAACCAGCGTGGTAAGAATGTCCTCTGCGTCTATGTGGCCATCGGACAGAAGATGTCGAATATTGTGCAGGTGGCACATACTTTAGAGCAACATAATGCGATGGAATATACCGTGATCGTGGCAGCCAGTGCGGCCCAGCCGGCATCACTTCAGTATATTGCCCCTTATGCAGGCTGCGCCATTGCCGAAGAGTTTATGTACGGAGAGCATCAGGATGTGCTGATCGTTTATGACGACCTTTCCAAGCATGCTCAGGCTTACCGTGCGATCTCGCTTCTTCTTCGCCGTCCGCCGGGACGTGAAGCCTATCCGGGTGATGTTTTCTATCTGCACTCCCGTCTTTTGGAAAGAGCTGCCAAACTCAGTGATGAGATGGGTGGCGGTTCCATTACTGCACTGCCGATCATCGAGACCTTGAGCGGCGATATCTCAGCATATATTCCGACCAACGTTATTTCTATTACAGACGGTCAGATCTATCTGGAATCGGAACTGTTCTTTGCCGGTCAGCGTCCGGCTATCAACGTAGGTCTTTCTGTATCCCGTGTAGGTGGTGCAGCCCAGACCAAGGCCATGAAAAAAGTGGCCGGTCCGCTTCGTATCAGTCTGGCACAGGCAAGAGAAATGGCTGCCTTTGCCCAGTTCGGGTCGGATCTGGATCCGAATACCCAGAAGCAGATCAAGCGAGGCGTGATCTTAAATGAGATCTTAAAGCAGCCGCAGTATCAGCCGATGCAGCTGGACGAACAGGTCGTAATGCTGTATCTGGCCACATCCGAGAAACTGACTTTCCTGGATAAGGAAGATGCGAAAGAATACGTGCAGGAATTCCTGCAGCGTATGAGCGTGCTGCATCCGGAAATCATGAAGAAGATCACGGATACCCGTGTACTGGATGATGACGTCAAGAAGGAAATTGACGAGATCGAAGAAGAGTATCACGCATTATTTGTGGCCGAGCATAAAGAATACCAGAACCGTGAGGCATAATCGGGACTATGGAAAGCCTGAACGATATCAAAAAACGCATAAAGAGTGTCAATGATATTTCCCAGCTGACCCATGCCATGCAGCTTGTCAGTGCATCAAAGATGAGAAAGTCCAAGCAGCAGTATGATATGGTCAGCCCGTTCTTTACGCTTTGCGCCGAGAGCCTGATGGAACTTCACAGAAGTGCCGGCGACATCGATAACCCGTTTTTGAAACTTCGGCAGAAGAGAAGCGGGGAGACGTGGAAGATTGCTTATTTCGTCCTGACCGGTGACCAGGGACTGGCAGGTGCCTACAATAATAACATTGTTAAAATCACCGAAGAGCATATCCAGAAAAAGGTCATGGAGAACGCGAAGAAGCATATTAAGACGGAATATAAGCTTTATGTATTCGGACAGATGGGAAGCGGCAAACTCAAAAAAGACGGATTTGCCGTAGACCCTGACTTCTCGTACCCGATCACTGATCCGAGTTACTACGAGGCGAGAAATGTGGCCAACATTATCCGCGCCAAGTACCTGACCGGAGAATTCGATCTGGTGTACCTGATCTATACAAAGATGGAATCTGCAATTGCCATGAAGCCGGTTATTTCACGTGTGGTACCGATCGATACGGTATCTCTCGGAAACTTCTTCGCATCGGGCGCGGAAGATGCCGGTCTTGCGCTGGAGCAGGGATCGACCGTGGATTATCACCCGAATGCCGATGCGGTGTTCTCGTTCCTTATCGATACAGGTCTGAATGCCGTTGTGTATGGTGCGATGGTGGAAGCTTTTGCCTGTGAGCAGACTGCCCGCATGCAGGCGATGGATAATGCAAACAGAAATGCAGATGAGATGATGAAAGAATTGACCATGAAGAGCAACCGTGCTCGTCAGGCCCGCATTACGAATGAACTCAATGAAATCGTGAACGGGGCCAGTCAGGTAGAATAGAGGTAGGTAAAATGGCTGAAGGAAAAGTAACACAGATCATCGGACCGGTGATCGACTGTATTTTCGATGAGCACGAAGTGCCCCTGATCAAGACGGAAGTCCGGATCCAGGCAGAAGAAGGCCGGCAGATCGCCGCAGAAGTCATGCAGCAGCGTGGCGGCGGTATTGCCCGTTGTGTATCTTTTGAAGCGACCGAGGGTCTGGCCCGCGGCATGAAGGTCATCTCCACCGGAAAACCGATCATGGTGCCGGTAGGTGAGCAGAATACCGGTCGTCTTTTCGATGCATTGGGACGCGTGATCGATAACCAGGGAGAGGTCAAGACAGAAAATTTCTGGCCGATCCATCGAAATGCACCTTCGTTTATCGAGCAGTATCCTTCCGAGGAAGTTCTGGAGACCGGTATCAAGGTTATCGACTTGCTCGTACCTTTCGCACGTGGCGGTAAGATCGGTCTTTTCGGCGGCGCCGGTGTAGGTAAGACCGTACTGATCCTGGAGCTGATCCGAAACATCGCACAGGAGCACGGCGGATATTCCGTATTCACCGGTGTTGGTGAACGTTCCCGTGAAGGTAATGACCTTTGGAATGAAATGAAGGAGTCCGGCGTTCTGGATAAGACCGTAATGGTATTCGGCCAGATGAATGAGACCAGTGGTGCCAGAATGCGTGCTCCGCTGACAGGACTTACCATGGCGGAGTATTTCCGTGATGAAATGAAGAGAGACGTACTGTTCTTCGTCGATAATATCTATCGTTTCGTACAGGCCGGTTCTGAGGTTTCGGCTCTCTTAGGAAGAATTCCTTCCGCAGTAGGTTACCAGCCCACTTTGGCCAATGAGGTCGGTGAGCTTCAGGAGCGTATTACTTCTACTAAGAACGGATCGATCACTTCGATCCAGGCCGTTTATGTTCCAGCCGATGACTTGACCGACCCGGCTCCGGCTACAACATTCGGTCACCTTGATGCGAATATCGTACTTTCCCGTGCAGTCGTGGAACTGGGTATTTACCCGGCTGTTGATCCTTTGGAATCTTCATCCCGTATCCTGTCGGAAAGCGTAGTCGGTAAGACACATTATCACGTGGCACGTATGGTGCAGGAAATGCTGCAGCGTTATAAGGAACTTCAGGACATCATCGCGATCCTGGGTATGGAAGAACTGGGTGAAAAAGACAGACAGATCGTTAACCGTGCCAGAAAGGTACAGAAATATCTGTCGCAGCCGTTCTTCGTAACCGCTGATTCCACCGGTTTTGCTCCGCGTTATGTTCCGATCGATAAGACTGTACAGGCTTTCGGGGAGATCATCTCCGGTTCTCTGGATCACATTCCGGAACAGTACTTCTTCATGAAGGGTGACCTGGATGATGTACTGGCAGCTTACAAGAATGATAACTAAGGATTAAGTCATGGCCAAAGATGAAGGCAAAAAAAATAAGATGATGCTGGAAGTGGTCAACCCGTATGAGGTTTTCTACGAAGGCCAGGTCGAAAGCATCGTGATCCCCACACTGGACGGTCAGTTCGGTGTGCTGCCCGGCCATGCTCCGATCGTGGTTGCCGTAACGCCGGGTGTGGCCCGTTTCGTCGTGGATGGTCAGGAGAAGAAATTTGTTATCTCCGAGGGATTCGCCGAGATCGGCCAGCATGTGGCTGTGGTGGTGTGTAATGCGGCAGAATGGCCGGAATCCATCGATGCCGGGCGTGCGAAAAGAGCGCTTGAACGTGCACATGAACGTATGCATGATGCTTCCGCTACAGAGGAACAGCGTATCTATGCACGACATGCGATCCGCCGTGCGAAAGCACGACTTCAGATCGTAAAAGATAATGAGAAGAAGAAGGATCAGTTCGGACTCTGATCCTCTTTAATTTCATGCACAAAGTGCATAATATATTCTTTCTTTCCGAACCCGATGAGATCTCCATCTGAAAGATAGTATTTCTCTTCCGGCTCGATTCTTTTCCGGTTCACAAATGAGCCATGCCGCGAATGCAGATCTTCAATATAGAAACCATTTTCATCCGTTCCGAGAAAAGCATGTTTCAATGAAACAGATGAGTGATCGATGGTCAGATCGCAGCAGTCAGTATCCAGCCCGATGGTAAATCCTTTGGTCCAGATCGTAAACTTCTTTCTTCCTTCATTTCCTGTTGTTTCAATAAACTGTACCGGATCCGGCGCAAATTCGTACATGCATGAAGAGAGATTCTCCACGGGCTTTTCAGACGGGAAAAGCATTCGGGCATTTCTGTCTTTTCTTCGTTTATCTTTCTCGGAAAGAAGATGATCACGGTTCCTTTTTTTCGTTCTGATGCAAAGTAAAAGAGAAGAAAAAAGAAGTATAGTCGATGTAAGAAACAGAAGTCCCGGAATCAATGCAATAACGTTATCAGAAAAGTATTCCTCGGTATAGGGAGAGAAAAGGATATAGAGAATAAGGAGAAGCGCGTATGCGGCAAGCGCGCTTTTTAACGGAGGCGGAAGTGCGGAATGCTCTTTCCACATGTCCTTACGGATATAGTTTCGAAGCGCTTCTTCGTCGTCTTTTTCAAAGAAATTGTAGACCGGCGCCATCAGATCCTGGGTGATCCATTTCTTCTCGAAAAACACGTGAAGCAGATCGTCCATATTATCATCATGGATTTCTGAAAGACGTACGGGTCTTCCTTGAAGATGATTCTTTAGAGGAAGATAGATGCACATGATGCGGTGAAGTTTCGGGTGATAGTAAAGATGCTCACCGCTATACCAGATCCCGCCGGGGGAAAGTCCCTGATCCAGTGAATGCATAATCGAAAGAAGAAATTCGGAAAAGAGTTTCCGGAAATTTCTTTCCACATATAACCTTTCGGAAAAAGAAAGGGAAGAAAAATGCACACATTCTGAAGTATCGATAGAAAGCGATGAGTTGTCTTGGCCGATATACACCGGAAGATAAGAAGAGGCAGGATCTGTCTGCAGAATTTCCAGCGCGTGCAGACAGACCTCCTCTTGATCCCGGATGATCACCGTGATCATTTCATCCGATGAAAGTATGCTGTTTGAAAATGTATCTGTACTCATATTGCCACGTCCGAAAAGCTCTTACAGCTGACCGATTACTTTGCCTTCATCGAAGACATAATTCATGACAGAATCTGCATATCCTGTCAGTGCGCTACGGAACGTCAATGCCAGTGCAACTAAGATAGCGATTATGATTACAATTTCCACAGTGCCCATACCACGGGCTGTTTTAATGAATGAGTGATTATTCAGTCTTTTCATATATACCTCCTAAACAAGTTGAAATGTGTTGAGTGCCGGAGCGATGGTAACAAGTAGTACAGCAACAAAATCCAGCATCATCGGAAGGATCATGGTGAATGCTTCCCGCTCGCGCTTTTTGCGTGAAGCATTTCTGCAAAGTGACCAACAGGAAGAAGCCTGAAGACGAAGAAGACCCAATACTTCTTCTCCGCCTGAACGTTCGTAACGGGCGGCCAGAAGAAGCGCTGCCTGCGCTTCCGGAATACTGACGCGATGAGAAAAAGATTCAAGTGCATCAGCTGCACTTCTGCCACCTTCAATATCGGTAAGGATATGCTGTAGTTCTTTACTGAGAAGACTCTGATCAGAAAAGGCATATCCGCAGGTATGTAATGCCTTGGGAAGAAGAATGCCTGACTCAAGAAGTGTGGACAGCATGGAGATGAAAAGAGGAAGATCTTCCATCAGGATCAACCTCCGTTTTGTGACCAGTGATTTGAGGTCCACGTGAAGAAGGATCATGAGTAAAACAGTAAACACCACGGTGATCAGAACCGGCAGATGAAGAAGCATACAGAAAAGAAAAACGAAAGGTGTGCAGAGAGTAAAAACACAGATGCCTTTGTATAAAAATGCATGGTATGTTTCTTTCGGGAAAAAAGATATTTCACTGCACCACTCGTGAAGTCTTGTCGTGTAGATAGCCGGAAGAAGATCACCGATCCTTTCGACTATTTTCTGCATTTTATCCGGTATGCGCAAATGTTGTTTTTCGAAAGAAAAAACACTTTTTGTCGGCTTTTCACCAATCAGGGAAAACAGATATGTTCCGGAAAAAACAGAGATCACAAAAGCAATCGTCATAAGGAGTTTTCCGATACCGGATTGCTGTGCCTGAAAAAGGTAATCCGCACTGGTCACCGAAAGCATATAGGTGATCCCGAATGGCATGATGCTTAGTAGTAAAGCTTCGGTGTTTTTACCGGCGTTATTGGCCTCGACTTCCGAGGCAACGGCATGAAGTTCCGACAGCATCTGACAGGAACTTCTTAGGATCGAAATGATCTGATTCCCGACTGTCTTTTGAAGAGAAAGCGCGTGAAGGACCGGCAGGGTCTCATAGTAATCCAGCTTATGGCAAAAGCGTGTCATACATCTGTCCAAAGGCTCATGCGCATTGAGCTGATGTTCAACATCTTTTAAAGCCAGGGCAAATGCACAGTGCCGGCTGAAAGCTTTTTCGATATCCACGCGTGCACAAAGAAATGCGCGTTCGATGGAATATCCGTCAGACACAGATGTACACAGTGATTGCATCAGAACTTTATTCTGGGCACGAAGGGTGGAAGTTCTCTTTCCGTATAAGACCCTGACACATGAGATGAAAGGAAAGATTCCAAGAGGAACAGAAAGGAAAAGACGGGTGTGGATCCCGGGAAGAAAGGAACGGGATAAAAGGAAGACCAGAAAGATACAAACCGGCAGAATGGGAAGACATCGGCTCATAAACAAAAAGTAGGTCCTTCGGCTGAGCTTTCTTATTTCGTTTTCTTCAGAAGAGGAAAGAGAAGAAAGCCCCGGTAAAGATAGTAGAATTGGATCAGCATGCTTCAAGTCCGATATCCTCCTTGTATAGAAATTGTGGTTCGATCTGAAACTGTTCGTCCCGAATAGGCCGTACTTCACAGATCTCGTCGATGTATCGAAGACCGTTTCTTCCTCGTGTGATATGCACCAGGATGTCCACGCCCATGGCGATCTGCCGGATCACGGCGTCGTAGGGAAGAGTGGAACCGGCCATGACCATAGTGACAAGACGTTCCAGCATCTCCAGACAGGAATTGGCATGCCCGGTACAAAGTGAACCGGGATGTCCGGTATGAAGTGCGTGAAGCATGTCGGCGGCCTCACTTCCTCTGACTTCTCCGACTACGATCCGGTCCGGACGCATGCGAAGGGCGGTGCGGATCAGCTGGCCGATATCCACGCCGCCATGTCCGTCCGGACCCGGGAGGCGTGACTCCAGACGGACAAGATTGGCAATGCCCTGAAGAGACAATTCTGCCGAATCTTCTATAGTGACGACGCGTTCTGTCTTAGGAATAAAACTGGACAAAACATTCAAAAACGTAGTCTTTCCGCTTCCGGTACCGCCACAAAGAAAAATCGTCTTTCTGGATTTGACGGAACGGGACAGATATCTGGCAGCTTCAGAAGTGATGAAGCCGCTTTGGATCAGAGACTGGATGTCCGGCCGGATGCCGGTGAATTTTCGAATAGTAAAAATCGGGCCATCCGGAGCGATCGGTGGAAGGACGGCATTGGCGCGGGACCCGTCCGGAAGACGAAGATCTGCGATCGGGAAGGCTTCGTTTAAGGGACGGTTGGCGGCAGAGAAGAAATGCAGGATCAACTGCTGAAGCTGATCGGCATTCTCAAACTGAAGTTCGGACGGATAGAGCTGTCCGTCTTTTTCGTAGAAGATCCGTGACGGCCCGTTGACCATGATCTCTGTGACGGACTCCTCATCCATCAGCGGCTGAAGAATATCCAGACGGCGCATCCGATTAAATAAAGTCACGGCAAGATGCCGCTTTTCTTCAAGAGGAAGCTTTCTGTACTTTTCCGACTGGTTAATGAGGTCGGCAATGATCTCCTGAAAACTGTGATCGTCCAGTTCCTCATATGTATGCATGACTTGAAGCGTCATGGTGGTCAGATCCGAAAGGGCACTTTCTTCCGAAAGAGAAGTTTTACTGGTTTTCATAGATTTCCTTCTGCCAGAACGGCGTCTCCTTTCTTTGGTTTTTTCGGTTTATGTGAGTAGGCTTCTTTGGTAAGGGTGAACGGAAGATTCACATGCGAGGTGCCGACATGGACTTTCGTAATCGCATCGATCTCGGAAAGAAGCATGCAGTCGGTACCCATGTCCAGAGGCGTCATGAGTTCCAGGTGACGAAGTGCTTTTGCCAGAGTACGCATACGGGTAAAACTAAGACTGTCCGCAACAACGAAAAGAAGCGACGGTTCGCCGAGACTTTGCAGATAACGGTAAGTAAAGTTGATCAGCCGAAGTATGGTCCTGGCATGTGCATTGATGACATCGTCCGAATGGACCGGCCGTCCGAATCGGAGATCCCCGTATGGATCCGGCTCAAGATAGGAGGGGATGTCTCTCATGTTGATCGAGCTGTATTTCAGTTTGGAAAGAACTGCAGAGATCCCGCTGGTCGAAGGAATTCCATCCTGATTCCAGGATGGCGGATCGGCTGCCATCCGGATTCCGGGCATCAGGTCAAGTCTGATGATATGCCGGAAATCCGTTCCGGCGCGTTCCAGAAGATTTCGGACATGCGCCTCCCTTTCCCCGGGGGATATGAAGGAAAGGGCAAGGCATGTCTGAACGGTGGACCCTTTAGGTAAAGGGATCCGGCCCAGGCCGGCACGAGATTCCACTTCGTGTAAAAGCATCAGAACGTCTTTCGGGGGATAGGGCGCCTTCGTCGATAGAAGGGGAATGAGGATCGGAAGGGGCTCTTTGACGCAATGCCGGAGGATCTCATTTTCGGAGATCTCGTGCTGGTTATAAAGGACAAAGTCATTGTCCAGGATCAATGTCCGATGTGATCGTAAAGCTTCTGCCGATACGGGAAAAGCCATCACATCGGGAAGGTGCTTCTGAAGACGTGAAACCAGAAGATAGGTAAAACAAATGTCTGCATCAATTATCGCAATCGTCCGATTCATGTGCTTCTTTCTCCTTTCCGTTTTTTTGAACCTGGCCTTATTTAACCACGGAAAAAAGCCGAAAAAACCGACAAAAGTCGACAATTACCGACAATCTTGTCGGGTTGGAAAATATCATGAAAAAACTACTTGCCAACTAGGTCATCAAGTGGTACTATTTAGCCACAAATGAATGCATCTCTTATCAAGAGTGACGGAGGGAACTGGCCCTATGAAGTCCGGCAACCGCGGAAAGCAGCGGTGCCAAGTCCAGCAGGTGTAACCTGAAAGATGAGGATAGATATAAAGATTTTTTTCTGACCTTTCCTCGGATGATTCAGGAGAGGTTTTTTTAATTACTTTTTTGGAGGTAAAGAAATGGACAGAAACAGACAGGGAAAATGGTTATTTACATCGGAATCCGTAACTGAGGGACATCCGGATAAGATCTGCGATCAGATCTCGGATGCTGTGCTCGACGCGATCATCAAGGACGATCCGAAGGCTCGTGTTGCCTGCGAGACGACCTGTACCACAGGTATGGTCTTTGTCATGGGTGAGATCACGACATCGGCATATGTGGACATTCCGTCTATCGTTCGTGAGACCGTGAAAGAGATCGGTTATGACGGATCGGATTCCGGCTTCGACTATAAGACCTGTGCGATCCTGACATCGATCGATGAGCAGTCTCCGGATATTGCCCAGGGCGTTAACCAGTCTTTGGAATCCAGAGAGCATCAGGATGACAGTGACCTGGATACCGGTGCCGGAGACCAGGGCATGATGTTCGGTTATGCCAATAACGATACCGATGAACTGATGCCGCTGCCGATCTCTCTGGCCCATAAGCTCACCCGCCGTCTGACAGAAGTCAGAAAGCAGGGTCTGGTGGATTTCCTCCGTCCGGATGGAAAGAGCCAGGTAACGATCGAATACGACGGACGTATCCCGAAGCGTATTGAAGCTGTAGTTATTTCCACTCAGCACAAAGACAGCGTTTCCTATGAAGAACTGGCCGAGAAGGTGAAAGAACTGGTTATCTTCCCGATCCTTCCGAAGGAATATGTGGATGAAAATACCAAGATCTTCATTAATCCGACAGGACGTTTCGTTGTGGGCGGTCCTCAGGGTGACAGTGGTCTGACAGGAAGAAAGATCATCGTTGATACCTACGGAGGATATGCGCATCACGGTGGTGGCGCTTTCTCCGGTAAGGATCCGACGAAAGTTGACCGTTCCGCTGCTTACATGGCCCGTTATATCGCAAAGAATATCGTAGCGGCAGGACTTGCTGAAGAGTGCGAGATCCAGTTCGCCTACGCCATCGGTGTTGCCCGTCCGGTTTCTGTTATGGTCGATACTTTCGGTTCCGGTAAGATCTCGGATGAGAAGATCACAGAGATCGTCAACGAAGTATTTGATCTTCGTCCGGCTGCCATTATCCGTGATCTGGATCTGCGCCGCCCGATCTACAAGGCAACTGCGGCATACGGCCACTTCGGAAGAAACGATGCCGGATTCCCGTGGGAAAAGACAGACAAGGTGGAGATCCTCAAGAGCAAAGCCGGGATCTGATATCCCGCTTTGCCATTTTCCATGACATAAGGAGCAACCCATGGACGGTATGTGCATGAGTCATTTTGTCACAGAAGAATTGCGCCGTTCTTTCGAAGGGATCCTTGGGAAGAACGGGCATACTTTTCTGCCTTATGAAACCTGGAAAAAAGAAGCGGCACAGATCCTTCGGGATGCCTGGAATCATTGTGATTTTTCCACACCCTGCTATTTCTGTGCCTTTTATAAAAAGGCGGATTGCCAGACATACAGAGAAGGTGTCTTAAACGGGTTTGTCCGGGCATTTCTGGAAGAGAAGATCGCCGAAAAAAGAATCGCTTTATGCTACTATGACCGGGTCAAGTCGAAGCTGCATTTCTTTAAGACTTTGAAACGCGCCGGCGAATCGAAAGAAGAAGTATGGATCGCCGATTATGACGCGATCTGCGCGGAAGCTTCCATTGCCCATCAGATCGAAGATCGGGTCCGTACAAGAGAGATTTCCGAAGAGCGATTGTCTTCGGTCCTGAAATGGTCTCAGATCGGAGAAAAGTTTAAGATCTCCAATGAACAGCAGGAAGTGGTCCGGAAAGTTCTGAGCCAGAATATGGTGGTGGTAGACGGCGGTCCGGGTACCGGGAAGACTACTATTCTGCGGATCATTTACCAATACTATTTTGATGCATTTCCAGACGAAGTCTTCTGCTGTGCGCCAACCGGCAAAGCCGCCAAGCGTCTTTCGGAAGCAACACATTCATCTGCATGCACCATCCACCGGCTTCTTGGCGCCGCTTTCGATGAAGAAGCGGAGGAGACTTTTTTCTTTTATACCGAAAAGAACCACCACCCCGGAAAAGTGTTTCTGGTGGACGAGGCCAGCATGGTGGATGCCATGATCTTTGACGCTTTTCTTTCGTCCATTGATACGGATGCAGTGGTGATACTGGTAGGCGATTCCCACCAGCTGCCGTCTGTGGGCGCGGGCCGCGTTCTGGCAGATCTGATCGGTTCGAGTACCGTGCCGGTCTGTACGCTGGTAGAAAATTTCCGTCAGCTTCATGACAGCCTCATTGTCCAAAACGCTTCGAACATTCTTCACGGCCGGGAGATGCTTTTTCCGGATGATCAGGCGGACTGCCACCTGATCCCTACCAGTTCAAAGGACATGCTGGCGAAAGTGGAGGAGTGGGTAAAAAAAGAAAACCCGGATCTTCATGTGGAGGAATGGAAAGAGACGGCGATCCTCTGTCCTAAAAGAAACGGCTCCATAAGTACCAATGCCATCAATGAGAGATTACAGAAGATGCACGCGGAAAAAAGAGGCGTGATCCTTTATTCCATCGAAGTGGGAGAAGGGAAAAAACGGCTCTTTGCCAAAGAGGACCGGGTGATCCAGGTCAAGAATAACTACAAACTTTTATGCCGGGAAGGCGACGGAACGGAAGGTTCGGGAGTCTGGAACGGTGATATCGGCTATGTGGACAGACTGGCGCCGTCTTCACAGTTTCCGGCCGATGTGATTTTCGACGATGCAAGACGGGCGACCTATACGGCGGGGAATCTTCAGGAGCTGGAACTTGCTTATGCGCTGACGGTGCATAAGGCGCAGGGAGGAGAATGGAAGAGAGTCCTTCTGGTGCTGCCGCCGGAATTCGGTCCGATCTTCAACCGGAATCTTCTTTATACCGCTGTGACTCGCGCGAAGGAGGAACTGTGGATCATCGGAGAAGAAAAGACGATCTCCCGCATGATCCGAAGCCAGTATTCCGAGACGAGAAAGACGGCATTAAAGATCTTCCTCGACACAAAGAAAAACCAGGCAAAAGAGCAAGACGCCAAAGAGAAAGAGTCAAAAGAGAAGGAGTCATAAGATCCGGCTCCTTTTTCGGAAAGGAGCAGATATGCAGCTTTGCGCTTTTTCCCGAATCGATATTCACGCGATACTTGATCAGGTGACGGATTTCTTGTTCCCTCAGGTCTGCATGATCTGCGGAAAGGTGCTGTCAGAAAGAAATGCCGGTCCCTATCTTATGAAAAGGCAGCTCTGCGTAAGGTGCCTTTCGGCATTTCCCGTAAGACTTCAAAACGATAGGTGGTTTCATTGCCTTTCGGATCCTTATGAGACAGACCCGATCCCGGATTTTTCCGTGTGGGCGCTGTTTCACTATGAAATGCCGGTGACCGGGCTTCTTCGGAGGCTGAAGTTTCAATCGGTTTCTTACTGCGGTCAGCTTCTCGGTGACCTGATCGCAAGGGAATTTCCGAAAGAACTGGACATAACCTTTACTTGCGTGATCCCGATCCCGCTTTCTGAAAAACGACTGGCGGAAAGGGGATTTAACCAGTCATCGATCCTCGGCGAAGAACTTTCAAGGGCCCTTTCCGTTCCGCTTCTGGAAGACGTATTGGTCAGAAACAGACACACCAACCGGCAAAGCCGCTTTCATGACCCTCTTTTGCGGGAAGGGAATGTTTCCGGTGCATTTTCCGTAGAAGAAAACTGGGATATCAGCGGGTGGAATGTGCTTCTTCTTGACGATATACTGACTTCCGGCGCGACCCTTCACGAGGCGGCGCGGATCCTTTATGCCGCCGGGGCGAATCTGGTTATTGGGGCAGTGGCTGCTACGCATCGGGAAAATCAATGAATTTAACATTGTTACGTCGCGGAATTGTTACATTTCGGCAATGTGTTTTTCTTCCCTTTTAGTAAATATACTGGTATAATAAAGACAACCTAAAGCTGATGCTCATATTTTTGAACCTTCATGACATAATCGGGAATCCGCAGTCGGAGCAGAGACGATCAAGCCTTACCGCTTCTTTAGGGAAGCGCTCCCGAGAGGAAGATCTTAGACTGCCGCAGGATACCCACCTGGCGATCGCTAGGTGTCAAAAGTGGGCGCGGGTTTAGGCTTTTATTATTTGTCGAAACAGGATTGGACATGGGGCTTTGGAAGGACGCAAAACAGATTGCCAAGCGCGACCCTGCAGCGCGGGGCGTGGTTTCGGTTATCCTTCTTTACCCCGGTTTTCATGCTCTGATATTTCACCGCGTAAGTCATTTTTTTTATAAGATCCACTTGTACGGACTGGCCAGATGGAATTCCCAGTTCGGAAGAACGTGTACCGGCATTGAGATCCATCCGGGGGCGAAGATCGGCCACGGATTATTCATTGACCACGGTATGGGGATCGTCGTCGGTGAGACTGCGGAGATCGGCGATAACTGTACGATTTACCATGGTGTGACGCTCGGTGGTACCGGCCATGGTAAAGGAAAGCGTCATCCTACACTGGGAAACGATGTCCTGATCGGAGCCGGCGCGAAGATCCTGGGGCCCGTGAATGTAGGCGATAATGCCAGAATCGGTGCCAATGCCGTGGTACTTCACGATGTACCGGCCGGAGCGACAGTGGTAGGTGTTCCCGGAAAAGTAGTCCGTATGCAGGGTCAGCCCGTGAATCATGCGGACGAACTGGATCATCCGACTGTGGAAGATCCGCTTGAATCTGAGATCCGTCGTCTGGCACGCCATGTGGAAGCGCTGGAAGAAGCGATCCAGCACCAGCATCCGGATATGAAACTTCCGGAAAAGGCGGAAGACGTTTTGATAGAGGGAGAAGAAAATGAAAATCTTTAATACCATGACAAGAATGAAAGAAGAGTTTGTGCCGATGGAAGAAGGCAAGGTAAAGATGTATGCCTGCGGTCCGACGGTCTATAACTACTTCCATCTGGGAAATGCACGTCCTTTCGTGACATTCGATACATTGCGCCGTTATCTGGAGTACAGAGGATATGATGTTACCTTCTGCCAGAACTTTACCGACATCGACGATAAGATGATCAACAAGGCAAACGAGGAAGGAACCACGGTCAAGGAGATCGCGGACCGTTATATCGCCGAATACTATAAAGACGCGGATGCGCTGGGGATCCTGCGTCCGACTTTCCAGCCGAGAGCGACGGAGACTATGGACGAGATCATCTCTTTGATCTCCGATCTCATGGAGAAGGGCTATGCATATATCATCGAGGGCGACGGCGTGTATTACGATGTGCCGAAGTTCAAGGAATACGGCAAGCTTTCCCACTATAACCTGGAAGACCTTCAGGCCGGCGGCGGTGAGCGCGGCGCTTCCTACGAAGGCAAGAAGAATCCTGCCGACTTTGCGCTTTGGAAGTTTAAGAAGGAAGGCGAACCCTTCTGGCCGTCTCCGTGGGGAGAAGGACGTCCGGGCTGGCATATCGAGTGCTCGGCCATGAACAGAAAGTATTTGGGTAAGACGATCGATATTCACGGCGGCGGACAGGATCTTATCTTCCCGCACCATGAAAATGAGATCGCCCAGAGTGAAGCGGCCAACGGCTGCACATTTGCCCGCTACTGGATGCATAACGCATTCGTAAATGTGGATAACGAGAAGATGAGTAAATCTCTCGGTAATTTCTTCACCGTCCGTGACATCGTGGAGAAGTTCCCGTATGAAGTGATCCGGTTCTTTATTCTGTCCGGTCACTACAGAATGCCCATCAACTTCAGTGATGAGCTTTTAAAGTCTGCGCAGAACGGTCTTGAGCGGATCATGACTGCGGTCGAGTCTTCGGACTTCATTTTAAGTAACGAGTCCGGCCTTGCTCCGTCTGATGCCGCGGTAAAAGAACTCTCTGACGCGACAGCAGAGGCGAAGGCTTCTTTCATCGCCAACATGGACGATGATATGAATACAGCAGATGCGATCACATCGGTATATACACTGGTCCGTGTGCTGAATACCCACCTGACGGCCAAGGATGTGTCCGCCGGGGAGATCAAAGAAGCGGCAGACATGATCTGTGAACTGATGAATGTTCTTGGACTTGATGTACGTGCGATCCTGAAAAAGGACAGCGGAATCCCATCTGAGGTCATGGATCTGGTGAATCAGAGAGTGGAAGCAAAGAAGAATAAGGATTTTGCCAAGGCGGATGCGCTTCGTGACCAGGTAGCCGAAATGGGCTATCAGATCAAGGATACGCCGCAAGGCCCGCAGGTGACGAAGAAATGATGATACCGATCCCGCCGGAGGATATCCGTGAGGTACCGACTTCGGTACTGGCTTATGTCGGCGATGCCGTATATGAACTTTATGTGCGCATGCACATCGTTTCCCGCATCGGCGGACAGTCCGGTGTCCTGCACAGAAAGGCGGTGCGCTACGTCAGTGCTCCTGCTCAGGCGCACGCGATCCGTCTCCTCCATGATTCGCTTCCGGAGGAAGAGCAGGCGGTGTTCCGGAGAGGCAAGAACGGGCACCAGGGAAGTATGGCGAAAAATGCCAGCCCGGCAGACTATAAATATGCCACCGGACTGGAGACTCTGATCGGGTATTTGTACCTGAGCGGAAAAGAAGAACGGCTTGATGAATTACTCAACCAGATCATCCGGATCTGTGAAGAGGCTGATTAAAGGAGAGACGAGATGGAACCGAGAAGACCGGGGCCGAGAACCCCGAGACGGAATAATCATGATACGGGAAGACCAAAGGGAATACCGAGAGACCGGCTTCCTTCTGCCAGGGAGTTTACGCCCAGCCGATTCCAGCCTGAGGAACAGACTCCGACGGATGACCGTATCGAAGGAAGAAATCCGATCCTGGAAGCTATGCGCGCCGGACGGACCATTAATAAGCTCTTCGTAATGAAGCGGCTGGAAAATTCCCGCCCGGATCCGACAATGGCGCGGATCATTAACATGGCGATCGAGCAGAAGATCCCGATCATGGAAGTGCCGAAGGCCAATCTCGACAGCATGTCCCAGACCCATAATCATCAGGGCGTGATCGCCCAGGTGGCGGCCCATGAATATGTGGACATTGATACCATGCTGGAAAAGGCGGAAGAAAAAGGCGAAGCCCCGCTTCTTCTGATCCTGGATGAATTGAAAGACGCTTATAATCTGGGTTCGATCCTCCGAATCGCGGATGCGGCCGGTGTGCACGGCGTGATCATCCCCCAGCACCGCTCGATCGGTCTGGATTCTATGGTGGCGAAGGCCAGCGCCGGTGCCATCGAGTATGTGCCGGTCGCGAGAGTAAATAATCTTTCCCGCACCATTCTGGAACTGAAAGAAAAAGGTTTCTGGATCGCCGGCACGGATGCCGAAGGTGACCACCTCTATTGTGATGATATCTGGTCCGGCCCGATGGCCATCGTGATCGGAAGCGAAGGAGAAGGCATGAATAAGAACATCCGGGAAAAGTGTGATTTCCTGATGTCGATCCCGATGGCCGGATCCGTCAACAGCCTTAATGCCGCTGTCGCTGCCGGTATCGTTGTGTTTGAAGCCGTCAAGCAAAGAAAGCTCGATAGCAGTAAAGGATAAGCGTATGAAGAGAGAACCGGAAGGAAAGAAAAGACTGCTTCGCACCCGTTTTGCGGCGGGAGTGGCCGTGCTTTGCCTTCTGGCTTCGATTCTTTCTGCCTGCTCCGGTTCCGGATTTAAAAAGAAAATCATTGATGTGCCGGAAATGGCCCGTCTTCTTGTGGACTCCATGCAGGATGACGGAGAGATCGAGAATTACTACAGAAAGATCCCCGAGGATCAGCGGATCGGAGTGACTTTCTCTGAGTATTGCGAGTATATCTCCATCCTTCAGAAAATGATGCCGAGAGGAAGCCGCATCACGGCTTTCGATATAGTGGAAGGCGTGGAAAGACAGGCACTTCTTTCCGAAATGCAGGATACGGATTCCGAAGAGTACATGAACCTGATCGACAGCTGTGTGCCGGTACGGGTGGAGACCACCGGTGCCCGCGCATCGGGAAGACCTCTGTATATCTATCTTCAGAAAAGAGATGACGGAGAAGTGTACCTCAACCGTGACTGGATCATGAGCTGCCTGAATCTGTATGCTTTTTCGGTTCACTATTTCGAAGCCTATACCAATCAGAATCTGACGGATGTGAAATCACTTCTTCCTTACACGGAAGTAAAAGAACCTATCCCCGCATCTGATGATATATTGATGGCCAAGGCACAGGAGATGATCCGCTTTTATTCCGTAAACGTCACGAAGTCCAATCTCAACGACTACGAGATGATCTCCATCGATGCCTCCAATCTGGTGTATCTGCAGAACGATGTACTGGATACCCACCTTCACGCCAATAACCGGCAGGTGCATTTCAAGAGTAATTCGGAAGATAAGATCACGGTTCTGGATCCCATTACCAGTGAATTGCGGACTATGGATCTTTACCTTTACTATAACGGCCGGCGTACTGTCCGGATCGGTGAGCATGCGGCCGCATCCCAGCTGGAGAACATGTTCGGAAAACCGATTTCCATCAGCTGCGGGCCGGTATTAAACGGCGGCAGTGCGGAAACGAACAAAGCGGACGGATATAGGAACATCCTGATCCGCTACCACGGATTTGTGATCACGGTCTATGGACGCTACTACGGCGAAGATGACTGGGAAGGCACCTATGTGCGTTTCCGGATCTGGGATACGGAAAAAGCCAGTATCGGAAATGAGATCTCTGTGGATAAGACTTCCTGGGATGTTTTGAAGAGATATCCCTTTGCCGATGAGACAGATTACGTTCTTGAGATCACCATGGACGGTGACACCTATGTTCTGAATGTGGAGCTGGACCGGGAGCATACCAATGCGGAAGGAAGCCATCCGATCTCGTCGTTGAAGCTTTCCAGAAAATAAAAGGCACAGTGTATTTCCCGTAGAAAAATCAGCTGAGAAGAAGATCACGTAAAGAGGAGATCTCGTCTTGGGTCAATCCGATGCTTTCCAGGTATACTTCGGCTTTCCCGTCGTATTTCTCGTCGATATGGGAAAGAAACATCTTTATGTTTTCCTCATCGCTTCGGAAAATGTGCGACACTTCCGGAGGATTCTTCGCGATCAGCGGCGCCACCAGATCTTTCACATATTCGTAGGAGATCGCGTAATTCGAGATAATGTCTTCCCGGGAAACGCCACAGAGAAGGTATAAAAGCGCGGTGATCATGCCGGTACGGTCTTTTCCGTGGGCACAATGGAAAAGCACTGTCCTGGGGGCTTCTTTGAGAATGGCGCGGAAGACCTGGGCAAAGGCTTCTTTGGCATTTTCCGCCATCCACACATAAAGCTTTCCGAGACTTGTGCGGATCGTTTCCTGGATGAGGGAATTTGTCTGATAGTCGGCACTGATCGGCAGTAGTGAATAATTATAGTAAGTAAAGCGCGGGTCGGAAAGGATCTTGTCCGGGTTTCTCGAGGCTTCGGATTCCGAGCGAAGGTCGATAACGACCGAAACGGGGTAGGAAGAAAGAAGCTCGATGCCTTCTTTTGACAGATGATCCAGCGCGTCAGAACGGATCAGCCGGTGAGTGCGGATCGTGCGGCCGTCTTTGGTGGGCATGCCGCCCAGCTCTCTGGCATTAAACAGCCCCGGGATCGAAAGTTTCTCCGTTTTTGCGATATAGGTCATATACTCTTCCTGCCTTTCTTTTTCCGAAAAGATTATATCATGAAGATCCGGTATTTATGATATGATAGATAAAGCGAGGTGGATTATGAAAAAACTATTAATTATTGAAGATAATACCGAGATCAACCATATGATGACAGAGGCCTTGAAGAAGGCCGGATATGAATGCACACAGGCATTTTCCGGAACCGAGGCGCTCCTTTATTATGAAAAAGATAATTATGACCTGGTGCTCATGGACATGATGCTGCCGGGACTTTGCGGTGATGAACTTTTCCCGAAGATGAAGGCGATCAAGAATGTGCCGGTCATCGTGGTATCCGCGAAAGACGAGATGGATACGAAGGTGGAGATGCTGACTTCCGGTGCGGAAGACTATATCACGAAGCCTTTTGAGATCCCGGAGCTTCTGGCCCGCGTAGCTGTACAGATCCGCCGTAATAACTCCGGAGCCGGAGAAGTAAGTGAAGGCAAACTGACCTATAAGGAACTGACGCTGGATGAGCAGTCCTTTACGGTTATGGTCAACGATCACGAGATCCAGCTGACGAAAAGAGAATTCCAGATCCTGGCCCTTCTGGTTGCCCACCCGAAGCGTGTGTTCACCAAGCAGGATATTTATGACTGCGCCTGGAATGAGATCTACATCGGTGAAGATAAGACCATCAATGTGCATATCAGTAATATCCGAAAGAAGATCAAGGAATTCACGGATACCGAGTTTATCGAGACAGTATGGGGTATCGGATACAAGCTTGCTAAATAAGGAGCTTTATATATGAGTTTTATTCTGACAACAGACAAGATCACGAAGAAATATAAGCAAAAACTGGCTGTCGACAATGTTTCGATCCATGTGGAACGGGGAGAGATCTATGGTCTCATCGGCAGAAACGGCGCCGGCAAGACGACTCTTCTTAAGATGGTCGCAGGTCTGGCTTTTCCTACCAGCGGATCTTTTACCCTTTCCGGCGCCAATGGCGAGACGGAAGCACAGATGCGCAAGAAGGTGGGCGTTCTGATCGAAGATCCGGGCCTTTATGCGAACCTGAGCGCATTTCATAACATGAAGGCCAAGGGCATTGCCTACGGTGTGAATGATGATAAATATATCCGTGATCTTCTGGACTTTGTCGGTCTGGGTGCTGTCGGAAATAAACCCGTGAAGAATTTTTCTTTAGGTATGAAGCAGAGACTGGGAATCGGTCTGGCTATGGTAAATTCACCTGAGCTTCTTCTTTTGGATGAGCCGATCAACGGATTGGATCCGCAGGGTATTGCGGAAGTCCGTAATCTTCTTCACCGCCTTTGCACCGAGCGTCATATTTCGATCCTCATTTCCAGCCATATTCTGGATGAATTGAGTAAAGTTGCGAACCGCTATGGAATTATCCATAATGGAAAACTTTTGGCGGAAGCTACAAACGAGCAGCTTATGGCGCAGTGCAAGCCGCATATTTTCCTTCGTACCAACGACCCGGAAAAGACGAAGAAAGTCCTTTCTGAGATGGGTATTTCGGACTATTCCTTTGACGGTGATCACTTTGAGATCCGTGAGAGAGTGGATCAGGGTGGGCAGATCTCCATGGTGCTGGCCAAATCGGATATCCAGACTCTGGAGATCCGTTCGGAAGGACAGTCTCTTGAAGAATTCTACTTCCAGCTGACAGGAGGAAATCCCCATGTATAATCTTTTCCGCATGCATATATATCGTACCCTTAAGTCCAAGTCGACTTTGGTCCTGGGTATTTTACTTGTTGTTTTCACATTCCTTCATCTGGGTCTGGGATACATTGTATTTGAAGATCCGCTGAATATTCAGGCAGGCGGGCTTTATATCCAGAGCAATGGTTCCGATGTCTCCCTGACACCGGATCTGGTGCATCAGTTCTTTATTCAGGGCAACAGCGCGCTTTTGATCCTTCTTACGATCTTTACGGTACTGATGACCAACAGTGATATCACGAAAGGATTTGTGAAGAACATTTACGGCATGTTCGAAGATAAGGGAAAGCTGGTTTTGGCCAAGTGGTGTGCGGTAATGTCTTCGGTTACGCTCGTTTATCTGGTCACCTCTATCGTCTCCTTGGGCCTGGCGATCCTTTGCTACCGTACTTCTTATGAATCCGGAAACTGGGATCTGTATCTGATCGAATTCGTCGTCGTATATATCGGATGTATCGCCATGATGACGATGGTCTTCCTGATCACCTCCCTCTTTAAGAGTTCTGCAGGCGGTATGGTCATCGGTCTTGTGATCGCCAGCGGTATCCTTCAGAGTATCGAGCGTTTGATCGATGTGATCATCGCTAAGCTTTCCGGTGCGACCGGCAAAGAAACGATCATGGCCTTTACCGGTCTTGCCGAAGAAGGAGCCAGAAAGTTTTTCCGTATTTCTGATTACTGTATAGATAATGTATTTATTTCTTTCTCTCCGGCTATGGAACAGTCAGATATTGCCCGTACCGTAATCGTATCGGCGGCGTATGCCCTGATAGGACTGGGTTTGGCAGTTCTTCTGGCTAAAAAGCGGGATGTAAAGATTTGAGTCACTTTATCTTTTCTTTATAATTTCTTATCCATTTATAAAACTCCTCTTGGCGATTGTTTAGGAATTCATCGTTAGAATGAACTTGTAAACACAAAGGAGGAAGCAATGATGGATTACATTTTAACCACGAATGCGCTTACCAAGAAGTTCGGATCTTATAAAGCTTCTAATGAAGTATCGATCCATGTACAGCGCGGTGACATTTACGGATTGATCGGCAGAAACGGTGCCGGTAAAACCACTCTTATGAAAATGATCGGCGGTCTGACCCACCCCACATCCGGTTCTTTTGAAATCACCGGAAAGAACGGGGAGAAGACCGAAAAGATGATGCCGAAAGTCGGTATCCTGATCGAAGCTCCGGGTCTGTATCCGAACATGACAGCGATGCAGAACTTAAAGACAAAGGCGATCGCCCTGGGTATCAAAGATGAATCTTATCTTCAGGGACTTCTTAAGGAAGTCGGATTGGAAAATACCGGCAAGAAGAAAGCTAAGCAGTTCTCCCTCGGCATGAAGCAGAGACTGGGTATCGCGATGGCACTGGTGAATCAGCCGGAACTTCTGATCCTCGATGAGCCGATCAACGGCCTGGACCCGCAGGGTATCGCGGAAATGCGCCAGATCCTGCATCACCTCTGCAATGACCGTGGTATTACGATCCTGATCTCCAGCCATATTCTCGATGAGCTCAGCAAGGTAGCGACCCGCTACGGCATCATCCACGAAGGAAAACTTCTGGAAGAAGCCAGCAAAGAAGAACTGTTCGCCCGCTGCAGTGAGAGACTGGAACTGAAGACCAACGATATCACCAAGACTCTCGAAGTACTCAATTCCATGGGCTTCTCCAAGATCGAAGTAAAAGATGACACCATCAACATCTATGAGAGATTAAACGAAGGCGGCCAGATCACCGTGGCACTTGCCAAAGAAAATATTATGACCAATGAGATCGCACTGAAGAGCGATGCACTTGAAGACTATTACTTCCAGCTGACAGGAGGACAGAGCAATGATTAATCTGATCAAAATGAACTTGTATCGCATGATGAATGCGACATCAACAAAGGTACTGGCGATTGTATCTGCTTTGTTCGGCCTTATGCAGTTTGGTATCCTGAAGCTGATCGCGGATGATCCGTTTAACATCATGGGCAGCATGGCTAGCGAAATGGGATTTGATTCTGTTACCGCATCGACACTGGTTTCGAATTTCCTCCGCTCCAGCAACTTCCTGATCATTGTTGCAGTATTCGTAGTTCTTTTCGCAAATGCAGAGCAGAAGTGCGGATTTGATAAGAACATCATCGGCATTACCAAGCACAGATGGCTGCACCCGCTGTCCCGCTTCATCGCAGCAGTGATCGGTGTTACCGCCCTGATGGCGATCACCGGTATCATTGGTATCGGCTGCAGCGCACTGTTTGTCAATGCATTCACCTTCGGAAGCGCCACAGCATTTGTTAAGACACTGGGCCTGACATATCTTGGAACCGTAGCTCTTGCCGGTGTATTCTTCTTCTTCACCACAGCTTTCAGAAGTGCCGCAGGCGGCGTCGTTCCGTCCCTGGTGATCTGCACAGGTATACTGTACATGATCGAGCAGCTTCTGGACCTTCTGGTCAAGAAGGTGGCAGGCAGCCCGAAGCTTCTTCCGACAGACCTTTTCCTCGATGCCAAGTTCCTGAACTTCAATATGGACTCCGGCATGACCGCCTGTCTGATCCTGGCAGCTGTATGCGTTGGTTATCTGGTATTCTCGGTAGGAGGCAGCATGCTTCTTACCCAGAAGAGAGATGTGAAATAATGTTGCATGACCTTTCTAACATAATACCCTCTTAACATGGAAATAGAACCTGTCCTTACCCCAGGGCAGATTCTATTTTCTTTTTGAGCCGGATTATTCTCATGATATAATAAGAATACTGTGGAAGGCTCTCCACTGGCAGAAGGAGACATTTTTGTGGAAGAATATATTCTGGAAACAAATGGCATATCGAAAAAATACGGTTCGGTGATGGCACTGGATCATGTGGATCTTCGTCTTCAGAGAGGCGAGATCTATGGCTTGATCGGCAGAAACGGCGCCGGAAAAACGACACTGTTAAAGATCCTGGCGGGCCTGGCACGTCCCACAGAGGGAAGTTTCACCATTTTCGGGGAGTCCCCGGAAAAGAGTAAAACGCTTCGGGACAGAATCGGAATTTTATTGGAAACTCCGGGACTTTACCCCAATATGAATGCCTGGGAGAATATGAAGCTTAAGGAACTGACGCTGGGAATGAATGACTCGGCCTATGTCCGGGAGCTTCTGGAAGATGTGGGTCTTTCCATAAAAGACAAGCGTCCGGTAAAGAAGTACTCCATGGGTATGAAGCAGCGTCTGGGTATCGCCATGTCGCTTGTCGGTCATCCGGACCTTCTCCTTTTAGATGAACCCATTAACGGAATCGACCCGCAGGGTATCGTTGAGATCCGTGACCTGATCGGCCGGTTAAGTAAAGAAAGAAATATCAGCGTTATTATCTCCTCCCATATCCTGGAAGAGATGAGTAAGCTTGCAAACCGCTACGGTATCCTCGATCATGGACATATGATCGATACATTCAGCCATCAGGAGCTTTTGCGGCGGTGCCGGGAAAGGATCGAGCTTCGCACCTCGGATCCGGTAAAGGCATGTATGGTCATTGAAAAAATGGGCATTACGGAATTTAAGATCATGGATGGAAGCTTGATCCAGATCTATGAGAGACTGGACGGAAGCGGCGATATCGTTCTGGAACTTGCAAAAAACAACATAAAGACACTGGGTATCGAAGTGAAAAATGAGGCGCTGGAAGATTATTATCTGTCTCTGACTTCGGAACGAAATACCGGGAAAAACCAGGGGGCGAAGTAAGAGATGATTATCTGGGCCATTGTAGCAACGGTCATTGCTTTAGCGCTATTGATCGCCATGATCCAGTACCGTAACCAGATCCGGAAGAATTGCCGGCAGCTTCAGGTGATGCAGAAGCATTCCTCGAACCAGCGGCTGACTTCTGAAGTGCCTTACGGTGAGATCAATGAGCTTGTAATGCGTGTCAACGATATCTGTAACCGTTACCAGCAGGACAGCATTCAGATCGAAAGAAATGAGAATAACCTGAAAGAGGCCATCGCCAACCTGTCTCACGATATAAGAACTCCGCTGACATCTTTGGACGGCTATGTCCAGCTTCTGGTCATGTCCGATTCCAAGGAGGAACAGGAGCATTACCTGAAGATCATCCAGAACCGTATTTCCAGCCTGAAGGAACTTCTGGAAGAACTCTTTACCTATACCAAGATGCAGGATCAGCACTACGAACTGGCCTGTATGCCGATGGACGCCCGACAGTGCATTTGCGAGACCGTACTGGCCTTCTATGAAGACTTCGAGGAGCGCGGACTTCAGCCGGAGGTGGAATTCTGTGAAGATGAGCTGCCGATCATCGGTAACGAAGTGGCGCTTCGCCGTGTCGTCCAGAATCTGGTCAAAAATGCACTGGAGCACGGTAAGAACAGGCTGGGCCTGAAACTTCAGAAAAGAGAAGATTCGCTTCTTTTCCTCTGCTATAACGATAAAAAAGAAGAAGAGATCATCGATGTGGATAAGATCTTTACAAGATTCTATAAAGGAGACCGGGCCAGAACCTCGACTTCCACAGGTCTGGGACTTTCCATCGCCAAGGGCCTGGTGGACAGAATGCATGGTGAAATCTCGGCGTGCGTAGACGAAGGACTGTTTAAGATCACCATTTCGATCCCGCTGGATAAGAAAAAATTGGAGAATCCTTCGAAAGACCATTGACAATTTCCAATCGTGGGACTAAAATACATCATGCTGTGCAAGCGGCAACAAGCAAATGCGCCCGTAGCTCAACTGGATAGAGTGTCTGACTACGGATCAGAAGGTTGTGGATTCGATCTCTGCCGGGCGCGCCAGAATAAGGAACTGTCTTAAAGGCAGTTCCTTTTTTTATCCACGGTAAATGCACTTTCCGGCTTCCCGCTTGGTTGAAAAAAAGGGGGATCCATTATAAAATAAGTTTGATAATCCTAACTAAAAATGGAATATGGGAAGCATTGGAAAAAAAGAGGTGCATTTATGGGTAATTCGAGTTGTTTTACAGGGAAAATGCGTAGGAAGACATGGTGGCGGGCGGTCGCGGTCCTTCTGATCGTTGCCTTAAACACGAATCTTCTTCTAGGAGCCAGATTCGCACAGAATGTTCTGGCGGATTCGCATACTTTTATCGTACAGCCTCACGATGTGTTCGATTCAAGTAAGAACGAATTTACGATTAGCTGGGAAACAGACTTTAATCAGACGTCATACGATATTGAGCATTATGACTATGGTGCGGAAGAGTATGTTTCGATTAAGCACGTTGAAGCTGCTGTATATTCAAAGGAACAAAGTTGCCCGGTCGATATCAGGTATTATGGCGAAATTATTCGTGTAAAGACCTACTATCCCGAACAGCAGTATGATGGTACGTGGAAGAATGCCAGTATAGTTTCAAATACGATCTCCTTAGGAAGTGCCTATTCTTCGTATTTCAGTTTCAGCGAGCAGCCGCAGAGCGGAAGCTACTATACCGAGTCCGGTCATTCAGAAGATAATCCGTATGATTTCAGTACGAAGTTTAAAATCTCCTGCAAGACTCCGTTTACTCCCACAAAGCTGATGATCGTTCACGATGTGAAGTATAACCACGGTGAATATAGCTGGACAACGGATAAGTCTTTTAAAAGTATGTCTTCCGGAAATTTCGAATATGACGGTTTTCTTCCAGAACCTTATGTTGATTATGCTATCGTGGCATATTACTGTGATGGTAAATACATCATTTCCGACTACTTTCATGCGGATAACTCGGGTTTTGATTTTACTACGGAGCCGGTAGATGGTTCCTTACAGTATACAGACAACCACAATGCGGTGCACTATCTTGTTCCATTCGAGTTTACACAGACACCGCTTCGGATCGAAGTATACTATGAGACAGAAGATCGAATCGTCGGGTATCCGTACGTATGGGAAACAAACTATCCGATTTATATGCCGGGCCGTTATGTGATCCGGGCGAAGTTTTCAGAATACTGCACGTTGGAGAAAGCCTTCAATGTTTCGCAGGGTGATCTGGGATTTGAAATGCAGCCAGAAGGCAGTTACTATACCTCCGAAACAAATTCTTCTACCGGATTTGGAAAACTCCACTATAGCTTAAGCTGGAAAACCAATTTTAATCCGGAGCGGGTGGAAATCGGATACGTTGAGAATAAAAAATGGGTGACCGAACGAACGATTACGGATGTCGATAAGACGAAAAAGACGATAACGGACTTTGTGCCTGAAAGAGCGAAAGAGTACTATCTCCGTGCCTACTATTCGGAAGTGGGATTTGTAGCGTCTGATGTATTCGTAGAGACATATCTTGATATACACTTCACGAAAACCCCGGTATCCGGTATGGTCAACGAATACAACACATTCTATGTGGATTGGGAACTGAATTTCCATCCGTGCCGAATCGTACTTTATAAATATGAAGAATCCCCTTATAGTGTGGCCGGCCACCATGCTGAGGTGAAGAATATCAAGAAGGTGAATGATTTCTTCTATCTGGATCATGAAACAGGTGGATTTGAGCTTCGCGCTTATTTCACTGATGATATGTATGTTGCCACAGGGTTTGCGGTGAGTGAACATCTGCAGTTTACCAAGCAGCCACAGGACGGTGTGCTGGAAAAACATGAAGGCGGTCTTTCTCTGTTTCCGTATTGTGTGGTTGACTGGGAAATCAATTTTGAACATACGGAATGGGATAGTTATGAACTGTGGAAAAGAGATGCCAGTGGCGTATATAAAAAGGATTTTCCGTTGGAAGAGCATGATGGGGTTTACTACACTGTGTCGCCGGGCGTTTACTTTATCCGGGAAAACTTATGCTTCAATACTGCCTATGGATCAAAATCAACGGTTTACGTAGACAGTAAGCCTTTTACGATCGGACGATATGAGAAATTTACAGAGGTGAATGGAGAGGTAACGCTGCCGCATTCGGGTTATAGTGGAGATGTTACATGGAAACTGAATTTTGAGCCGCTGAGTATAGGTGCTCGTAAGTATCTGGAAGATGGTACCCTCGAAATCATCGAGTTCCCGAATCCGTCTTCCATGGGAACTTATACGCTTCCGTATGGAAACTATGATCTTTATGCTTACTTCGGATACGGAGAGAATGACGTGGTATACAGCGATCTGTTCTCCGTAGAGGAGTTCCAGTTCTCCATGCAGCCGTATTTCTATTATGAGGATGCCCTGAAGGTTTGGTATCACAACACACAGGATATCAAGCAAGGGGAGAGCGATACCATGATGTGGGGACTGAATGCTGTTCCTTGCAAACTGGAAATGATATGGGAAGATGAGGATGGGCAGACCCATTCCCAATATCTGAGCCCGACAGACACCGGTTATACATTTATCAATAACGGAGATGCAAGCACATGGGGCCTGCATTATTACCGGCTCCGTGCATGGCTCACAGAAGACGAAGACAGCGTCATTGAATCGGATGTGTGCTTCGTAACACTTCTGGGTCCTGCTATCAATTTTGATAATGAAAGGCCATATGACTATAACGGCGGTTCCATGGGTTACTGGATCCAGGGTCTGGATCGTGGCAAAAAAGCGATGAAACCGGTATATGCCGGAAAAGGCGGAAAAGTGACGCTTCCGCAGTGCGGACTTCAGCCGCCGAAAGGAAAGATGCTGGACCACTGGGTGATCAACAACGCGGCATACTATGAGGGACAGGAAATTACGATCACCTCCAATAAGATCGCAACCCCGGTGTGGAAGGATCTTTCCTTCTCGCTTACTTCCGGAATCGATGATTATACGGTAAATGATGTGTGCCGGATCTCGCTGGAGACATTCCTGTATCCGTATATTCCCTCTCTCTGGGCAGACTTCTATTATGCGGAGGGCGAGAGTACTATGACGATCGGCACTCCTCCGGTACATATGGAGTTCAGGTGGATCGACCTTTCGACAGGTCAGGAATGGGTCCATCCGACAGGTGACCTGGATGTGCTTTCTGCCGGAGACAGTGATGTGATCGGTGGAACGCGCTGGTTTATCTACGGTCCTACCCAGCCGGGTGAGTACAGCCTTCAGTTCCTTTATGTGGACCATGATGTAAAGACCATAGTTGCCTCCACGAGTTTTTCTGTGACGGAATATAATGTTTCCGGTGAGCATACTTATGAACTTAACGAATACCTCGACAAGGAATATGACGGCGAACCGGTCTTCTTCGATCCGTTCAAGGGCCTTTCCGTAGACGGCGGAAAAGGCAACTGGGGCGAACTGGAGAAGATGGGCGATGTCCGCTATGAGTTCCGTGAAGTGGTGATGAAGGAAAAAGAAGAATATACCTTCCCCATGGACGGAGTACCAGTGGAGGTCGGCACATATCAGCTGGTCATCCAGGAAAGAGATCCCAAGGATAAGGATGGAAAACTCTGGATCGACGCGGCGGTATTCTATTTTGAAATCTATGGAGCTTCTGTGTCCTACGAGTACGTTGAAGCACTGGATCCGACTTACGAGGCGGAAGGCCACCTCGAATACTACTTCGGTTCAGATGGTAACTATTACATTATGGAAGACGGAGAGTATGTCGTAGTCGAATGGGAAGAACTGGTGATCCCGAAAAAAGAATACACCATGGTGGAGATCGATGAGAAGGACATCAACGGTTACATTACACCTTTGCGTGTCCGCGTCGAGGACTTTAGTGAAAGAGACTTTGAAGTTCCTGCTTCTCCATATCTGGATGGCTATGATTTTGCCGGATGGAAAGTAAATGGTACGCTCTATTCTACATCGGAAGAGGTACAGGCAGCAGTCGCGGAACTGGTAGCAGAAGCTCCTTCTGAACCGATCCTGGTAGAAGTGGATTATGAGCAGAAAGAAGAAATATATCATGTTACTGTTACCGGCGGTACCTTTGAAGATGGAATTCGAGAAGGCGATTTCCGGTCTGCCACAGAACTTACTGCTAAGGCAGATCCGGCGGAGGAAGGAAAACAGTTTGACCACTGGGAGCTTAATGGCGAAGTGGCAAGTTATAACGCAACATATTACTTCCATGTCGCTTCCCATGACATGACCCTTGAGGCTGTATATTCGGACGTTGAGGCCGAAGTGGAAAAGAAGGGTACTGCGTTTATAGAAAGCGTCACGCTCGTTTCCGAAGGAAAGCTGGCTTTCGTATCGAAAGTATCCATTCCGGAAGGTGCCCGGATCCTGCGGGCCGGTATCGTGGCCAGTAACGAAGCGGATCTGGAAGGCGCGGAACTGACGACCGATACGGCGAAGTATGTCAGATATAATGACACCACATGTTACGACTATCTGGCATTTAAGTACACATGGACGAAGAAGGAAATCGGTGAAAACGATGTCTGGTGTGCCCGTTCGTATCTCGTTTACCGGGATGAGGCCGGTGAGGAACATACAGTATACGGAGAACTTGTACGGGCGAACTTGTCTGGTATAATTAACGAGTAAGCGGAGGAAAAGAAAATGGAAAAGAAGTACGAGGCTCTGAAACTGGAGATAATGGAATTTGATAACGAAGATGTCATTACCGCTTCCCCCTATGGAAATAACGAGGGACAAGATGGGGGTGGCGACTGATTCTCCGCCACAGATCGAATTATTAGAAAATTGTGATGAAGGAACTGCCCCCAAAAGGCAGTTCCTTTTCGTTATTCCCGAAAATGCGCGGAAATAGAGGAATTGCTTCTCTTTGGGATATGTTGTAAGATTTAGAAAAAGCAAGTTTCTTTGATAAAGAAACGAGAGGGTATTTTTCATCGATCAGTAGGAGGTCGAATATGGGTTATTTTTCAAGTGATGCGGATCCGAAAGAGGTCATGCGCCAAAAGAGAAGTGAAGCAAGAGCAATCGGCACTCGCATGAATGTGCTGTTTTATATTTCTCTTGCGAGTGTCGGGTTAGCTGTGGCTGCGCTTATCAAAGTGCCCTACGTGTCGATTCTGGGGCTGATCCTGAATATCGCATTCGGAATCGTAATCCTTACGATTCCGTCAGATTCCGGCGAATTCCGGAACTCCGGCATCTATTATCTGATCTCGATTGGTCTGCAGTTTTTTTCGAATTATGCGGGAGTCATCCTTTTCGTTCTTGTTGTAACGATTGCTGCTGCAGTCTTTAGTCTTATGTATATGTATTCGTTTGTCTCAGCGACATCAGATTCACTGGTGGATGCCGATTACGGACTTTCGTCGTCCTGGGAGACCTACCGGACCGCGTATACCATTATGAATATCGGCCTGGCTGCACTGATACTGCTGCTTTTGATCCGATTTATTACAGGCGAGGCATATCTCTTTTTCCTGCTGTGCTTTTCCATCTTTGCCATAGTTCTTCAGATCTGGATGATCGTTCTTCTTGGAAAAACAGGAAGATCGCTGATCGCTTATTCTAATCTTCCGGTTACAGACGAACCTGAAACAGGCTCCCGTTACGGTTCTTTGCGGAAAAATGCGCCCGCTCCGGGCAGCTGGGTATGTTCCTGCGGAAAAGTAAATCCCGGCTATTCCCATACATGCGGATGCGGAAAGACGCAGAGCCAGGTAGCGCGGGATAAAGCGGAAAAGAAAATGGCGAGAACAGCTTCTACGGAAAAAGCACCTGCGGCAGATTCTTCGACGATTGCGGATCAATCCAAGAAGAACCTGGAACTTCTCAAGGAATTGAAGGACCTTCTGGACCAGGGTGTCCTTACTCAGGAAGAGTTTGATTCCAAGAAAGCGGAGCTTCTCAAAGAGATCAAGTGACAAGAAAAGATGATTGAAATACGTAGAACTCTGTGATAAAATATCTATTCGTTTGACTAGATATATATTTATTATATGGAGGAGATACATATGTCATCTGTAGAGAAGAAGGAGAACAACATCGTAGTTATCTCGTTAGAGGCATCCGCAGAAGAATTCAAGGACGCTATGATGAAGTCCTTCAATAAGAATAAGAATCGTTTCCAGATCCCGGGCTTCCGTAAGGGTAAGGCTCCGTACAAGCTGGTAAAGCAGTACTATGGAGAGGGCGCACTCTACGATGATGCCATTGATATCCTCGTAAATCCCCAGTATTCCGCTGCAATCAAGGAACATGACCTGAAGGTCGTTTCCCGTCCGGAACTGGATATCCAGGAGATCGGTGAAGATAAGGGCATGAAGTACACCATCACCGTTACTGTTAAGCCGGAAGTTGAACTTGGCCAGTACGAGGGTGTAGAAGCTACATACCGTTTCATCGCTCCGACAGATGAGACTGTTGAAGCTGAGCTGAAGAGACTGCAGGACAGAAACGGCCGTATGGTTCCGGTTGAGGGACGTGCAGTTGAGAACGGCGATACCGTTACTATCGACTACGAAGGTTTCGTAGACGGTGTTGCTTTTGAAGGCGGTAAGGCTGAGGGCCACGATCTGAAGATCGGTTCCAATTCCTTCATCCCGGGCTTCGAAGAGCAGCTCATCGGTCACAACATCGACGAAGAATTCCCGATCACAGTGACTTTCCCGGAGGAGTATCACGCTGAAGAGCTCAAGGGTAAGGAAGCAACATTCCAGATCAAGCTCCACGCTATCAAGGTAAAGGAACTGCCGGAGCTCAACGATGATTTCGCTAAGGACGTTTCCGAGTTCGATACTCTGGATGAGTATAAGGCTGACATCAAGAAGACTCAGACCGAGCAGGCTGAGAAGGCAGCTCAGGACAGCTTCGAGAACGAGGTTGTTAAGGTTGTTACCGAGAATGCCAAGGTCGACATTCCGTCCTGCATGGTTGATACCGAAGTCGATAACATGATCGAGGAGCAGAGCTACCGTATGCGTTCTCAGGGTATTGCCCTGGAGATGTACCTCAAGTACATGGGTCAGACCATGGATGAGTACAAAGCAGGTCTGCGCACCATGGCTGAGGGCCGTGTAAAGACTTCTCTGGTTCTGGAAGCAGTTGGTAAAGCTCTGAACATCGAGGCGACTGATGCAGACGTTGAGGAAGAAGCCGAGAAGATCGCTGCCCAGTACGGCATGAAGAAAGATGATTTCATGGCCAGAATCAAGGACAACGATCAGTTCATCCGTGACAGCATCGTCGGCAGAAAGACAGTTGACGCGCTGACCGCTTCTGCTAAGAAGGTGGAAGCTAAGGATGAGCCGAAGGAAGAGGCAAAGGAAGAAAAGCCGGCTAAGAAGACCGCCAAGAAGACAACAAAGAAGGCGGAGAAAGAGGCTGAGGCTTCCGAGGAGAAGACAGAGGAGTAATCCCGTCTTTTCAATAATCTGAAAAGTAAAATAAGACCCGTTCTTCGGAAAAGCCGGAGAGCGGGTCCTTTCTTTTCCGGTTTTAAAACTATATTTTTGAAATGAAAAGAATTAGTAATAAAAAATCGGGTAATCTTCATTGAAACAATGAGACAGTTCGGGTAACATGATAAGGTAAAAGCAAGTAGAGGGGGGCGCTTTCTTCTATAGGTGCGCCCCGGTTTCAAGGAGTGTATATGGCCAACGACGATGTACTCGATTTTGATGGTATAATCCATTGTTCATTCTGCGGCAAGAGCGAGCAGGAAGTTTCCCGAATGCTGGCGGGCCCGCCGGGTATCTATATCTGTAATGAATGCGTCATGATCTGTGAATCCATCCTGGCGGAGGGTGAGATCGGTTTTTCCAATCCGAAATACACAAGTTCTGCCAATAAGGATCATCTGCCGACTCCGGCAGAGCTGAAGGCGGCGCTGGATGAGTATGTCATCGGACAGGAACAGGCGAAAAAAGCGCTGGCTGTTGCCGTATATAACCACTATAAGCGTGTTTTCTCCAAGTTCAGCTCCAATGACGATATTGAACTTACAAAGAGTAATATTCTGCTGATCGGTCCTACCGGCTGCGGCAAGACTCTTCTTGCCCAGACACTGGCCCGTGCTCTGAATGTGCCGTTTGCCATCGCGGATGCCACGACACTTACGGAGGCCGGCTATGTCGGTGAGGATGTCGAGAATATCCTTCTGAAGCTTCTTCAGGCGGCCGATTACGATGTGGAAGCTGCCCAGCGCGGTATCATTTATATCGATGAGATCGATAAGATCACGAAGAAGTCCGAAAACCCGTCCATCACCCGTGATGTCAGTGGTGAAGGTGTTCAGCAGGCTCTTCTGAAGATCCTGGAAAGCACGGTTGCCAATGTACCTCCGCAAGGTGGAAGAAAGCATCCGCATCAGGAATTCATCCAGATCGATACCACCAATATCCTTTTCATCTGCGGCGGTGCTTTTGACGGACTGGAAAAGATCATTGAGCAGCGTGTCGGTAAGAAGAATTTCGGATTTGGCGCCGAGATCGTTTCCAAGCAGGAAAAACAGGCCGGGGAGTGGCTGTCTCAGCTGGTTCCGCAGGACCTGATGAAGTTCGGTCTGATTCCTGAGTTTATTGGACGTGTGCCGATCAATGTGACATTGGACGGCCTTGACGAGGATGCCCTGATCCGGATCCTCCGCGAGCCGAAGAATGCGCTTCTGAAGCAGTATTGGAAGATGCTGAAGATGGATGGCGTGGAGCTGGAGTTCGACGATGAGGCCGTGGTGGAGATCGCAAAGAAGGCGATCGAAAGAAAGACCGGCGCCAGAGGCCTTCGTGCCATTCTGGAAGAACTGATGCTGGACATCATGTACGATGTCCCGTCCCAGCAGGATGCGGTAAAGTGTATCGTCCATAAGGAATGCATCACAGACGGAAAGACCCCTGAACTGATTAAGGGGGCCAAGCCGAAGAAGTCCAGAAGCCGCAGTGAGAAGACTGAAGAAAAGGGCGCGTAATGAGGTTCTAAGTCATGGCGAAGAAACTGAAAAAACTGATCCTTGAGGCAGAAACGTTTCTGAAAGAGTTTGATGAGGCGGCCGCAAACGGCGGCGCCGTAGATAAAAGCAGGCTTACCGGCCTGCTTTCCTATATGCACAGATGGCTCCAGTATTTCCAGCATGAACGGCTGATCCACCTGATTGTAACAGTGTTATTTGCTATCTGTGACTTCATCGCTTTCGGACTTTTTGTTATGACGGAGAAGTGGAATCTTCTTCCGCTCCTTCTTTTGGTCACGGTCCTTCTGGTGCCGTATATTTTCCATTACTTCTATCTGGAAAACGGAGTGCAGAGGCTCTATACTTTAATTGATGAGATGGAGAAACGAAAGGAGCGGTGAATATGGCAAAGTACTATATCTGTCTGGACATTGGCGGAACCAAAGTTTTAGGTGCGATTTTTAACGGCCAGCGCGAGATCGTCTATCGGATCAAGAAGAAGACGAAAAGCGGCGGCGACAACACCGAGAATATCGAAAATACCATTATCTCTCTTGTTGAGCAGCTGATGGAAGAATTCAAGATCACCTCCAAGGATGTGGTGGCCATCGGTGCAGGCGCTCCCGGCGTGATCAACATCGAAAAGGGGATCGTCCTTTTCTCGCCGAATCTTCCCTGGCGGAATTATGAGATCAAGAAGAATATCGAAAAGAAATTCAAAGTGCCGTTCTTTATCGGAAATGACGTCAATGTCGGCGTTTACGGCGAATGGAAATACGGCGCGGCCAAGGGCCTTACCCAGGTGGTCGGTCTCTTTGTCGGTACCGGTATGGGTGCCGGTCTGATCATTGACGGGAAGCTCTTTACCGGACATCTGGATAAAGGCGCCGAGTGCGGACATATGGTTCTGGATCCGGAAGGCCCGAAATGCAACTGTGGCCAGCGGGGATGCCTGGAGGCTTTTTCCAGTAAGCAGGGAATCTCGGATTATATCCGTACCCAGGCCCAAAGAGGAAGAAGCACATCCATGGCTAAAGCAGTAGAGAAGGGTGTCTTTAAGAGTAAAGCACTGAAAGCGGCTTACGATGAAGGCGATGCGGTAGCTGTGGAAGCGGTGGACCGTGCCTGCCATTATCTGGCCATCGGATGCGGAAACCTGATCAACACCTTCAGCCCCGAGATGATCGTTCTGGGTGGTGGTGTGATGGAATCCATGGGAAATGTTTTCCTGGAAAAAGTACTGAAGGATGTGGACCGGTACTGCATGCCGTCTATCCGGGATACAGTCGCGATTAAGGCTGCGGCGCTGGGAGATGATTCGATCCTTTATGGCGCGCTCGCCATGATCGATGACATGATGAAGAAGGGTTAATCCTTCTTCTCGCTATATCGAACCGATTCATACAGGGAGGTCAGTTCAGAAATGGACGGATCTCCCTGTCGTTTGAGGACAGATTCGATCTGCTTGGGCGTATAGGACGGATCGACCTTCGTGCCGGAGTGGATCGCCTTCTGGACAGTCTTATAGTATTTTTTCCGGATCTCCCGCTCGTAGCCCGTTCCGAAATCTTTCTTGGCAAACCGGGATTTCTTATCCTGAGGGACCTCCTCAATAATGTCGACTACGGCATCGTCAGCACCTTTGACTCTCTCTACTGATTCTTCAATATGGAAGAGCTTCAGGAATCTTCTAAAGGCCTTATATACGGCTACCAGGAACATGATGATGACGAATACGACAAACATAACAATGAGGATCTGTACAAACAGCGGTTCTCCGCCGTCACCGGGATCCGGAAGCATCGTATCATCCTGCTGTGAAGAGGCATCGTCAGGACCACTCATACTTCCATCTTCATTGGGAAGGAATTGGGCGAAGAAACGGCCGATCATCACAACGAGGGAACGAAGTCCGGAAAGGATCGTGCTGACCGGGATCGTGTTCAATACCAGAAGCGCCAGTAAAATCCCACCGAAGATAAAGGCGATAGTCAGGTGATTCTGGCGATTGACCTGTTTGACGGGCTGGGTACTGGAGTGGGTGTTGTGGTGATATTTGGTATCGAAGGTATAGAGCTGTCTGGCAACGAGATAGACACATACGATCAGAATGGTATTAAGAAGAATAAAGTGCCGTGTCGCGCCTGTGCCGGAAAGGGAACGGACAATGGTTCCGGCACCGCTTGAGGCCCCTTCTTCTACCTTTGTTCCCATATCTACGATGGAAGCGATGATATAAAGGACCAGATGCAGGGCCAGTGATGCGATAAATACATCGTGGGTAACGGAAACAGACGATTTCTGGAACCGGCGGAGCATGGAATAAACGAGATTCGCCGCAGCCATCACGCCCAGGAAGATGAGCCCCGCCTGAATGTCTTTTTTCCCTTGCCATGTAAGCAGGAACGACATGCCCCAAAGATACAGGACCATAGAAAGCACATGAAGCAGGAACATGGGGACCAGCTTGATACGGATACGCCGGATGAGTACGAAGATCTCTGTCAGAATAATGACCGAAAACAGGTGCAGATATCCCAGATCGATGATCTGCACATAAAGCAGGCCCATACACGCGATCGTCAGGATCGTGAAGGCGAAGATCAGGGAAGCGAAAAGGTCGATATTCAGTTGGTTCGTCGAAAAACGGCTTTTTTTCTCAGTCACGGCCCAATGTCTCCCATCTGTAGTATAGATTTTTCAGCTCGTTCTCCACATCGATCTTCGGCGAGAGACGATAGCAGGGCATTACCCAGAGAAGGGAAGGCCGCAGAGACGAAACGTCGATCAGACTTTCCCGGAAAGAAGCATCATATCTGGGTGAGATGATGACCGTGAAGTCATCGGAACGGCTGTGTCCGATATGGGATTCCAGAATATCGGCAAAGGGAAGGACTTCCGAACTTAAGTCGATACGTGAAAGTTTCTCTCCCCTCTGCGGCATATCGGCCAAATTTGAAGATGTTTCCATGGAAACGGGAAGACCGGTCAGGATATCTCTTCCGTTGGTATGAAGCGAACAGGGGATCCCGGCTTCACATAGCTGCTGCATATAGGAATAAGCAAGGCTTATGGATTTCTCCAGAAGAGAATCGGAATGTTTCTGGTTATAAAACTCCAGATTCATAAGGATAGTCACCTGCCTCATGGAAGTGGAAGCATTCTGGTTGACCATGAAGTCTCCTGAACGGGCGGTGGCGGTCCAGTTTATGGACTTCATCGGATCCCAGGGCTGATATTCCCGGATACCGGAAAAAGCGAAAGGATCGGTAAGAAGAGTACGGCGCTGCTGGACATCACTGAAGGTGATGGACATCAGGGAACGGAGTTCATCCACATTGACCACTTCCGGTAAAATCGTGATATTCGAGGAATTATCGAATTCTTTCGTCAGCTTTTCCATCAGAAGAATATCGGAGGTGGTGATATTTACGCGGACAAAGGAATAATAGCCGCGCTTAATGCACTGTGCCTTGATCCGACGGGTATGACGGGAGAAAGGCTTCATGGTGAGCATATCTTCCCGATAAAGAAGGTCGGACATGGTGGTGTTTGTCATATCCAGGAACTTCAGGGAGACCGGAGATTCAAACTTGAGAAGCAGAAAAGGAAGCGGCATGCGCTTATTATTCTGGGCTGTCTCAATGACCTCGATGATCTCGCCGAACTGGGCCAGATCTGTGGAAAAATGCACATCCAGACTTAAGTCATCCAGCGCATGTTTGCGGTAGATGAAAAGTTCGACAGAGGCCAGTATGGCCAAAAGGATCAGAAAGATCAGAAGTGTCATTTACGGTCGAAATCCTCCGTCGGGCAGGGAACCGAACCCAGGATACTGGTCATTACAGATGAAGCATATTCGTGCTGGCTCATGAAAGTACCATTGGCATTTCGGGAAGAAATACCGGATGACTGCATAGACAGACGATGAGCAAGGACCGGAACTGCCAGTTCCTTAAAGTCTTCCGGAATACAGTGGTCACGGCCACGCAGGAGCGCCAGTGCTTTTGCCGCAGCAACAAAGGCCAGAAGGGCACGAGGGCTGGCGCCGACACGGATCTCCGATGCATGGCGGGTCGCCTCGACAATGGATGCCGCATAATCATAAAGAAGATCGGAAACAAAGATCTTTCTGGTTTCCTCCTGCATCGCGAAAAGCTCGGAAGGATCAGCCACGGACTGAAGCGTGGTAAGCGGGTCTTCTGTTGCATAGCGCTTTAAGATGGCGATGCTCTCTTCGTGGGACGGATAATCCATGGACAGCATCATGAGGAAACGGTCCAGCTGGGCTTCCGGAAGCGGGAAGGTACCCTGGGACTCGATCGGGTTCTGGGTCGCAATAACCAGGAACGGAGGAGGGAGGATATGGGTCTCGCCGTCAACGGTGACCTGCTTTTCTTCCATGCACTCCAGAAGACTGGACTGGGTCCTGGCGGTGGCACGGTTGATCTCGTCTGCCAGAAGGATATTAGTGAAAAGCGGACCCGGACGGAAAACGAACTTGTCCGCGCTTCTGTCAAAGTAATGGATACCGGTCAGATCCGAAGGCAGAAGGTCGATCGTAAACTGGACTCTTTTAAACTCCAGATTCAGCGACTGGGCCAGAGCTCGGGCAGTCTTTGTCTTACCTGTTCCCGGAACATCTTCCAGAAGAACATGTCCGCCGGTAAGAAGTGCGACCATAAGAAGCTCGATCTGCTTGTCCTTTCCGACGATGACCTTTCCGACGTTGTCAATTATACGGGAAATCACCTGATTCTTGCCTGCTCCAGCTGTGTTGTCCATAAAAACCTCCGAAAAGCGACCAATATATTGTTGTTTTCATATTATACAGCACATTTGGCTGTTTTGTCAGTTGACACTTTATGCCTTGAAATCTATTATAAAGTGATGAATTATCCTAGGAGGGGTGTCTATGACAGATCAATTGCGTCAGATCGGCGAAAGAATCGCCGCACTTCGCGAGATCGAAGAGATCGATGTGAAGACAATGGCAGCTCGTTGTGAAGTATCTGAAGAGGATTATATTCTCTATGAACAGGGAAAGAAAGATTTTTCCGTCTCGTTTCTGAATAATGTGGCGGTGATCCTCGGCGTCGACATGGTCGACATTATGGTCGGAGATTCTCCGAAACTCTCTATCGCCTGCGTCGTCCGCAAGGGCGAAGGATTTGAGATTGACCGCCGTGCGGCTTATAACTATAGACATTTAGCATTTACATTTAGAAAAAAGATCGCCGATCCGTTCCTGGTTACGGTAGAACCGAACGATATTGAAAAGCCGACCCAGCATGCCCATGAGGGACAGGAGTTCGACTACGTGGTAGAAGGGTCTATGACTCTCTTCATCGGAGATATCGTATATGAATTGAATGAGGGAGACAGCGTCTACTTCAATTCTGATTATCCGCATTCCATGAAGGCAAATAACGGTAAGCCGTGTAAATTCCTGGCGATCGTAATGAAAGGGGATATTTGATCCGTGCCAATTTATGAAAAATTTGTGGGCCGCAACAGAGACGATTTTGTGACCCTCGATGATCTGCAGAAAAACTATAAAGTTACTTATCCGGAAAACTTCAATTTCGCCTATGACGTTATGGACGAGATCGCAGCCAAGAAGCCGAATGATCTGGCGATCCTCTGGGTCAGTAAGAATAATGAAGAGAAGCGTTTTACTTTCGGTGATGTCAAGAAGTATTCCAACATGACCGCGAATTTCTTTAAGAGCCAGGGCATTAAAAAGGGCGACCGTGTTCTTCTGGTCCTCAAAAGAGGCTATCAGTTCTGGTTCTCGGTACTGGCCCTTCATAAGATCGGTGCCGTTACCGTTATGGCAACCAACCAGCTGATGGCAAAAGACTATGTCTATCGTATCAACAGCGCCCATATCAAGATGGCGGTCATCACCGGTGATGACGACTGCACAGAGCGTTTCGATGAGGATCAGGATCAGTACGATCACGAGGTCATCCGCTGCGTTACCTGGGGTAAGAAGAAGGAAGGCTGGATCGACTTCGATGCAGAAGTTGCGAAGATGAGTGACGAGTGGACCCGTCCGACCGGCGCCGATGATATTATGGCGACCGATCCGATGCTGATGTGCTTTAGTTCCGGTACGACAGGTTATCCGAAGATGGTCCTTCACGACCATACATTGCCGCTGGGTCACCTTTTCACAGGTGTTTTCTGGCACCGTGTTGAAGAAGGAAAACTTCACTTCACCATCTCCGATACCGGCTGGATGAAGTGCATGTGGGGTAAATTCTATGGCCAGTGGTTCGGCGAAGCAGCCCTCTTCATCTACGATTTCGATAAGTTCCATGGCGCGGATATCCTGCAGAAGATCTGTGATTATAAGATCACCACTTTCTGCGCACCGCCAACCATGTACCGTTTCATGATCAAGGAAAGCTTTGAAGGCTATGATTTTTCTCACCTCAAGCACTGCTGCACCGCAGGTGAAGCATTGAACCCGGAGGTGTACAACCAGTGGCTGAAGAATACCGGCTGTAAGATCTATGAAGGTTTCGGCCAGTCCGAGACATCTGTTGTCTGCGGCACCTACTTCCCGTGGGTACTTCCGAGAACCGGTTCCATGGGTTACCCGGTACCGGGCTTCCATGTTGCTGTTGTGGATCCGGACGGAAATGAGTGCCCCACCGGTGTGACCGGCGAGATCTGCATCAGAACTTCCGAAGAATACGGCGGACGTCCGGTAGGACTTCTCCTGCGATATGAGGAGAATCCGGAAGCAATGGCAAAGTCCTGGCATGACGGCCTTTACCATACAGGTGATACCGCATATCGTGACGAGCTCGGATTCCTGTGGTATGTCGGGCGTGTGGATGACGTAATTAAGTCTTCCGGTTACCGTATCGGACCTTTCGAGGTAGAAAGCGCCCTGATGGAGCATCCGGCCGTTCTCGAGTGCGCCGTTACCGGTGTTCCGGATCCGGTCAGAGGTTTTGCGGTTAAGGCGACTATCGTTCTGGCTAAGGGATACGAGCCTTCTGAAGAACTGACAAAGACACTTCAGAATCACGTAAAGAAGACAACGGCACCGTATAAATATCCTCGTGTCGTTGAGTACGTCGATGAACTTCCGAAGACCACATCCGGCAAGATCAAGCGTGCCGATATCAGAAAGAGAGATAGCGAAAAACTGGAGGCGAAATAATGGGACGTACAGACAATATCAGTAAGGCTTTTGACCCGAAAGAGGCCGAGAGCAGACTTTATTCAGAGTGGATGAATAAAGGCTATTTCAAACCTTCGGGCGACACGACGAAAGATTCTTTCTGCATCGTAATGCCGCCGCCGAATATCACGGGCCAGCTCCACATGGGTCATGCGCTCGATAACACACTTCAGGATATCCTCGTACGTTATAAGAGAATGAAGGGCTTTGATACTCTCTGGGTTCCGGGTACGGACCATGCATCTATCGCAACTGAGGCGAGAATCGTTGCTACGATGAAAGAAGAGGGCCTGACCAAGGACGATCTGGGAAGAGACAAGTTCCTGGAGCGCGCATGGGAATGGAAGAAGCAGTACGGCGGACGTATCGTTGAACAGCTTAAGAAGATCGGTTCTTCCTGTGACTGGTCCCATGAGCGTTTCACCATGGACGAAGGCTGCTCGGAAGCGGTAAAAGAAGTATTTATTAAGTACTATAACGAAGGCCTGATCTATCGTGGCGAGCGCATCATCAACTGGTGCCCGAAATGCCTGACTTCGATCTCCAATGCCGAAGTTGAGTATGAAGATCAGCAGGGTTCTTTCTGGCATCTTCGTTATCCTTTCGAAGATGGTTCCGGATATCTGGAACTGGCCACCACCCGTCCGGAGACACTCCTGGGCGATACCGCAGTTGCCGTAAACCCGAAAGATGAGCGTTATAAGGATGTGATCGGCAAGATGCTGGTCCTTCCGCTGGTTGGAAGAAAAATCCCTGTTGTTGCCGACAGTTATGTTGATATCGAGTTTGGTACCGGTGTCGTTAAGATCACACCTGCCCATGACCCGAATGACTTTGAGGTAGGACTTCGCCATAACCTTGAGGTGATCACAGTCCTTACTGAGGATGCCAAGATCACAGACGATTATCCGAAGTATGCCGGCATGGACCGTTATGAAGCCAGAAAAGCGATCGTAAAGGATCTGGAAGAGGGCGGATTCCTCATTAAGGTTGAGCCCCATGCCCATAACGTAGGTACCTGCTACCGCTGTGGCACCACTGTTGAGCCGAGAGTGTCTTTGCAGTGGTTCGTAAAGATGAAGACTCTGGCCGAGCCGGCTATCGAGGCGGTAAGATCCGGAAAGACAAAGTTCGTTCCGGAAAGATTCGATAAGAACTACTTCAACTGGATGGAGGATATCCGTGACTGGTGTATCTCCAGACAGCTCTGGTGGGGTCACCGTATACCGGCATTCTACTGCGATGACTGCGGTGAACTTGTTGTGACCAAGGAAAATTCCGCTTTGTGTCCGAAGTGCGGAAAGCCGATGCGTCAGGATCCGGATACGCTGGATACCTGGTTCTCCTCGGCACTGTGGCCGTTCTCTACTCTGGGCTGGCCGAATGAGACTGCGGATCTGAAGCGTTATTATCCGACAAATACACTGGTTACCGGTTATGACATCATTACCTTCTGGGTATCCCGTATGATCGTTGCCGGCTGCGCCCACATGAAGCAGACACCTTTCGATACTGTCCTGATCCACGGCCTCGTACGTGACTCCCAGGGCAGAAAGATGAGTAAGTCTCTGGGTAACGGTATCGATCCTCTCGAGATCATCGAGAAGTTCGGTGCGGACGCGCTTCGTTATGCTCTCGTTACCGGTAATGCTCCGGGAAATGACCAGCGTTTCCAGCAGGATAAGATCGAGGCCGGCAGAAACTTCGGCAACAAGATCTGGAATGCCATGAAGTTCGTCCTGATGAACTGCGAAGATGACCTGACCTTTGACGATGTGGATCCTTCTAAATTCACTCTCGAAGATAAGTGGATCCTGTCCCGCATGAATCAGGTCATCAAGGAAGTTACCGATAATTTCGATAACTACGAGTTCGGTGTGGCTCTTTCCAAGATCAACTCTTTCATCTGGGAAGAATACTGCGACTGGTACATCGAGATCGCCAAGTCCCGTCTCTTCGATAAGGAATGCAGTACGAGAAAAGAAGCACAGTACATCTTAAATGATGTTCTCGGCAGATCCATGCAGCTTCTGCACCCTTTCATGCCGTTCCTGAGTGAAGATGTCTACAGAAATCTGGTACTTACAGATAAGAGTGATTCCATCATGATCTCCACCTGGCCGGAATACCGTGAAAACGAAGTATTCCCGAAGGAAGAGAAGCAGATGGAAGTCCTGATGGATGCGATCCGTTCCATCCGTAATGTCAGAACCGACATGGGCGTGGTTCCGTCCCGTAAGATCGGCATGATCCTCGTTACCTCTGATGACGAGACAGCCGGCATGTTCCTGGATGGTAAGGCTTTCCTTGAAAGACTGGCCAACGTTACGGAAGTGGAGACCAGAAAAGACAAGGACGGTATCCCGAATACGGCTGTTGCCTGTGTCTGCTCTGCAGGTGAGATCTATATCCCGCTTGAGGACCTGATCGATATTGATAAGGAACTGGAGCGTCTCGGCAAGGAGAAGGAACGTCTCGAAGGAGAGATGAAACGTGTGAACGGCAAGCTGGCAAACGAAGAATTTGTTAAGAAGGCTCCGGAGAAGGTCATTGCCGCTGAACGTGAAAAGCAGGCCAAGTATAAGGAAATGTTAGATAACGTGCTGGCACGTATTGCAGCTCTGAAATAATCGAACAATAACAGGAGGGTGAAGCATGAGCGAAAATGAAGAGAAGATCATTGAGATCTCCCAGGAGGAACTGGACAAACTGCCAAAGGATACGGTGCACTGCTTTCCGGCATCCAAGTCGCAGATCTTAAAAAGAAGAATTTTGACGGTACTGATCGCCGCAGTAGACGCAGGTCTTTTGGGTTATCTTCTGGTTGGAGACACAGCGCCGACACCGCTTCTGTGGTGCGTATTCGTAGCCGTCTTCATTGTCTGCGCCATCGTTTTCATCCATACATTTGTCATTGCCAAGTATCGTGTGGCCATGGACTACAAGAATAACGAAGTGGCTCTTCGCTATATGTTCTCTAAGATCACGATTCCTTTTGATTCTTTTGATGCCAGAGACGGTGAAGGTGACAGAGTTGCCCAGCTTCTTAAAAACTCCACCCTCGGCGCCAACATGGAGCATGTGGATTACCTGATCCTGGATAATGTATATGAGGAAGTCTGCTATCAGACATCTTCCAAGGATCTGGCAACAAAGGAAGACTTTGATCTTCTTGTAAAAGAGGCAAAGGCTGTATCCGCTGTTTACAAGGCCAAGGAAAAGTATGACGCATTAAAGACCGATGAAGAAGATGAAAAGACATCTTCGGATGATGTGGCTTCTCTCGTAAAGAGCGTCCTGAAGGAAGAAAAGACCGAGAAAGCGGAAGAAGCTGCCAAGGCAGCAGAAGAGGCCGAGAAGGCTGCTGCTGAAGAAGCTGCGGAAGCAGTTGAAAAGGTGGAAGAGGCAGTAGAAGAGAAAGTCGAAAAGAGCGAAGATTAAGATTGACGAAAACTTCATTCCACCTTAAAATTATCTGTGGTGCAAATATATGCATATATAATTAAATAACATAAAGGAGATATTCTTATGCCATTAGTTACTACTACTGAAATGTTTAAGAAGGCATATGACGGCGGTTATGCTGTTGGTGCTTTTAACGTAAACAACATGGAGATCGTTCAGGGTATCACAGAGGCTGCAGGCGAACTGAAGAGCCCGGTTATCCTCCAGGTTTCCAAGGGTGCCAGAGCTTATGCGAACCACACCTATCTTGTAAAGCTCGTTGAGGCTGCTGTTGCTGAAAATCCGGAGATCCCGATCGCTCTGCATCTGGACCATGGTGATTCCTTCGAGCTCTGCAAGTCCTGCATCGACGGTGGTTTTACTTCCGTAATGATCGACGCTTCCTCCAAGTCTTTCGAGGATAACATCGCTCTGACAAAGCAGGTTGTTGAGTACGCTCACGCTCACGGCGTAGTTGTTGAGGCTGAGCTGGGTACTCTGGCCGGTATCGAGGACGAAGTAGTAGTAGAGGCTGGTCATGAGTCTTATACACGTCCGGAAGAAGTTGAAGAGTTCGTAAGCAGAACAGGCTGCGACTCCCTGGCTATCGCTATCGGTACTTCCCACGGTGCTTACAAGTTCACTGCTGCACAGTGCACAAGAAATGAGGAAGGTATCCTCGTTCCGCCGCCGCTCCGTTTCGACGTTCTGGAAGAGTGCATGAAGAAGCTCCCGGGCTTCCCGATCGTACTGCATGGTTCTTCTTCCGTTCCGCAGGAGTTCGTAAAGATGGTTAACCAGTATGGCGGTAACATGCCGGATGCAGTTGGTATTCCGGAAGAGCAGCTCCGTAAGGCAGCTACCCTCGCAGTCTGCAAGATCAACATCGACTCCGATATCCGTCTGGCTATGACAGGTACCATCCGTAAGTACTTCGCTGAGCATCCGGATCACTTCGATCCTCGCCAGTATCTGAAGCCGGCCCGTCAGGCTGTTAAGGATATGGTTGCTCACAAGATCCAGTATGTTCTGGGTTCTAACGGCAAGGCCTGATTTCTTCGGAAAACATTTCTATAAAATGTTCAGAGGGACTGTCTCTTCGGAGACAGTCCTTTTTCTTTACAAGGTGATTTCGGATACGTATCCGTTGAACTGCTCCCGACAATGTATGTTATAATCCTTTTAGTATGTTTTCTAAGAGTATAGGAGGCAATCCATAATGAGTTCAATGCCAAGCGGACCGAAGCGGAGTCTCAATGCACAGTTACGCGCACTTTCAAATACGGCGCTGTCTCTGCTTGCGGTCTTAATGATCCTGCTTTTGGCTTTTGTGGTAATGGTCAATGCCATTAACAAGAGAAAAAGCGACAAGAAGAGTGATACTACCACCACAACAACGATTGCGGAGCAGTCTTCGGATCCGTCCGCAGATGTAAGCGCGGATGTGACCGTTCCGGAGGATACCACTACGGAGGCGACAACGGAAGCGACCGTTCCGGAAGCCCATGCGACTTATCCGGCCGGTACCAAGCTGATCGCGCTGACTTTCGATGACGGTCCTTGCGAGAACACCCAGCAGGTGCTGGATACATTGGAAAAGCACGGCATCGTGGCAACTTTCTTCATGCTGGGACAGAATGTCAGCGGCGCAGATCAGGCGCTTCTGCAGCGCATGGTCGACTTGAAGTGCGAGATCGGAAACCACACCTGGAGCCACACGATCCTTTCGAAAGTAGATGCGGATCAGGCTTATGAAGAACTGAGAAAGTGCGATGAGGCACTGATGGCCAAGATCGGCCAGAAGGCCACCGTTATCCGTCCGCCGCAAGGTGCCGGACTTACGAATACCGGATTATTCAAGTATGCACTGGAGAACAGGGAATACGTGATCAACTGGAACGATGCCAGCTGCCCGGCTGACTGGCAGAAGCCGGCTCTGGGTGATGCCCACTATACGGCACAGCACGTTATCGATAACGCCAGTGAATATGACTGCGTACTTCTCCATGATTCCCACAAGTCCACAGTGGAATCTCTGGATGAGATGATCACGGGCCTGAAGGAGAAGGGATATGTATTTGTTACCGTTTCCCAGCTTCTGGAGGCTACTTCCGATAAGATCGGTATTGAGGATGCCAAGGCGCAGGGCTGGACAGAGGCAGTTGAAGCCTATCCGGGCGGTCCGGTATATGGTGTCCGCTACGAATACTCCAGCAACAAGTACGTATTCGGTAAGAAGCCGGAGTCCTGATCGGGTAATAAACTCAAAGACAAAAAGGACGGTTTCCGTTTTGGAGACCGTCCTTTTTCTTTTCGTCAGTTTTGTATCAGGTGAAGAATTCTGTGATCAGGTGCTTTCCAGTTCCATGTATTCATCGTACATGGCTTCCAACTCCTCGCCGATGGCCGCATATTCATCGTAATCCGAAGGCGGGGTGGAAGGGCCGAAAGAAGACTCCAGTTCTTTCTGACGGGCTTCTTTTTCTGCGATCTGTGCTTCCAGAAAACGCATGCGTTCTTTGCGTTTGGCGATTTCTTTTCTTTCCTGGGCCCGGTTCACGACGGGGGAAGAATCCTTCTTCGGTTTCTCCTCCTTTGAGGCGCGCGGGGCACGGTCGGCATTTTTCTGCTCCAAATATGCTTTGTACTCGCGGCGGTATTCATCGTAGCGGTCCAGAAGTTTCACCTTTTCTCCCAGGAAACCTAAGATGCGGCTCTGGCATTTTTCGATGAAATAACGGTCATGGCTGACAGCCAGGATCGCGCCGTTATAGCCGGCGAGGGCATCTTCCAGTACTTCTCTGGACTCGATATCCAGATGGTTTGTCGGCTCATCCAGGAACAAAAGCTCCGGCTTTTCTTCCAGAAGGCAGCAAAGATACAGACGGGATCTTTCGCCGCCGGAGAGGACAGAGATCTTCTTATAGACATCGATATCCCGAAATCCGAAGCGGGCAAGAAGATTACGGGCGGAAGTTTCGCCCAGCTCGCTTCGCTCCATCAGTTCTTCCAATATGGTACGCTCTTCTGATTCGAAATCCACGAACTGGCCCATGTAGCCGATACGGGACGAACCGGAGATCAGAACATCGCCGTCAAACTCCGGGATCTTACCCAGAAGAAGAGATAACATAGTGGATTTGCCGCAGCCGTTGGGACCCAGAAGGAACATCTTGTCCGAGGCCTTGATCTCAAAAGAAACGTGAGAGAAGAGGACTTTGCCGTCCGGGAAAGTCTTTCCCAGGTCTCTGGCTTCCAGAAGTTTCTTGTCCGGATCTCCGGAACGTTCTTCCGGCATAAGTTTAAAGCTCATCTTCAGAGGTCCGCCGGAAAGCTTGGCCCGCTCGGCCGAAAGTTTCTCCGAAAGCTTCGCCACCACTTTTTCACGGGCGTGATAGCCGGAAATATTTCTATGAGAAAGCATGGTCTGGGTAACGCCTTCCTGACGGGTCAGTTCCTTTTCCAGGTTGGCAACGACCTGACGCTGGTCTTCCAGGAAACGCTGCTTCTGCTCTTTGTAGTCGGTATAGTTTCCGCGGTAGGCGGTAATGTGGCCGTTTTCCAGTTCAAAGACCTTGGTAACAGTCTGATCGATGAAGTATCGGTCATGGGAGATCAGAAGCACGGCGCCGCCGTAGGAGCGGATAAAGGACTCCAGCCATTCCATGGCATCGGTGTCCAGATGGTTCGTCGGCTCGTCCAAAAGAAGGATATCCGGCCTCGACACGATGAGACGTGCCAGACAGATACGCATTTTCTCGCCACCGGAAAAACTGTTGACGTCCCGTGTCCAGTCGATATTGGAAAGTCCCAGCCCTGCCAGGGCTGCCTTCATGCGGGGTTCATAATCATAGCCGCCGAGGGCCTCAAAGCGGGAAGTGAGCTGTTCATATGTGCGAAGAAGAGACTGGGACTGGGAACTGTCGGCATGGGCCAGACGGTATTCCGCCTCGCGCATCCTATCTTCGATCTTCTGCAGTTCTTCACTGATGAGAAGACTTCCGCCCATGTCCAGTTCTTCCATATTCTGGGTCAGATACCCGGCAATGGAAGTACCGTGATGCAGGACTTCACCTTCGTCCGGTGAGACCTTGCCCTGGATCATTTTGAACAGCGTGGATTTGCCCGTGCCGTTATTTCCAATCAAGGCGATCTTGTCGCCCCGCTCGACCGAAAACGAGACTTCATCGAGAAGAAGTCTGGAATGATACGACTTCGAAACTTTATTGACCGATATTAACGGCATGGAAGAAAGATCCTCCGATATAGTTAAGAATAATGATTACGTCTTAAAAGGACTCGTAATGATCTCGTGTCCGCAGTAAATGCACCGGTTGGCCAGGTTGCCGTTATTCTGAAGCGGAACGTGGCAGTTGGGGCAAAGGACCGTGTTCTTATCGTCGGTTCCTTCTTCCAGTGCTTTCTTCTTTGCCTTTTTAGCTTCATCCACACGGGAGATGGCAGCGACGAGATCTTCGTCCTTCATGCCCTTTTCTTTCAGAAGTTCCCACATACCTTCTGTGATCAGATTCAATCTTTCCACCTGATTTTTGAGCTTGGCGATCTCCTCACCATATTCATGCACTTTCGTGTTGGCGGTATTGGAATAATTGGCATCTACGTTATTGTAGTTCTGAAACATATTGAATCTGCTCATGATTAGATACTCCTTTTACGATGCTATCAAACGCATTATATCATAATTCCTTAATATAAAGAAATCTCAACATTCTTTCTTGCGTACCGCCGATTTGGAAAGTATCATTAAAGGTAGAGACATACGCAAAGGCAGGTCCGTAAAAATGAGCATGACTATGACACAGAAGATCCTATCAAGGCACGCCAAGAAGGAAAGCTGTGCGCCGGGAGACCTGATACTGGCATCCCTGGATCTTCTTTTAGGAAACGACATTACCACTCCGCCGGCAATCGATATTTTCGAAAAAAGCGGATTCGACCGGGTCTTCGATAACGAAAAGATCGCACTGGTTCCGGATCATTTCGCGCCGAATAAAGATATCAAGTCCGCAGCCCAATGTAAGCGCATGCGGGAGTTTGCCAGAAAGCAGAATATAAAATACTACTACGAGCAGGGACAGGAAGGCATGGGCGTGGAACATGTCATCCTTCCGGATAACGGACTTGTCAAGCCCGGTGACCTGATCATCGGCGCCGATTCCCATACCTGCACATATGGCGCGCTAGGTGCTTTTTCCACAGGCGTCGGATCAACAGATCTTGCCTGCGCCATGGCCTCCGGTCAGACATGGTTTAAAGTGCCGGAAGCGATCCGGGTCAACCTAACGGGAAAACTTCCCCGATATGTGGCCGGAAAAGACGTGATCCTTTACCTGATCGGTAGAATCGGCGTGGACGGCGCCCTGTACCGTTCTTTGGAATTTACCGGGGAAGGGGTAAAAGAACTTTTCATGGCGGACCGTCTGACCATCTGCAATATGGCGATCGAGTGCGGCGCTAAAAACGGGATCTTCCCGGTAGATGAGATCACGCTTTCCTATCTTTCGGAAAAGATCCCCGGAGGCTATCAGAGTGCTCCGGAATGGCTTTTCCCGGATGAGGATGCAGTATATGAAAAGACCGTCGACATCGATCTTTCCTCGATCCGTCCTATGGTGGCTTTCCCGCATCTTCCGTCCAATACGAAAGAGATCGGATCGTTCCCCAAGATCGAGATCGATCAGGTGGTCATCGGTTCCTGTACCAATGGCCGTATCGAAGATATGAGAAAGGCAGCATCGATCCTTTCCGGAAGAAAGGTCAAAGAGGGAATTCGGGCGATCATTCTTCCCGGTTCCCAAAGAGTCTATAAGCAATGCCTGAAGGAAGGTCTTCTGGAAGTGTTTGTCGATTCTGGCTGTGTCGTATCGGCGCCCACCTGCGGTCCTTGCCTTGGCGGATATATGGGCGTTCTGGCAGAGGGAGAAAAGTGTGTCTCCACCACGAACCGGAACTTTGTGGGACGCATGGGACATAAGGGATCGGAAGTCTATCTGACCGGAGTAGAAGTGGCTGCGGCCTCTTCTGTACTGGGATATATCGCAGATCCGGCCCTTCTGGAGAAAGAAGGCGAAGCATGAAGATCGAAGGAAAAGTCATTAAGTACGGCGCCAATGTGGATACGGATGTGATCATCCCGGCACGCTATCTGAATACATCGGATAAGATGGAACTTGCTTCCCACTGTATGGAAGATCTGGATCCGGATTTCAAATCGAAAGTGGAAGAGGGCGCCATCATCGTGGCGGGACCTAACTTCGGATGCGGGTCTTCAAGAGAACATGCGCCGGTAGCCATTAAGGCCAGCGGGATCGCCTGTGTGATCGCCCCGTCCTTTGCCCGGATCTTTTACCGCAACAGCATCAATACGGGACTGGCGATCCTGGAATGTGAAGAAGCCTACGAGAAGATCTCTGACGGCGACCGCATCACCGTGGATTTTGATACCGGAGAGATCAAAGATCTCACAACCGGAATCGTATTTCATGCAGGTGCATTTCCCGAATTCATAAGCGAGATCATCCGCGCAGATGGCCTGGTGGGCTATACCCGCGCAAAACAGAATAAAAAATAAGAGGTGAGTGAACCATGGCAGAATATCGGATTACCGTAATACCCGGAGACGGGATCGGACCGGAAGTAACAAAGAGCACCTGTCAGGTGCTGGAAAAGGTGGCGGAGGGATCCGGTCATCGTTTTCTCTTTACGGAAGCCATGGCCGGCGGCATCGCCATCGATGAGACCGCAGATCCGCTTCCGCCTGAAACTCTTTCTCTCGCCCGGAACTGCGATGCGGTGCTTCTGGGCGCCGTAGGCGGACCGAAATGGGACAGCCTTCCCGGAAATAAGCGTCCGGAGGCAGCGCTTCTGGGACTTCGGAAAGGCCTGGGGCTTTTTGCGAATCTGCGTGTGGCGGTACTGTTTCCGGAACTGAAAGAGGCAAGTCCGCTTCGCCCGGATCTGGTGGAAAACGGAGTGGATATTCTGATCGTCCGGGAACTGACCGGCGGTATTTATTTTGGAAAACGGGGACTTTCCGAATCTTCGGAAACCCTGGAAAACGGTACTCCCAAGGGCATGGAAGCCTTCGATGTGGAGACCTATAGTGAAGCGGAGATCGAGCGGATCTTACGGGTCGGCTTTACTTCAGCCATGGAAAGAAAAAAGAAACTGACGGTGGTAGATAAGGCGAATATCCTGGAGACATCCAGACTTTGGAGAAAAGTGACCGAACGGGTGAAAGGTGACTACCCGCAGGTGGAAGTGGACTATATGTATGTGGATAATGCATCCATGCAGCTTCTGCGCCGTCCGGCATCCCTGGATGTGATCGTGACAAGTAACATGTTCGGAGACATTCTTTCGGATGAGGCAGGCATGATCACCGGTTCCATCGGCATGCTTCCTTCGGCATCTCTGGGCGATCCCGGAAAGCCGGGCATGTATGAGCCGGTACATGGTTCCGCGCCGGATATAGCCGGAAAAGGCATCGCCAATCCTCTGGCGACGATACTGTCGGCGGCGCTGATGCTTCGTTTCTCTCTGGGACTTTCGAAAGAAGCCGACTGTCTGGATCTGGCGGTGAAAAAGGTTCTTTCTGACGGATACCGGACGGTGGATATCGCCCAGGGCCAGACGGAAAAAGTCCTCGGCACCGAAGAGATGACAAAGAAAGTCATGGAGGCATACCGGTATGAGTAAAAAGACGCTTTTGGCCGTGATCGATCTGGGATCTTTGTCTTTGCGACTGAAGATCTTTGAACTGGGGGATAAGGGCACCCTTCCCAAAGAGATCGAATCTGTCAGGAAATATCTGTCCTTTGCATCCAAGGCCTATTCAGAAGGCGTGATCCCGGTTTCTGTGGTCAACCAGCTGGTGGATGTTTTACGGGGCTTTGCCGAAAAGATCAGGGAATATAAGATCAAAGAAGTCCTGTGCGTGGCCACAAGTGCATTTCGCGAAGCCAGTAACCGGGCTATGGTCATCGAGCAGATCCGGGTACAGACCGGCATCCGGGTCAAGGTCCTGGACAACGCCCAGGAGCGGTATTTCCATAATCTGGCGGTAAAAGAGAGCCAGCCCCATTTTGCGGATCTGGTCACCGAAGGAACGATGGTACTGGATATCGGTTCCGGAAGTATGCAGGCCACGCTTTACGATAAGTCGGACCTGGTATTCAGCCAGAATACCAAACTCGGGTCGCTTCGTGTCAGTGAGATGCTTTCGGATCTGGCCAAGCAGACCACTCACTATACCGAGGTGCTGGAAGAATATATCTCACAGGATCTGGCGGAGTATCACGCCATCGAACCGAAAAACGTCAAGTATAAGAACCTGGTGGTATTCGGAAGTGACATGGGCTTTATCAAAGCACTGGCCGGGGAGTCCCCGAGAGAATACTGCTATCTGACTTTGGAACGGTTCGATAAGGTGGTCAACGATCTTCTGAAGATCCCATCCGACAGACTTGCACGACAGCTGGATATTACGCCATCCACGGCGCCGCTTCTTTTGCCGACGGCTCTGATGGTAAAGAAGATGCTGGACTATATGGGGGTCGACGGTGTGCATATGCCGGATGCCTCCCTGACCGAAGGCGTCATGTACGACTATGCCTGGTCCCATAAGCATTACGACCTGGTGATCGATCCGGAAATGGACCTGATCTCGGCGGCACGGCATGTGGCCAAGCGTTATAAGTCGGAAAAGAAACATATTACCTTTGTGGAAAATGCAGCCATGTCGGTCTTTGACGCGACAAAGAAACTGCATGGCATGGGAAGCAGAGAACGGACCCTTCTTCGTCTTTCCGCGCTTTTGCATGAGCTGGGTAAATTCATCAATATCTCCAACCCCAGTCCCTCGACCTACAGCATCATCGACCGTACCGAGCTGATCGGACTTTCCGATCCGGAAAGAAAGATCGTGGCGCTGGTGGGAAGATACTACACGGATCCGCAGTTCTACCACGATGCCAGATATGCGGAGATCAGCACCTCCGATCAGGTACTGGTCAGTAAACTGACGGCGCTTCTTCGTATGGCGGATGCACTGGACGGATCCCACAAGCAGAAACTTCATGACATCACCGCCGTCATGACTCCGGAAGGACTTCAGATCAGCGGCGATACCATGTATGACATGACCTACGATAAATGGTTCTTTGAAAACCATACTGACCTGTTTACACAGTTTTTCTCAGTACAAGCATTCTTACGTGTCCGGAGGCAGATTCAATGAGCATCAAGAAAGATAAGAAAGAAAAGGAAAAGATCCTCAAGGGAGTCAGCACGGAAGTGGCCCATTCCGCTATGGATAATGCGGATATCGAGGCCGACTCGACCCGGTATTTCAACCGGGAACTCAGCTGGCTGGAGTTTAATAACCGCATTCTGTTTGAATCGAGAGATACCAAGAATCCGCTTCTGGAAAGATTGAAATTTCTGTCGATCACGGCATCGAATATGGATGAGTTTTATATCGTCCGTGTCGCTTCACTTCGTGACCTTCAGAGTGTGGATTACGATGAACTGGATATCTCCGGAAGAACGGTCAAACAGCAGCTTTCCGAGATCGATGCCAAAGCCCGGGCAGCCATGGCGCTTATGTATTCCACCTATACAAGATCGCTTCTGCCGTCGCTGAAAAACCACGGCATCTACATAAGCGATTACCAGGATCTGGATCAGCATGCAAAAGAAGTCTGCGATGATTATTTCCGTTCCACTTTGTATCCGATATTGACTCCGATGGCCGTGGATTCGTCCCGTCCGCTGCCCCTGATCTATAACCGCCAGCTCAATCTGTGCGTACTGATCGATGAGGCGGACGAGGAAAAGAAGGCAAGACTTGCCAAGCAGGAAAAGAAAGGGAAGACCATCGATCCTTCCTACCGCTTTGCCACCCTTCAGGTTCCGGCGGTGGTTCCGAGACTATTTCAAATGCACCTGTCAACGGGCGTCTGCTTCGTGCCGATCGAACAGATCATCAAGGCCAACCTTTCGTCTTTGTTTGTGGGCTCTTCGGTCCTGGCCTGTGGTTTCTACCGTGTTATGCGTAACGCCGATCTGGATATCGACGAGGATGAGGCTGAAGATCTTCTGAAAGAAATCGAGGAGCAGGTCAGAAAGAGACGTTTCGGCGAGATCATCCGCATGGAGATCAACGAGGATATGGACCAGAGACTTCTGAAGCTTCTGACATCGTCTTTAAAGATCTCGAAGAAGGATATCTTTGCGGTCAGCGGCCCCATCGATCTGACATTCCTCATGAAAGTGGTCGGAAAGATCAGTGATGATTATCCGGAGCTTTGCTACCATGCTTTCCAGCCGGCCAGGCCCCAGATGTTTCCGAAGGATATGAATATTTTCGATGCGATCCGTCAGAAAGACAGACTGGTACATCACCCCTATGAGTCTTTTGATCCGGTAGTGGAATTTGTCCGTCAGGCGGCAGAAGACCCGAAGGTACTTGCGATCAAGCAGACCCTTTACCGTGTAAGCAGCAGTTCCCCGATCATCAAGTCTCTGGCGGAAGCTGCCCAGAACGGAAAGCAGGTAATGGTGCTGGTTGAACTGAAGGCCCGCTTTGATGAGGAGAACAACATCAACTGGGCGAAGATGCTGGAGAAAGCCGGCTGCCATGTTATCTACGGTCTGGTGGGATTAAAGACCCACAGTAAGATCACGCTGGTGGTCCGTGATGAAGAAGACGGGATCCGCCGTTACCTTCACCTGGCGACCGGTAACTATAACGATATTACGGCAAAGATCTATACTGACATCGGTCTTTTCACCGCGTCGGAAACATTTGGCGTGGATGCTTCGGAATTCTTCAATACTCTTTCCGGCTTTTCGGAACCGCCGGAGTGGCGCCGCCTGATCCCGGCTCCGACCAGAATGAAGAAGTATTTCCTGGAAAAGATCTCTCAGGAGACAAAGAACGCAAAGAAGGGAAAGAAGAGCCGGATCATCGCCAAGATGAATTCACTTGTGGATGCTTCCATCATCGATGCGCTTTATGAGGCATCCAATGCGGGCGTCAAGATCGATCTGATCGTACGAGGGATCTGCTGTCTTCGTCCGGGAGTTGCGGGCCTTTCGGAAAATATCACGGTCAGATCCATTACCGGACGTTTCCTGGAGCATTCCCGTATCTATTATTTCTATAACGAAGGCGCGGAAGATATCTACCTTTCTTCGGCTGACTGGATGCCGAGAAATCTTATCCGAAGAGTGGAACTTCTGTTCCCTGTAGAGGACCCGGATTGTAAGGCAAGAGTCATGGAAGTTCTGAACGTGGAACTGGAAGATACGGTTCGAAGTCACTTCCTGGATCAGGATGGCAGCTACCATAAAATCGACCTGCGCGGAAAGAAAAAAGTAGATAGTCAGGAAAAACTGCAAATCCAAAAATATTGATACGGTTTCGCAAAAGTTGTCAATAAAATTTGATTCGACCTTATAAATTTTGCACAACATCGAAAAATTTTCGACAATTTTTTTGTGCGTATCGACCTCCTTCATGCTACTCTGAATTTGCGATAAAAATTGCGAAAGCAAATTTACGGAGGTAAAAAAAATGAAGAAGAAGTTTTTGAGTGTGCTTCTTGCCGGTACCATGCTGATGGGTCTTGGCGCAGGTTGTGCGAAAAAACAGGACAGCAAGAAAGTCGGTGTTGCCATGCCGACAAAAACTCTGCAGAGATGGAACCAGGATGGTGACAACATGAAGAAGAAGCTGGAAGCTGCCGGTTTCCAGGTTGACCTTCAGTATGCAGATAACGATATCCCGACACAGCAGAACCAGATCGAGAACATGATCAACGGCGGCTGCAAGGTTCTGGTTATCGCTTCCATCGATGGTAGCTCTCTGGGTACTGTTCTTGCAGCAGCTCAGGAAAAGAACATCCCGGTTATCGCTTATGACCGTCTGATCATGGATACCGAAGCTGTTTCCTACTACGCTACATTCGATAACTATCAGGTTGGTACTATCCAGGGCGAATACATTCGCGATCAGCTGCAGCTCGACAGCACCGATGGTCCTTACAACATTGAGATCTTCACCGGTGACCCGGGTGACAACAACGCCCGTTTCTTCTACGGCGGTGCTATGGATGTCCTCAAGCCGTACATTGATCAGGGCAAGCTCGTTGTAAAGTCCGGCCAGGTTGATTTCGAGACTGTTGCTACAGCTGACTGGTCCACAGAGAATGCGCAGAAGAGAATGGATGCTATCATCGCAGGTCAGTATGCTGACGGCACAAAGCTGGATGCAGTCCTCTGCTCCAACGACTCCACCGCTCTTGGTGTAGCCAATGCTCTGGAAGCTGCTTACACAGGTGAATATCCGATCATCACAGGTCAGGATTGCGACATCGCAAACGTAAAGAACATGATCAACGGCAAACAGTCCATGTCCGTATTCAAGGATACACGTACACTGGCAGATCAGGTTGTTGAAATGGTTAAGGCAATCATGGAAGGTAAGACTGCTCCGACAAACGATGATTCCACATACAACAACAATAAGAAGGTCGTTCCGTCCTTCCTCTGCAAGCCGGTATTCGCTGATGCAACCAACTACAAGGAACTGCTCGTTGATTCCGGTTACTACACAGAAGATCAGCTGAAGTAATTTCAGTAATCCCAATATAGTAGTTTTTTGAATCGACATCTCGAGTCCCCTTATTTCTTGGCAACGAGATTTAAGGGGACTCGCCTTGTAAAAGAGGAAATGACAGGACAAAGAGGAGGCATGACATTTGGCAAAGATTTTGCTTGAAATGAAAAGTATTACCAAGACCTTTCCTGCCGTAAAAGCACTGGATGATGTCAATCTTCAGGTGGAAGAAGGGGAGATCCATGCTCTCGTAGGAGAAAATGGCGCAGGAAAGTCTACCCTGATGAAAGTTCTTAGCGGAATTCATCCGTATGGTTCCTATGAAGGACAGGTCTTTTTTGATGGAGAGGAATGTCACTTCACGAATACCAAGGACAGTGAGAAAAAGGGTATTGTCATTATCCATCAGGAATTAGCGCTGGTCCCGTATATGACCATCGGCGAGAATATGTTCCTGGGTAATGAACAGGGGTCATCATTTAAAATCAACTGGAATGAAACATATGGAAAGGGAAATGAATATCTGCGTATCGTAGGTCTTCATGAATCATCCCGGACATTGGTTAAAGATATTGGCGTAGGAAAACAGCAGCTGGTCGAGATCGCAAAAGCATTGGCGAAGAACGCCCGGCTCCTGATCTTGGATGAACCGACATCTTCTCTGAATGAATCGGAATCCAAGCATCTTCTGGATCTTCTTTTGAAGTTTAAATCCGAGGGTATGACATCGATCATTATCTCCCATAAACTCAATGAGATCGCTTATGTAGCAGATAAGATCACAGTCATTCGTGACGGTCATACGATCGAGACACTGACAAAGGGTGTGGATGATTGTTCCGAAGCCCGGATCATCAAAGGCATGGTCGGCCGTGACCTTTCCGACCGTTTCCCGAAGCGCGAAAGCCATATCGGCGAGATCTGCATGGAAGTGAAAGACTGGAATGTATATCATCCGCTTTATACCGAAAGAAAGATCGTAGATAATGTAAGCTTCAATGTCAGAAAAGGTGAGGTATTAGGAATCTCCGGTCTGATGGGCGCAGGAAGAACCGAGCTTGCCATGAGTATCTTCGGTAAATCCTACGGTGAAGCAATAAGCGGTACCATCATTAAAGACGGAAAGGTGCTGCATCTGAATTCCGTAAAAGAAGCCATAAAAAATAAGATCGCCTATGTTACGGAAGACCGAAAAGGAAACGGCCTGATCTTAAGTAATCCGATCAAGACCAACACCACTCTTTCGAACTTAAAGGGTATCAGTTTCAAAGGTATCCTCGATCGGGATAAAGAGTATAAAGTCGCGGTGGATTACAAAGAAAAGCTGCATACCAAAGCCCCGACGGTGGAACAGTATGTAGGTAACTTAAGCGGCGGTAACCAGCAGAAAGTCCTTCTGGCAAAGTGGATGTTTGCAGATCCGGATATCCTTATCCTGGACGAGCCGACAAGAGGTATCGATGTTGGTGCAAAGTATGAGATCTACTGCATCATCAACCAGCTTGTTGCCGAAGGAAAATCCGTTATCCTGATCTCGTCGGAAATGCCGGAACTTCTCGGAATGTGCGACCGTATCTATGTCATGAGCGAAGGTAAATTCGTAGGTGAACTGGATGGCAAGGAAGCAACCCAGGAGAAGATCATGGCCATGATCATCAATAGTGACAACAGCCCGAAACTGGTAGACGATGAGCCGGCTTCGGAAGAAAACAAAGAAGAGAAGAAAGGAGAAAAATGATGAATACGAATAGCAAAGTACTCAATTTTGTGAATAAGTATACCATGATCTTCGCATTGATCGCGGTCGTCATTTTCTTTAGCATCAGTACAAATGGTGCGATCTTATACCCAAGTAACGTGAGTAACCTGATTGCCCAGAACGCATATGTATTTGTACTGGCAACCGGTATGCTCCTTTGTATCCTGACCGGTGGTAACATCGATCTGAGTGTCGGTTCCGTAGTCTGCTTCGTCGGTGCGGTCGGCGCGACATTAATGGTATCGAAAAACGTTCATCCGGTTCTAGCCGTGATCATCATGTTCGTAGTCGGTACCCTGATCGGTGCCTGGCAGGCATTCTGGATCGCTTATGTGCGTATCCCTCCCTTTATCGTGACCTTGTCAGGAATGCTGATCTTCCGTGGATTAAGTAACGTTGTACTCGATGGTTTGACTGTTTCGATCCAGGACTGCACAGGTTTCGTCCGTCTCTTCGGTGGTGGCGCAAACTGCTATGTTCCGGATTTCTTCCACGGCAAAGATATCAATATTACCTGTATCCTGGCAACGGTTCTGGCTATCATCATCTACTGTGCGATCATGATCAACAGCAGAATGAAGAGACTGAAGAAGAATTACGAAGTGGAAGCCGTGACTCCCTGGACGGTCAAGATCGTTCTGGTATGTGCCGCGATCACCGCTTTCGGAATCCGTCTTGCCCAGTACAAAGGTATCCCGAACGTACTTCTGATCGTTGTTGGTGTTATCGTGATCTATTCTTACATTACCTCCAACACTACAATCGGCCGTCACTTCTATGCAGTCGGCGGTAACGAGAAGGCCACCAAGCTTTCAGGTATCGACACGAACCGTGTATACTTCCTGGCTTACACCAATATGGGTCTTCTTTCCGCTCTGGCCGGTATGATCACCATTGCCCGTATGACATCGGCTCAGCCGACATACGGTCAGAACTACGAGATGGATGCCATCGCTTCCTGCTTTATCGGTGGTGCATCTGCTTACGGCGGAATCGGTACGGTTCCGGGCGTTATCATCGGTGCTCTTCTGATGGGTGTTATCAATCTGGGTATGTTCTCCATGGGTGTTGACCAGAACATGCAGAAAGTGGTTAAGGGCTTAGTCCTCCTCGCAGCGGTTATCTTCGATGTAATCAGTAAGCGTGGCGGTAAAGTAATTGCCAAGAACTGATCCTTCCTCTTCCCCCGAGGAATCAGGCAGAGTGAAACAGCGGATCTCCCCCGGGTCCGCTGTTTCTTTTTGCATTTCTCAAGTGCATTTCCTATATAAAGAAAAAATGGTAAAATACGGAGATAGACACCTTTGGGCTGTCAGTTTAACCGAGGAGCGAAATGCACATGTTTTCCATTGTGATGCCCGCGTATAATGAGGGCTCGCATATATATGAGAATCTTCTCAAGACCAATGAGATCGTATCTTCCTTCTGCGATGATTTTGAGATCGTCTGCGTCAATGACGGAAGTAAAGATAATACCAAAGAAGAGATGGACCGGGCCGCCAAAGAATGCAGCCGGATCCACGTTGTTTCCTATACACCTAACGGCGGAAAAGGCCACGCCATAAAGACCGGAGTTCTGAGTTCCCAGGGTGACATCATCGGATTTCTGGATGCGGACCTGGATCTGTCTCCGGATCATTTCGAGGATTTCCTTTCCCACATGAAGTCGGAAAAGGCCGATGTGGTCATCGGAAGTAAGATGCATAAGGAATCCAAACTCGATTATCCGCCGCTTAGAAAATTCATCAGTTTCGGCTATTACGTCATGCTGCGGCTGATGTTCCGGCTTAAGGTACATGATACCCAGACTGGAATTAAGATCTACCGGGCAGATCTTTTAAAGAGCATCATATCGGATGTCATCACAAAGGGATTTGCTTACGATATCGAGCTTTTAGCTTGTGCAAATGAGATGGGCGCCAAGATTATCGAGCGCCCGATACGACTGGTATTTACCCGTTCCGGAGGTTTCTCGAGAATTCATTTCTCGGACATCTGGCAGGTGTTTAAAGATACATTCCGCATCAAAGGAAAAATAAGAAAGATCCGTAAGGAAAGACGAAAGGCAGGGAAGTAACATGGAAAAGAAGTACGATTATCTCGTTGTCGGTGCCGGTCTTTATGGCGCGGTATTTGCCCATGAAGCCAAAAAACGCGGAAAAAGCGTATTGGTTTTGGAAAAGCGTCCGCATGTAGCCGGAAATGTCTATTGTGAAGATGTGGAAGGCATCAAAGTCCATACTTACGGTGCCCATATTTTCCATACCAACAACACGGAAGTATGGGAATACTTAAATCAGTTTACTTCCTTTAACCGTTTCACCAACAGTCCGGTGGCCAACTACAAAGGCGAGCTTTATTCTCTTCCTTTCAACATGTATACCTTCAATAAGATGTGGGGCGTGGTGACACCTGAGGAAGCCATGGCCAAGATCGAAGAGCAGAAAGCGGAGATGGCGGGAAAGGAACCGCAGAATCTGGAAGAGCAGGCGATCTCCCTGATCGGCCGGGATATCTTCGAAAAGCTTGTAAAAGGATATACCGAGAAGCAGTGGGGAAGAGACTGTAAAGAACTTCCGGCATTCATCATCAAGCGCCTTCCGGTGCGCCTGACTTTCGACAACAATTATTTCAATGCGCTTTATCAGGGCATCCCGACCGGCGGCTACACCAAGATGGTGGAGAATATGCTGGAGGGAATTGAAGTAAAACTCAATACCAATTATCTGGAAGAAAAAGAGAAGTGGAACGATATGGCTGAAAAGGTCGTCTATACCGGCCCCATCGATGCCTATTTCGATTATTCTCTGGGGTATCTTCAGTACCGTTCCGTACGCTTTGAGACAGAGCTTCTGGATAAGCCGAATTTCCAGGGAAATGCAGCTGTGAACTATACAGACAGAGAGACACCCTGGACCCGGATCATCGAGCATAAGTGGTTTACTTTCGGAAAAGATGAGAACGGAAATGATCTTCCTAAGACTGTCATCAGCCGGGAATTCAGCTCCGAGTGGAAGCCGGGAGATGAACCATATTATCCGGTCAACGATGAAACGAACGGCGCTCTTTACAGCAAGTACAAGGAGCTGGCCGACAAAGAAGAGAAAGTCATCTTCGGCGGACGCCTGGGTGAGTATAAGTACTATGACATGGATGCGGTCGTTGCTTCGGCATTATCTATGGTCAAAAAAGAGTGGGCATGATACATTGGTAATAGAAAGTGCCTAGGAGGATGGGAATATGGATAATCTGTACATTGTAATGCCGGCCTATAACGAGGAGGCCAATATCGAATCGGTGGTGAAGGCCTGGTACCCGATCCTGGAAGGAAAAGGCGAAGGTTCCCGTCTGGTGGTGGCCGACAGCGGAAGTGTCGACTCGACGCATGCCAAGCTTCTGGCTTTGAAGGAACAGTATCCGCAGCTGGAAGTTCTTCCGGATACATTAAAGCAGCATGGACCGAAGCTGATCGCTTTATATAAATATGCGATCGCAAACGGCGCCGATTATATTTTCCAGACCGACTCGGACGGACAGACCAATCCATTAGAGTTCCCGGCTTTCTGGGAGCTTCGTGAGCAGTATGATGCGATCCTCGGAAACCGTGTAGTCAGAGGCGACGGCAAATCCAGAAAATTCGTCGAGAATTTCCTGTGCTTCCTTCTGAGACTGCATTTCGGTGTGAAGGTAAAAGATTCCAATGCGCCTTTCCGTCTGATGAAGTCCTCTCTGGTCAATAAATATGTGGGACGGTTCCGTGAGGACTATAATCTTCCGAACGTTATGCTGACTACCTTCTTTGCCTATTACAAAGAGAAATATACTCTCCGTGAGATCACCTTTAAGCCGCGCCAGGGTGGAAAGAATTCCATCAACATCAAGAAGATCATTAAGATCGGCTGGGCGGCGCTGGCAGATTTCCGTGCCTTTAAGAAAGAAATGAAAAAGTCCTGATACGGGTTTTCCGTAAATCAGAAGAAATGGAAAAAGAAACACATGAGTGAAGAGAAAAAATCCGATAAGGTGAAGCTGCCTTCTTCGAAAAAAGCTTCCGGAAATGCACCGGAAAAGAAGGAGCCGGTCCAGCCGGATCCGAAGATCCTTGCCATGACCAAAGAAGAGGCTATGGCATATTTCGAACTGCCGGAGTGGGCGAAAAGAGAAGATCTGGACAATCAGTTCTGGAAGCTGGGTAAGATCTATAAAGCCCAGAAAGATGAGCAGAAACTGGCGGATCTGGCTGCTGCCTACAATATTGCCAACGGTACCCGTGACCGGAAAGCCGCAGAGAAAAAAGAAGAAGAATCTGCCAAGCATTATTTCGGCAAGACCAAGAAGCAGTGGAAAGAATTCTGGCACTATGAGTGGTGGAAATTTGCCATCGCGGCTGCGGCGGTGATCTTTATTATCGCTATCATCCAGGTATATCTCCTGCCGCCGAAGATCGATTTCCGTGTCGCTTCGTGTCGCTTCAGTCGGACATTTCACGCAGGATGCAGAGATCCTTCTGGATTATCTGGAGAATAATAAGCTGGCAAAAGCACCGGATGTGGATATGGCCAACGTGATCTCCCAAAATGACGAAGGCGAGGAAGTGGACCCGTACGCCACCCAGCGCGCTGTTGCCCTGATCGCGGTTCGTCCGGATATTATCGCTTTTGATGCGATGAATGCACCGGTCTATGTCAATAGTGAAAATCTTTCCGATCTGGATGCCATGTGGGCGAAAATGCAGGAGACCTGGACAGAAGAACAGCTGTCCCATATCGAACCGTATATCTATTCCAAGGCGCGTTTCTATGAGGAATATGCGGCATCGCTTCCGGAGATCTATCAGGAAGATCTGGAAGAACTTCAGCCGGAAGATTATATCGATCACGTATACGGATTCATCATTAAGGATAAGATCGACCAGCAATCATTAGGCTATACGGTGATGTGGAAGGAATCCGATTCTTCTTTGATCATCGGTGTAAATCTGGCAAGCGGACAGATCGAGCGGGCACAGGAAGTGCTTCTTAAGATCCTTTCAGATATTCCGACGCTGAGAAGCCAGTATCTGGAGCTTCACCCATACGCGGAATCCACAGACTGATCCTTATTTCATTTCCAGAGACTTCAGAAGAAGGTCGAGCTGCTGCCCGGAAAGGGCGAGGAGTTCGCCTTCTTTTTGATTGGGATCTAATTTCAGGCAACCGATCCGTTCCCGGTGAAGTCCGATGACAGAGCGGCCGGTTGCGGCCAGCATACGCTTTACCTGATGGGTCTTTCCCTCGGTCAGGGTCAGACGGCACAGAGAATCGGAAAGAAGAGAAAGAACGGCAGGTTTTAGTTTTTCCGGTTTATGGCCGTCTTCTGTAAGGGTCATTCCTGAAGAAAAAAGCCTGACTTCTTTTTCCGTCAGCGGCTCTCCTTTATAGGTCACCAGATAGACTTTTTCCTGATGCCATCGGGGACTTGTCAGCCGGTGGGAAAGCTCCCCGTCATTGGTCAGAATAAGAAGGCCTGTAGTGTGGTAATCAAGTCTTCCTACAGGAGAGATCTTCTTGTTTTTCAGATTCCCCGGAAGCAGGTCGCCGACACATGGAAGACGGTCATCGGTCATAGCGGTCAGATAGCCGTCCGGCTTATTTAGGATGAAGTACAGATGGCTCGAAAGAAGTACCGGCTGCCCGTCGAAAGTCAGGTTCGAGATATCTTCTTCAGAAAGAGAGATCCCTGGGTCGGAAAGGGTTTTTCCATTCAGGCACACGCGTCCTTTCCGGAAGAATTCTTTTACTTCCGAACGGGATCCGAAACCTGAATTGGCGAACCATTTATCTGCTCTCATGAGGATATTATATAACAAAAATGATAGTTTTCCGGGGCGAGTTTTGGCCGAATCTGTGATATAATATAGGAGAATTCATAATAATGAGGAGTAGTATGGCTGCAAGTATCATTAATATCAAAGATGGAATGCCGAAGGTTGATGTTGCCATCCGCAAATTGCGCTTGGAACTCAATACTTTGCGCCGTGTAGGGGTGAATCAGGTCAAGATCATTCATGGCTATGGTTCTACCGGAAAGGGCGGTGTGATCAAGACGGCAACCCATGAGGTATTACGTACGATGCAGGAAGAAGGAAAGATCAAGTCCTTCTGTCCCGGCGAGCAGTTCGGCCCCTTTGAATCTTTAGGAAGAAGCATGGTGGAGAAGTGTCCGGCGTTCCGTAATGATCCGGATTGGGCAAAGGCCAATGACGGTGTGACGTTAGTGCTTCTCCGTTAACGATATAAGATATGAAGATCTCCTGGAATGATTTTGTAGAACAGTGCAGAAGCTGTCAGGCCTGCCCTTTGGCCAAGACGCGTAAAAACGTGGTTATTTACCGCGGAAGCGTGATGGCGCCGGTCATGTTTATCGGAGAAGGCCCCGGAGCCAATGAGGATGAGCAGGGACTTCCTTTTGTCGGACAGGCGGGAAGACTTCTGCAGCTTCTTTTGGATGCCCAGGGTTTTGAAATGAAAGATTTCCATATTGCCAATGTAGTGAAGTGCCGCCCGCCGGAAAACCGTGTGCCGACAGATGCGGAAGCTTCGGCCTGTAAAAAGCTTTTAGGCACGCAGATCCTTCTTGCCAAGCCGAAGATCATAGTGCTTTTGGGAAAGACGGCCTATACTCTTTTTACGGGAGATAAGACAGCGAAGATGACGGAGATCAGAGGGCATTTCGTGGAGAAGAACGGCTATCTTATCATGCCGACTTTCCATCCGGCCTATATCCTCCGGAATAATAACGAGCGTGTCAAACTCTGGCAGGATATCGATCAGGTGAGAAGAAAGGCCGTGGAGCTTGGGCTTATGGCACCGCTTCAGCAGGATCCGGATATGCCGACGGATCGCCCTTCTTCCAAATAAAAAAAGGATCAGTAATTTTTGTCCGTTGAAGGGGCAAAAAAGGCTTGCACTATTAGGATACATTTGGTATACTTTCAAACGTTGATTAACAACATTGCCGAATTGTGTAAGGGTAGCACTCCGGTTTCTGGCACCGTCTGTCTGGGTTCGAATCCTAGTTCGGCAGCCACGAAAACTGTCTTAAGAGAAAATCTTAAGGCAGTTTCTTTTTTATCTTTCACCGAAAATGAAAACAAACGAAAATGAATCGTTGACAAACGATAGCCTGCCCTTTATCATATAACTCGTTCCGAAAAAATCGGAAAGTGGGGGAAGTATATGATTAATGTCGATAGACGAAAGAGAATACTGGAGATCCTGGAGAAGGATGGCCGTATTTCCACAACAGATCTGATGAACCGTCTGGGGGTCACCGGAGCGACCGTAAGAAGCGACCTGCGTGACCTGGAAAGAGAAGGCGCCATTGTGCGTTTTCACGGCGGCGCATCGATTCCGGATTCCGTAAAGCAGTCGCCGTCTCCGGAAAACTATATGCGCAGAAGCGTCATGGCGGTGGCCGAAAAGACAGCCATCGGAAAAGAAGCAGGCCGCTATGTCAGAGAAGGGGAGACCATCTTTATCGATGCCAGCTCCACCACCTTTCATATGATTCCGTTTATCAGCAATCTGGATAATCTTACGATCGTAACCAACGGGATCCATACCGCTATGGAGATCCAGAGATACAGTAATTTCCGTACCGTACTGGTGGGCGGTGTTCTTCGTCCGCATTCCGGTGCCATCGAGGGACTTCTTTGCGAAGAGATGCTTAGACGTATCTCCGGCGACAGTTACTTTGTATCCGGAAACGGTTTTTCCATCACGTCCGGACTTACCGGCCATAACTTCTATGAGCTGGAGCTGAAGAAGCGTTTTGCCGAAAAGTGCAAGCGGATCATCGCACTGGTAGACTCGACGAAACTCAATGCCGATTCGACTTCCACCTTTATTCCGGCTGAAAAGATCGATGTGCTGATCACTGACTCCGGAATCTCTCCTAAGCAGATCCAGGAGATCCGGGATTTCGGTATCGAACTTGTGATCGCGCCGATGGAAGGGCAGTAAGGATAACCGATAAATAGAATAGAACTGAAAGAGCCGGCTGCAAAATCAGAGCCGGCTCTTTTATATTCTGATCCTTGTTCCTCTTTCTGCGCTTAAATGCGCATCGGATCGGAAAGAGCGATCTTCTGTTTTAACTGCTTCGGCGTAATGTGCCGGTGCTTTTTAAACTGGGTAATGAAATAGCTGGAAGTGCTAAAGCCTGTATCCAGCGCGATCTGGGAGATGGAACGGGAAGAGGTCATAAGGAGCTTTTCGGCTTCCATCAGACGGACATAAAGGAGATAGTCCGAGAATGTCTGTCCCATGCAGTGACGGAAGAACCGGGAAAAATAACTGTAGCTCATGTTGCACATCTTCGCCATCTTCTCGGCCAGTACCGGATGCATATAGTTCTCATGGATGTAGTCCAGCACCGACTTTAACCGTACGATATCTTCCTGGCGGATATTGGAGGCATGATAAAGAGAGATGCCTTCCTGTTCCATACGGCGCAGATACCAGAGAAATACCCGGTATATATCCGAACGGATCGCAAGTTCATAGCCCGGGGCTCTTGTCTGGAATTCCTCGTGATAATCCTTGATCAGTTCCGGGATCCGGGTGCCGACAAGTTCTTCTTTCGTGGCAAAAAGCGAATAACTCTTATTCGTCTGGGGACGGTAAGAAGTAGACATCAGAAACGGCAGGATATATCTGGCTCCGGTGGAATAGGCCGGAGAGGTAAAGACCAGCGACGGGTCGAACTGCAGACAGTAATATTCGCAGGGCTCGTAGTGGTGGAAGGAGTGAACTTCGTTGACGTTGATAAGAAGCATGTCCCCTTCGTTGACAGTGAATTCACAGTCGGAAAGCTTGGCTAAAAAACTGCCGCGAATCCCGTAAATCACTTCAATAAAATCATGGTAATGAGCGGGGATTTCACGGCAGTGATTCCCGTTTTCTAAAAAATGCAGACAACTGGCAATCGCATCATTAAGATCCGGACGGTGAAGATCTTCGTAAAGTGCTTCTCCGGAATGATTCGGATAATCAAATTGCATTTCATCTCACTCCATTATTCTGTAATACTGCAATATCTGAAACAAGCGGACTTGTCTTAATCAGAATACCATTCTTATAGCAAAAACAAAAGATTTTAGAGCAAAATGATGCGATTTCTTGTCCTACCTTTGCAGCACGGGCTCACCCTCTGGTTCCAGTTGTGTCATGTCTGCCAGATCATCTTCGTGCAGACGGGGATAGAGAAGAAAATACTGCTGTTCCAGTGCGATCATCTCAAAAAAGCGCACCGGCGAGACGGATAACGTCCGAAGAAGGGACGTGAGGATCCGAAACGAAGGATTCGCTTCGCCACGTTCGATCTTGCAATAGTAGGAGAGATTGATCTCCGCGCGGTAGGCCACATCAAATTGGGATAACTGGCGCTCCCGCCGCAAAGTCCGGACTACTCTTCCCATACAGATGGATTCGTCCATGTCGGCACCTCCTTTCAAATAATTTTGTCTTTTCTCATAGTAAAAGGGGCGGAAAAACATGAAAAGACAAGGGGAGAAATGTCAAATGCGGGGGAAGGGGACGGTTCGAACGTAGTTACCGATTATGAACTGTGTGCATATTATATACATACTTCATTACAATCCCGAGAAGTTGTCGTATAATAGTGAATGAGAAAATGCGGAAAGGTGTCGAAATTTATATGACCCAAACGAACGATATACATCTGCCATCCTGGATCTCACCGGGGATGGTGTTTCAGCAGGGGGTGCCGGTGGTGCTTCGTGGAGAAGTGGGTTCTCCGAATACGCCGGTTACGCTGGAAGTCATGAAAGATCCTACTGATGGACGTAAAGTATCCAAACTGGATGCGGACTACGGTGTCATCTTAAGTCTGGAAACGATTGCCGGAGATGACGGAAGCTTCCGTTTTGAGCTTCCTGCCTACCGGTCTTCCACAGACGCCTATACGCTGGTTTTTCATTCCCTGACAGATAGTCTGACTATTGAAGACTGCCGATGCGGCGATGTCTGGGTCATGTTCGGCGGCCGTCCTTTGTCGGCGGCGATCTCGGAGACGGCTGCACCCAGAACGCCTCTGAAGAAAGATGTCATGCCACTTCTTCGTTTCTATTCGCCGAAGAAGGGTGTGCTGGATCAGGTGGAGAAACTTTCCTATGAACCTGTCCTGACAAGCACTGACGAAAAGTGGATCCGTATCCGCGATACCAAGGAACTGGCAGCAGTGTCCGCCGTGGCATTTTCCTATGCCTATCACCTGGCAGAGCAACTGCATTATCCGGTGGGTATCCTGGATCTGGCCGAAGATTATGCGCCGATCTACCGCTGGCTTTCCCACGAAGGCATCGATAATAACGAAGCGATCCGGAATTATCTGGAAGAAAAGAATCTGTATTTCGATGAAGAAGGATGGCGTGCCAATATCGCCCGTCTGGACCAGAAGAAGGATGCGATCCTTTCCGGTACGATCCTGAAAAAGGAAGACGAAGTGGGCGAAGAAGGTTCTGACAGTGAAGAATCTTTCGTATTCGAAGATGAAGAGAAGATTGACGTGCCGATCGATCCGGAGGGTGCATTAGCCTTTGAAGATCAGGCCGGCGGTTCTACGGAAAAAGCACCGGAGAAAGAAAAATCCGAGTCTTCTCCTTCTGAAGAGAAGACAGAAGAAGGGTCTTCTGAAGACGAGAAGAAGGAGAATCAGGAAGATTCCGAAGAGAAAGGAAAAGTTCTGGAGGAAAAGATTCCGGAGGAGAGCAAAGAGATTTCTCCTGATGATCTCATGAAGATCCCGGAAGACAGCGACGAGGATAAAGATGACGATGATGAACCGCCGCTTTCTTTCCCGACAGAGGAACTGGCGCATTTCGAAAAAGAAAAGCATAACAACCACGATCTTCTGAACTCTCTGATCCCGTCTGCGGAGACCATCGAGACGGAGACACTGGTGTCTGAAGCCGCCCATCGTCCTTTGGTGGGACCGCAGGACATGATGAGTGTATTTTATAACCATAAGCTGGCGCCGCTTTGCGACACCAGTATCCGTGGTATCGTATTTGCGCCGGATGCATCGGATGCCGAGATCGAGAAGTCCTATGTATCTATGGTCCGTCAGCTTCTTATCGACCTGGCGGGTGTCTTCGGTCCGAGAAAGATCGACGATAAGCATCAGGTGCCATCCTTTATTATCATGCAGCTGCACCCGGATGCCATGGATCCGGAAGCCCCGTACCGTCACGTGGAATTTAATGAGCGGCTCTGCGCCATCAGAAGAAAGTTCCCGATGCCCATCGGTATTTTGGGCCAGCACGATCTTCTGCTTCCGAATAAGGCCGTATCATTTACTTTGGGAAGAAGACTTTCCTGCATTGCGCTGGGACTGCACTTTACTCCGAAGATGCCGGCTTCGTCTCCGGAATGCGTCGGTGTCGAAGTGGTCGGAAATAAGATCATGCTGTCTTTCGATAACACCATCGACGGTCTGCGTCTTTCGGAAAATGAATCGATCCTTCGCGGATTTGCCGTCTGCGATGAGAGCCGTGTGTATGTTCCGGCTTCTGCCCGGATCCTTCACGGTGTACGGGTCATGGTGTGGAACGATGATATCGAGAATCCGGTAGGCGTTACCTACGGCTATTCTCCGATCCCGCATCAGGCGACTTTCCGTAACCGTATCGATCTTCCGGTACTGCCTTTCCGCTTTGACCGGATCCCGTCGGAATACTGCCCGGATCTGACCTTTACCGGATGTGAGGATCTGTCCTTTATCGGAAAGAAGACATGGGATTCCGACTTTGAAAAGCTGGAGACTTATAAGATCACCAAAGGTAAAGCCAATATCTTCCGTGAAGTCATGAATAAGACGCAGGGAGCGGCCTCGCTTCGCATCGAGTATGAGCCGGAGAACAGTCTTCTGTCCTTTGGTCCGGTCCTTTCCTATGCTTCGGTCATGGCGCCGATACGCTTTTCCAAAGCCAGACGGATCTGCCTGGATGTGTTTAATCCGGATCAGGTGGAAAAGACGATGCAGATCTCCGGATTCAGAGGAGAGGCCACGATCGAGATCGGTCTGAAGTGGCAGACGATCTCTCTGAACTGGGGTTCCTTTGATGACATGGAGATCTCGGAACTTCTGTTTACCATCTTTGACAGACAGCGCTCCGGCGCCATCTATATCGACAATATCCGATTCCTGCCGTAAGGTACAAGAAAGGAAGGTTTGCCCATGGTAGAAGATTTATTACCGGCTTTGGAAAAAAGCCTGCTGGAGTCTTCCGGCTCGATCCCGGTAGTCTTTGAAGGCGTGGAACATTGTTACGAGACATCCACACCTTTTCCGACTTCCAGTTCCCACACGTCCCATGAGCTCCTATATCTGCGCCGGGGAAAGTGTGAGTTCACGGTGGAAGGAAAGACCTTCCAGCTCAACAAGGGAAGTACCCTGATCATCCGTCCTCAGGCGGTACATTCGGTCCGTGTCTTAGAAGGCCCGGCGGATATGGTCGTACTGTATTTCGGTTTTTCTTCCGATATCGGTAAAGCCCAGCAGGCACTTCTTTCCAAGCCGAAGGATACGCAGCCCATGGCAAACGGCCGTCTCCGAGGCGGTCCGACAGTGCCTTTCCTGCAGGAGAATATCTCTTCTCGTCCTCTGGAAGCATTTCTGGATTTTGCCAGCGGCGAGAAAGCATTTGAGGATGCGCCGTATCTGATCATTTCAGGAAAGAGCCGTCAGGCCATCAGCTCCCTGGCGGACCGGATCATGAGAGAGAGCCGCCAGGATGGCTATGCCAAGGACATGATGATGCAGCTTCTTACCATGGAACTTCTGATCACCCTTTCGCGTGCATTTAAGGAAGAATGGGAAGAGAGCCTGCGCGTAAAGAACGGCCGGGCAAGAGAACTGGTGCTGATCGCCAAAGAGTATCTGGACGAGAACTACGACCGGGGCGTGACTGTTGCGGAAACCGCTTCCTATGTTTTCCTCAGCCAGGGATATTTTACCCGTGCATTCCGGGATGAGTTCGGCATCAGCCCTATGAACTATCTGATGCAGATCCGGATCGAGGCGGCCTGCCGTCTTCTGACCAAGAAAGAGATCAAGGTCAGCGGTATTGCCACCTCCGTCGGTTTTTCCAGTCCGCAGCGGTTTAATGTGGCCTTCCGTAAGCAGAAGGGCATGACGCCGATGGAATATAGACACAAGTACGCAAAATAAGGAGAATTGAAACCATGAGTATGTATGACGATGATTTCCGTGTACCGGAAGAAAGCCGGAAGGGAATGGATCTGGAAAGGATCGAAAAGGCTGTTAGAGAGATCCTGATCGCGGTCGGAGAAGATCCGGAAAGGGAAGGACTTCTGGAGACGCCGAACCGGGTCGCCAGAATGTATGGCGAGGTCTTTTCCGGACTGCATCGTGATATCAGTAAAGACGTGAAAGTCTTCACCGAGACCGGAAATGACGAGATGATCCTCATCGGCGACATTCCGTTCTACTCTATGTGTGAACATCACCTTCTGCCTTTCCACGGCAAAGCCCACGTGGTCTATGTGCCGAGAAACGGCATGATCCTGGGCCTTTCCAAAGTGGCCCGTATCGTGGATACTCTTTCGAGAAAACCGCAGCTTCAGGAGAGGCTGACATCGGAGATCGCCGATACGATCCAGGAAGCGGTAGATGCGCTTTCTGTCTGTGTGGTGATCGAAGCCGAGCATCTTTGCATGACCATGCGCGGTATCCGTAAGCCGGGCTCCAAGACAGTGACTTCCGCCATGCGGGGCGGCTGCCGTTCAGATGCAAGGACCCGCGCCGAGGCATTAGCTCTCATTAACCGCCCGAGAAATATCCTGTAAGGAAAAGAGGACACGAAGATGGCTTTTTCGCAAGAGACACAGAAGATCTGGAACATGCGGGAACGGTCTGTTTCCTATCAGGACCGGACGCTGGTCATGGGAATCTTAAATGTAACTCCGGATTCTTTTTCGGACGGCGGAATTTTCTATACGCCGGAAGAAGCGCTTCGCGGCGCGCTGATCCTGGAAGAGGACGGGGCGGATATTCTGGATATCGGTGCGGAATCGACCCGCCCGGGAAGTGAACGGATCTCCGCAGATGAAGAACTGTCCCGGCTGATCCCGGCACTGAAGATCATTTCGGAAAGAATCAAGATCCCGATTTCCATAGATACCTATAAGAGCAAGACCGCCTACGAGGCACTGAACTTCGGCGCTTCCATCATTAACGATGTGTGGGGTCTTCAAAAAGATCCGCAGATGGCCGAAGTGGTGGCGGAGAAAAAAGCCGGTGTGGTCATTATGGCCAACTATACCGATCCGGCTATCTTTGAAAGAAAAAGCGATATCATTTCCGACTGCCTGCGCTTTTTTGAAAAGAGTGCGAAGATCGCGGAAAATGCCGGTATTTCCTCATCGCAGATCATCTTTGATCCGGGGATCGGATTCGGGACGAATACGGCTGAGTCGTTAGAGATCCTGCGTTCCGTGCCTTTGATGCAGGAAAAAGGATTCCCGATCCTGATCGGCCATTCCAGAAAGAGATTTATCGGAGAGACCCTGGAAGGGGTTCCGGCAGACCAGCGGGATTCTGCTACTGTGGCCGTCTCTCTTTACTGCAGCCGGAATAAAGCAGCCTGCGTCCGAGTCCATAATGTATTTGATACGGTGACGGCGATGAAAATGCAGGCGGCGTTATAAGGAGGAACAGAAGTTGGATATCATCACATTGGAAAATATGCGGTTTATCAGCCATTCCGGAGTTCTGGAAGAAGAAAAGAAAGATGGACAGCACTTTGTGGTGACACTTTCCCTGGAGATATCGGATATCCCGGGATGCCGGACGGATGACCTCCGGGATACGGTGGACTACAGCCGTGTCTTTTCGATTACCCGGGATTTTGTGGAAAATACATCCTGCGATCTGATCGAATATATGTCCGAACAGATCATTATCCGGGTCCTTCGGGCTTTTTCCATGATCGAAGCCTGTACCTGTCAGATCAAAAAGCCGATGGCGCCGATCGATGGGGATTTTGACTCCATGAATGTAACTATCCGCCGTACCCGGGAGCAGCTGGAGAGTATGCTATGACAGAGGCATATTTATCTTTGGGAAGCAATATGGGAAACCGGCTTTTGAACTTAAGCCGGGCGGTGTCGCTTTTGCGCCGGGCAGAAGAAGGGATAACCGTGACGGATGTTTCGCCGGTATTTGAAACGGCGCCGGTAGGATATACCGAGCAGGACGATTTTCTCAATATCTGCATCCGGATCGAGACGGATCTTGAGCCGCTGGCGCTGCTTTCTGTCTGTCAGCGTGTGGAAAAAGCACTTCACCGGGAAAGAAAGATCCATTGGGGACCAAGAACAGTCGATGTGGATATTCTGACCTATGGTGATCTGGAAATGACGACACCGGTCCTTACGATCCCTCATCCGAGGATGCAGGAGCGGGGATTTGTACAGGTGCCGCTGATGTTTCTTGACGGAAAGCGGGAAATACCGGACGAATGGAAAGAAGAAGTCCGATACTACGGTATTCTCCCCGAAGTTCAAGGTTGATAGAATCGGGAAAACCGATATAATAAAGATGTTTAGTTCCAACGAACGATACGGAGGTAATAGATGAGCGAACAGGATCCGAATAAGGTCAATCACACTCCTTCCGATGCCCCTTCCAACGGGAATCAGGCACCGAGAAACAATAACCGCAATCGGAGAAGAAAGTCCGGCGGATATAACCGTGACCGCAATAGTAACCGGCCCCCGAAAGGAAACGGCGAGGGATCCCCGGAGAAGGAAAAAAACGAGAATAAGCCGAAGGAAAAGAGAGAGCGGAACAATAACGGCAATCAGGAGCGCCGCGAGCACCGTTCCAATAAGAGAGACTTCGACAGAAATAATCAGGATCACAGAGAGCCGAGAGAAAGCCGGGAAAACAGACGGGAGAAGAACTGGAACCGCCGCCGTCCGACTGAGGAGACCGTAGAAGATATCCGTAAGGATAACGAGCGGATCGAAAAGGATATCTGGCTGGAGATCGCCAGCATCCATTCGGTGAAGTTAGACTGATTATGCGATATAATAGAATCATTAAGTGAAGGAGACAAAAAGAGGATGAAGGGTTTGTTTGTTACATTCGAAGGAATAGACGGATGCGGCAAGACCACCCAGATCGAGAAACTGTCTTCGGAACTGGAATCTTCCGGGATCCCGTATGTACTGATAAGAGAACCCGGTGGAACCGAGATCGGCGAGAAGATCCGCACGATCCTTCTGGATAAGGCCAACAGCCGGATGCATGCCCGGACAGAACTTCTGCTTTATGAAGCTGCCCGTGCCCAGATCGTGGAAGAGCGGATATTGCCGGAGATCAAGGAAGGAAAAGTCGTGATCTGCGACCGCTTCTTTGATTCGACTATGGCTTACCAGGGCTTTGCCAGAGGCCTGGGACAGGAAGCGGTAGAGATGCTTAACGGCTTTAGTACAGCAGGGCTCTCTCCGGATGTGACATTCCTTCTGGATCTGGATGAAATGACAGCCTATGAACGGCGTCACGGCAGATCCGACGAGGAAGACCGCCTGGAGGCGGAAGGTCTGGCATTTATGCGCAAGGTCCGGGAGGGATATCTTGCCATAAGCAGAAACAATGGACGGATCCATGTGATCGATGCTGCGTCTACTCCGGACGAGATCTTTCAGCGGGTCAAGCAAGTTGTCTGGGAGGTATTGGAATTATGAAATTAGTTTTTGCAATCGTACATGACGAGGATACACCCCGCCTGATGGCAGAATTGAATAAGGCCGGTTTCCGTGTTACGAAACTGAATTCTTCCGGCGGATTTCTCCGTTCCGGCAACACCACACTGATGATCGTTGTGGAGACGGAAAAGAAAGATGAAGTACTGGACCTGATCCGCAAGTACTCTTCCAGCCGCCAGTCGGCGATCAACACGAATATCGCTCCGTCCACCATGGGCGGCACCTATATGCCGTATCCGGTGGATGTGACAGTCGGCGGCGCCACCGTATTCGTCGTCAATGTAGAACAGTTCGAGAAGATGTAAGTTTAATATGGCATTTACTGATCTGATCGGACAACAGCAAGCGAAACAGCGCCTCGGCGTCCCGCTTATGGGGGAACCGGGGCATGCTTTTCTTTTGATCGGTCCCTCCGGGATCGGAAAGAAGTCCCTGGCCAGAGAATTTGCCAAGGGCCTTCTTTGTGCGCATCCCACCGAAAACGGCGGATGCGGAACCTGTCCTAACTGTATTTATATGCGGGAGCATACCCATCCGGATTACCGGGAACTTCTTTTGGATCCGGGCGAAAAGAACATCAAAGTGGCGGAAGTCCGCTCGAAGATCCTTTCTGATGTCGGGATCATGTCCCAGATCGCCCAGCGGAAAGTGTACCTGATCGATGCGGACGGGCTGGCCGAAGAAGGGCAGAATGCGCTTTTAAAGACGCTGGAGGAACCGCCGAAGCATGTGGTATTCCTTCTTACGGTATCAGATGATTCCAAGCTTCTTCCAACGATCCTTTCCCGTACGGTCTCTGTCCGTCTGGTTCCGAATACGGAAGAAGAAGTCATGGAGGCGATAACGGCGGCACAGCCGGATACTCTTCCTGAGGAAGCAAGGCTTTATGCCCGTTTTTCCGGAGGAATCATCGGCTATGCCCTGAATCTGTCGAATACATCCTGGCTGGTCAATGACTGGGAGGAACTGACCGATCTGATCCTTCGTCTTCCGGAAATTACGAGGACGGAGCTTTTAAACGGGATCTATACCTTTTTTGACGCGGAAAAAGAACACTTCCTCGATCTTCTGGCGCTGATGAGCATGATCTTCGACGAGATGGCCATTGCCATTTCCGACCCGAAATCCGAGCGCTTGCATGACGAAGGTAAAAAAGATAAGATGATTAGCGTGATCCGAAAGCACAGGCTGACTTTGGGGAAGATCGGCAAGTGCAGTACGGTGCTGGGAGAGACCTCTAAGGCTTTCCGGGCAAACGGAAATTTCGAGATCATCGTATGCCGGATGCTTCTGGCATTAAAAAAGGAGTTAAGTAATGGCTAGAGTAGTAAACTTACGTTTCCATGACGCAGGTAAACCCTATCGTTTCCTGGCCGGAGATATGAAACTGAAGGTCGGAGACGCGGTGATGGTCAATACCGCGCTGGGACAGGATATCGCGTTCGTTGTCGACGAACCCTTTGAGATACCGGATAATAAGATCGATGATACCATTTTGCCGATCCTGCGTTATGCCAGTGATAAAGAAATGGTGCATTACCATGAAAAGCGCGAACGGGAAGACCTGGCATTTAAAAAGTGCCTGGCTCTGATCGAGAAGCGGGAACTGCCGATGACGCTCGTGGAAGCAGTATATTCCTTTGACGGAAAGAAACTGACTTTCTATTTTACGGCGGATAAGCGTGTCGACTTCCGGGAACTTGTAAAGGATCTGACTTCCTGCTTCCATCTCCGGATCGAGCTTCGCCAGATCGGTTCCCGTGAGCAGGCGAAAATGGTCGGAGGCCTGGGTATCTGCGGAAGAGAGCTTTGCTGCTGTTCCTATCTGGACCAGTTCCTTCCGGTAACCATCCGTATGGCAAAAGACCAGGGACTCTCGTTGAATCCGACGAAACTTACGGGTACCTGCGGACGTCTTATGTGCTGCCTTTCTTATGAGCAGGCCGCCTATGAAGATGCGAACCGCCGTGTGCCGAAGGTCGGAAAGAAAGTCAAGACACCGGAAGGCGTCGGTGTGGTCGCCTATGCGGATCTTCTTAAAGAAAAGGTGACAGTGCGTTTGGAAAAGGATGAGGAGACAGAGATGATGGTCTTTGATGCCGCGGAAGTGTCTCTTGTAAACCCGCCGCAACCGCAGTGCAAGCAGGATTGTCCGAGAAAGAAGGGCGGCGCCCAGGACAAGAAAGAAGAGAAATCCCAGGGCGGAAAAAGAGACGAAAAACGCGAAAATAAGCGGGTAGAAAAGCCCGAAGAGACGCGGGATGAGTCGAGCGATATTTGATATTTACAAATACTAAAAAATAGTGTTTAATGAAATCGAAGACTAGAAAAAGGAGGAACATTTCTATGGCATATGTTATTTCTGATGCATGTCTTTCTTGCGGAAGCTGCGAAGGCGAGTGCCCGGTAGGCGCTATTTCTCAGGGTGATGGCAAGTACGAGATCAATCCGGATGTTTGTCTGGAGTGCGGTTCTTGTGAAGCTGCTTGCCCGGCTGGTGCAATTTCCCAGGGCTGATTGTGTAAAAGTGATGTGAAGATCGAGAGATCTGGACCCGCAAAAAGGACCAGATCTCTTTTCTTTTAAGGAGAGAAGTGTGGAAAAGAAAAATTCGGAATCGGTAGAAGATCTGGGGCGGGGCGGATTCCGCCTGATCCAGGATAAAAACGGGTTCTGTTTTGGTGAAGATACCGTGCTTCTTTCCTGGTTTACATCGCAGAACCTGCGACGCAGCCGCAAGACCCCGCTTCGGGTACTGGAGCTCGGAACGAACTGCGGCGCGGCGACGATCCTTCTTTGCGCCAGAAGAGAAGATGTGACAGTCGATGGTGTGGAACGCCAGAAGAAAGCTTCTGATATCTTTAAGCGGAACATCGAGCTCAATCACCTGGAGGGGCGTGTCCGTGGTTTTTCCCTGGACCTTCGGGATCTTCCCACAGCTGATCTTCCGAAGAACCATTACGATGCGGTATTTATGAATCCGCCGTACCGGAAAGCGGAGAACGGACCTGTCACATCTACGGAGAAGCACTCTTCGGCTCTTCTGGAAGCAAGATTTGCCATGCACGGGGAAGTTTTTGATTTCCTTTCCTGCGGAAAAGACATGCTCACTTCCACAGGAGATCTCTTTTTAGTCGACCGGGCAGCTGCCTTTTCCGAGGTGATGGCCGCCTGTGCAAAATTGAAACTGGTGCCGAAGAGAATCACTTTCGTGCACCCCTATGCGGAAAAAGAAGCCACACTGTTTCTTCTTTCTGCGAAGAAAAGCGGAAAGATCCCGGGCACGGTGATCACGCCGCCCCTGATCCTGCGTGATGCGGATCGGAACTATACTCCTGCGCTTCGCAGGATCTATTTTGAGGATACCTGATATGCTGTATTTAGTTGGCACTCCTATAGGAAATATGCAGGACCTGTCCTCCCGTGCGATCGAGATCCTTTCGCATGTGGAGCTGGTGGCCTGTGAAGATACAAGACGGACCGGACTTCTTTTGTCGCATTTCGGCATTTCGGCCAAGCTTATGAGTTATCACGAGCACAATAAGGCAGCTGCCGGAAGCAAGCTGATCTCCCGGCTGAAAGAAGGCGCGGAGATCGCACTGGTTTCCGATGCCGGCATGCCCAGTATTTCCGATCCGGGAGAAGATCTGGTCAAAGCCTGCATTGAAGAAGGCATTGACGTGACCACAGTCCCCGGCCCAGTTGCCGGGATCTCGGCACTGGTCCTTTCCGGTATGGATACCCGTCACTACTATTTTGAAGGATTCCTTCCGGTGGAAAGTAAGGAGAGGAAAATACGGATCGACGTGGTATCGAAAATGCCTTCCACCACGATCCTTTACGAGGCGCCGCACCGGCTTCTTCGCACACTTTCGGACCTGTCCGAAGCCGGTAACGGAAATCGAAAAGCATCGGCGGCCAGAGAGCTTACCAAGAAGTTCGAACAGGTGGTCAGAGGCACGATCGATGAACTGATCTCTCATTTTGAGGAAGTACCGCCGAAGGGGGAATTTGTGCTGGTACTCGAAGGAGCGGTCGGAAAAGAAGAAAAAAGGGTGTTGACTTCCGAAGAACGGCAAAATCGCATAATCTATTTAGAAAATAGCGGGATGTCGACAAAAGAAATTGCAAAAACCTTAGCTTTAGAGTGGGGAGAGAGCAAAAAGGCACTATACGATGAGGTGCTGAAAATGATAAAATAATAATTGATTACACATTGGGGGGAGATATTGTATGGTCGCCGACGATTCCGGATTCGGTTCCGCTATTTTTGATTCGTCGATTTGTCTGGATCCGCTGTTGATGGCGCAAGCTGACAGTCTGCTGGAGAAGGTCTCCCTTTGCACATTCGTTGTATTCCCGAAAGAAAAACGATTCTTCTTTTCCAAAGGTATGACAGATATTTTAGGCCCTGCGGCAGCAGAGGATATGCGTCTGGAGACGTTTCTGGAATATGCTGATCCGACTGAGCGCCGTGCGCTTACCGTGAAGTATGAAGAAGCTTTCTACGATCTGGTTGCGGCCAATCACAAGGTCGTTTGTTTTGAACACAATATTTTCTCCCGTTCGGGACATATGTATCACATCCGCGTCAGCATGCAGATGGTGAAGAAGGATAACCATATCCTTCTTTTCGGCATGATGGAAGACTATACTTCCAGCTTTGGTGAAATCGTTTACGAGAAGCTTCTGAGCGACTCGATCGACGGATATGTTTTCTGCTACGATATCGATGCGGATTATTGCCGCTTTAATTCTTCGCTGGCGAAACTGATCGATCTTCCGACGCAGGATCTGCCGCATGCGTCAAAAGAAATCGGAAATCTCATCCATCCGGATGATCAGGAGATCTTCAAGCAGGTCATGGGCTCAAAGACATCCAGCGGGCAGGAAAGGCCCTCTATGGATTTCCGTATCTTTTCTCCTGTAGAGGGAGAAGTATGGGTCCATTCCTGCGGCGTGTTCCAGTTTACTTCGCCTGACCAGAAACATTTTAAGATCGGTATCCTCGTGGATATTACCGAGAAGAAGAAGACCAACTCTCTTCAGAGACTGATCATCGACGGTTCGGAAGCCATTACCTTCACGGCTGATATGAAGCGCGGGATCATTGAATTCTCACCGAATTTCAAGACATCTTTCCCGGATATGGAACTGTCCTATTCCGGAGATATTATCCATATGATGGCCGAGGAAGTCATCGAAGACGACCGTCGCCGTTTCATCGAGACATTTACTTATCTGGTGGATGAAGGAAGAGAGTCTTTCTCCATCGAGTTCCGTGTCCGAAATATGGATGGCCAGATCATGTGGCTGGCTTCCCGTGGTAAGGCATTTTACGATGGAAGCAAGCAGGCGCTGGTCATTGTAGGAACCATATTCAATCTCAGCAGCATGAATGAAGTCCGTGAGAATGTGGAGAAGCATTCGTCTTTAAATCCACTGACCGGTCTTCTTGTCAGAGAGAGACTTCTTTCTGATACGGATACATTGATCCATAACCGGAATGTTTTGTCTGCGGCATTGATCCTGATCGACATTAAGGATTTCCATGTATTTAATGACCGTTACGGACGGGATGCCGGAGATAAACTGATCCTTGCCGTATCCCAGAAACTGATGAGAAGACTTCCAAGAGGCTGTGAGCTTTATCACATCAATGTGGATACCTTCTGTATCCTCTGGCCCAATGCCAGCCGTGTTCAGGTGGAAAGCCATATGAAGGCGATCCAGGAAGAGACGAACGAGCCGATGGTGCTGGAAAGAAGTTCCATTTACGTGAATTTCTCCATGAGCGCGGCGCTGTTCCCGTCCTGCGGAAATGTGGCGGAAGAACTTCTGGGAAATGCGGAGATCACGCTCCATAAAGTTAAGCAGGATCCGCATATTACCTATTCGATCTATACACCGCAGTTTAAGGTCGAACTGAAAGAAAGACTGGACTTCGAATTCCAGATCTCCAAGTCCGTTCGTGAAGGAAACCAGAATTTCCTCTTATACTTCCAGCCTCTGATGGATGCCCGTTCGGAGCGGCTTGTTGGCTGCGAAGCACTCCTTCGCTGGATGTCTCCGCAGGGAAATCTCATCAGCCCGGAAAAGGTCATTGCAGCCGTATATGCTACCGGCCAGATGAATATCGTCGGCGACTGGATCTTGCGTACCGCCATGAAGCAGTGCAAGGACTGGATCGACACCGGCGTATCCGATGATTTTTATGTACACATCAATGTCACGGCAGAAGATATGGCAAGAATCGACTTTGCCGATTATGTTATCCAGCTTCTGGGTGAATATGGCCTTCAGCCGAAGAATATCCTTCTGGAAATCACGGAGACATCCTTGATGAAGAACCTGGCGATCTGCCGCCAGAACATGGTGAAGCTGAGAAGTAACGGTATCCGCATTGCGTTGGATGACTTTGGAACCGGTTATTCATCTTTCAACTATCTTCGTGAATTCCCGGTAGATGAGATCAAGATCGACCGTGCCTTTGTGGATCAGGATGACCGTTTCAATATGTCCTTTATTTCCGCTATCGTGCTTCTGACCCGTACTATCGGTATGACCGTTTGTGTGGAGGGAATCGAGACCGCACAGAAAGCATCCCGCATCCGTTCACTGGGCGTGGATATTTTCCAGGGCTACTATTATGACCGTCCGCTTTCCCCGAAAGATTTCGAGACCAAGTATTTTTCCGGTCCGAAATTCCGTGCCTCCAAGCAGGAAGTAGAAGAGCGGACCAAACAGCGCGGCGAGTAAGCGCCTAAGAGATCGGACGGAGGGGCCTGATGGAAGAGCAGATTTTACCGGAAACCAATTCTCCAGAGAAGAAAAGAGCGCCGATCTCTAAGCATGCCCGTTTGTATTTTCTGATTCTTTCCATTGTGGTTATTCTTTCGGCTTGGTTTTCAAATTTCTTCTTTACCCAAAGTGCAGAACCGAAAACGCTGATCAGTGTTAGAACGGTCGGTATGATCGAGCATAATCAGGAGATAATCTTTGATCGGGAAGACGGGGATTATGACCATATCCATATAGCCACTCCTGCGCCATCTCCTACAACGGAGGTTTCCTGGAAGGGGAATGAGAAAACGATTGACTATCATAACGGATTAAAGAAGATCGAGACATATGGCGTGTCAAAAGAAGGAAAGGATTTGATTTCGAAATTCAGTCTCAGTGTCGCGGTTATGGTGGCCGGGGTCGGGATACTTATCTTTTTCCTGATCAAGAATATCCAGTTAAAAAAGAAGAAGAGCCTCATCTCCGTCATCGTCATTATGACGGCATGGTTAGTCGGCTGTATATTTGTTTCTTTGTGGATCCATAAGGAACTGAATGACAGCAGCAATTTCGAATCAGATGGAGATTATGGAGTCATGTATATCGATGGGTAGAAGAACGGAAAGGTTTTGTACTCGTGGAGTGGGACGGAGAAGGAGATGAATAAAGCAGGCCGGAAGCGGACCAGGCACGGTAAGTTTATTCCTTTGTCCAGTCCTCGATCCGGAGGTTTTCCACCCGGCTGAATTCATCTGTGTTATGAGTGACCACAGTTAAGTTTCGCGATACTCCTTGCGCTGCGATTTGAAGATCGTAGGGGCCAATCGGCGTACCCTTTTTCTCCAGATTCCCGAGGATCTTTCCTGCCGCGATTGCATCTTCTGTATCAAAAGGAAGGATCGTAAAGGGTGCGAAGAACATGGCCAGCTGTAATCTGGTACGATCACTTCTTTGACTTTTTTCGGCTCCATACTCCAGTTCATATACGGTGACGGCAGAAAGGAATACGGAAGACGGGGGAAGGGAAAAGAGTTTTTTCTTTATGGCCGGATAGGTATCCTTAAGAAGATAAATACAGATGTTGGTATCTAAAAGATACTGGTCACGGAAAATCATGAAATCGGGTTGAAGTGTACCCAGTACCTCACGTGTCGGAGCCCAGGGATCATCTGCGGGACAGGCGATAAAGATATCTCCGATCTTCGTAATACAGTAGTCTTTTTTATCAGTCCGATATTCTTGAGGAATGCGTATTGCCTGACTGTTTCCATTCTGAAACACTTTCGTTGTGATCATCAGATCGCCTCCTTTGTGTGTACTTATGTGTGTACATTTAGTATAGCAGGGTACGATCGGTTTCTCAACACAAAAAAGGATGTTCCCGAAATGAGAACATCCTTTTTGCTGCTGGGTTATTTAATCCGAAAGACTTATTTTGCCACGATGTTAGCCAGTCTTCCTTTGACGTAAATGAACTTCACGATATTTCTACCGGCGAGAGCACTTTCGAAGTGGCTGTCTTCCTTGACGATCTTTTCCACATCTTCCTGTGTGGCATCCGGAGCGATGTTGACACGGAACTTGACCTGACCGTTGATCTGAACAGCGATCTCGATGGTGTCTTTTACGAGTTTGCTCTCATCGCATTTCGGCCACTCCTGGTTGAAGATCGAGTATTCATTACCCATTCTCTCCCAGAGCTCTTCGGTGAAGTGCGGGGCATACGGTGCATACAGAAGGAGGAAAGTCTCCACTGTGGATCTTAAGAGTGCATCGTTTTTCTTTTCCGAACCCTGATACTTGCCGATCGCATTCAGAAGCTCCATCAGACGGGCGATGGAAGTATTGAACTGGAATCTTTCGGTATCGGTGGTAACGGCCTTGATGGTGTAGTTCAGGCTGTAAAGGAGAGCCTTATCTTCTTCGGAAAGATTCTCCGGAAGTGCCTGACCTTTTGCGATACCGCATACATCTTCGACGAGACGGTCGATACGGCCGGTGAACTTGACGATAGCCTGAAGACCGCTTTCGCTCCACGGACCGCCTTCGGTATAGGCAAAACCGAATGCGAGATAGGTTCTGAATACGTCGGAACCATATTTCTGGATGTACGGATCCGGAGCAACGGTATTTCCTCTGGACTTACTCATTCTGTTGCCGTCCGGTCCAAGGATAATGCCCTGGTGTACAAGAGAAGTGAAAGGCTCGTCGAAATCAAGGTAACCCATATCACGGAGGGCCTTACAGAAGAAACGGGTATAGAGAAGATGCATGGCTGCATGTTCCGGACCGCCGACATACTTATCGACCGGGCACATCTTATCGATGAGTTCTCTGTTGAAAGGTTCCTTATCGTTCTTATTATCCGGGTAACGGAGCTGATACCAGGAAGAGTCAACGAAAGTATCCATGGTATCCGGATCACGCTTGGCAGGAGCGCCGCACTTCGGACAGGTCGTATTCATGAACTCTGCGCACTTTGCAAGCGGAGACTCACCATCCGGACGGAACTCTACATCGTAGGGGAGGAGTACCGGCAGCTGATCGTCCGGTACCGGAACCACGCCGCACTTTTCACAGTGTACGACCGGGATCGGTGTGCCCCAGTAACGCTGACGGGAGATCAGCCAGTCACGGAGACGGTAGTTGATCTTTCTTTCTGCCATGCCCTGGGGCTGCAGCTTTTCAATGATGGCGTCGATGGCGGTCTTGAAGTCCAGGCCGTCGAATTCACCGGAATTTACCAGTACGCCTTTTTCAATGAACGGAAGTTCATCCTCTGCACCCGGCTTGGAAGCAATGACTCTCTGGATCGGAAGATCGAATTTCTTCGCGAACTCGAAGTCTCTTTCATCGTGTGCCGGAACGGCCATAACCACACCGGTACCGTATGTGGCGATAACGTAATCAGATGCCCAGATCGGCACTTTCTTTCCGGTGATCGGATGGATCGCGTAAGAGCCGGTAAATACACCTGTCTTTTCACGGGTGGTGGACATTCTGTCGATATCGGAAGCCTTCTTGGTGAAAGCCTGATACTCTTCCACTTTCTCTCTGCACTCATCTGTGGTGAGAAGTGTGCAAAGCGGAGACTCCGGAGCAACAACGACGTAGGACACACCCATCAGGGTATCGGCACGTGTGGTGAATACGGACAGCTTCAGATCGGAACCATCCTCATCCTTCAGACGCTCGCCGTTCTTTTCGCAAAGGAAGGAGATCTGTGTACCTTCGGATCTGCCGATCCAGTTGGTCTGGATCTTCTTTGTCTTTTCCGGCCAGTCCAGCTGCGGCAGGCAGTCGAGGAGCTCCTGGGCATAGGCAGTGATCTTAAAGAACCACTGTGTCATGTTCTTATGCTCAACTTCAGTATGGCAGCGCTCGCAGGCACCGTCGATGACCTGCTCGTTGGCAAGAACGGTATTACACTGCGGACACCAGTTGACCGGTGCATTCTTTCTGTAGGCCAGGCCCTTTTCCAGAAGTCTTAAGAAGATCCACTGGTTCCACTTATAGTATTCCGGCTTACATGTGGCGATCTCATAATCCCAGTCATAGGTTGCGCCCATGTTCTTGAGCTGCTGCTCCATGATCTCGATATTGTGAAGGGTACTGTCCTTCGGATGGATACCGGTCTTGATGGCGTAGTTCTCCGCCGGAAGACCAAAGGAGTCAAATCCCATCGGATGGAATACGTTGTAGCCCTGCATTCTCTTCATACGGGACCAGGAGTCCGTCAGAGAATAGTTGTACCAGTGACCGAGGTGCAGGTTCGCCGCGGACGGGTAGGAGAACATCTCCAGAACATATAGTTTCTCACCCTTTTTATTCGGGTCATATTTGTAAAGCTTGGTTTCTTCCCACTTCTTTTGCCATTTACGATCGACATCAGTTGAATAAGCCATCGTTTGTACCTCTCTTTATATATAGAAAACTTACAAACACACATTATAACAGATTTTTTCGCAGGAAGAACGGTTTTTCTTCTATATATTCTGCTCCTTTGCTCCTTGCTGGCTTTCTGAAAAAGCTCTAGTATATAGACTAGAGATAAATTTTTCGGAATAATCTGCTTCCGGAAAAGAAAAATGAGGAGAAAACAATATGAAATGCCCAATTTGCGGTAATGAGAATTTAGATAGCACAAAATTCTGTATCTGGTGCGGTGCCCCCCTGGATACTCCGCCCGTTTCGTCGACGGGAAATGCACCTGCGCCTTCTTCTGTTCCGGAACAGACCCCGGTATCTGCACCATCGCCGATACCTACTCCGTCTCCGGAACCGGCGCCATCGCCGATCCCGGTACAGAATCCATCTCCGTATATGCCGGGTTATTCGGCTATCCCTCAGGAGAATACTGGCTCCACTTTCGGCGCCGCCCCGATCCCGGTGCAGTGGTCAAACGCAGGTGGTTATGCTCCGCAGTCTTCGTATAAGCCGACAAATGTACTTTGCATCCTGGGTATCATCTTCGCGGGTCTTTCGATACTCTGCTGTGGTATTACGTCGATCATCGGACTCATCCTTTCTGTTCTCGGCCTGATCTTTGCCATTAAAAACGAAGAGAGAGGAAAAGGGCTGGCCATCACCGGCATAATCATTTCCACGGTACTTTTGCTGATCATGCTTCTGGCGATGGCAACCGGAAACTTCCATGTGAAGACCAGTTTCAACTGGTTCGGAAATAAGATCGATACTCCGGAAGAAATCGAAGAGTATGTGACGGACCAGAAATGGATCGATATTCAGGAAGATACCTGTCTGGAATTCGTTTCTTCCAAGAAATTCAAGTATTATCGTGATTTCGAAGAGCTCGACGACTACTACTACGAAGGCAAATACGAGCTGTATATCGGAGATGAGGCGCTGGACTATATCGTAAATGATCTCAGCGAGTATGGTCTTACTGAAGAGGAGATACAGGACCTGGCAGACCGGAACAAACACTACAAGATGGCAAACCTTGTTGTTCTCGTTCTGCATAACGAGAAGCGCTATGTGGACGGAAAGAACGACCTTACGGACACTGTGGTGACTCCGTATATCGGATTCTTCTGCACCAACAATAAAGAGCATGCGCTGGATCTGACCAACCTGAATTCGTTTGGGTACAGTCTGTTCGTTCCGGAAGACGAATACGAGGATGCGAAGAAGGCCAATTCCAAATAAGTTTTTGATTGATTTTGCATCAGTCAAAAAGCGAAGCGGCAAAAGCGCAAAGAAAAACAGCGGCAGGATAAACCAGATAAAGTGCCCGGTAAACCATCTCCGGTTTCTTTCTTTTCTTTTCGGGAATAAGAAGACAGAGGAGAAAACCAAGAAGCGAGACCCCTTCCCAGGAAATGATGCCGGTCATGCGGAAATAAAGATATGTGTAGCATGCGGCAAAGGCACTGTAGAAGATCGTGACCACGAATACCCGGGAATCGATCTTCCAGCGGTGCAGAAAGTAGAAGATCAGTACCGTCATGATGGACATGAGGGACATGGTAAGTGGAAGAAACGTGATCAGTATCATACAGGTAGCAAAAAGAAGGATCGCCAGTCCGTGGAGCGTCGAACGGGGCCAGGAAGGGACCTTCATGCCTTTGGGAAGGTGGTTGGCCGCCCCCGAATCCATGACGACGTCAAATCTTGTTGAATTTGTGGTCTGATTCGGCGAAAGAAGATTGAGTGAAGCGATCCGGTCCCGGGGAAGAGAAACCAGAAGTTCCAACCCGAAAAGAAGGACAAAGGTGATCAGCCAGGTAAATCCGATATTAAATCTTCGGGGCTGTGGCGAGTCGAAAAGAAGAAAAGATAAAAGCGCCATGGCCTGGGCAAGATAAGTGGTAAAGGCCACACGGAAAAAATACTTATAGGTGTTTCTGGTCAGGAAAAAGCCGTCTACCAGGGCCTGGGCGAAAAAGGGCATGGAAACAAAACCGAGAAGCCGGAGCGGGATAATCACGGTATCCGGCATGATCCCTTCGAAATACATAGCGATGATCCCGCAAAGCATGAACAAATATGCCAATATCTTCTTCACAATTCCCACCTGATTTGTAAAATGAATGCAAACTAGCAACATTGAAAGATATGTGTATTTATTGTATCATTAACGTGCTTAATTGTGCATAACAATACGTGGCAAGCGTATTTTTCGATAGTATTTGAGGTGTAGATCATGGGTTTAGGATTAGATATTGGAATTGATCTGGGTACCAGCAGTGTACTTATCTATGTCCGCGGCAAGGGCGTCGTTCTTAAGGAACCCTCTGTAGTTGCGGTAAATACGAAAACAGGAACCGTTCTGGCGGTAGGTGAAAGTGCCAGCCTGATGCTTGGCCGTACACCGGGTGTCGTGGAAGCGATCCGTCCGCTGAGAGATGGTGTTATTTCCGACTTTAAAGTTACAGAAGTTATGCTGAAGGCTTTCATCGGCCGTGTATGTCAGGGTATCCGTGCGACATACTTCCGTCCGACGATCGTTGTCTGCGTACCGTCCGTTATTACTCCGGTTGAGCAGAAGGCCGTTGAAGATGCCTGCCGTCATGCCGGTGCAAAGGATGTATTCCTGATCCGTGAGCCGATCGCGGCTGCTATCGGTGCCGGTATCGATATTACGAAGGCCTGTGGTTCCATGATCGTAGATATCGGAGGCGGTACGACAGATATCGCCGTTATCTCCCTCTGCGAGCCTGTAGTTGACTTCTCTCTGAAGGTCGCCGGCGACAAGTTCGACGAGGCCATCGTAAAGCATGTCCGCCGTAAGCACAACGTTCTCATCGGTGAGAAGACGGCAGAAGAGCTGAAGATCAACATCGGATGTGCCTATCCGAGAGAAGAAGAAATGACCATGGATGTCCGTGGCAGAAACCTGATCACCGGTCTTCCGGCGACAGTTACGGTTTCTTCCACAGAAATGCTGGAAGCTCTCGAAGAGCCGGTAGCGGCCATCTTCGATGCGGTACACTCTGTACTGGAGAGAACCCCGCCGGAGCTGATGGCGGATATTTCCCAGAGAGGTATTGTTATGACCGGCGGTGGCGCCCTTCTTTACGGCCTTGACCGTATGCTGGCCACCAAGATCGGTATCGATGTATGTGTAGCGGAAGATACAGTCAGCTGCGTAGCCATCGGCACAGGTAAGGCCCTGGGCATGATGGATAAGTTCGCGGCACTCGGCGATACCTGATCCGTTCCCTCTTTTTCGGAAGACCGGAACGATACGGGAAAGAAAGAGAAAAAGAAACTTGAGAGGACTGTCCTTAACGGGGCAGTCCTTTTTCGTGGCTGACGGAAATGATGTGCAGGATATCCTTTGTTGACAATTCCATGAAAGAACCTTTATAATGTCTTCAAGTTTGAAGATGTATTGCGTTCCATAGTTTCTCCGATGAAGAGGGAAATAGCAATACAGATGAGGTGTCTTTATTTTTCACGATTGTATTTGAATATAAGATGTGACCGCTTAAGGGGTATTTTTATATATTCCGGCGGAGGAAAAGGAACCGATTTCAATAAACCATGTGAGGTATATTTGTGGCGCAAGACGATTTTTTCTCAAAGAGCAAAGAAGATCTTTCAGCAATTGCAGTCGCTTTTAATCTTGTAAGTGCAGAGCAGGCATCCGCGATGAGCCAGAGTGAACTTGCGGGCCTTCTTGCTGCTGAGCAGCAGAAGTCTTCCGGTACTCCGGTATCGGAGGAAAAGCCTGCTAAGAAACCTGCTGCGAAGCGTACGAAGAAAACAGCGGCGAAGGCTTCTGAAAAGACCGAAGAGAAGACGGAAGAAAAGAAGGACGAGCCTGCTTTCGTAGAGGAAGAAGCAAAGCCTTCTGAAAAGAAAGAGAAGAAGACGAGAACAAAAAAAGCCGCTTCTTCTGAAAAGAAGACTTCCACCAGAAAGAAGAAAACTTCGGAAGAAAAGACTCCGATCGAAGAGATCGCTGAGGCGGCTTCTTCTGAAGTAAAAGAATCTTCTGAAAAAGCACCTGAAGCATCTGAAGTGCCTTCTTCTGAAACGGCTTCGGATGTATCTTCCGAGACCAGGGACGAAGCTCCGGCTAAAGAAGTGAAGAAGGGCCGCGGCAGAAAAAAGACGAAGAAAGAGGAAGCATCTGAAGCAAAGCCGGATGCGGAAAAAGATGCCGCAAAAGAAGAAATAAAGGAAGAGAAAAAAGAAGAAGCAAAAGATACGGCTTCTTCTGAAGAGTCTTCCGAAAAGAATACTTCTTCCGAGACAAAGCCGGAGGGCAAGAACCAGAATAATCCGAATAAGAATAAGAAGCAGAAGGGCCGCCATAGAAGTGTGGAGATCCGTCCTGCCAATGAAGCTTCTGCGCCTTCTTCGGAAGGAGAAGGAACAGCATCGGAAGAGGGTGCTTCCCAGGAAGGGGAAAGTGCTCCGGAGAATACCAAACCGCAGATCGAGCCCATCGAATTTGTCGGTGTGCTGGAGATCGTTTCAGAAGGCGGATATGGTTTTGTAAGAAGAGAGAACTATCTGCCTTCTCCGCAGGATGTATTCGTACCGAATAACCTGATCCGCCGTTTCGGTCTTCGTATGGGTGACCAGATCAAAGGTTTTGCCCTTCCGAAGAGAGGCCAGGATAAGAATCTGGCATTAAGCTACATCACTACTGTAAATGATGTGGAAGTGGATAAGCTGGGACGCCGGCCGCATTTTGAAAGACTGACTCCGATCTATCCGAATGAGAGATTCCGTCTGGAGACCGGAAAGCAGGAACTCAGTACACGTATTATTGACCTGGTATCCCCGATCGGTAAAGGTCAGCGTGGTATGATCGTTTCTCCGCCGAAAGCCGGTAAGACGATCCTTCTGCAGAAGATCGCCAATGCGATCACACAGAACAGCCCGAAGACCAAGCTCATCGTTCTTCTTATCGATGAGCGTCCGGAGGAAGTTACCGACATGCAGCGCTCCATTAAGGGCGAAGTCGTATACTCCACCTTCGATAAGAAGCCGGAGAACCACACAAGAGTTACCGAACTGGTTCTTGAGCGTGCCATGCGTCTTGTGGAAATGGGTGAGGATGTAGTGATCCTTCTTGACTCCATGACGAGACTTGCCAGAGCTTATAACCTGACGATCACTCCGACCGGAAGAACCCTTTCCGGTGGTCTGGATCCGGGATCGCTTTATGGCCCGAAGCGTTTCTTCGGTGCGGCGAGAAATATCGAGAATGGCGGATCTCTGACGATCGTTGCCACCTCTCTTATTGAGACCGGTTCCCGAATGGACGAAGTTATCTTCGAGGAATTCAAGGGAACAGGTAACATGGAAGTGTATCTTGATAGAAAGCTCTCCGAGAAGCGTATCTTCCCGGCTATCGATATCAACAAGTCCGGTACAAGAAGAGAAGATCTCCTGATGTCTCAGGAAGAACTGGATGCTGTCTGGACGATCAGAAAAGCCTTCTCCCAGATGGAGACAGCTCCGGTTACCGAGACGATCATCAACCTTCTTTTGCGGACCAACTCCAACGATCACTTCATCCGTTCCGTCAAGGTCTCCTTTGCGGATAAGGAAGTATTCGATGCGATGCGTGGTACAGGTGCTAACGGTTCGGCAAACGGAAACTGATCCAATAAAACAACAGACGAAAAAAGCGCAGGCCTTGGGGTCTGCGCTTTTTTGTGAAAGTCTTATTTCCCAGCCGCTTTGCAGACAGATCGAAGGATATCTATATATTGCATCGTTAGATTTGAAGGCGTAATGGCCTTGGGAAGAATATAACCGATCTCCATATATTCATCGACTTTAAGGGGACGGGCCACGATGCCGGGACCATTCAGTTCTTCAGAGATCACACCACTACAGATAGTGTAGCCGTTAAGACCGATGAGCATGTTAAAAAGGGTGGCACGGTCACGGACGATGATCTCTTTATCCGCATCGACGGTACTTAAGATCTCTTCGGAAAAATAAAAGGAGTTATGGGCACCTTGTTCATAAGAAAGACGGGGATAGGCCGTAAGATCGGAAAGAGTCAGAGAACGTTTCTTGGAAAGTGGAGAATTTCTTCCCACAAACACATGTGGTTTGGCTTTAAAAAGCGGTGTGAAAAAAAGGTCGTTATCCCGAAGTGTCTTTTCAATCACGGTTTCGTTAAAGCCGTTCTTATAAAGAACACCGATCTCGCTTCGAAGATTCGATACGTCCTGGATGATCTCATATGTCTCCGTTTCTCTCATATGGAATTCATATTTATCACCGCCGACTTTTTCTAATAAAGAAACGAAAGATTCCACCACGAAAGAGTAGTGCTGGGAAGAAACAGAAAAGCGGTGCTTACCGGAAGTGGTGCCGTTATACCGTTCATTTATGAGGTTTGCCTGTTCCAGTACCTGTCTTGCATATCCGAGAAATTCTTCTCCTTCTCTGGTGATCTCGATTCCTTTTCGGGACCTGTGAAAGATCTGGATCCCGTATTCTTTTTCCAGTTCCTGAATGGAAGCGGTGAGGCTTGGCTGGGCGATGAAAAGGCGCCGGGCGGCTTCGGTAATGTTTCCGGTATTGGCGACTTCTGTGACATATTGCAGCTGTTTCAGAGTCATGGGTGGGGTCTCCTTAATTCGCTTTCTTAATAGGTTTCAATCACGAGTATAACACAACCATAGGAAAAATCTATGGAAAGAAACACCTTTTTCATATTTTACCTAGAAAGTCACTAGGTTTATACTTCACACCAACAGAAAACGAAAAAGAGCAAGGAGTGAGGAACATGCGTACATCAGTCATCGGTTATCCCCGAATCGGAAAAAACCGTGAATTAAAATTCGCGTCAGAAAAATTTTTTAAAAATGAGATCTCGGAAGCGGAACTTCTTTCCGTTGCGTCCGAGATCCGCAAAGGCAACTGGGAGTCCCAGAAGAAGGCAAATATCACCTTCATTTCTTCCAATGACTTTTCTTTTTACGATAATGTACTGGATACGGCAGTGCTTTTGAATGCGATCCCGAAGCGGTATCAGGAGCTGGGCCTTTCGGATCTGGAGACATATTTTGCCATGGCACGTGGTTACCAGGGAGAAAAGGGTAACGTGAAAGCTCTTGCCATGAAGAAGTGGTTTAATACAAACTACCACTATCTGGTTCCGGAGATCGATGACGATACAGAGATCCGCCTTTCCGGAAATAAGCCGATAGAAGAATATAAGGAAGCAAAGGCACAGGGAGTAGAAACCAAAGTCCAGCTGATCGGACCTTTCACGTTCCTGAAGCTTTCCCGCTATACCGGAAAGAAGACTGCCTCTGATGTGGCTCCGGCTGTGGTTTCTGCTTATGTGGAACTTCTTAAAAAACTTTCTGTGGAAGGCGCACAGTGGATCCAGTTCGATGAGCCGTATCTGGTAAGAGATCTTTCTTCGGAAGAAATTAAATTATTCACCACCATCTATACAACGATCCTGGCAGAAAAGAACACGGCAAAGATCCTTCTTCAGACCTATTTTGGCGATGTGCGGGATATCTATTCCGATCTGATCGCTCTTCCTTTTGACGGAATCGGTCTGGATTTCCTGGAAGGAAAGCAGACAGCGACACTTCTTGCTGAATTTGGTTTTTCGAAAGAGACAATTCTTTTTGCCGGCCTTCTTAACGGTAAAAACATCTGGAAGAATCAGTATGAAAAAACTCTTTCTACAATTACTTCCCTGAAGAAGACCGTCGGTGAGAATGTGGTCCTTTCCACTTCCTGCTCCCTTCTTCATGTGCCGTATTCTCTTTTCGGTGAAGATGCTCTTCCAAAGGAATACATCAAGCACTTTGCATTTGCGGAAGAAAAGCTTCAGGAACTTTCCGAGATCTCCCGGATCTTTGAAAATGAAGCAGGAGCAGAAGAGATTCTTTCGGCTAACAAAGCCCTGTTCGTTTCCCGTGTAGACAGCACAGATGAAGCTGTGCAGAAGCGTGTAAACAGTATTTCCGATGGCGACTACGAGCGCCGTCCGGTCTTCGCGGAAAGAGAAAAGATCCAGAAGGAGAAACTTAATCTGCCGCTTTTCCCGACGACCACCATCGGGTCTTTTCCGCAGACACAGGATGTCAGAAAGAACCGTCAGGCATTCAGAAAAGGCGAGATCTCCAAGGAAGAATACATTGCTTTTAATAAAGAGAAGATTCAATCCTGCATCCATCTTCAGGAAGAGATCGGACTGGATGTACTGGTTCACGGTGAATTTGAAAGAAACGACATGGTGGAATATTTCGGTGAGCATCTTTCCGGTTATGTCTTCACCCGTCAGGCCTGGGTACAGTCCTATGGTACCCGCTGCGTAAAACCGCCGATCATCTGGGGCGACGTCAGCCGGAAAGAGCCGATCACAGTGGAGTGGAGCAAGTTTGCCAAGTCCTGCACCAATAAGCCGGTGAAGGGCATGCTGACAGGTCCGGTTACCATCCTCAACTGGTCTTTCCCGAGAGAAGATATTTCCATTAAGGAAAGCACATTGCAGATCGCCCTTGCGATCCGGGATGAAGTTCTGGATCTGGAAAAAGCAGGGATCGATATCATCCAGATCGACGAAGCCGCGCTTCGCGAAAAGCTGCCGCTTAGAAAGTCCGACTGGTACAGTGAATATCTTGACTGGGCCATCCCGGCATTCCGTCTGGTACATAGCGGAGTCCGTCCGGAGACCCAGGTCCACACCCACATGTGCTACAGTGAATTTACCGACATCATCCCGGCCATCGATGCCATGGATGCAGACGTTATCACTTTCGAAGCTTCCCGTTCAGATCTTCTGATATTGGATGCGCTTATGGAAAACCACTTTAAGACCGAAGTAGGCCCTGGTGTTTACGATATCCACAGCCCCCGTGTTCCGTCGGTAGAGGAGATCGTAAATGCACTTACCAAGATGCGGGAAAAGATCTCTGACGAAAAACTCTGGGTCAACCCGGACTGCGGCTTAAAGACCCGTGGTGATGAAGAGACGAAGGCCAGCCTTCAAAACCTTGTGGCGGCGGCCAAAATCGTTCGCGAGAAGTAATTGATGACAGCAGTTCTTCCTCCCGGATCTTTTCCGGGGGAGGCTGCGGATAACGAGGAGGGAAGACCGGTGAAGGTTTCCGAGATCTATAAAAAGAAAAAGAAGAGTCTGTCTTTCGAGATCTTTCCGCCGAAGAAAGATACGGAACTGGAAAACATAGATGAGACTCTATCTGTACTGTCCGAGCTGAATCCGGACTTTATAAGCGTGACTTTCGGCGCCGGCGGATCCAGTAACTGCAACCGGACCATCGAGCTTGCCAAGAAGATCAAAAACGACTATAAGATCGAGCCGGTAGTACATCTTACGTGCCTGCACTACGACCGTTCCGAGATGGAAGAGTTTGCCCATGTCCTTTCCGAGGAGGGGATCCAGAATGTGCTGGCTCTTCGTGGAGACCGGAATCCCCGGATCCCGGAAAAGAATGATTTCAAGCATTCTTCGGATCTCATTTCCTACTTAAAGCCGGACCACGATTTCTGCTTCTTAGGCGCCTGCTATCCGGAATGCCATCCGGAATCCTCCGGGCGTGTCAGCGAGATCAAAGCGCTGAAAGCCAAGGTCGGCGCCGGAGCGGAAGTCCTTATATCCCAGCTCTTTTTCGATAACGATAAATTCTATCAGTTCAACGAGGAGTGTCAGATCGCGGACATTAATGTGCCGATCCTTCCCGGGGTGATGCCGGTGATCAACAGACCTTCTGGTCAGTGATATCCCGGGGATCCATCTCTACACCATGAATAATCCCGTGGTAGCAAGACGGATCTGCGAAGGAATCAAAAACATCGTATAATCTTTCCGTAGTTGTCACACCAGCCGGAGAAGAGCTGTCCCAAACGGGCGGCTCTTTTCCTTTTTTCGATTTAATAATTGTTTAAGGATTTCCCGGGAGCCGGATGATATCCTTAAACCATAAAGAGCGAAAGTGAAAAGAAAACGCAATCATTTTAGAAATAAACAAACATGACGAAAAACCTGGAGGAAATACACATGAAAGATTACGAGATCACCATCAAAAAGGCATCTGAAGTTACCATCTTTGCTACCGATAACGACACCCTCGTGGTACCCTCGAAAGTGACTTTTGAATCCAGCCATGATCAGGCCGAGATCATTATCGACGGCGTGGAAAATGCTACCATCGGCATTCCGCCGAAAGCAGACCATATCGAGCTTTCTGTGGAAAATGCAACTGTAAACTTAAAGGGGATTTCTTATTCCCGCATCGAGATCGATGGGAAAGGAAAACTTCTGATCAATACAGATACCCTTTCCGGAAATATCGATATCAACATGATCTCCGGAGAAGCAGGACTTGTTATTCCAAGCGGAGCAAGATTTGCTACACGGACTGAAGGAAAGAATAATACGATCTCCTGTCTGGTGCCGGAAGAGCCGTCTTCCGAGACGATCATTGAACTGAATGGAAAGAACAGCGTTCTTAAGATCCATTCCTAAACTTTGCATCCTTTCACATATTCATAATACCCTCTACCCGTATGCTTCTTCTCATGACGATTCTGTTATGGAAGAAGCATATGTTTTCCAGTAAAATAAAATTGTGGATTGGGCATCGCCGAAATCGATAAAGGACAGCAAGGATATGAAAAGACAGAAACTTATAAATCTCATGGCGCTTCTTCTGGTAGGAACGATGCTGTTTTCTTCCTGTAGGCAGACCGGTGAGACAACGAAAAAGAAGAAGAAAGCCAAGAAGACCACAACTACGTCCGAGTCGGTGGAGACGACGGAAGCACCTTCAGAAACGACTTCGCCGGAAACAGAAGAGAGCAGTGAAACGAGTGCTTCTTCGTCTTCTGCAAATTCATCTGATGTGATCGGGCAGGGAAATCTTCGGGCCGAAGGTGAATTTGCCGATAAGGTCAGAAGCCTTCCGTGCGTGGTCTCGGTGGAACGTCTTCCGGAATATGAAGAGAACCAGTATATGGTCTATTACGAAATGCCACTGGATCACAACGATCCGGAAAAGGGCACTTTTTACCAGAGAATGTATATCTACTATCTGGGAGAAGAACGGCCCAATCATTTCTACTGCAGCGGCTACAGTATATTTAACGGCGTCGGGCATCTTTTTGAAGAAGTGCCGGGCGAATATGATGTGGAAGAGTTTTCAAGGTATTACGAATGTAATTTTATTGAGCCGGAATACCGTTTTGACGGGGAGTCACTTCCGGAGGGCTTTGCCTACGATAATCCGGATTACTGGGAATACCTGACATGTAGTCAGGCAGCAGACGATTTCCATCTTATGATCACAGGATTAAAGACTATTCTGTCCGGCAAATGGTGCTTCGAAGGGATGAGTAAGGGAGGAGAATTTACGGCCTATCACCTGTCCCGCTATCCCGATGACTGCGATCTGTTTATTGCCGAAGCGGCGATGCTTCGCTGTAACCGGGGATTCCCCGGCATGTATGAATATACCTGGTCTACGGCAGGAGATGCGCGGTATGGAAAAGAAAAAGCGAAGGAATACCGGGATCTGGTATTGGCATTTCAGGTGGAAGCCATTAAAAATAGAGAAGAACTTGTGGAGATGTACTATAAAGAAGTGACGACAATGGGACTGACTTTGTCTGAGGAGATGACGCCGGATATCCTTTTTGACTGCGCGGTTTTGGATCTGGCTTTTCTTTGGCAGTACGATCCGGAAGATACCTTTAAGGATATGGCGGATATCCTGAGTATGAAAGATCAATATCCGGAGCAGTATTACCTTCAGGAATTTGAAAGTATACTGGTCACTTGCTATGGTCCCTGGCAGTATGAACTGGACGGCTCGGAATACGAAGATAAATCCCGCTACTACAATTTCGTTTTCCAGTGTTACCGGGAAGACGGATACTACGCTTACGATGCTTCGTATTTACGGGAAGCGCTGGAAAAAGACGGAAGCGGCGCGAAACTTTCTATCACAGAGGACATGGAAGAGCATCTTTATGAGCTCCGTGTATATAAAGAACACCGGGAGCGGTTCTCCTTTGACCCGTCAGTCAGTGAAGCGAGAAGCGCGGTCGTGGATACCACCACGACACCCCTGATCCTCATTAACGGATTGACGGATGAGCACCATGTGGCCGAGATCACGGAAACGAATAATCCCAACGTGCATATCTTTAATCTTCCCGAAAATTTCCACGATGAAACACAATTCGTCGACCTGTCCATAGAGGATTTTAATGAATTCGACAGCATTGTAAGAGAGACTCTTTCGATCCCGTAAAGGATCCACGCTATGCGTATTCTTTATTTCTTTTTCTCGATACGGTGCAGCTGAGGACGGACCGTAAGTTCTGTAATGACCTGATGGGGATCAAGATGAAGAATAAAGTCTACTGCCTTTGCGATATCTTCTGGAAGAAGACGTGCATTTTCTTCTTCGCAAGCTTTGAAATCCGCATTCCGGTATAGCTTCGTATCTGTCATGTCCGGAAGGATCGTAGTGACCTTCACGCCATATTTTCTTGCTTCGTCAAAAAGACTCTTGGAAAAGCTGAGAAGTCCTGCTTTGGTGGCACCGTAGGCGGCACCGTGGGGATTACTCTGAGATGCGGTAACCGATGCGATGTTGATGATGGTACCGGAGTTCTCTTTTAATTTCCGAAGAAGCAGGTTGGAAAGAAGAAGAGGGACTTCTAAGTTTACCCGCACCATTTCGGAAATGCTCTTGGCGGAAAGTTCCTCGTGAAGTCCGTAGTACCCCACCCCGGCGCAGTTAATAAGAAGCGACAGTGCATTTCCCTTGGAAATATTCTTTATTTCCTCCTGAAGTTTTCCGGTATCCAGAAGATCCAGTTCCACCTTGTGAAAGTTCTCCCGGGAAAGAAGGGAGGAGGCTTCGGAAAAGTCTCTTCCGATTCCGTATACTTCATAGCCGCTTTGTAAAACGATCTCGCAGATCGCCTTTCCGATTCCGGAAGAAGCTCCGGTGATTATGGCAGTGCGGGTCATATTTTTACCTCTTTTCCATATAGTTTTCTTCCTGGAAAAGACCTTTCTGTCAGAAGGTGGCTAGGAAGATCTTTTCCTGAGAAATCGAGCTTTGTAACAGTGTTACAAGTGTGCATTCCATATCGTTTCGAAGATTATCCGGATATTCCATGACCCCGTTGTGGTTTTCAAAGGGGAACTGGCATAAAGAAGATCCGGGGAGATCTTTTCGAAGCTTTTTCATGTACTCCGATGAGATCCGGAAGGTGCCGATACTGACATCTTTGATCCGGGAAAGGTCGATGGAACCTTTTACCTCCTCGATCAGTTCCGTATAGGCTTTTTTCCAATCCGGAAGATAGATAACCGGGTCAAAGCAGAGCCGGACCGGAAATCCTTTTTCCATGGCACAGGAAGCCGCCGAGAGCCGCTCGGCCAAGGTGGCGGTGCGCTTTTCAAACCGGCCGATGACTTCCTTGGGGGAGATCGTATAGGCGAAGATCACGCGGTCGCAGGAAGGGATCTTTTGAAAGATATCTTTGCGGAAAGATTTGGTTCGGATCTCTATTGTCAGATCCGGATGGCCTTTCGTAAATTCCGCCCAGGCGGAAACGTAGCCGGTCAGGTTTTCCAGGGCGATCAGGTCCGTATCAAAGGAGACGCAAAGATATACCGGGTGCTTCGAAAGAAGATCTTCGACTTCGGAAAATGCATCTTCCAGGTTTACGAAAACGACCACATCGGCAGAGCCGTACATGCCTCGTAAGAAACAGTATTCGCAGTCGAAGATACAGTTTCTGCAGGAACTGGTGTAGTAGAAGTTTTCATATCCGAAATCCTGACAGACCGGAGATCCGTGAAAAACGGAAGCGCCGGTGTTTCCGGCAAGGATCAGAGAAGGAGAATCTTTCTGAAGACGAAAGCTCTGCCGGGGGCGGTTAAATACATCTTTATAGTGGTCGATCTTTATGACCCGGGACTTGGAAAAACGGGACAGAATAGCCTTGGTCCGGGGATGGCCGAGGACCTTTTTTTCCACATAGATATGGGAAAAAGGAAAGTTATAGGAGACGGTCGCGGATGACATTTATGACCTCCTTTCCTTCCTTTTTTGAGCGGGCGGGGATCTTTTCTTCCGAGGCCAGACCGGAAAGGATCGATTCAATATCCTGACCGCTGGCTTTGGCGTAGAAAAACAGCTGGCGAAGTTCGTGTCGCATTGTTTCTGAAAGGCGTAATCCCAGGCATGTGGAGATATATAGATCTTCATCGATCAATTCTTCCGGGCACTCTTCTTTTCCCAGATATTCGAGAACGGACAGGACATGGGGCAGCTGCTCCATGGCGCGTTCTGTCAGGAGAGCGGAAGTGATATTTTTCGGATCTTCTTCTCCCGAGTCGGATACATATTTCAGAAAGATCATGCGGTGGGGCGGGCAAAAACGGGATGCCGCCTGAAAGATCCCGGAAGCTTCCATTTCGTAAAGAAGATCGGGATCCGGAAGAGAAGAGATCACCTTCGGCACCGTGACCAGTGCTTTTTCCGAAGAAAGAGGAAGGCCACAGGAAGAAAGATCATAAAGCATGTCCGGATAAAAGACCCGTCCGGTAACTTCGTCTGTGATCTTATGGATGAGATAAAGACCCGGGATGCTTCCTGCGCAGGATCCGAAATTCAGAAGAAAATCCCGGTCAGGCCGGAATCCGAAACGGGTCAGAAGATAGGAAGCGGCAGAAGAAGCGGCCACATTTCCCATGCCGGACAATACCAGTACACAGGTACTGTCCTCGGAAAAGTAGGTGTCATACGGGCAGGCGTGATCATCCTTTCGAAGAGAAAGGGCAGAGATCAAAGGGCGGGCTTCCGCGGCCAGGGCGCAGACAATATAGAACATGGAACATGGCTCCTTCAGGGTTTTCATTTACTTACCTGCCTCATTCTATCATAGGCGGAGAGCATATGCACATTGCCCGGAAAAGCGGCTTTCCCGGATGTACATAAAGAGTACACACCGGGTGGATATAATGCAGACAGAGAATCAAGGAGGGCAGTACTATGATGGCCGGAAAAGCAATGGATATGGAAAAGCAGCTTCTGATGGAAAGATCTTCCCGGTGCCGGGTTCTTGGAAAGAAATACGGAGCATTATTCTGCATTTCGGTCTTTGAAGTGATCGCCCTTGTGGTATTGCAGGTGATCGCCTGGCACGCGCTCGTCGGCGCTTCGCTTCCGGTATTGCGGGGAAGTGCGGTTCTGCTGGGACTAGTGACGGTTTTTGTGGCGGTCATTTATGGCTCCACCGTGTTTTCTTTAGGAAAATACTACGATGGTTTTAAGTCTTCAGGGTGGCTTTATGTGATCTATCAGGGCCTTTCTGTTTATTCTTACATGACTTTGGGGGTGGGACGGCCGCTCTTTTCTTTTCTCGCATCGCTTTTCGGAATCCTTTATGTAATGAGTTTTTCCTCTTCTATGGAAGAGAGCTTCGATCTGGTAGATGAGAAGATGGCCGGGACCTGGGTTCTCTTTAAGAAAGTCTTTCTTATTTCGCAGATCGGGCAGTATGTAAGCTTTCTTACTGTTTTGGGGACACACTTTGCGAATTTTTTCTGGCTCCTGTATCTCGGCATGAATGCGGCTGGTTTCTTGATCCGTATCTGGCAGTTTATTCTCCTGGGTGAATCTTCTTCCGCCATGGATAAATATGTGAACTCTCCCTCCTAAGAATTCGAAAGAGGCTGCTTGGAAGATTTCCTTGCAGCCTCTTTTCAATCTTTTTCGTGATGGGATCTTCTGAGTGATTTCAGTTCTGCTTTAGATCCGGCTTTAGTGCCACTGCGACCACCAGTACGATGGGAGCGCCAATGGAGATGATCGCCGCTGTCCCGGTATCCATGTGCATCCCGTACGCCAGGATCATGAATAGTATCAGTGGTACGGCGGCCAGGACGGATAGAACGATGATGACGGTAGCAAGTGTCCCTTCAAGATAAACGGCATAGGACACAGCACAGGTCAGAACGACAAAGATCGGAATGACTGCGGCAAGCGGAAGGCCTGCTTTTTCCTTCAGAAGGATACTCAGTACGGCAGGGATGATCATGCCGACAATGATCGCGATGGGAATATGCTTTCTTCTTTCGATGACGGCGCCGGCTTCAGCTTCCTTCATCTTTTCATCTACGTCTTTAAATCCGGGGATCTTCTTAAATTCGCTCAACGCCTTACGGTAGTTTTTCTTCTCGAAATGCATCGTTCCGAGAGAATAGTGCTTGATCTTTTCTGATTCCTCCTGACATTCGTTGGCAACCCGTAGAAGATCAGCGGCGATGGGATCTGTACGGCCGGTACACTCCATAGCCGCACTTTTAAAGAGAAGGTTGGCCTGAGTTAAGGTAGCCACATCGGATCTCGTATTCAGAAGTTCTTTTCCCCGTTTGATGCGCTCGATAGTACGGCTGTACGAAGAAACCTCCGGACACATTTCCTTAAGATCCCACTTGTTTCCGCAGTGGTCGCAAACGCAGGAGCCGGTCAGATAGTCATTTTTGAGTTCTCCGCCGCAGATGTTACACTTTAACGATAAAGGTGCTACGTTTCCTTCCGGCATTTCCCATCCTCCCCTCGGTCAAAACTGTCTTTATTTTAACATAAAATTTTGAGCAGACAATTTCACGATTCCGCGATTTAATTTGTCTTATAATTCTATTCTTGTTATAATAACAAAATGCAATTTGCAAAAAAGAAGGAGGCGCATATCATATGGCCGAAAAACAGAAGTATTACATCACAACACCGATCTATTATCCGTCGGGTAACCCGCACGTGGGACACTGCTACACAACGCTGGCATGCGACGTTGTTTCCAGATATAAGCGAATGCAGGGTTTTGATGTCATGTTTCTGACCGGTACCGATGAGCATGGCCAGAAGATCGAGAAGAAGGCGCAGGAGATCGGCGTGACCCCGAAGGAGTACGTTGACGGAATCGTTGCCAACTTCAAAAAGCTCTGGGAACGCCTTGATATCACATATGACCGTTTTATCCGTACCACAGATCCGTATCACGTGGAGTCTGTTCAGAATATCTTCAAGGCTCTTTACGATAAGGGATACATTTACAAGGGTAAATATGTGGGCAAATACTGCACGCCCTGCGAGTCTTTCTGGACCGAGAGCCAGCTGAAGGACGGAAAATGCCCGGACTGCGGACGTGAAGTCGTAGATGCAGAAGAAGAGGCATATTTCTTTAAGCTCTCTGCTTTCTCCGATAAGCTGGAAGCACTGCTTCTTGATGAGGAGAGAAATTTCCTGGAGCCGAAGTCCCGCGTAAACGAGATGATCAACAACTTCATCAAGCCGGGCCTGGACTATATCACGGCTCTGGGTTATGGAAATAACACCTATCACGATTTCGAGAAATACTGGCCGGCTGACATTCATGTCATGGCAAAAGAGATCGTCCGTTTTCACTCTCTTATCTGGCCGGCGATCCTGATGGCGCTGGATCTCCCTCTGCCGAAGCATATCTACGGCCACGGCTGGATCACATTTGGCGGCGCGAAGATGGGTAAATCCACAGGTAACGTTATCGATCCGTTTATCCTGGCAGATAGATACGGCGTGGATGCCGTCCGTTACCATCTCCTCCGTGAGATGCCTTTCGGCGCGGACTGCCCGTTCTCGAATGAGCAGATGGTACAGCGTATCAACACCGACCTGGCAAATGACCTCGGAAACCTCGTTTCCAGAACTGTTGCCATGGCGATCAAGTACTTTGACGGAACTCTCCCGGAAGAGCGTGAGACAGATCCGCTGGATGACGAGCTTTTGAATATGGTAAAAGCACTCCGCCCGTTCGTGGAGGAGAACTATGAGACTTTGCACATCTCCGCAGCACTTGCCGAGATATTCAAGGTCATTGCCCGTGCCAACAAGTATATCGATGAGAATGCACCGTGGGTGCTGGCCAAGGATGACAGTAAGAAAACCCGTCTGGCGACCGTTCTTTATAACCTTCTGGATACGATCCGTATGTGCTCGATCCTCTTAAATCCGGTAATGCCGAATACCTGCCCGGAGATCTGGAAGCAGATCGGCGCATCGGAAGAGGCTTGCGCATGGGATGCTTCCGATAAGGTGGGCGCGCTTGCTGCCAACGTAACTGTTCAGAAAGGGGAAGTTCTGTTCCCGAGACTGGATATGGAAAAGGAAATGAAGGAACTTGCTGAAATCTCCGAGGCGGCTCTGGCTGCAGCCAAGGGTAAGGTCTTAGAGCATAAGGACGAGATCGTCTATGACGATTTTGCCAAGCTCGAGCTTCGTGCGGCGAAGGTCCTGGAGTGCGAGAAAGTCCCGAAGGCGGATAAGCTCCTTCGTATGCAGCTGGATGTCGGCGACCGGAAGATGCAGGTACTGTCGGGTATTGCCCAGTACTATACTCCGGAAGAGATGGTCGGAAAGATGGTGGTATGGGTGGCAAACCTTGCACCGAGAAAACTTCGCGGATTTGATTCTTACGGCATGATCCTTTGCGCCGAAAAACCGAACGGAGATTATGCTCTCCTGTCTGTACCGGAAGGTGTAGAGCCGGGTGCGGAGGTTTCCTGACCCATGGAGATGTTTGACACGCATGCTCATCTGAACTGGCGTGAAGAATATAAAGATGATATTGATGCAGTTCTGGAAAATGCCAAGAAGAACGGGGTGACCCATATTCTTCTGGCAAGTTCCGAGATCACTGACAGCGAGCTTTCTCTTCATCTTCGTGCGGCGAAAAAGAACCGGGGGATCCGTCTTTCCTGTATGGTCGGCGTCCACCCGGAAATGGCCACGTCCTTTGATGAGGAAGCGAAGGTCAAGCTGGAAGGCTGGCTCAGCCAGAAGGACGAGCTGGGGATCGTGGCAGTGGGAGAGATCGGTATGGATTACCATTACGATGATTGCTCTCCGGTCCACGAAGCAACGGCTTTCATCTATCAGATGGGTCTTGCCTACCGCTATGACCTGCCTGCCGTGATCCACGAGCGGGATGCCTGCGAAGATACGCTTTTTATTCTGAAGTCTCTTCATGAGCAGAATGCCCTCCGGGAGAATCCGGGTGTGCTTCATTGCTTTTCCGGAAGTCCGGAGACGGCCGAGATCCTTTTAAAGATGGGATTCTATCTCGGTTTTGACGGGCCGATCACCTTTAAGAATGCGCGAAAAGCACCGGATGTGATCCGGATGTGTCCTTTGGACCGTCTTCTCGTGGAGACGGATTCGCCGTACATGACTCCGGCTCCGTTCCGCGGACAGCGAAATGAACCGGCCTATGTAAAATATATTGTGGAAGAAATGGCCAGAATCAAGGAGATCCCGGCAGAAGAGATGGCCCGGATCACTACTGAAAATGCACAGCGTCTTTTCGGAAAGGATACGTAAATGGATAGAAAAAAGCAGACTATCGTTATGATCGTTCTTCTCGTGGTCCTGGGCGGAATTCTGCTGTTTTTCTTTATACGGGATGATAAGAAGAGTGTCATTGAAAGAAAGACCGGCTACGATCTTCCTTCGTACTGCACCATTGAAAAATATGTGGCATACGGCTCCATCTTTAACCGTACCGGATTCGAGGCGAAGATCCGTATCGACAATAACACGAATATGAATGCCACGATCATGCAGATGTATGAGAAACTGGGAGAAGATCACCACGAGATCACACTTCAGGAATTCAATGTGGAGAAGTATTCACTTTTTGCCGACCAGAAACTTGTCCCGGAGCCGACTACCGTTTCCTGGGTCATTGTGGGAAAGGCCGGTAAAGGATCACTGGTCGTATTTATGTGTATCGAGAATCAGACACAGTGCTATATGTATATGTACTATGCCGAGTAAGTAAAAAAGAACGATAGAGAAAAAGATCCCCCGAAAAGCTTCAGGTGCATTTCGGGGGATCTTCTTATTTAATCATATTCTATCTATACCTGTTTCTCTTTTTTTCTTCTTACGAACAGCCCGCCGAAAGAAAGCGCACCGATCAAAAAGACAACGGGGATATATGTTCCGTTCTTTCCGGAAGTTTCACCTGTCTTTACGACCTTTCCCGGTACAGGAGTCGCGGTGGGTGTCGGTGTAGAAGTGGGAACCGGTGTGGTCTCGGAAGATACTTGCGGCGCAGATGCAGGTGTGGGCGCCGTAGTCGGCGTGAGTGTAGGCGTGGGTGTAGGCGTGGGTGTAGGCGTGGAAGTCGGAGTCGCGGTTGGGGTCGGCGTGATCTCTTTATTCGTAAAACTGACTTCAGAAGTTTTTCCGCTTTCAAGCGTGCCTTTGCTTCCTTGAGATTCCACGTTATAGCCTTCCGGATCTTTTTCGATGACCTCATATTCACATCCGGCAGGAAGTCCGTCGATGGTGATGCTTTCTCCGCCCTTGAGGGAAATGGTGGCTTCAAAGATGCTGTATTCGATATCGGAGGTTCTGCCGTCTTTGGCTGTCTTGGTTTCTGTTTCAGAAGAAATGGCGGCAAAGTTCAATGTGCCCTGCTTATCACCGCTGTAGGAATAGGTATCCGGAATGGTATCGGACACGTCCTTCAGCCGGATGGTAAAATCAAACTCGCCGTTTTCTCCTTCCACGGTCTTAGAGAGGCGCAGGGAGGAATCGAACAGTCTTGCGTTTAAGTAGTGGAACACATCGATGGTTGCATAGGTGGATGTCACTTCCTGTACGTAGCCTCCGGGGTAACCGCCTCCAGGTACCGTTTCATAATCTTTTGTCAGCTCTTCCACCGTGACCTTGGTGTAAACCGGGAGAAGACCTTCCTGGGGAAGATACAGCATAGAGGACTGCGAATTGTTATATACACGCTCGTTTGTTCCTATAGTGAGATAATCCTGCGGATAGGATCTGTCCTGATATAATCTTCCGAGTACAGCGACTTCGTTGGCTTTGAGACTCAAATAGAAGGAGCCGTTGGCATCGGTATCGACAAGTTTTTCCGTAACAGGGATATTGGAAGGAATAAAGTTACCATTCATAATGCTGTTATAAAGGTCGACTGATCCAATCGTGACCCAGACTTTTCCTGTATGCGGACGATTGAGTGCGGTGTCAAATAAAGTCACTTTAAAATCATAAAGTTCATCCGGGTCTGCTCCAGCCGGAGCTGCATAGAATTTGGCAATGGCGGCGGATGCGGATCTTCGGAAGAGGTTGATCGTCCACGTGCCCTGAGTCTTATCCTGAATTACGCCGCTGGAAAGGCTTTCGTGACCGGCGGCGACGTCCGTTACAGCGATGAAACCGCCGGCTACGGCCTGATAATCATTATTCCAGTAGATGTTGCACTGTTCGGCCGTTGTATAGTTGTTTCCGCCGAAAGAAATGCTCACGGGAAGTCCCCGGATCGTAAGCTTTTTATTCACGGGGATCATGGCTTCGATCGTAAGCTGTCCGTTTACCATAGCAGGTGTATAAACTGTCGGATCTCCTTCGATCGTATAGGAAAGAAGGGAAAGATCCAGGCCTTCTTCGTTCCAGAAAGTCATTCTGTAACGGAAAAGTGTATCTTCCGGCCAGCTGTCTTCGAAAACCTTCGGATAGATGGTGATGGTCTTAAAAAGACTTTCATGATCCACATTGAAATGCACGCTCTTGTCCGAATCAAGAATAAGTGAATCGTTTGAATCCAAGTCCGAAGTGGTGACGTCTTCATAGACGACATCAACATTCCCGTTCGATCTGACACGCTGGACAACTGTCAGTTTGACCTGGGAATTGAAAGGAAGATCCCGGATCGTAGCAACGGTGCCGGCCGGAACTTCTATCGTAGCTGAACCGGAAGAAAAGGAGACGGTGGTATCGGCTGCGCCACTCACAGTCAGGGTGTAGTCTCCCGAAAGATCACTTCCGGAATCTGTCGTTCCCTGTATCAAAACTTTGTACCCGTGGGTAAAGCCGGAAACCGGATCGCCGTTTTTATCTCTTATCGTAAAATCAATGGAAAGATCCGGATCTGCGGATGCGGCCCGTAAGGAAGGATACCCCGGTCCGAAAAGAAGAATAAAAGACAGCAGAATAGCTGTCAGCCAATGATGTCTGTTTCTCATATTGCCCCCTCAGATGTTAAATAATATTGTCTATATTATATGGATGTCCTGCATTTCTATCAAGAAATATTAAAAATACAGGAAATTTATGCAAAATTTATACTGGCAGTATACTGACAAAATCAAATAAGAGTGGTAAATTACAAATATCAGTTAAGAAACTGAACGAATTTTAACGAAAGGAGTGTTTCACGAATGAAGAATATTATTACCGCGAAAGCCACAATGAATAATACATCTACCATCAAGTATGCCATCCATACCTCTGATATCCAGACCGCCGTCAAGCGTATTGTCTCTGACGTCGCCACAGGTATGAAATGGACCCATATGATCAAAGGAAAAGCAGGAGTGAAACACCAGGCAATATAGTTTCACGAATGTGATGAAACGAGTTTCCCGCCGCTTTTCCGATGTCTCACTGGAAAAGCGGTTTTTTGTTATATGTTTTATGGTTTTTTATAGGAAAGGGGAGGATGACTTATGTTACCGATCATCAACATGGAAGAAACAGGAAGTAATATCGTAAGGCTTCGTGAGAATGCCGGACTGTCCGTTCGAGATCTTCAGGATATCTTCGGATTCGCCACACCTCAGGCGATCTACAAGTGGCAGCGCGGTGTGAGCATGCCTACGATCGACAATCTGGTCGTCCTGTCTGTGACCTTCCGGGTTCCGATCGAGCGGATCCTGGTTGTGGATACAGGAGTATAAAAACAGTTTCTTATTCCCGGCATTTGTGATATACTGATGGAAACGAAAATATGTTCGATAGATTCAGGGTGTCACGATGCAGGAAGAGATGAAGCAACAATTTAAGATCCATTCGCCATTTGTGCCGACCGGTGATCAGCCCCAGGCGATCGAGAAACTGGTGGCCGGACTGGAAAGCGGGATGAAGGGACAGACACTCTTAGGTGTCACCGGATCCGGTAAGACTTTTACCATGGCGAACATTATTGAAAAGACCCAGCGCCCGACGCTGGTCATTGCGCCGAATAAGACTCTGGCGGCCCAGCTGGCCGCCGAGTTCAAGGCGTTTTTCCCGGACAATGCCGTGGAGTTTTTTGTTTCCTACTACGATTACTATCAGCCGGAGGCGTATATCGCGTCTACCGACACTTTTATTGAGAAAGACTGCGACATCAACGATGAGATCGACCGTATGCGCCATAGTGCCACCAGCGCACTTCTGGAGCGTCGGGATGTCATCGTGGTGGCGTCGGTTTCCTGCATCTATGGCCTGGGTGATCCGTCCGACTATAAGGACCTGATGATCAATCTCCGGGTAGGGATGGAGCTTTCCAGAGATCAGGTGATCAGGCGCCTTATCGACCTTCAGTATGTGCGTAACGATTATGAGATCACGAGAGGTGCATTTCGCGTAAAGGGAGACACCCTGGATATTTTCCCGCCTTCATCGGAAGAACTCATCACCCGCGTGACCTTCTTCGGCGACGAGATCGAAAAGATCACGGAAGTGCATTATCTTACGGGGAAACTGGTGTTTAACCGAAACTACACCATGATCTTTCCTGCTTCCCATTACGCCACCACGAGAGCGAAGCTGGAAGGCGCGCTGGTGACGATCGAGGAAGAACTGGAAGAGAGGCTGAAGGAACTGCGGGAAGAAGGAAAACTGATCGAGGCATACCGTCTTGAGCAGCGTACCCGCTACGATCTGGAGATGTTGAGCGAGACCGGATTTGTGAAGGGCATCGAGAACTATTCCCGGCATCTCACGAAGAGACAGCCCGGCTCTCCGCCGTTTACTCTGATGGACTTTATGCCGGATGATTATCTTCTCATGATCGATGAGTCCCACGTGACGGTTCCCCAGATCGGGGCCATGTATAACGGTGACCGTTCGAGAAAGACCACGCTGGTGGATTATGGTTTCCGTCTGCCGTCGGCTTTTGATAACCGCCCTTTGAAGTTCGAGGAATTTGAAAAGAAGATGGGCCAGACGATCTTTGTATCGGCGACGCCTTCCACCTATGAAGCGGAACATAGCGGCCAGACCGTCGAGCAGATCATCCGTCCGACCGGACTTCTGGATCCGGAGATCTCCATCCGTCCGGTCGAGGGACAGATGGAAGATATCCTCACAGAGATCCGGCAGACCGTGAAGAAGGGCGAGCGTGCATTGATCCTGACTTTGACCAAGAAGATGTCCGAAGATCTGACCGGGTACCTCAAGCAGGAAGAGATCCGGGTCAAGTATCTGCATTCGGATATCGACACGGTAGAGAGAATGAAGATCCTCCGTCAGCTCCGGCAGGGGGAATTCGATGTGCTGGTCGGTATCAACCTGCTGCGTGAGGGTCTGGATATTCCGGAGGTATCTCTGCTGATGATCCTGGATGCGGATAAGGAAGGCTTCCTGCGATCCACAAGATCTCTCATCCAGATGATCGGACGAGCTGCCCGTAACGTCAACGGCCGCGTCGTTTTCTATGCCGATGAGGTAACGGATTCGATGTTTGCCGCGGTTTCGGAGACGAACCGCCGCCGCGAGATCCAGATGAAGTATAATGAAGATAATCACATCACGCCGAAGAGTGTTTCGAAGGAAGTCCGGGATGTACTGGAGACCATCGAAGAGGTATCCGAGGAAGAGAAGATCGACATGAAGGATCTTTCCGATCTTCTGGATCAGAAGAAGACGAAGATGTCTTCTTCGGAGCTTACCAAGCTTGCGGCAAAACTGGAAAAGGACATGAAGGCGGCAGCCAAGGATCTGGCTTTCGAAGAAGCAGCGAGACTTCGCGATCTTCTGGTTATCGTCAAGGGAAAACTGAGCGACTCATAGAGGAATATGTATGGCTGAGGAAACGGCACAGGGTTTTGTGCATTTGCATCTTCATACCGAATATAGTCTTTTGGACGGCGCGATCCGCATCAAGAGACTGGCGGCCCGGCTCAAGGAACTGGGCATGACTTCCTGCGCCATTACCGATCACGGTGTCATGTACGGTACGGTGGAATTTTATAAGGCCATGGTGGAAGAAGGGATCCACCCCATCATCGGATGTGAAGTTTATGTGGCGCCGAGAGGGCGTTTCCTGAAGGAACCGGAGGACAGAAACTACTACCATCTGGTCCTTCTTGCCAAAAATGATGTGGGACTGGTAAACCTGAACCGTCTCGTTTCGGCAGGTTTTACAGAAGGCTTCTACTATAAGCCCCGAGTGGACCATGAACTTCTGGAGAAGTATTCGGAAGGACTGATCGCGCTTTCTGCCTGTCTTTCCGGTGAAGTGGCCTACTGGGTCATTCAAAATGATGATGAAAAAGCGAAAAAGACAGCCCTTTGGTACGATAAGGTCTTCGGCCGCGGGAATTACTACTTAGAGATCCAGAGTAATCAGATGCCGGAGCAGGCCAAGGTCAATTCCCATCTGATCCGTCTTTCCAATGAGACCGGGATCCCTCTGGTGGCTACCAATGACTGCCACTATATGTATAAAGAAGACAGTACTGCCCATGAGGTACTTCTTTGCATGCAGACCGGAAAACGGATGAGCGATCCGGACCGCATGCGTATGTCCTGTGATGACTTCTATATTAAGTCGGAAGAAGAGATGCGGAGCTACTTTGCCTCTGTTCCGTCTGCGATCGAAAATACCACGAAGATCGCCAGCATGTGTCATGCGGAATATACTTTCAATCAGATCCATCTGCCGGCTTTCGATGTGCCGCTGGAGTATTCCGATGCGGAAGAATTTCTGCGTCATCTTTGCGAAGAAGGATTGAAACGACGTCTTTCCGGAAGGACAGATGAGGAAGAGATCAGGAAGTACTATGAACGTGCCGAGTATGAGCTTTCAGTTATTACCTCCATGGGTTATACCGATTACTATCTCATCGTATGGGACTTTATTCACTTTGCCAAGGAAAATAAGATCATGGTGGGACCGGGACGTGGTTCCGGTGCCGGATCTTTGGTGGCGTATGCGCTTCAGATCACCAATATCGACCCGATCCGCTACGGACTGATCTTCGAGCGTTTCTTAAATAACGAAAGAGTATCCATGCCTGACTTTGACGTGGATTTCTGCTACGAACGAAGACAGGAAGTCATCGATTACGTCACGAGAAAATATGGAGAAGACAGAGTTGCGCAGGTGATCACTTTCGGAACTCTGGCGGCCAAGGCCTGCATAAAAGATGTGGCCAGAGCGCTGGATGTTCCCTATACGGAAAGTGACCGGATCTGTAAACTGATCCCCAACAGTCTGGGGATTACGATCTCGGATGCGCTGAAGGGTTCTCCGGAACTTCGGGCTGAATATGAAAACTCGGAGACGGTGAAAAATGTGATCGATACGGCGATGCTTTTTGAAGGCATGCCGCGTCATGCTTCGACCCATGCGGCCGGTGTCATTATCTCGGCTGTGCCGCTGACGGATATTGCGCCGCTTGCCAAAAACGACGAGTCTGTGGTGGTACAGTTTGCCAAGGCCAACTCCGAAGAAATCGGTCTTCTGAAATTCGACTTTCTGGGCCTTCGTACGCTGACGGTCCTTCGGGATACGGCGGAAATGGTCCTGGCAAATCAAGGCATCGAGATCGATTTTGACCGGATCCCCATGGATGATCCGGCGGTCTTTGACATGATCTCCCGTGGCGACACCGAAGGTGTGTTCCAGCTTGAAAGTACGGGCATGACTTCCTTTATGGTGGACCTGAAGCCTTCCTCTCTTGAAGACATTATCGCCGGTATCTCGCTTTATCGTCCGGGTCCGATGGATCAGATCCCGAAATATGTGGCGGCCCGTCACGATCCGTCTTCGATCAAATACGATCATCCGCTTTTGGAGCCGATCCTGAATATGACCTACGGATGCATGATCTATCAGGAGCAGGTCATGCAGATCGTCAGAGATCTGGCAGGTTTTTCCATGGGACAGTCGGATAATATCCGCCGTGCCATGGCAAAGAAAAAAGCGTCCATGATGGAGAAATACCGCCAGACTTTTATATATGGCGGAAAAGATGAAAAGGGAAGAGAAGTTCCCGGCGCGATCGCAAACGGAGTGCCGGAGCCGGTGGCACGAAAGATCTTCGATGACGTGACCCAGTTTGCGGGCTATGCCTTTAATAAGTCTCATGCGGCGGCTTATGCCGTAGTCGGTTACTTTACCGCTTATCTGAAAGTGCATTTCCCGACGGAATTCATGGCGGCGATGCTGAACAGTTTTCTTGGAAACCAGTCCCAGCTTTCCTGGTATGCGGCCTGCGCCAAGAAGATGGGCATTTCGATCCTTCCGCCTTCTGTGGGAAAGAGCCAGGTGCGTTTTTGTACCGAAGGAGAAAAGGCGATCCGTATCGGCCTGACTGCCGTTAAAAATGTGGGTGCCCACGCGGTGGAAAAACTGGTCATCGACAGAGAAACGGCAGGACCTTTTACTTCATTTGGAGATTTTCTGAGAAGATCGGAGAAGCTGGAGATCAATAAGAAGATGATCGAGAGTCTGATCTATTCGTCTGCCATGGATGAGTTCGGGATCCCCAGATCCCAGATGCTGGGCGCTTCCGAGCCCTATCTTAACCGGCTGGCCTCCACTAAGAGAAATGCCATGGAAGGACAGATCAGTATCTTCAGCCTGATGGATCCGGATTCGGCAGCTGCCCAGGATGAACCGGTACTTCCGAATGTCAGTGAATTTCCATTGGATGAGAAGCTTTCCAAAGAAAAAGAGATGCTGGGTATCTATATATCCGGCCATCCTCTGGATAACTATAAAAATGCGGTGGAAAACTGCACCGATACCGACAGTACGTCTTTTCGGGCAACCCTGGGAGAAGATGCCGGTTCCGGCCGTGTCCTGAAAGACCGGGAAAGAGTCAGAATGGCAGGCCTGATCGTGGGACGGACCCAGAAGACCACCAAGACCGGAAAACTGATGTGTTTTCTCCGGATCGAGGATCTGTATGGCGATTATGAGGTCATCTGCTTTGCGGATGCCTATACCCGGTACGGGCCGGTGATCAACTCGGCCAAGGCGCTTCTTATCCGCGGAACGGTCCAGGTGGATGAGGAAGAAGTCAAGCTTCTGATGGAAGACTGCGTGGCGTTAAGCCGTGACGACGAGCCTCTTTGCCAGCTGCCGCCTCCCAGATCCAGAGAGTATTCCTCAGGAAGATCCTATGACAAAAAGCCGAAAGAGCAGGAAAATGCGGATCTTTCCGCCGCGCCTACTTCGGAGAACGGAAATCAAGAAGCACCGAAGACTTCAGAAGAAGGGGACAGCGGCAAGAAGAAAGATACGGCCAAATCACCTATCCGTCTTGCGATCCGCTACTTCGGAAAGACGGACGATCCGGGCTTTAAGCGTCTTCTTTCGACCTGCTCGTATTTTAACGGAAATGTGCCGGTTTATGTGGCAGTCATGGGCGAAAAACGGGTCGTGCATCTGCCGGAGCAGTATAACATCGAATGGAATCGGGATATCTGCAAGATATTCGTTTCGCAATTCGGTGTAGAAAATGTTTCCCTGTTTTAATAGCTTTGGTATAATACAAGCAAAAATCCGGCGGGGAATTCCACCGTTTTTATGAGGAGAAAAAACTATGTTCGAAGAATATACCAATGGCAACCTTCCGAACCTGAAGGAAATGGTGGCGAAAAACTACGAAAATATCGACCTGAGCACGATCCCGGAGATCAAGGGTGTAGGTATTCTGACATCCGGTGGTGATGCCCCGGGTATGAATGCCACGATCCGTGCGGTAGTCCGTGCCGGAACCAAAGCCGGATTTAAGATGATGGGTGTGACCCGTGGTTACCACGGCCTTTGGAAAGGCGAGGTCAAGGAACTGGGCCACAGAGATGTTTCCGAGACACTCCAGCGCGGCGGTACCTTCCTGATGACAGCCCGTTCCAAGAGCTTTGAGACACCGGCCGGTGTTCTTCAGGGCGCGAAGATGTGTAACGTATTCGGCGTGGACTGCATGGTGGTCATCGGCGGTGACGGTTCTTTCCGTGGCGCCAGAGATCTGGCCCGTATCGGTATTCCGGTGATCGGTATTCCGGGCACCATTGACAACGACGTGGCCTGCACTGATTACACCATCGGATATGACACGGCGATGAATACCGCGATGGAAGCCATCGACAAACTGAGAGATACTGCTTCTTCCCATGAGCGCTGCAGCGTAATCGAAGTTATGGGAAGACACGCCGGCTATATTGCCCTGAACGTCGGTATTGCCACCGGCGCCGAGATCATTCTCCTTCCGGAGCGTCCTCTGGATATGAAGGAAGTCGTCCGGGAGATCCTGGATTGCAGAAACAAGGGCAAGCGCCATTACATCGTTATCGTCGCCGAGGGTGCCGGTAGCGCAACTGAAATTGCTAAACAGATCGAAGAGGCAACAGAGATCGAATCCCGTCCGACCATCCTGGGTCACCTGCAGAGAGGCGGAAGCCCAACGCTGCGTGACCGTACAATGGCCAGCCTCATGGGCATTCACGCCATCGAGTGCATTCAGCAGAAGAAACTGAACCGTCTGGTCTGCTTCCGTGACGGCCACATCACCGATGTGGATATCGAGGAAGGTCTTTCTGTGAAGAAGAGCATCTCCATGGAGGATGTGGAAAGATCGTCGCTTCTCTCGTAAGAAAGAGGAAATATGTATACCACATTTGAAGAAGAGGCCAAGCGGAAATTAGTCCGCGGCCGCTCTCTTTCCATATTAGAGTATGACAAGATACTTGACAGGCTCGTAAATCACGCTCGTACCATTTACGGGCGTGAACTTTGCTATGGGCTGCTCCCCACATCAGATAAGAAACAAGTGGAAGAATGGCAGCAGGAGACACAGGATGCACTGGAGTTCCGGGTAAAAGAAGGCGCGCTTCCTTTAGGCGGCGTCAATGATATCCGGGACTGCGTAAAGTTTTCCGAGACCGGTGCGACCCTTACCATGAAGCACCTTCTCTATATTGCCCAGTTTCTCCGTACCGTGGAGCGGCTTTCTCATGTGAAAGCGGAATCCCTTCAGGTGGATCCGTTAGATCACAGGTTGCTTTCTGAACTGGGGCAGCTGATGCCGCTTTCCCATCTGGAAAAAGAGATCTCCTCGGCTATTACCGGGGAAAATGAGATGAATGACCGGGCAAGTAATGAGCTTTATGCCATCCGCCGCCAGATACGGGAAGCCCAGAGCAGTATACGTGAGATCCTGGAAAGACTGATCCGGAAAAATCCCCAGGCCCTTCAGGACCAGCTGGTCACCATGCGTGACGGCCGCTACTGCGTGCCGGTAAAGCCGGAAAAGAAAGGCGAAGTCCCCGGTGTCGTTCACGATACTTCTGCTTCCGGCCAGACGCTTTTTATCGAGCCGATGGCAGTGGTGGAACTGAATAACAAGATCCGGGAATGGACGGCAGCCGAGCAGGAAGAAATCAACCGGATCCTGGGCATTTTAAGCGGAAAAGTCGGCATCGAGAAAAGCTCGATCATGGCAGACATCGCATTGGTGGGCCATATTGACTTTATGCAGGCCAAGGCGGAACTGGCGCTGGAAATGGATGCGTCCCGTCCCCGTATGAATGAGGAAGGCCGGATCGTCTTAAAGCGGGCCCGTCATCCGCTGATCGATAAAGACCGGGTCGTTCCGATCGAATTCTCCGTAGGTACCGAATACCGGACGCTGGTCATCACGGGACCGAACACGGGAGGAAAGACCGTATCTCTTAAGACCTGCGGCATTATCTCCCTGATGGCGATGGCAGGACTCTTTATTCCGTGTAAAGACGGCTCGGAAGTGTCGACCTTTACGAAAGTGCTGGCGGATATCGGTGATGAGCAGAGTATCGAGCAGAGTCTTTCGACTTTCTCGGCCCATATGACCAATCTGGTCCAGATATTGAAGCTGACCAAAGAGACCACGCTGGTGCTGGTCGATGAACTGGGAAGCGGAACTGACCCGACGGAGGGCGCCGCATTGGCGATCGCGATCCTGGATGAGTGCAGAAAGAAGGGGGCCGTGACAGTTGCGACTACCCACTATAAAGAGTTAAAGGCCTATGCGGTTGAGCAGGACGGCGTGGAAAATGCCTGCTGCGAATTTGATACCGAGACCTTGTCTCCGACATATCGTCTCATGATCGGTCTTCCGGGTGTCAGTAACGCATTTGTGATCTCCAGAAAACTGGGCCTTTCACCGAGGATCATTGAAAATGCCCAGAGCATCCTATCCGAGGAGAGCCTGAAGGTGGAAGAACTTCTTTCTTCGGCGGAGCGTCATAACCGCGAAAGCGAAAAACTCCAGCAGGAGATGGCGGATATGCGCGACCAGATCAAGAAACAGACCGAGGATCTGGAAAACCAGAGAAAGCAGATCGAAAAAGAAAGAAAACGCGTTCTTGCCCAGGCCAGAGAAGAAAAGCGGGAGATGCTGGAAGAGGTACTGGAAAAAGCCGATTCTCTTCTGGATGAGATCAAGGAGCTTCAGAAGATGGAGAACTCCCACGAAGCGGAAAGAAAAGTCCGCGCCATCCGCAATAATCTCCGTGCCGGTCTTTCCGATATCGATGCGGAAGTGCCGGATGACGAGATTTCCGAAGTGCCCGGCGAAAAGCCGGAAGTGATCCGGGAAGGCGGCCTTTACTATTCTCCTAAACTGGATATTACCGGTATCGTGGTAAAGGGTCCGGATAAACAGAATAACTGCATCCTTTCTTCCGGAGCATTAAAACTTACGGTGCCTGCGGATTCGCTCCGGTATCCGAAGAAGGAAGAAGTGAAAAAGAGCGCGAAAGGAAAGCGTGAGCCGAAACGTACGGCATCGGTATCCCGCGCCGAGCAGATCCGTCTTGCGAAGAAGTCCACCATGATGCCGGAGATCCAGCTTCTCGGCATGACGGTAGATGAAGCCCAGACAGCTCTGGACCGCTATTTAGATGATTGTGTTATCAGTAATATCGAAAATGTCCGCATTGTCCACGGCAAAGGCACCGGCGCACTTCGTTCGGCGGTGGACCAGTTCCTGAAAAAGGACCGGCGTGTCCGTTCGTACCGGTTAGGCACATTCGGTGAGGGCGAAGATGGCGTGACCATTGCGGAGCTTAGGTAACAGGAGGGAGAATATGGAAGAAGAAAAGAAAGTCCGTTTATATGTTTTTGTAGGTGCATACGGCAGCGGAAAGTCTGAAGTTTCAGTGCATTTCGCGCATAAACTGAAAAAAGAGAACCCCGACGCAAAGGTGATGCTGGCGGATCTGGATATCGTCAATCCGTATTACCGCTCCGCTGATGCCAAAGAGGTCCTGGAAAAGGAAGGCATCCGTGTGATCGTGCCGGAATATGCCAATACCAATGTCGATGTACCGGCGCTTTCCGGTGAAGTATATTCGGCCTTTGATATGCCGGATACCCTCGCTGTCTTTGATATCGGCGGTGAGGATCTGGGAGCTCGAGTTCTGGGTGCGATGTTAAGCCGTTTTCAGAAGATCGAATACCGGGTCTTTATGGTCGTGAATGCGTTCCGTCCCTTTACTTCGGATGCAGAGAGCATAAAGCTGATGGCCTCGGAGCTTTCCGAAGCGGCCAGACTTCCGATCTCGGGCTTAATTAATAACTCCAACCTTCTGGAGGAAACTACAGAAGAAGAACTGATCGAAGGGGAGAAGGTCCTTCTTTCGGCGCAGGAACTTACGGGGATCCCGGTGGTGTATCAGACAGGACTAGATCACGTTCTGCCTGAAAGCTGGAAGGAGAAAACGCCTTCCGGAATTCCGGTTCTGCGTATGGACCGTAATGTTCTATACAAATATTGACATAATGGAAAACGGTGTCCTTTTGAATAGACGGAGAAGGAGGAGAAGAGAATGCCGGGTGGATTGGTAGGAATCGGAATTTTAGTCGGAGGAGGACTTCTGGTCCTTCTGGGAATCGTAGCCGGAGTAAGGTCCGCCAAAAGAGCGTTCCGTAACTCTTTGGTTGGACAGATCATGGAAGGGGTCAAGCAGGAAGTACAAGAGGGCAAAGTCGGCCCGGAAGACTTTAAGATGACCCAGACCCTGGCCCAGCCGAAGTCGGTGTCGGATCTTTCTACGGCGCTGGTACCGAGGATCAATAAAGACTTCCCGGATCTGAACCTTTCCCAGATGCAGAGCGCTGCCCAGGCGGTACTTGTGAAGAGCCTGGATCTTCTTTGCCAGATGACCTATGGAAGTAATGCGGATACCATTGACCGGATCCGGGCAGAACTTCATGGATGCGGCATCGGATGCACCCGTTCTCTGGCCGAAGAACTGTGGCATAAAGTGGAAGCAGCCAGGTCTGAAGGCAAATCTCTGGTTTACCGTGATGTAATTGTCCATAAAGGCGGAATTAACGAGTATCAAAAGACTTCTTCAACGGTGGAAATCACCTTCCAATATTCGTTACAATGTTTGCAATACCAGGAAAGAAATGGTAAATTTATATCAGGCAATCGAGCGACTCCGACACAGACTCGGTATAACGTAAAAGTAATTAACATTCTTGACGCTGACCGGTTTGCGTGGGAAGACATTAAGGGAGTAGGTTTCACCTGTCCGCATTGCGGTGCCCCGGTCAAACATCTGGGAACAGATGTTTGTCAGTTCTGCGGAACGGCAATTAAGACAGTGGATATGCGAATCTGGCTTGTCGATAAGTTGATCGAGATCTGAAAATTTTTTCTTGTAGGGAGGAGATTAAAATGGGCTTAATTAAAGCTGCAATCCAGGCTGTTGGCGGAAACTTAAGAGATCAGTACCTTGAGTTCTTCACATGTGACTCGCTTGGACAGGAAGTTCTTCTGCGCCGCGGCGCGAAGGTAGTGCGTAACGGCAGTAACAGAGGTGACGCAGAAATCATTTCTAATGGTTCTAAGATCGCAGTTCCGGAGGGAACCGCTTTGATCCTCGTAGATAACGGTCGTGTTGTTGACTTTACTACAGAAGCCGGTATGTATACTTGGGATACTTCTTCGGCTCCGTCTTGCTTCGGTAGTTCCGGATTCCTCGATGGTGTAAAGAAGTCCTGTGGTGATATCTGGAACCGTATTAAGGCTGGCGGTGAGGCTCTGACACAGCAGAGAGTTTACTTCGTAAATATGCTGGAGATGGTCGACAATAAGTTCGGCACAGCTGCTCCGCTCCCGTACGATGATCCGACATATCGTGGTATTTACATCCGCATGAACGGTACATTCTCGTTCAAGATCGTTGACCCGGTTACATTCTTCAAGAACATTGCCGGTAACGTTTCCGGTGATTACCGTCGTGACGAACTGATGGGCAAGAATGGTCAGCCCGGTCAGGCAAAGGCTGAGTTCCTGATGTACCTCGGCGAAGCCCTCAACAAGATGGGTGCCGGCGGAGAGGATGTTCAGTACAACAGACTGCAGTCTCAGCAGGTTAAGCTTGCTAAGTATATGAACGAAGTTCTGGATGAAGACTGGCTCCAGGGCCGTGGTATGATCGTTGAGAAAGTAGCCGTTATGTCGGTTACTCCGGACGACGAATCCAGAAAGAGAATCCAGGACATGGACGATGGTCTTATGTTTGGTAACAACCCGCAGATGGCTGCCGGTTACCAGATCAAGGGTTCCGTCGATGCCATGAAGACCGCTGCCGGCAACCAGGCTGGTGCCGGTAACGCCATGATGGGTCTCGGTCTTGTTGGCGGATTCAATGGAAGTGCTATGAACCCCGGTAACCAGGGTATGGCATTCCTGCAGCAGCAGCAGATGATGCAGCAGCAGCAGGCTCAGGCAGCCGCTCCGGCAGCTGCAGCAGGTGGCTGGGCATGTTCTTGCGGCCAGGCAGGCAACCAGGGTAAGTTCTGCGCAAACTGCGGTTCTCCGAAGCCGGCAGATCCGGGTACGTGGACATGCGCTTGTGGTGCAGCAGGCAACACAGGTAAGTTCTGTGCCGAGTGCGGTAAGCCGAAGCCGGCAGATACAGCAGCCGGCTGGACATGCTCCTGCGGTGCAACCGGTAACACCGGTAAGTTCTGCGGTGAGTGCGGTAAGCCTCAGCAGTAATCTTCGCCTTATAGTGAAAGATAAAGCGGGAGCCTCGAAGCAATTCGAGGCTCCTTTTTATGTGGTAGGCATGACACGGAATAATACCTCTGGAAGTTGCGGAACAAAGTGCATTTCGGGAAGAAAAGAAAGAAAACGAAGGGACTGTCTCTTTTGAGGCAGTCCCTGTCATTTGCTATTTAATTGTAGGATGCGCTATATAGTGTGATCAGCAGTACTTGGTAACGCTTTCAGGAAGCTCGTCCTTGGCACGGCTGCAAATAATCGTCGCTGTGATTTTGTCTCCCAGGAAGCTGTTGAGCTTATCCAGGAATTCTCCGAATCTCTCGTAATCTGTTTCGCCTGTGATCTTCAGGATACTGTCTACATAGATGTGTGTGACGTCGTAATCTTTGGCACAAATGCCGGCTACGAAACTAATGAACTGTTCGAAACCATTAACAGGATATTCATCGAGGTCCACGAGACGGACTCTGTATTTCAAAAGCCGGTCGAGACGGTGTCCACGCTGGATGCAGACGATATTGTTGTCTGTCGTGGCCTGCTCGTTGATATCCTCAACCAGCTGTGCTGTTTTCCCTGTTCCCTTTTCTCCTGCAATTACCTTTATCATTGGCATCATCTCCTTGTTTTGTTGATTATCCAACGGTTGTTTTGGATTACTTATATTCTACATGATAACTTGGATAATTTGAATAGCGATTCTGATAAAAAGATAGTGAAAATTGTGTAAATAAAACAAAGGAACTGTGCATTTCGTATATTATAGGTAAAATACGGGAAAAGCATTGCATTCGGGCACCTTTAGTAGTAATATATTACATGCTAGAAGTGTATTTGACATGGAAAGTGGGTCTTGGCCCACTTTTTTGTTTATGAAACAAACGGAGGCAGCATGGCAGGAAGATCGAAAGTGGCACAGGAAGCATTTGATCTGGCGGAGCCGATCGTGAAGTCGATGGGTTTTGACCTGGTGGACTGTGAGTATAAGAAGGAAGGACAGTATTATTTCCTTCGCCTTTTTATCGACAAGCGGGGCGGCATCGGCATCGAGGACTGCGAGGCAGTCAGTCGGGAAGTGGATGCGGCACTGGAAGGAAAACTTCATGCAGATCCGGACTATTTCGAGGTATCTTCTCCGGGCGCGACGCGGCCGTTTACCTGTCTGGCGGATTATATCCGGCATCAGGGAGAAGAAATCGAGGTTTCACTTTTTGCGGCAGTGGACGGCGTAAAGCATATCGAGGGATTTATCGAGAGTGCAGACGACGCCAAGCTCGTGCTGAAGGTTGGGGATGAGACCAGAGAGTTCCTCTGGAATCAGGTCGCCAAGGCACAACGAACAATACGGTTTTAATTTTGTGACGAAATCAAAGGAGAGACGTTATGGAAAACAAAGAAATGCTGGAGGCTATTAAGGCGCTGTCTAAGGAGAGAGGCATCGAGGAAGAGACCCTCTTTGAGGCCATCGAGGAAGCGATCGTTGCTGCTTTTAAGAGAGAGTTTGCCGACGCCAAGCAGAACGAGCAGGTATTTGCCGAGATCGACAGAGAGACCGGTGAGATGTACGTATACGAGGTAGTTGAGGTCGTTGCGGAAGTAACCGACCCGAAGACCCAGATCTCCCTGGAAGAAGCAAGAGAGATCGATCCGGATCTGGAAGAAGGCGATACCATTGAAATGACCATTGACGTCGAGTCCCTGGGCCGTCTTGCTGCCGGTGCTGCAAAGGCTGCGATCAGCAAGAAGCTGCGTGATACGGAAAATGAACGTATCCAGTCCGAGTTCTCCGATCAGATCGGTGAGCTGGCAAGCGGCGTGATCCAGAGAAGTGATAACCGTTTCGTATTCGTGGATATCGGACGTGCAGAAGCTACCCTTCCGCGTCAGGAGCAGGTGAAGGATGAGGACTATTCCTTCAATAAGAGAATGAAGTTCCTGATCCTCCGTGTGGAGACACAGAAGGAGCGTCCGGTGATCATCGTTTCCAGAAGCCATCCGTTCCTGGTAAAGAAGCTGATGGAAAAGGAAGTGCCGGAGATCCATGACGGTATCGTCGAGATCGTATCGGTTGCCCGTGAGGCCGGTTCCCGTTCCAAGGTTGCCGTTGTTTCCCGTGATCCGGATGTAGATCCGCTGGGAGCATGCGTAGGTCAGCGTGGTACACGTATCCAGGCGATCATGGACGAGCTGGGTAACGAGAAGATCGATATCATCCAGTACAGCGATGATCCGGCTGTATATATCAGCAATGCACTTTCTCCGGCAAAGGTTGAACGTGTGGATACCGAGATCATCACCAAGGATGACGGCACCAAGGAGATGAATGCTCAGGTCGTAGTTCCGGATCAGCAGTATTCTCTGGCAATCGGCCGTGCCGGACAGAATGTACGTCTGGCTGCCCGTCTGACAGGCTGGAAGATCGACATCAAGAGCATGAGCCAGTATCAGACAATGGTACAGAATGACTTCGTCGCCAACTTCACCATCGCAGATGATGAAGCCGGTGAAGCAAATAACGAGAAAGCATAAGGAGAAGAAGCAGACACTATGGCAAAGAAGATTCCGATGCGTATGTGCGTCAGCTGTAAAGAGCGCATGGCCAAGAAGGAATTGATCCGGATCGTGGCGACCCCCGATGGGCAGGTCGTATTAGATCCGACAGGACGGCTTCCGGGCCGGGGTGCCTATGTCTGCCATAATCCGGAGTGCCAGAAGAAGGCGCTGGAGCATCAGCAGTTCGACCGGGGACTTCACCGTAAGGTAGATACCGAGAGCTTAAAGCCGGCGCTGCTCTCTTCGGAAGAAAACGGAGAGGTGAAATGAAAAAGAAGAGTGAAGGAAAGCCGGTGACAAAGGAGCGGATCCTTAAGACCATCGGGCTTTCGTACCGGGCAGGATTGATGACATCCGGGTTCGAAGCCATAGAACTGGCGCTTCACGCCGGCGCGGTCGCTCTTCTGATCCTGGCAAAGGACGGTTCGGATAAGCAGCGTGAGAAGCTTAAGCGGATCGCCAAAGAAGAAAATACGTTGACCAGTGACTTTGCCACGGCAGAAGAACTGGGCGGGGCGATTGGAAAACCCTCACGGATCGCCATTGCGATACTTGATGAGGGAATGGCCAAAAAACTTTATGGCCAGATCGAATTAGTAAATGAACAAGAGGCTTCCGCCGACAAAGCGGAATAAACAGGAGGAAATGATGGCAGAAAAAGAAAAGAAAGCATCGAAGTCGGAAGAGACGAAGGTAGAATCCTCGATCCCGCAGAAGACTGTCAGTGGTATCTCCGGTACCAAGACGCTTCGTGTAGGCCGTGTCAATAAGAAGGCCAAGAAACCTCCGGTTGAAGAGGCCGCGGAGACGAAGCCGGCAGCATCGGAAAAGCCGGTTGAGGAAGTGACTCCGGTAAAGAAGGAGACTTCTGAAGTAAAGACGGAGACCAAGACTGAAGCTCCGAAGAAAACTTCTGAGAAGAAGGCGGCCGCGAAGAGCGAGCCGAAGGCGGAAAAGCCGGAAGTGAAAGAAGCCGCTCCGGTGGAAGCACCGAAGAAAGAAGAGCCGAAGCCGGAAGTGAAGGCAGAGCCGAAGAGCGAGCCGAAGGCAGAAAAGCCGGAAGTGAAAGAAGCAGCTCCGGTGGAAGCACCGAAGAAGGAAGAAAAGACGGAAGCACCGAAGAAAGAAGAGCCGAAGGCGGAAACCCCGGCCAAGGAAGCTCCGGCAAAAGAAGGCCCGCGTCTTTCTTCTGCTGTTGTCCGTGCGCCGAGCGCCGGATATACCCGTGAGACATCGACATTTGTCCGCTCCAAGGATGGCGCACCGCGTCAGGGCGGCGGATATCAGGGAAATGGAAACCGTCAGGGCGGTGGTAACTTCCGTGACAGAAACGACAGAGGCAACGGTCCGCGTCAGGGTGGAAACTTCGGCGGTGGAAACCGTCCGGGCGGAAACCGCGGCGGCAATTTCGGAGGTGGCTTTGCCGGAAAAGACAAAGACGACGACGATATCTACAACAATAACCGGAACCAGCCGAAGAGAAGCACCAAGCCGAAGCAGGATCTGCCGCCGGAGGCAACAAAGGAAAAGGCAAATTTCGCGGCACGTGATGCTTATGAGAAGAGCCGCAAGGATCCGAAGAACGATACAAAGAAGGATAACGCGAAGTCTTCCAATAATAATGACCGCCGTATGGGCAACAAGCGTGCCAACCAGTTTACCGGTAACGCGTCGGATATTCTTTCCAACGATGAAGCCCTCGACTCGATGTACATGGGCGGAAAGAAAAAGAAGAACCCGAAGCAGCGCCAGTCTTTTGTGGCCGCTCCGGTCGTAAAGCCGCAGCTGACTCACGTTTCGCTGCCGCCGTTTATTACGGTTAAGGAACTGGCCGAAGGTCTGGAAAAGCGTTCCGGTGATATCATCAAGTCCCTCATGACAATGGGCATGCTGGCGACACTGAACCAGGAACTGGATTACGATACTGCAGCACTGGTCGCATCGGAATACGGCATTACCGCCGAGCCGATCGTGGAGGTAACCGAAGAAGATATCCTCTTCGACGACAGCGAGGATAACGAGGAGAACCTCAAGCCGCGTCCGCCGATCGTAGTTGTTATGGGTCACGTTGACCATGGTAAGACATCCCTTCTGGATAAGATCCGTTCCACCTCGGTCGTGAAGGGCGAGGCCGGCGGTATCACCCAGCATATCGGTGCGTACACCGTTCGCTGCAAGGGCCGTCAGATCACCTTCCTGGATACTCCGGGTCACGAAGCATTTACCACCATGCGTGCCCGTGGTGCACAGGTAACCGATATCGCCATCCTGGTCGTAGCTGCAGACGATGGTGTCATGCCGCAGACCATTGAGGCGATCAACCATGCAAAAGCCGCCAACACCGAGATCATCGTAGCCATTACGAAGATCGATAAGGTGGGCGCAAACCCGGATAAAGTAAAGCAGGAGCTTTCCACTCACGGACTTCTGCCGGAAGAGTGGGGCGGTTCCACCATTATGGTTCCGGTTTCCAGTAAGTCCGGTGAAGGTATCGATGAACTTCTGGAAATGGTTCTTCTGACCGCGGATGTTATGGAACTGAAGGCTGACCCGAAGCGTCAGGCAAAGGGTACGGTTATCGAGGCCAAGCTGGATAAGAACAGAGGTCCGGTTGCTACCGTTCTGGTACAGCGTGGTACGCTGCGTGCCGGTGATACCGTTGTCACAGGTCCGATCTTCGGTCATATCCGTGCTATGTACGATGAAAACGGTGCGCCGCAGAAGAAGGCCGGTCCGTCCGTGCCTGTCGAGATCCTGGGTCTTCCGGAAGTACCGGAAGCCGGTGAGACATTCTATGCCGTAACCGATGAGAAGATGGCTCGTCAGCTGGTTGAAAAGCGTAAGATCAAGCAGAGAGAAGAGCAGTTGCACAAGTCCTCCAGAATGACACTGGAGACTCTGTCCCAGGTACTGGCCGAGGGCGAGGTCAAGGATCTCAACCTTATCATCAAGGCCGATGTTCAGGGTTCCGTCGAGGCGGTGACCCAGTCCCTGGAGAAACTGACCAACGACGAAGTCCGCGTCAAGGTTATCCACGGCGGTGTCGGTACGATCACCGAGTCCGACGTTACTTTGGCGGATGTATCCAACGCGATCATCATCGGATTCAATGTCCGTCCTTCGGCGATCGTTATGGAGCAGGCAAAGGAAGTCGGCGTAGACATCAAGCTTTACAGCGTTATCTACAACGCGATCGAGGATATCGAAGCCGCTATGCGTGGTATGCTCAAGCCGCAGTTTGAGGAAGTTATCCTGGGTCATGTCGAGATCCGTCAGACCTTCAAGGTTTCTTCTGTCGGTACCATCGGTGGTGCGTATGTTAAGGACGGTAAGGTCCTTCGTACCTCTGAGGTCCGTGTCGTAAGAAACGGTATCGTCGTGCATCAGGGCAAGCTTGCTTCTCTGAAGCGTTTCAAGGACGACGCCAAGGAAGTGGCTGCCGGCTATGAGTGCGGTATCTCCATCGAAAACTACAACGACATCGAAGAAGGCGATATCGTAGAAGTATTCGAGATGCAGGAGATCAAGAGAAAGTAATATAAGGTGAATCTATGAGACAGAATCGAGCGGCCCGTGTGGGCGACGAGATCCAGAAAGTGATCTCCCAGCTTCTTCTGACCGAAGTCAAGGATCCCCGTATCCCTATGATGACTTCGGTTCTGGAAGTGCGCATGTCATCTGACCTGACCCATGCCACTGTATTCCTGTCGGTGTATGGTTCGGATAAAGAAAAGCAGGACTGTATGGCAGCCATGGAGCGTGCTTCCGGATTTATCAGAAGTCAGGTAGCCAAGCGTGTTAAGCTCCGCGTGGCGCCGGAGATGCATTTCAAACTGGATGAATCGATCCAGAAAGGTATGGAACTGATGGACCTTATCGACCGGACTATCAAGGAGGATCAGGCTCGTGGCGGAGACAATTCGTGATTTTTCAAGGAACGTCCTTCTGAAAATCAAGAGTATTTCGGAAGGACAGATCCAGATCTTTCCCCATGCCCGTGTAGATGGCGACTGCCTCGGCACGGCCGTGGCGCTGGCTCTTTCCCTGAAGAAAATGGGAAAAGACGCGAAAGTCATGACGGAATGGGCGATCCCGCCGAGACTTCAGTTCATGAATGTGCCGGAAGAGATCCTGACCATCGTGAATGCGGAAAATACACCTGAAAACCTGAAGATCCAGGCCGTGGCATTTGCCGTAGACTGCTCGGAAGGCAGCCGTATGGGCCCGGCGGAAGAGCTTTATGAGAAAGCCGAGACCAAAATCGTTCTGGACCACCATATTTCTTCTTCGGTTTCGGGAGATCTGGCATATGTGGACGGCACTTCGGCTTCCTGTGCGGAACTTCTTTATCTGGTGCTGAAGGCCTGGGAAGAAGATCTCGGTGTGACCTTGATGGATCAGCAGGTGGCGGATTGCCTGATGGTCGGAATCCAGTCCGACTCCGGTAAATTCTCCTATGAAAATACCAAGCCCAGTACGCTTCGTATTGCGGCGGATCTGATGGAAAGAGGCGCGAACCTTACTGATAACGCCTACCATCTTTTCGATGAAACTTCCGAGGGGAAAGTCCGTCTTCACGGTCTGGCCCTTTCGAATATGAAACTTTATGCCGATGGCAGGATCGCCATCACCAAGATCACGAGAAAGATGATGGAAGAGACCGGCGCTCCGGAAGGCGCGGCGGACGGTATCGTGAATATCCTCCGGGATATCGACACGGTCATGGCCTCTTTCGTGGTCCGGGAAAACGACAACGGTGTACTTCGCGCCAACTGCCGCACCAAGGTCGGTTTCGATGCGGCGGAATTTGCCCAGAAAATGGGTGGTGGCGGACATCACCGCGCTTCCGGATTTGGTGAGAACGATATGGATATCGACAGCTTTATGGAAAAGATCGTCAAAGAAGCGACGGCTTTCCTCAATCAGGCATGACCCAGGTATCGGATAAATCAGGAATCGTACTGATCGATAAGCCGGAAGGGATGACCTCCTTTTCGGTGGTTTCGGCTGTCCGGAAGATCCTGGGGATCAAGAAAGCCGGTCATGCGGGAACACTGGATCCTTTCGCAACCGGTCTTCTGGTCGTGGCGCTGGGACGTGCCACCAGAGTTCTCCGGTATATGGAAAACCACGATAAGACCTACCGGGCGACAATGGAACTGGGCATTATTACCGATACCGGCGATAAGGAAGGAAAGATCGTAGGCGGAACGCTTCCTGATGAAAAGGAGAGAGCCCGCCTTCTGGAAAATAATGCATCGCTTATCCGGGATGCGGTGATGAGCATGAAAGGGGAGATCACCCAGGTGCCCTCGATCTATTCCGCCATCAAGATCTCCGGAAGACCTGCCTATGACTATGCCAGATCCGGCCAGGAAGTGGAGATCCCGTCCCGAAAAGTGACGATCCACAGTATCGAGATCCATGAGATCTACGAAAAAGACGGAAAGATCCGGGTAGATATGACCGTGTCCTGCTCCAAGGGAACTTATATCCGAAGCCTATGTGAAGATATCGGAAAAAAGCTTGGATGCGGTGCTTACTGCCTTTCGCTCCGGCGCCTGAAGGCAGGTGCTTTTTCCGTGGAAAATGCACTGTCGCTGGAAAATCTTCGGGAAAAGACGGAAGGAACAGAAGATGGCGGGAATATGGATTTTCTCCTTCCTGAAATGTGCGCGCTTTCAGACCTTTCGAAGATATCTGTCTCGGAAAAAGAAGCCCGGGATCTGCGAAATGGGAAAAAACTTGATTTCTCCGTGTTTAAGGATAGAATGGAAAACATAGGTGCCACCATGGAACAGCGTGTTCTGGCTGTGGCAGGAACCGAACCGGTAGCGGTGATCTATTCCCAGAAAGATGAGGAGACGATCCTTATCCGGGAAGAAAGGGTGTTTTCGTAGGTTATGATCATCTGGAACTGCATCATGAACCGGGAGGGGAAGCTTATTTCCACCCCCTCCAGTGCGACCGAGATCACAGCGCCGCGGGCCGTGGCACTGGGTTTCTTTGATGGCGTTCATCTGGGACACCAGCGGATCTTCCGCACCATGCAGGATGTGGGAAAAGAACTGGGCCTTCGCACGGCGGTACAGACTTTTGAAAATCCCCCGGCGGGAAAATCCCAGAATCACCTGATCACGACTTACCCGGAGCGCTGCCGTCTGGTGGCAAGCATGGGTATCGACGATCTTTTCGCCCTTCCTTTTAATGAATACGTAAAGAGCATGAGCCCCGAACAGTTTATGGAAGTATGTCTTCGGGACTGGATGCATACCAAGGCCGTGATCGTAGGAAGAGACTATCACTTCGGCCTGGGTAGAGCCGGAGATGTGAAGACTCTTCAGGCATGGGGAAATAAGTACGGGATCACGGTCGTGTCCGTCGATCCGGTAAACTACGAAGACAGAAGAGTCTCTTCCAGCTGGGTCCGGGAACTCATTGCCGAAGGCGATGTGGAACTGGCGGAAAAACTTCTGGATCACCCGGTCGCCTGTTCAGGTATCGTGGAAAAGGGCCAGCAGCTGGGAAGAACTTTAGGTTTCCCGACGGCAAATATCCGTATCCCGAAGCAGAAGATGATCCCCCGTTTCGGTGTGTATGCGTCGGCCTATATCCTTGACGGGAAGATGTATCCCAGTATTACCAATATCGGTATGCGGCCGACAGTAAATAAGAAGGACGATGTGCCCCTTACGGAAACGATGCTTTTTGACCAGCATGTCCAGCTTTATGGAACGAAGGGCACCGTGATGCTTCTGAAGTTTATCCGGCCCGAAGTGCCTTTCCCGTCGGTGGAAGACCTGAAAAAGCAGATGCAGCAGGATCAGATCGCAGTTCGGGAATACCATAGAAGCCGTCAAATGCCTGTTCGATTTGAAGGATATGTGTGATATTATATTGCGTGAACAAGAAAGATAGAGAAACGAGGCTCTGAAAATGAACTATTTGCTCGCTCTTGAAAAAGAGATCGTAACTTTCCCGGGACTTGGGTGGAAGTTTACTGTAGATAATGTGGCCATCCGTATCGGCGGATTGAATCTGTACTGGTACGGTATCCTGATCGCCGGTGCTGTGGCGCTTGGATTGATCCTTGGCATGAAGCAGTGCAGAAAGTACGGGATCACTCCGGATCTTCTTACCGACTACTGCCTTCTGGCGCTGCCGATGGCATTTATCGGTGCCCGTCTCTACTATGTTATTTGTGAATGGGATTCCTACTACGTCAAAGGAAAGTTCGGTGAGACTTTCTCTTCGATCATCAACGTCAGAGGCGGCGGTCTTGCCATCTACGGCGGCGTTCTGGGCGCAGGTTTAGCGGTTTTCCTTATGAGTAAGATCCGGAAGATCCCGATCGCGACGATCATGGATTTTGCCATTGTCTATATCCCGCTGGGCCAGGCCATCGGCCGCTGGGGCAACTTCTTTAACCAGGAAGCTTTCGGTACCACCACCACTTTGCCGTGGGGCATGAAGAGTACCACCATTGCCCGCTATCTTGCCGAGAACTGCCCGAATCTGGATTCGAATATGGCGGTGCATCCGACATTCTTCTATGAATTCCTTTGCACTTTCACGATCTTCTTTATCCTGCTTTTCGTCAGAAGCAAGAGCAAGCGTCCGTGGACAGTGACTTCTCTTTACTGCATTCTTTACGGTATCGCCCGTTTCTTCATTGAAGGACTTCGTACCGACTCCCTGTATATCGGCAACACCGGACTTCGTACCTCCCAGGTACTGTCTCTGGCGCTGGTAGTGCTGGGCCTGGTCCTGATCTCCCTGGCACACATCTACGACTGGGAAAAGAAGCCGATCCCGGAGCGTTTCTTTAAGGCAGACGAGGCTATGGCCAGAGAAGCCCAGAGAAGAAAAGAAGAGAAGCTTCGTGCCTACGAAGAGGACGAGGATGTGGAAGACCGTGTCGAGAGACTGGCCAAGAGCACATTTACCGAAGAGGACGAGTTCGAAGACGAAGAAGAATCTTCGGAAAATGCACCGAAAGAGGATTCCGATAGCGAAGAGTCCGACGAAGAGTCCGACAAGGATGCAACTGAAGATGCATCTGATAAGAAGGACTAAGAGGTCCCTATGAGTCAGGGTAAGTCAGGTATTGAATTTCTGCGGAATAATTCCCTCCGTACGGTCGATTTCTGGCTCATTATTCCGATCCTTTCCATTACGACCATCGGTCTTTATGTATTAAATCTGGTTTTATCCCAGGGCTTTGAAGGCTATCCCGGAATTTTCTTTAAGCAGGTGATCGCGGCGGTCATTGGCGTTACCATTGCGCTGACGATCTGCCTTCTGGATACCCAGTTCATGAAGCTGATCGGATGGATCCTTTATGGCGTTTCACTTCTTCTTCTGGTGTGGGTCATTATCGACGGCTTTACACTGGAAAGCACCTGGGGCGCAGACTCCTGGATGCGTCTTCCTATATTAGGTACATTCCAGCCTTCGGAACTTACGAAGATCGGACTTGTCATCGTGTCCTCGTATGTACTGGAGGATATGGGAAACAAGACGATCTCCATGATCCGCGGCTGGGTCTATTTGGGCATGATCTACGGCCCGCCGATGCTCCTGATCTTAAAGCAGCCGGACTTCGGTACCGCCATGGTTATTCTCTTTTCTCTGGTCTGCATGCTCTTTATCTGGAACTTAAAGTACCGTTACTTCCTTCTGGCAATTTCCGGTACGGTCGTCGGCATCGTGCCCATGATCTGGTCTTTCTACCTCAAGCCCTATCAGAAGAAAAGAATCCTTTCCCTGATCTTTGAAGGATCCGACCCGGTATCCGAGTGGAACCTGGTCCAGTCGAAGGCGGCTATCGCTTCCGGAGGCCTTACGGGAAACCATACCGGTATCCTCGTTAAGGTACCGGTAAAAGAATCGGACTTCATCTACTCCGCGGTATCGGAGCGTATGGGATTTATCGGTACTACCGCCATTTTGCTTCTGGCCTTTTTCTTCCTGGTCAGGTGCCTTTATGTAGCTTCGAAATCCTCCCGAAAAGCCTATTCCTACATCGTTGTGGGACTGACGGGATCTTATGCCTTCCATTTTATCGAGAATATGGGCATGTGCGTGGGACTTCTGCCGATCACGGGTATCCCTTTGCCCTTTGTCAGCATGGGAGGTACGGCCATGATGGTTAACTTCATATCGCTAGGGTTTATATTAAATATTTCCATGGATCGCAAAAGCGCCGGAGGGTAAGCTCCCGGCGCTTTTTTATTGCTTTTTTTCAATTTTTACAAACAAACCGAACAAACGAGCGAAAATGCCTGTAAACACGGCATTTCTCTCGTTTTTTTGTGAAATGCTATTGAAATAAAAAAGAAACTTCGTTAAAATGACAACAGAGTGGTGAGAAGTGGAGCGATTTTTCATTATTCTGGAGCAAAGTGGTGAAAATCACAGGGAATCTCAAGTAAACGGGGAGTGGCCATGGCTCGTTTCATGAACAAAATAGATGCAAAGGGAAGATTCTTTGTCCCGGCAAAAGCCAGGGATAAGATGGGCCCGCGCATGTTTGTGACCGTGAACCAGGATAGAAACTACCTGAGTGTTTACAGTGAAGCCCGTTTTCAGGAGATCGTGGACTCGTTTAATGCACAGCCCATGACCACCCCGGAGATCAGAAACGCCAGACGTGCCATCTTAGGTGAAGCGCTGGAATGTGAACTGGACAGCCAGGGAAGAATCTCCGTTACATCCGAGCTCTGGGAACGGATCGGAGCCAAGCCTTCGACCGAGATCTGCATTTATCAGTATGCGGACATGCTGGAAATCTGCACTTCGACCTACTACGAGTCCAGTAAGGGAGATGAGGCTGCTACAAGCTTCAGCCTGCAGGGTTATGACATCCGGGGATTGTAATTTTCATCATCTTCCGGTTATGTTCCATGAATGCATGGAAGGCCTTGCGATCAAGGAAGACGGCGTGTACGTGGATTGTACGGCCGGTGGCGGCGGACATAGCTCCGGGATCGTCGAAAGACTGGGCAGTAAAGGGAGACTGATCTCCTTGGATAAAGACGACGAAGCACTGGCTGCCTGCGAAAGAAAAAGAAGCGAGCTTGGTGCAGAAGATAAGTGGGTACTGGTGAAATCGGACTTTTCCCGTTTCTCTGAGGTGCTTACAGAGATGAACATTGAAAAGGTAGACGGGGTGCTGGCGGATCTGGGCGTCTCTTCTCATCAGATCGATACGGCGGACCGGGGATTTTCCTACATGCAGGAAGGACCTCTGGACATGCGGATGAATCAGCAGCAGAAGCTTGACGCAGAATTCGTCGTAAACGAGTATTCGGTGGAAGATATGACCCGCATTTTCCGGGAATACGGCGAAGAAAGATTTGCCGCAAGGATCGCATCGGCGATCGAAAAATACCGGAAAACGACACCGATCCGGACCACCACGCAGCTGGCGGATCTGATCCGCAGCGCGATGCCCCATACCGCAAGGAAAGAGGATCAGCATCCGGCGAGACGGTGCTTTCAGGCGATCCGCATCGAGGTCAATCACGAACTGGATTCGGTCTCGGATCTTCTGAAGAATGTGCCACCGTTTCTTGCACCTCACGGCCGATTCGCCGTGATCTCCTTCCACAGCCTGGAGGACAGACTGGTGAAGGAAGCCTTCCGGAAGCTGGAAAGCCCGTGTACATGCCCGAGAGAATTTCCGGTATGTGTCTGCGGGAAGCGCCCGATGGGAAAACAGGTCAATGCGAAGCCCATCGTCGCCGGTAAGAAAGAAGCATTGGAAAATAAACGTTCAGGCTGCGCTAAACTGAGGGTGTTTGAAAGGAATGAAGAAGTATGGCTCTGGCAGTAAAAATGACAAAGAAAGAAACATTGGATGCGCTCTATCGGAGCACAGGTACCGATTATTCGATCGGTCTGAATCTGATGGCATTTGACGATGGAGAAGCAGAGCAGTATATGAGCGCAATGGAACAGAGCACCCCGGTACTTCGTCTTTCGAACGAAGAAAAGAAGAAGAAAGTCCGCGCCGAGAATAAGCGTGCGGTAGAAGCAGCATACGGCAATTTCCGCAAGAAGTCATTTTCCAAAACATTACGCCGTTTTCGTGACTTTATTTTGATCTCTTTCGCTATAGCTTTTGTCGCCTCGTTATTCGGAATGTTGGTGTATAATGAAGCACAGATTGCATCGATGAACTTTGCGAATAACCAGAAAGAACAGCAGATCAACAAAATGCGCCAGGAGACATCCCAGCTGAAGGAGAGTCTCTTTGTAAATGCGGATCTGGAAGCGGTCCGTAAGGCAGCCACCCTGAATTTAGGCATGGTGGAGCCCAATGAGAAGCAGATCGTACGTGTGGTCGTCCCGTTCCGGGATCATCTGACCACGAACCGTTCTTATAACTCCGTCGGACTTTCCGAGGAGATCGTGGAAGAAGCCAAGCAGGATTTGGCAGATTATTATTCCAAAGCCGATGCCTGACGTAAAGTAAGTGGAAAGGAACGGACTTTTCGAGCATGGCTTCGAAGAAACGTAGAAATAGCGCCAATCGCCGACCAGGCCAGAATCCCGCACGGCCGGGCGCTTCACGCTCCTCAAATGGAAGAGCTGCCCTTTCTGGATCTTCGAAAAGAACCAATGTATCCCGCGCTTCTCTTTCCGGAAAGAATCTTTCTTCCCAGAAAAATCCGTCTTCCCGTGTGATCTATTCGGGAAAATCCGTTGCACCGAAAGAACCGGCTCCTTCTCCGAAGAAGAATCCGGTCCTTCGTTCTGCCTCAGTCTATAAGCCGTATACTCCCTGGTTTGAGAGAAACCGCACACCGCAGGAAGAAGCGGAGCAGAAAGCCAAGAGAAGAAAGATCCGGCTTTTTAAGAGAAGAGAGAAGAAGATCGAAAAAGATCCTTCCCAGAAGCCGGAACTGAAAAAGATCGAGAACTATAACTACCAGGAAGAAGAAGAGAAAAGCAGATTCGTTCCCGAGATCCAGGAAGAGACCAAATCCGTGGGATTCCGTATCGGCGGGCGTATCGTTCTGGCAATGGTCTTTCTGGCCCTTTCCGCCTTTATGGCCTATCTCATTAAGGTACAGTTCGATATTCAGTGCAACCATTATGAGGAATATTCCCATAAGGCCTCCCAGATGCACTGGCAGCGACTGAAAGATACCCCGTCCCGCGGTGACATTCTGGACCGAAACGGAAATATCCTGGCAAGTACCACCTATGAGTACACTATCGGTATGACCCCGTCTGATGTATTAAAGTCGCAGGAGACGAAAAAAGAACCGCAGAAACCGGAAATGATCGCCGATGCTTTTTCCGAGATCATCGGGGTAGACAGAGAAGACATGCTTACCTGGCTGTCTCAGGTGGATAAGCCCTATATCCAGGTCAAAAAGAAAGTCACGTACGATCAGAAAAATGCCCTTCAGGCCTATATTTCGGAACATGGCTTAGGCGGCATTAAGATCGACTCCGTGCCGAAGAGATACTATAACTACGGAAATCTCGGTGCCCAGGTCATCGGTTTTGCGGACCAGAATAACAATTCCCTCGTCGGCCAGTACGGAATCGAGGCCTATTACGACCGGTATCTTACCGGTACCGAAGGCTATACCTATGCCGAGGTGGATAACTATAACCAGAGCGCGCTTCCGTATTCCATCCCTACAAGTATCCAGGCGCAGGACGGCTATAACGTCCAGCTGACTCTCGATATGAATGTCCAGCGCATTGCGGAAAATGCCTGCCGGGATGCCTATAACGAGTATAAGCCGAAGGAAGGCGTGACATGTATCGTCATGGACCCGTATACCGGAGAGATCCTGGCGATGGTCTCCATGCCGGACTTTGACCTCAATACCCCACGTGAAAAACCATACGGCATGACTGATGAAGAGTGGGCCAGACTGAAAGAGGAAGTGGTGGAGATCGATGAAAACAATTCCATCGACGGCCAGTCCAACTACCTCATGAGTTCGGCATGGCGTAACCGCTGTATCTCAGATACCTACGAGCCGGGTTCCACTATGAAGGCGGTCACCACGGCCATCGCGCTGGAAGAAGGACTGACATACGAAGATGAGTATTTCGAGGACCTTCCTATCGCCATCACCGAAGTCGATACCATCCGCTGCTGGCGTGAAAAGACAGAAGAAGGAAACCACGGCGTCGAGACGCTGCGGGAGGCTTTCGAGCGTTCCTGTAACCCGATCTTCGTAAAACTTGCCCAGAGGATCGGCATCGATAAGTACTACGACTATATCCGTAACTGCGGTTTCTACGACAGGACCGGGGTCGACCTTCCGGCGGAAGGAAAAGGCATTTTCCACGAAAAGCCGACCGAGGTCGATATGGCCACTCTTTCTTTCGGTGAGTCCTCGACAGTAACGCCGCTTCAGCTGGTCACCGTGTATTCGGCGCTGGTTAACGGCGGATCCCTGATGCGGCCGCATATCGCTTCCCGCGTCGTGGATTCACAGGGAAATATCATCCGTGAATATGAACCGGAAAAGATCCGTACTCTTTTCTCGGAAAAAACATCGGCCCGCGTCCGTTCCCTTCTGGAGGACGTAGTTAAGGCCGGTACCGGTGCCGCCGGTTATGTTCCGGGCTACTATGTTGCCGGTAAGACCAGTACATCCACCATCGAAGTCGGTGAAGATGCAGGAAAGCACGTTATCTCTTTCGGCTGCTATGCTCCGTCTTACGATCCGAAGATCGTGGTGCTGGTGGTTATCAACAAGCCGGAAGATAACGATATCGGTTCTTCCGCCCCGGCAAAAGTTTCGGCCCGTATCGTGGAAGAGACCCTGGAATATATGGGCGTAAAGAGAAAGCTCAGCGATGACGAATATGAGCGTATGCTTCTGGAGTTCCATGTTCCGGATGTGGTAGGCATGACCTACGGTGAAGCAAAGAAAGTCCTTACCGGGGAAGGCTATGTGGTAAAAGACGGCTCCGGCTGGATGGATGACGATACCATCGTGGAACGGATGTACTACGGTGAAGACGAGACTGTACTGAAAAATTCCACTGTCGTTCTTTTCGGCGAGGAGATCGCAGTAGAAGATATGCCGACCACCAAGATCCCCAGCTTTGACGGCATGAATATTATCGAATGTATCCGTACTTCGAAAGAATACGGGATCAACTTTAAGATCGAAGGCAACATTAAGGGTGTAGTGGTATCCCAGGATCCGCCGGCTTCAATGGGGATGGAAGGCCCGGATCCGAATGACCCGAAAGTGCCGCCGGATGAAAGTGATGAGACGTTGGATGAAGACGGTACCTCTGGCGAAGAGGATACCGGTGAGACGAGTCCGCCTGATGAATACGGGGAAAGTGACATCGAGGATGAGACGGAAAATGGAAGCTCCGAAGATAACGAAAGCGGAGAGGGCGAAGGCGAAGGAGACGAGGAAACTTCCGAAACCTCGGCACCGCCGCCGACAGATCTTCCTTACGGAAGCGTGATCGTTCTGAAAATGGAGTAAAGAAGACTTAAGGAGGGGAATATGAAAGCACGGGATCTATTGGATGGATTGAATTTCAAGTGCATTTCCGGCGACCTGAATATCAATATCGATAAGGTGGTGCTGGATTCCCGGCAGGTCGTACCCGGTACGGCCTTCGTGGCCATGATCGGTCAGAAAAGCGACGGACATAAGTATCTGGAGAAAGCCGCCGGCCTTGGCGCTTCCCTGATCGTGGCGGATGAAAGAAGATATAGTGACTGCGAAGAGACGATCAAAAGAATCATCGACCAGTATAAGGTGACCGTGATCGTAGTGGACGATTCCCGCGCAGCCTTTTCCGATCTGTCCTGCAGATTTTTCGGCCATCCTTCTAAAGACATGACCATGATCGGTATTACCGGAACCAAGGGAAAGACCACCTCGACCTATATCGTCAATGCGATATTGAATCATTCAGGCAGAAAATGCGGCCTGATCGGTTCCGTGGAAAATAAGTACGGCGACTTCTGTGAAAGATCTGCCCATACCACTCCGGAAGCATGGGAATTCCAGGAGCTTCTTTCCGACATGAAGGAAGATCAGGTGACCCACTGCGTCATGGAAGTGTCTTCTCTCGGATTAAAGTTCAACAGAACCGATAACGTCAAGTTCGAAGTAGCGGTATTTACGAATTTCCTTAATGACCATATTTCCCCGGAAGAACATCCGACGGAAAAAGATTATTTCGATAGCAAGATCAAGCTCTTTTCCCAGAGCCGGATCGCTTTGATCAACAAAAACAGCAACTGTTTCGACGACATTGCAACTGAAGCAGGAAAATACTGTGAAAAGGTATATTCCTACAGCTTCACCCAGCCGGCGGATTTCTATGTGAAAGAATATCACTCTACCTTAAAAGACGGCGTCCCCGGCATGGCCTTTACCTTTGTCACCCCGACATACGAGACGGCCATGTTCATCCCGCTGATCTGTGACTTTAACGTGGATAATGCCCTGTGTGCGGCCTCTACCGCGTATCTTCTGGGTGTATCTCCGGAGGAGATCTTAGATGGCATGCAGGATGTAAGAGTGCCGGGCCGTATGGAAAAGATCGATAATGACCTGGGACTTCAGATCTATGTGGACTATGCCCATAACGGCGACAGCCTGAAAGTGCTGCTTCAGGCCTTGCGGCATGTCTGCAAAGGCCGTATTATCACGGTATTCGGATGTGGCGGTGACCGCCCGGCGGACAGAAGATATACCATGGGCGAGGCATCCGGCCGATATAGCGACATTACCATCGTCACCACAGATAATTCCCGAAGCGAAAGTTTCAGCGTGATCTCCGGCATGATCGTGGAGGGCATCAATCGTGCACCCGATAATCCGGAATACTGCGTGATCGAAGATAGAAAAGAAGCCATCCGGAAGGCCATTGAAATGGCCGGAAAAGAAGACATCGTCGTCATTGCCGGAAAAGGCCATGAACTTACCATGGATATCCAGGGAAATAAGGTACGCTTCGTGGATGCCGAAGAAGCTTCCGATGTGCTTAGAAGACTGGAAGCGGAAAGAAAGGGGAACGAAGCATGAGTCAGTTTACACTTCAGGAGATACTGGACGCTACAGGAGGAGAACTCCGTCAGTTTACACTAGGAGAAGAATATTCTGATCCGGGATCTTTCCCGATCCGGGAGGTATCGACCGATACCCGTACTATCGAAGAGGGAGATCTGTTTCTGGCCCTTCGCGGAGAGAAATTTGACGGTCACCAGTATGCGGTGGCGGCAGTCAACGACGGAGCGAAAGCATTGGTTCTGGATTCCATGGAGCAGGCGCCGGAAAATGTGCCTGTGGTCCTGGTAGAAGATACGAAGCTGGCCCTTGAGCAGATCGCGGCCTGGTACCGCCAGAAACTGGGCTGTACGGTCGTTGCCGTAACCGGAAGCGTAGGAAAGACATCCACCAGAGAGATGATCGCCTGCGCGCTTTCCACATCATTTCGCGTGGCGGCAACGAAGAATAACGAAAATAATGAGATCGGACTGAGTAAGACGATCCTTTCTGCGCCGGAAGACACAGAAGTCATCGTTCTGGAAATGGGCATGCGTCTTCGCGGTGAGATCTCCGAGCTGACCCATATCGCCCGTCCGGATGTGGCGGTGATCACGAATGTGGGTGTGGCCCATATCGAAAGACTGGGGACCCAGGAAAATATCCTTCTTGCCAAACTGGAGATCATCGAAGGCTTAAAAGAAGGAGGACTTCTGATCCTGCCTTACGGCGATCCGCTTCTTCGGGATGCGGTCAAGCGGGGCCTCATAAGAAAAGATGTGAAAGTTGCCTATACCTCTATCGGCAAGGTGGATTTCCCGACCCGCCCGGTAGGCATGGCAGTGGCCGACGATGTCCGGACCGGCGGTGGACAGGTGCGTTTCACGGCGAGCGTGGGATTCGAGGAATACCAGGACGTGGATATCCTTTTGAATGTCGTAGGTGTTCATCATGTGGGAAATGCACTGGCGGGGCTGCTTTGCGGTTTCTACCTGAAGGCGGATGCGAAGAAGATCGCAGAAGGGGTAAGGAACTTTATGCAGGTAGGAAGAAGAGAGTGCCTTCTGAAAGTGGGCGATATCCAGTTCCTGGATGATTCCTATAACGCAGGACCGGAGTCTATGATGGCGGCCTTTGCGTCGATCCGGCACATTGCGGGAGAGAAAAAGGCCTATGCCTGCATCGGCGATATGCTGGAGCTGGGGCCGGTTGCGAAGCAGAAACATTTCGAGATCGGAAAGCGCGCCGCAGAATTAAAACTTGACGCATTGCTGATCATCGGCGACTATAAGGAGGACGTCATGACGGGTGCTCTTTCTGTGGACCCGAAAATGGATGTGGAATTCTTTGAAAGTAAAGAAGCCATGGCGGACGAACTGATCCGTCGTGTCGCACCCGGCGATGTGGTGCTTCTGAAGGCTTCCCATTCCTTTGAGATGCACACCATCCTGGAAGACTATATGAAGAAAACAGGCAGAGGAGACGAAAAGTGAAACGGAAAATGAAGGACCTGGTGTCCGACAATATCGCTTACCGCGACAACGGCATGATCGAGTCGCTGGATGTGTATGCCCCGAACCGGGTAAATATGGCGGTGTTGATCATTGTTCTGGGCATGATCGCATTTGGTATCGTCATGCTCTTTTCGGCCAGTATGCCGAGGGCCTTTACTTCCCAGGGTAACTCCATGTATTACGTTATCCAGCAGGGACGGTTCCTGCTTTTGGGTATTGCTGCCGGCGCGGTCATCACTTTTCTTCCCATTAAGAAATTCGATAAGTGGCCATTTTTCACGGCGATGTACCTGATGGCGGTGGCCATGGCGATATTGACCCGTGTTATGGGCCGGGTCATTAACGGTTCCCGCCGCTGGATCATTATCGGCGGTGTTTCTTTCCAGCCTTCCGAGTTCATCAAGGTGGCCATCGTATTCTTTATTGCGGGATACCGCTCCTTTATCCAGAGACTTCGGAAAAAAGGAAAACTTCGTGCCAGGACGCCTACCGGGCAGAGATATGTGGATGCATTTCTGGACGTGACGCTTCCGGGTGTCCTGGTGCTGGTCGTACTTCTGATCGTTGTGCTTCAGCCCCATATGTCCTGCTTCCTGATCCTTTCTGCGGTCTCGGCCGTCTGCTTTCTCTGCAGCGGCATTCCTTTAAGTTCCTGGCTCCGTGGCGGCGGCATTCTTCTGGCTTTGTGCGTCGTATTCGGATCCGTGGCTTTTCTTTCTATGAGCACCGAAGCGAAGGAAAAACTGGAAAGCAACTTTAACCACGTTGTGACAAGACTGAATATCTTCTCCACCATGAAAGCGGAGGAAGAAGAAGAGAAAAAAGCGGACGAAGATGAGATGTACCAGAGTGAACAATCCATCATCGCCATCGGCTCCGGCGGCCTTACCGGAGTAGGTTTCGGCAACTCCCGGCAGAAGTACATGTACCTGCCGGAGGCACATAACGACTATGTATACTCGATCATCTGCGAGGAACTGGGATTTCTCGGAGGACTTTCGGTCATGCTCCTTTTCTGGGCATTTGCCATCGCGGGACTTCTGGTGTCCTGGCAGGCGGACTGTCTGTTCACCCGTGTCCTGACAGCAGGCTACACCAGCCTTCTGACGCTTCAGGCGTTCCTTAATATCGGCGTTGCGATCGGCGCCATTCCTCCGACAGGTATTACGCTGCCGTTCTTTAGTTACGGCGGTACGGCGAACTTCTTTTTCATGATCTCCGTCGGTATGATCCTGTCGGTATCGAGAACAGGCCGGAAGAGAAAAACAGTAAAGCTGGTGGTATAAGTATGAAGGTATTTCTGGCAGGCGGCGGCACAAGCGGACATATTCATCCCGCGGTCGCCATTGCAGACGAATTGAAAAAACAGGACGCATCGACCGAGATCCTCTTTTGCGGTACGGAAAAAGGACTGGAGTCCCAGATCATTCCGAAGATGGGCTATCCTTTCGAGGTGATCCGCGCATCCCAGCTTCCCATGAAGCCCTCGAAAAAGTCGATCAAGGCCATAAGAGATTTTCTGGCGGGAAGAAAAATGTGCAGAAAGCTTATCCGTGAAAAGCACCCGGACGTGGTCATCGGAACCGGCGGATTTGTCTGCAGCCCCCTGATCGCGGCGGCCCATAAGGAGAAGGTGCCGATCCTTCTTCATGAGCAGAATGCTTTCCCGGGAAGATCCAACCGTCTGATGTCCCGCTATGCGAAAACGGTCTGCACCAGTTTTCCGGGCATCGAGCATTTCTTTAATAAAAAAGCGAAGATCGTCTATACCGGAAACCCCATCCGCGGTGTCTTTTCCGAAGTGGACCGGGAAAAGAGCAGAAAAAAGCTTTCCCTTTCCGATGACGATTTTCTGATCCTGGCCATGGGCGGAAGCCTGGGCGCCCGGACCGTAAATGAATCCATCGTTGCCCTGGCAAAGAAGATCTCGGACCCGAAGGTACGGATCATCTTAAGTGTGGGCAAGCAGCGCTATAAAGAAGTGGTGGAAGAATCAAAGAACTGGCCGAAGAATATTGAGGTCTTCGAGTATATCCAGGATCCGGAAGTCTATCTTTCCGCCTGTGATCTTTTTATCGGAAGAGCCGGCGCCATTACCTGCGCGGAAGTGCAGGCCTGCGGTGCGCCTTCGATCCTGATCCCGTATCCGTATGCGGCACAGGACCATCAGACCTATAACGCCAGAACCTTTGAAAAAGGTGAGGCAGGTATATTGATCCCGGACAGTGAAGCCGTGGAAAAGCTTCCGGATCTGGCACTCGGCCTGATCGGCGATAAAGAAAAGCTTCAGAAGATGCGCGAAAATGCCAAAGCACTGGCGATCTACGACGCGTCAAAACGAATCTGTGACGAGGTAAAGGCACTTGGCTGACGAAGAAGGTATCAGAAAGCCGAATACGAAGAAACCGGAAGGGGACAGCGGAAAAGCAGAGGCGCCCCGGTCTTTGCCTGCCAAAAAAGAAGAGGACGAAAAGCCTGAAGAGAGTGAGAAGAAAGAAAACTCTTCGAGAGCTTCTTCGTTTCAGGTGCCATCGGCGCTGAAAGTCTTAAGTAAGCTTTCCATCAAGGCATATCTGGGACTGATCGTTCTTCTTCTCCTGGCCATCTGTACGCTTCTTTTCTGCTTTCATAAGAATTTCCGCGTACAGGAGATCTATGTCAGCGGAAATAAGAGGATCAGTACCGAAGCGATCCTTTCGGCATCCGGCATCAAGGAGAATGACCACCTTCTTAGCCACGTTTCCGGAAGCATCATGGAGAAGCTGAAACTGAAATACGGGGAAGCGGAAAGAAAAATAGAGGAGTCCGACCCGTATATTTCCCACGCCAAAGTCTACCCCAAATACCCCGGACAAGTTTACATCGAGGTTACAGAACGGCGAAAAGTAGCTTACGTGGCGATTCCCGACGGATATGCCATTATTGCGGACGATTCGGTGGTACTGGATATCCTTCAGGGAGACGTTCCGGAAGGGATCCCCGAGATCCGCGGACTGCCCATTTTATCGGCTCAAATCGGCAAGGAACTGGAGCTTTCCTCGAAGGAAGGATACGAGATCTGTGTCACCATTTTGGGCGCGATCCTGGGTGCGGAAGCGGGAAGCGACGAACAGATGGCGGAATTTGATTTTCTTTCCCATGTGATCTGTATCCGTTACTGTGAAAACATGACGACCTATGTGGATCTTTCCATTCCTAATGTCCCCCAGGTGATCTCGATCAAAATCGGAGGACTGGACACCATTTCCGACGATATGAACTGGCTCCGCTATGCCGTGGTATCAGGGTATTTCGAGGAAAAAGAGGGTACCGTTCTGGACATGACGGGAAAAGATTATATCCTCCGATAATTCCGACACAACATTTGGGGGCGGAAAAATCATTCATTACAGGCGGGCAAAACTGCTGTAATGTGACTGTAATTTCGATTTTTGCCCTGATTTTTGCTCTATTGCTTGACCACAACATTTAGTGTAGAATTGTAAAAGATAGCTTATAAGGCTCACTTTTATATGTAATATATTCTGATGGCTACACGGAGGATAGTTGGTTATGTCGGATTTTAAACTCGGATATTCTATGGATGACGAACCATTTGCCGCAATTAAGGTAATCGGTGTTGGCGGAGGCGGATGTAACGCCGTTGACCGTATGATCGAGAGCTCGGTTCAGGGCATCGATTTTATTTCAATTAATACAGACCACCAGGCACTGGCTCGTTCCAAAGCGCAGATCACTATCCAGATCGGTGAGAAGATCACCCGTGGTCTCGGATGCGGCGCTGACCCGACGGTCGGTGAGAAGGCCGCAGAAGAAAGTAAAGATGAGATCGCTCAGGCGATCCGCGGAACAGATATGCTGTTCATCACCGCAGGTATGGGTGGTGGTACCGGTACCGGTGCTGCTCCGGTCGTTGCCCAGATCGCCCGTGAACTGGGAATCCTGACTGTTGCCGTAGTTACCCGCCCGTTCCGTTTCGAAGGACCCCGCCGTGCCATGAATGCCGAGCGCGGTATCCGCGAGATCGAGAAGTATGTTGACTCCCTCATCGTAGTTGCCAACGACAAGCTCCTCGACATCACAGACGAAGATACATCCATTGACGATGCATTTAACATGGCTGACCAGGTACTGAAGTTTGGTGTAGCCGGTATCTCCGACCTCGTTGCTATCCCGGGTCTCATTAACCTCGACCTGGCTGACGTACGTCGTATCATGACAAATGCCGGTATCTGCCATATGGGTATCGGTCGTGCTTCCGGTGAGGGCAGAGCGTCTGCCGCTGTGAAGCAGGCCATCAACAGCCCGCTCCTCGACACAACGATCGAGGGTGCCCGCGGCGTAATCATCAACTTCACCGGTTCCAAAAACATGAAGCTCCACGAGATCGATGTGGCTGCTTCCGTTGTACGTGACGCCGTTGCCGGTGACGCTGACATCATCGTTGGTGCGGTTACCGACCCGACACTGGAAGACGAGATCATGATCACCGTTATCGCTTCCGGTTTCGAGAATACGGAAAATGCATCTGCTGCTTTCCGTCCGGCAACATCCATCATCTCCAAGCAGAACCCGACCATCATCGGTCAGAATACGGCTCCGTCCACTTCGACAAGCCGTCCGATCTCTCCGGTTGGTGCGGCAACTACTCCGTCCGCTTTCGATAAGCCTGCTGCTGCTCCGGCTCCGGCCGCTCCGAAGCAGGAAGTTCCGGAATTCCTCTTTGGTGATCCGGAACCGGCAAGAAGCGATGATTCCACACGGATCTATTCTCCGAAGAGCGCTCCGGTAGCTCCTGTTGCTCCGGCAGCCCGTCCGCAGCCGACATACACCGCACCGGCACCTGCCCCGGCTCCGGCCCCGGTTGCTCCTGTAGCTCCTGCTCCGGCTCCGATCCAGCAGGGTGGAAGACCGCAGCCGAACGTAGTTCCTACTCCGGCTCCGAGAACACCGGCTCCGCAGGTCAATATTCCGAAGACCGTGGAAGCTCCGGCTCCGGCGAAGCCGGAAAAGAAGAAGATCCTCCCGTGGTTCCTCAGCGACAACGATAACCTGGACGAGTGATCATCTATGAAGTGCCCTTTTTGCGGACATCTGGAAGATAAAGTAATTGATTCGCGGCCTGCGGAGGATGGTTCGTCCATCCGCCGCAGGCGTGAATGTTTATCTTGTTCCTCCCGTTTTACGACCTATGAGAAAGTGGAGCTTTTACCGCTTCTGGTCATTAAGAAGGACGGAACGAGAGAAGCCTACAGTCAGGATAAGCTTTTGAACGGTATCCTGAAGGCATGTGAGAAGCGGCCGGTATCCAGCGAGCAGATGATGGACATGGTCACCTATGTGGAGAACCAGATCCAGAATTCCACTAAGCGGGAGACCTCTACCAATGAGATCGGTGAGATGGTCATGAAACAGCTCAAGGATATCGACGAAGTGGCTTATGTCCGCTTTGCTTCGGTATATCGGCAGTTCAAAGACGTGAATTCCTTTATGGAAGAATTACAGGACATGTTGAAAAAGTAAACAAGGCAAGGAGAAGGGGTAGCGATGAAAAAGGTATTAGTTGTAGATGACGATCCGAATATCGTTGAGGTGTTGCGTCTTTATTTTGACAAAGATGGATTTGCCGTAGTCAGTTGCCTGACCGGTGATAAAGCAGTGGAGACATTCCAGACATCCCAGCCTGATCTGGTTGTACTGGATCTGATGCTCCCGGGAAAGGACGGCTACGATATCTGCCGTGAGATCAGAAAAACCTCCGACGTGCCGATCATCATGCTGACTGCCCGTTCCGATACCTTGGATAAGGTCGTCGGTCTGGAGCTGGGCGCCGATGATTATCTGCAGAAACCTTTCGAGCCGAAGGAGCTTCTGGCCCGTGTAAAGGCGGTTTTACGCCGTACCAAGAAGCAGGAGACAGCCGCTTCCGAAAGCAAGGATAATAAGGAGAATACCGAAGTCATTTCCTACGATGGATTTACTGTCGATACTGCCCGTTACGTGGTTACCGTAGACGGCAAAGAGATCGATATTCCGCCGAAGGAACTGGAACTTCTTTTCTTCCTGGCATCTCATCCGAACCGTGTATTTACACGTGAGCAGCTTCTGGAAAATGTATGGGGCTACGATTTCTACGGAGAGTCCCGTACTGTTGACGTACACGTAAAGCGTATCCGTGAGAAGCTGGAGAAGCCGAATGTAAAGACCAATTGGCAGATCAAGACCGTATGGGGTGTCGGTTATAAATTCGAGACCACAGAGAAAGCCTGACATTTTTACGCTTTGGGGTGAAGCATGAAAGATCAGAATCATAAATCTCAGTCGGTATTATTCCGCACGACGTTATCACTCGCCGTGGGAACGATTCTGGTGTTTCTGGTCCTGATCATGATCTTTTACAAGACCACCACTTCCTCCATTATTTCCGACAACAAAGATAAAATGAAGAACCAGGCAGAGTCCCTGGTTCTGGCCTACGATTCGCTGATCACGGATAAATCTGTATCCGAGACGGCGGCGCAGGCCTTTTTAAATTCATTTGCCAGAACCGAAGGATGTGCCGTCTGGTTCATCAGAAACGATGGACGGATCGAGTTCATGACTTCGGTTCCGAGCTTTATCCGGGATGATATCCATTCGGTAGGCGAGTATGCGTATCTTCGTACCGAGCGGGTAGAAGAGATGCTGGACCATCACGGTGAAGTCGTCACTTCCGATGTCACGAACGGAATCTTTGCCAATGACCAGACCGTATCTTTGTCCATTGCCAGATCTTCTTCCCAGAGTAATCTTTATATCGTATTATTCCAGTCCGTGGATGTGGAAAGAGAAGCTTTCTGGAAACTCAGTAACGGCCTTATGCTGCCGATCCTGGTGTCTTTTTCCATGGCACTTTTATTCTTCTCTTTGATGGCCAGATCCTTGATCCGTCCGCTTCGTGCGCTGTCGGATGCGGCAACTCAGGTCACTAAAGGAGATCTTACGACCCGTATCGATATTCCGGAACTTCGGAAAGACTCGGCGCTCAAATACATGCTGACGGATGAGATCACCAACATGGTCTCCACGGTAAATAACATGATCGAGCGACTCGAAAGACAGGAAGCGGACCGGAAAGTCTTTATTTCCAGTATCGCTCACGATCTTCGTACGCCTCTTACTTCCATCAAGGGCTTCCTTTCGGCTATTTCCGACGGCACCATTCCGCCGGAGAGCTACCCGAAATATATGGACATCATCCAGACTCAGGTAAGCCGTATCCAGAAGCTCATTACCTCCATGACCGAGGCATCTTCTCTGAGCCAGGTAGATAAGGATAAGATGGAAGAATTCAACATCAATGACATGATCCACGATGCAGTGCAGAACGTGGAGAACCTGCTTTCCGACAAGGGCATCAGCGTATCTGTGGAACTGGGGAAGAACAAGGACGACGAAATGCGCGTCTTTGGCGAATCCCAGCTTCTTTACCGTGTATTCTATAACCTTCTTACAAATGCCATTAAGTTCACGCCTCTTGACGGGATCATCCAGATCACCACAGCCTTTGAACCGAAGGAAAAGAAGGTCTATGTCACCATCGAGGACTCCGGCTCCGGTATTCCTGAGGATAAACTGGACCGTGTATTTGAAAGCTTCTATAAAGTCGATCCGTCCCGTACGGAGAGCGGATTCGGTCTGGGCCTTTACATCTGCCGTGAGATCATTACGGCACATGGAGAGAGGATCTGGGCGGAAAGCGGTTCTGAATTAGGCGGCGCGAAATTCGTTTATACTCTGCCGGTACCGGAAGATCTTTCTTTAGAGGAAAAAGCAGCCGATGAGAAGAAATCTTCCGAAAAAGCGGATGCCGGAAAGAATGCAGAGGATTCCAAGGAAAGCGGGAAGAATAAGAAGGCATGAGAAAGAAGGACAGGGCCGAGGAGATCGTACGTCGCCTGCACCAGCTCTATCCGCAGGCCGAGTGTACCCTGGACATTGATGATGATCCGTTTCATCTGGTGGTCCGGGCAGTTCTTTCTGCCCAGTGCACGGATGTGCGCGTCAACGAAGTCAGTAAAGTGCTTTTTGAAAAGTATCCGGATCCGAAAGATTTTCTTTCTGCGGGAGTTGAAAAGATCGCGGACATTATCCGCCCCTGCGGATTTTTTAACAGTAAGTCCAAATATCTGTTTGAGATCGCCCGCATGATCGAAGAAGAATACGAAGGGGAAGTCCCCCGTACCCAGGAAGAACTGGTGCGTTTCCCGGGAGTGGGAAGAAAAGTGGCAAACCTGATCGTATCGGAGATCTACGGGATTCCGGCTATCGTCGTGGATACCCACTGTATGCGGGTCTCCGGCCGTCTGGGATTAAGTTCCGGAAAAGACCCCGCTGTGATCGAAAAAGAACTGATGCCGCTTCTTCCGAAAGAAGAGTGGGCGCCCTTTGGGCACCTTATGGTTGAGCACGGCCGGGCGGTCTGTACGGCCAGATCCCCCAAGTGCGAAAGATGCCCCCTTTCGGACATCTGTGTGTTCGGGAAGAAGGCGAAATAATATGGCCCAGGTCGATCTTTCCACTCCTGTACAGTTTCTCCCGAAAGTCGGCGAGAAGAGAGCGAAAATGCTCGAAAAACTCGGCATCACCCGGGTCTATGACCTGCTGGTGTTTTTTCCGCGGCGCTATGACGACTGGGCCGACGTGGTTCCCATGGCGGCACTGGAGCACGATGCCGAGCAGTCTTTTATCGCAACGGTAGTCACGGCGCCGAGAGTATCCCGCCATCACGGAAGGACCACCATCTTTGCCACCCTTTCTGACGGCACCTGCAGTGTCCGGGCGGTGTGGTTCAACCAGCCCTATCTGGAGTCCAAGATCAAGGTGGGGGAAGAGTTCTTTTTCCACGGCAAAGTCACTCGCGACGGCTTTTCTTTTCAGGTGACGAATCCGGTCTTTGACCAAAGGCAGAAAGAAGAAGTCATGCCTTCAAATATCCAGCCGGTCTATCCTTTGACGTCCGGCCTTAAGCAGGGACATATCCGTTCGATCGTAAGTTCTGCCCTGGATAAGGCGCTGCCCCTATTATCCGAAGTGCTGCCGCCTTTTTTCAGAAAAGAGCAGAAGCTTTGTTCCATTACATATGCCTATGAAAAGATCCACCGCCCCCAGTCTATGGAGGAAGTGGAGATCGCCCGGAAATATCTGGTCTTTGAAGAACTGTTCCTTCTTCGGGCCGCATTAAGCGTATATAAAAAGGAGCAGACGAATCTTCGGTCGTCTTTCCCGATCCGCGGAAAAGAAGAAGCCCGGGCCAAGTTTGCAGACATCGTCAAAGGCCTTCCATTTACCCTGACCGATGACCAGAAGTCGGTGGTGCAGAAGATCCTTTCCGACATTTCCGGGACCCGCCCCATGAACCGTCTGGTTCAAGGTGATGTCGGTTCCGGTAAAACAGTGGTGGCCCTTCTTTCTATGGCGGCCTGCGCCCTTTCCGGATACCAGTCGATTTTCATGGCGCCGACAGCCGTTCTTGCCGCCCAGCATTATGCCACCTTCAAAAAGCTCTTAGGTGATAACGATCCCGGCACTGCCCTTCTTTTAGGCAGCACGCCGGCAAAAGAAAAAGAACGGATCCGAAAAGGACTGATGAGCGGGGAAATCAAGATGCTTGTGGGTACCCACGCGGTGCTTTCCGAGAAGAATATCCTGCCGAAACTGGCGTTGATGGTCACGGACGAACAGCATCGTTTCGGCGTCAAGCAGCGGGCAACGGAAGAAGAACGGAGCGATCACGGGATCCACACTCTCGTCATGTCTGCCACCCCGATCCCGCGAACATTGGGACTGGTGCTTTTCGGAGATATGGATGTATCTGTGATCCATTCCATGCCGAAAGGACGTATGCCCATTAAGACTTTCCACACCTCTTCCGAGGAAGATGAGAAAGTCATCAACACCATACGCAAAGAAGTACTTGACGGCCATCAGTGCTATGTGGTCTGCCCCATGATCGATGAGCTTCAGGAAGATGCCTATGAAGACGAAGAAGGGACGCTTGCTTCCCGCATGAAGGCGGACCTGGAGTCGGCAGTCAGCTACTACGAGGATCTGGCAAAAGGTCCTCTTTCGGATATGCATGTGGGACTTCTGCATGGTAAGATGAAGCCGAAGGAAAAAGATGCGGTCATGAAAGATTTTTCGGAAGGAAAAATCGATGTTCTGGTGTCGACTACCGTCATCGAAGTCGGTGTGGATAACCCCAATGCCACCATTATGCTGATCAGAAACGCCGAGCGGTTCGGCCTTTCCACACTTCATCAGCTTCGTGGACGTATCGGACGCGGAAGTCTTCATGCCGCCTGTATTTTGCAGACCGATAAATACGATGGTGTGGCAAAAGAACGGATCGACATGATGTGCGAGACCACAGACGGTTTCCAGCTGGCGGAAAAAGATATGCTCCTTAGAGGTACCGGTGATTTCTTCGGTACCAAGCAGCACGGACTTCCGCAGCTGAAAGTAGCCAATCTTTACCGGGATGCCCAGTGCCTGCCGGTGATCGAAGAGGCGCTAAAGAGGCTTTTTTCGGAGGATCCGGATCTTACTTCCACATCTTCAAAAAAGATGGTGGAAGCGTTCCGGGAGCATTTTGGAGAATCCTGGACCAAGCCCAGCCTCTAAAGTGCATTTACATAAGAAAGAGAGAAGAAGGAAAACATGCCCAGAGTTGTATCCGGAAATAGAAGGGGAACGATCCTTGATGCCCCGAAAGGAGAGGCGACACGCCCCACGACCGATAAGGTGAAGGAGGCGCTGTTTTCCAGTATCCAGATGAAAGTGCCGGATAGTGATTTTCTCGATATCTTTTCGGGAACGGGGCAAATGGCCATCGAGGCCTTAAGCCGGGGCGCTACTTCCGCTGTTCTGATCGATCAGGCGAAGGCAAGTATCGACGTGATAAGGAAAAACATCGAAAAGACCCGCCTTTCGGATGAGACCACGGTCCTGAAGATGAATTTTACCGAGGCGCTTCGGAAACTGGGAAAAGAAGGGAAGACCTTCGACATTATCTTTATGGACCCGCCTTATGCCATGGCGGAAAAGTACGCAAAAGAAGCCGCAAGGCTCATTTTGGAAGGCGGACTTCTTAAAAAGGAAGGGCTTTTTATCGTGGAGTCCGACAGTAAAACATTGATAGACGAGAATGTAACCAACATGACACTTTTAAAGAGTTGTAAGTATGGTTCAACTTTGGTAACATTCTTCTTAGAATAAGAATCTGTGCGCAATAGGAGATTTCTGTGAAGACATTTATTTTTCCGGGAAGTTTTGATCCCTTCTCGCTGGGCCATCTGGATATTGCCAAAAGAGCCGCGCAGCTTTGCGATAAGCTGATCGTTGCGGTCATGATCAACCGCGCCAAGAAGTCCATGTTTACTGTGGAAGAGCGGGTGGAGATGGCGAAGATCTGCCTTCAGGATATTCCGAATGTGGAAGTGGTCTCCCGTGAGACCTTGATGGTGGACCTTTATAAAGAAGTAAATGCGTCCGCAGTGGTTCGAGGTCTTCGAAGCGAGTCGGATTTCCGGTATGAGGCGGAGATGAATGCGGCCAATATGCTGCTTCTTCCCAAGTATCAGGTGATCTTCCTTCCCTGCCGCGCAGACCTGGCTTTTACCAGCTCCACGATCATAAAGGAAGTGGCCTTCTATGGCGGCGACATTTCCCGCATGGTGGTACCGGCCATCGAGAAGATGGTGCAAGATAAATTGAAGAATAAAGCGACGCAAGAGTCGTAAGGAGGAGATTTCCAATGCCGGATACAAACGGGAATGTAAGAACAACAGATAAGGATCTATATGAGCTTCTGGATCAGCTTCAGGCGACCATCGAGCAGGCCAAGGGTGTGCCGTTTTCGGACAACTGCCTGGTAGACCGTGCCGATGCCCTTTACTGGATCAAGCAGATCCGCGCCAGCTTCCCGTCGGAAGTACAGCAGGCCAAGTGGATCGTGGACCAGCAGCGTCAGGTGGTGGCTTCCGCAAGACAGAAGGCGGAAAGTATCCTTCGTGAATCCGAGCAGCGTCAGGCCATTATGGTAGATGAGCATCAGGTCACTCTTCTTGCCAAGGAGCAGAGCCAGCAGATCCTGGCCCAGGCCAACCAGCAGTCTGAAGAGATCTATGCCCGTTCCATCGACTATGCGAGAAAGAGACTGACAGAGCTGGAGAACGAACTGACCGATCTTCTGGTACGTATTCAGAAGGACAAAAAAGAATTGAAATAAGTGAGGTCGCCTATGTTACTTGGCGCACGTATTCAAAACTTCAGTATTTTCGAAGATGACTGCATCGGTGCACTACTGGATGATATCCGGAAAGCCCCGGACCAGTCATCTTTGGCTTTAGAGGCAGGGATCGAAGTATCCCATCCCCTTAACGGCATGGAGGCCCTGATCGGACGAAACCACACAGGAAAGACCATGTTCTTTTCCTTCCTTTCCTTTATTCAGGAAACCGTGATCTCCGGTCCTGCCTATGCATCTACCGCTGACGGAAGAGCCGGCTTTTCCAATCTGCAGTTTGATAAGGAACAGCCCATTACTTCCACGCTGTGCTTCTCGTTCTACAACAGAGAAAAGAAAGAGAAGACCTACTGCGAGTATACTCTGGTACTGGCTTCGAACCAGCACGGAAAGCCCCATTTCGAAAAGGAGCTTCTGCGGCTTTGGCGAGAGGGCATGGAAGAACCCAAGGAGATCCTGAATTTCCAGAATGGAAAAGGTTTTGTGCTTTTCCAGGGACAGCAGATGGACGGGGAGATGAACGATTCCCAGACATCCGCCATTCATGCCTATGGCGCTTTAAAGCAGTTCTATTTCACAAATGCCACCTACCGGGAGATCTCTTCCTGGTTCTTCGTGCATTTTTCCAAAGAGCAGACAAAGCTTCTGCCGGAAGATGTGGCGCCGGGCGGACATAAGCATCTGAACAGTACAGGCAGTAATGCCCGAAATGTACTGATGTATCTTAAGGCAGAGCATCCGGGCATGTATAAGGAACTGATCTCCAAGATGATCGATACGGTTCCGGGCCTTCGGGATAAGGAAGAAGAGGACGTGCTGAAATTCTTTAAAAAGCCGGATATCCTTTCTTTGTTCCTGCTGCTTCTTTCGGATCCGAATCCCCGGCCGCTCCTTCTTATCGAGGCACCGGACGAGGGACTTTACCACGATATGGTAGATGCGCTGGCATCCGAGATGAGAAACTTTACCGTACGTCATCCCCACTGCCAGATCATCTTTACCACCCATAGCCCGTATATCATCGAGAATCTGTCTCCGGATGAGATCTGGGTATTCAGCAGAGAACCCCAGGGCACCGTGGAAATCAAATGCGCCGGCTCTTCTCCCATCGTAAAAGGACTTTACGAGCAGGGCGTCGGCATGGGCGCCATCTGGTACGCCGGTCATTTTGACGACTGACATCAAGGGAACTAAAGGACTTATTTTCTATGACAGAAAGAACGGACAACCAGGTACCTCTTCGCATCGAGATCCTAAGTGAAGACCGCTCCGGCGGCGTGGTATTAAAGCGCCTGACGGAGTGCATTTTGCGTGGATTTACGAAGAATTTCCAGTGCTATCTCCGTCCTCACCGGGGCTGCGGCTACTGGCCGAATCATCCGGAAAATAAGCCGGAGCCTTTCGCGGCAGGTCTTCTGGAACTTCTGCCGGCGAAGCTTCGCGCCTACGATCATGTCTATGCGGGAACTGCGACCATCTTCGTGGTCTGCATCGATTCCGACGATCACGACCCGGTAGAATTATTTAACCGCCTGAAAGCCACCTGCCGTCAGTTCGGGCCGGGGATCCGTACGGTCATCGCCATTTCCGTGGAAGAGATGGAAAGCTGGATGCTGGCGGACAAAAATGCCATTATGCTGGCCTATCCGGAAGCGGATATGGAACGGCTTTCCGAATATGAGCAGGACTCGATCTGCGGCACCTGGGAAGTTCTGTGCGATGTGGTCTTTCGGGAGCAGTCCGCGAGGATCAAGCGGATCGGCTATCCCGCTATCGGCCAGTATAAAGCCACCTGGGCAGAGAAGATCTCGCCTTACATGCTTCCCGGAAATAATGTGTCTCCCAGCTTTAAAAAGTATGAGCTGGCGCTGGAAAATGCCGTGAAGCAGACTTTGGGGGAGTAGGCCCAAGCCATGGAAAACTGTAATAGACCGGCCGGTGCTTTTTCCGGAGAAACTCTTTCCAAAAGTGTGTATATCCATATTCCTTTTTGCGTGAGAAAATGCGCCTACTGTGACTTTACGTCTTTTCCCGGATGCGAGGGAAGGATAGGGGAATATGTGGATGCGCTTTGTGAAGAGATCCAATTGTCGAAGAATTTTTTCCCTGGAAATGGGAACTTGGTAGACGTTGTGCCTGCATCAGAAAAGACATCTGATACCGCTCTTTCTACTATCTATTTCGGAGGCGGCACGCCGTCTCTTCTTTCGCCGGAAATGGTGGAGAAGATACTTGAAAAACTTCGTGATGTTTTCGGTATTTCTGATGCCTGCGAGATCACGCTGGAAGCCAATCCCGGAACCATCGATGAAGAAAAGCTACGTGCATTCAAAAATGCCGGAGTGAACCGTCTGTCTTTGGGGATTCAGAGCCTTTGTGATCCGGTTCTAAAAACACTGGGACGGATCCATGACAGTGAAGCCGGAAAGAAAGCCATTCTGGCTTCTAAGTCGGCAGGCTTTTCTAATCTTTCCTGCGACATGATGCTGGGGATCCCGGGGCAGACTATGGAAGATGTCCGGTCAACGCTTCAGTTTTTTCTGGAAAATAAAGTGCCTCACGTGTCTCTATATTCGCTGATCCTGGAAGAAGGTACGCCTATGTTTGAAACCTATCAGGGGGACATAGAAAAGTTCGTTTCCCAGGAACAGGACCGGGCTATGTATCACGAAGTGGTGAACACATTAAAAGAACAGGGCTTTTTCCACTATGAGATCAGCAATATGTCCCTTCCGGGGTACGAAAGCCGTCATAACCTGATGTACTGGCGGGCGGAAGAATACTATGCTTTCGGACTTGGCGCCCACTATTATCTTCAGGGCGAGCGGGGAACGCATAAGGCGGAGACAGTGGATGAATATATCGCCACTCTGAGAAAAGAAGATATACGAAAAGAAGATATCTATGAGGTCGAAGAGCGTATATCGGAAGAAGACCAGAAAAAAGAATTCATGATGCTGGGTTTCCGGACAGGAAGCGGCGTGAAAGAACAGGACTTCGAAAAACGGTTCGGCGTAAAGATGGAAAGTGAATTTGCCGAAGAAATAAGAAGAGAACAGAAGGCCGGACTCATCGAGCATATAGACGGCAGCTACCGCCTGACGGACAAAGGATTTGATCTCGCCAATCAGGTATTTTCTGACTATATTTGACAGTGATTTCGCTGATGTTGAAACGAGATATTTGTCTTTTATACAGAATATGTTTGACATTCTTTGACTATAGTGATATTGTTGGTTTAGCACTCAGAGAGGTTGAGTGCTAAACCGTACTTTGACACGAAGCGAAGGAGGCGCGGACATGGCTTTGGATAACCGGAAAAAAGAAGTTCTTCAGGCAATCGTGGACGATTATGTCGCCACTTGTGAGCCTGTGGGTTCGAAAGCCCTGATCGACCGCCATGATTTCATGGTCAGCTCCGCCACCCTTCGTAACGATATGGCTGAACTGGAGCGGCTGGGATATCTTGAGCAGCCCCATACTTCCGCGGGACGGATCCCGTCGGACAAGGGCTACCGTGAATATGTCAACTCTCTCATGAAGGTGGATCACCTTTCGGATGAGGAAGGACGAGAGATCAAGGAAAAACTGGGACAGAGTTTTGACGAGATCGCGGGTCTTCTGAAAGCTGCCTCGGCTACCTTGGCGGATCAGACCGGGTACATTTCCCTGGCCATGACGCCGAAGCTTACCAGCAGTTATCTGACCCAGCTGAAGATGCTGATGATCGAGCCGGGCAAGGTTCTGGTAGTCGTAGTGCTTTCCGCAGGCGTGGTCAAGAACCGCATGGTCCGCATTCCGGATTTTCTGACCCAGGAACAGATCCTTCAGATCAGTAACGCTGTGGAGCAGGGGCTTTCGGGACTTCCGCTTTCGGATATCTCCCTGATCACCGTTGCAACGGCCGCCAAGGATAACCAGAAGGTCGAGCTTCCGGAGCCGCTTCTGAATCAGGTGCTTTACGAAGCCTATACCGCCATTAAGCAGGCCGATAACCTGGATGTGTATATGGATGGAAAACATAGAATGCTTTCCCTTCCGGAGTTCTCGGATACGAAGCGGGCGCAGGGGCTTTTCGATACCCTTTCCCATGACGGACTGGTGGCAGGCTATGTGGATGAGGTCACGAAAGAAGACGAGAAGAAAGAGTACATGATCCGTATCGGCCAGGAGATCACGCTGGAAGGCCTGGAGGGTTGCAGCTTCATCACCACCACCTACAATGTGGGCGGAAAGGTGGCCGGCAATATCGGAGTCATCGGACCGAAACGAATGGAATACAGCAAAGTCATCTCGCAGATCAATTTCGTACGCATGATGATCGACGAGAAACTGAATCAATAGAAAGAGAAAGAGGCTAGGAAATGAAGAAGAAACATGAAAATGACGAGCAGGAAGTGCTGGAGTTTCCGGAGGACGAAGTAGAAGAGACTTCTACGGAAAATGCACCGGAGGACGATTCCGAGGAGAAAGAGGAAGCTTCGGATGCGTCCGGGAAAGATTCCGAAGATGGATCTTCGAAAGGGGACGAAGATAAGGGCGACGATGCCGCTTCGGAACTGGCAGAAATGAAAGACCGCTATATGCGTCTTCTTGCCGAATACGATAACTTCAGAAAACGTACCCAGAAGGAAAAGGAAAATATCTATTCCGATGCGGTAGCAGAAGTGGTAAAAGAATGGCTGCCTCTGGTAGATGATATTGAAAGAGCCGTGGCTTCTTCCGAGAATATGGATGCGGATTCTGTTGAGAAAGTGGCAGAGGGCATCCGCCTCATCGGAAAGCAGGTCGGAAATGTTCTTGGAAAGCTGGGTGTGGAAGAGATCGAAAGCGCCCAAGGTACAGAATTTGATCCGAACCTTCACGAAGCCGTGATGCATATCGAAGATGATTCCCTGGGCGAGCAGCAGATCGCGCAGGTATTCCAGAAAGGCTACTCCTGCAAGGGCAGAGTGATCCGTCACTCCGTTGTTCAGGTGGCCAACTAAGAAAAGAACAAGAACACAACGAATACATTGATAAAGGAGTGCACATTATGGAAAACTTTGAAAGAATGAGCCTGGTCCCAACCGTTATCGAGTCGACAAACCGCGGCGAACGTGCGTATGATATCTTCTCGAGACTTTTGAAGGAAAGAATCGTTATCCTGTCGGAGGAAGTGAATTCCGTTACCGCCAGCCTGATCACCGCCCAGCTTCTGTTCCTGGAAGCGGAGGATCCGGATAAGGATATCCAGTTCTATATCAACAGCCCGGGAGGATCCGTAACTGACGGTATGATGATCTACGATACCATGCAGCACATCAAGCCGGACGTGCAGACCATCTGCATGGGTATGGCAGCTTCCATGGGTGCAGTTCTTCTGACTGCCGGAACCAAGGGCAAGAGATTCATCCTGCCGAATGCGGAAGTCATGATCCACCAGCCTCTGGGCGGCGCACAGGGTCAGGCCACCGATATCCTGATCGCAGCCGATCACATTAAGAGAACCAAGCAGAAACTCAACAAGATACTGGCAGATGCTTCCGGTCAATCTCTGGAGACCATCGAAAAAGATGTCGAGCGTGATAACTGGATGACTGCAGAAGAAGCTCTCAAGTATGGTCTGGTCGACCACATCATGGACAAGAGAGCATAAAAAAGAAAGGCTTCGGAAAATGCAAAGATCAAGTGCATTTCCCGGTAAAAGGAGGAAAAGAATATGGCAAAAGTAATTGGTATTGACTTAGGTACAACAAACTCATGTGTAGCGGTTATGGAAGGTAACGAGCCGGTCGTTATCCCGAATCCGGAAGGAAACAGAACCACTCCGTCCGTCGTGGCTTTTTCTAAGAACGGCGAGCGTCTGATCGGTCAGGTAGCAAAGCGTCAGGCAGTTACCAATCCGGAAAGAACCGTTATGTCCATTAAGCGTGAAATGGGTTCCAGCTACAAGGTAGCAATCGATGACAAGCAGTATACCCCGCAAGAGGTTTCTGCCATGATCTTAAGTAAGCTTAAGAGCGATGCAGAAGCTTACCTCGGCCAGCCGGTAACCCAGGCGGTTATCACTGTTCCGGCTTACTTCTCCGATGCTCAGCGTCAGGCAACAAAGGATGCAGGTAAGATCGCAGGTCTTGAAGTTCTGCGTATCATCAACGAGCCGACAGCCGCTTCTCTGGCTTACGGCCTTGATAAGGAATCCGATCAGAAGATCCTGGTATTCGACCTTGGCGGTGGTACATTCGATGTATCCATCCTCGAGATCGGCGACGGTGTATTTGAAGTACTGGCAACTGCCGGTAACAACCGTCTCGGTGGTGATGACTTCGATAAGAAGATCGTAGATTACCTCGTAGATACATTTAAGAAAGAACAGGGCGTCGATCTGACAAACGATAAGATGGCGATGCAGAGACTGAAGGAAGCAGCAGAGAAGGCCAAGATCGAGCTTTCCGGTGTAACCACTTCCAACATCAACCTGCCTTATATCACCGCTGATGCTACAGGCCCGAAGCACATGGATATTACTCTGACCCGTGCAAAGTTCGATGAACTGACACGTGATCTGGTAGAGGCTACCATGGAGCCGGTACGTCGTGCTATGAGCGACGCCAACATGACACCGAACGATATCCAGAAGATCCTTCTGGTTGGTGGTTCTACACGTATCCCGGCTGTACAGGATGCCGTTAAGAATCACTTCGGTAAAGAGCCTTTCAAGGGCATTAACCCGGATGAGTGCGTAGCAATCGGTGCCGCCATTCAGGCAGCCGTTCTGACCGGTGATGTCAAGGGTCTTCTCCTTCTCGACGTTACTCCTCTTTCTCTCGGTATCGAGACAGAAGGCGGCGTATTCACCAAGATGATCGAGAGAAATACCACAATCCCGACAAAGAAGAGCCAGGTTTACTCCACAGCTGCAGATAACCAGTCTCAGGTAGACGTACACGTATTCCAGGGCGAGCGTGAGATCGCCGCTTACAATAAGGAGCTGGGTAACTTCATTCTCGATGGTATCGCACCGGCACCGCGTGGTGTACCGAAGATCGAAGTTACATTCGATATCGATGCCAACGGTATCGTTAACGTAAGCGCGAAGGATCTGGGCACCAACCGTGAGCAGCACATCACTATCACCGCTTCTTCCAACATGAGCGAGGAAGATATCAATAAGGCGATCAAGGAAGCGGAGCTCCACGCTGCAGAAGATAAGGCACGTAAGGAAGAAGTCGAAGTAAAGAACAAGGCAGAGTCCTGTGTTTACCAGACAGAGAAGACCATGAAGGATCTCGAAGATAAGATGGATCCGGCAGACAAGTCTTCCATCCAGGAGCCTCTCGACCGTCTGAAGAAGGCTATCGAAGCAAACAACACTTCGGACATGAAGACCGAGACAGATAATGTAACCAATGCATTCTCTAAGGTTGCTGAGAAGATCTACTCTCAGGTTCAGCCGGAAGGTGCACAAGGCCAGCCGAATCCGCAGGATTTCACAGGTTTTAACCCAGGTGCAGGAGCTGCTCCGGATCAGGGATCTGAAGGATCTGACGGCTTCAAGAGCGCCGGCGGAGATTTCTGATCGACATAAATCATTGAACGGAAACGGCAAGGCTGTACACGGATTTCGTGGACAGCCTTTAGCCGATAAAGGAGGAACGAAGCTTTGGCTGAGCAGAAGCGCGATTATTATGAGATCCTTGGCGTAAACAAGGGAGTTTCCGATGAGGAGCTCAAAAAGGCCTATCGTAAGATGGCCAAACAATACCATCCGGACCTGCACCCGGGAGATAAGGAAGCAGAGGCGAAGTTCAAGGAATGTAACGAAGCCTATGCGGTCCTTTCGGATGCGGATAAGAGAAGAGCCTACGATCAGTTCGGTCATGCCGGCGTAGACGGCCAGGGCTTCTCCGGATTCTCCGGCGGTGCCGTCGACTTAGGCGACATCTTCGGATCTTTCTTCGGCGGTGCTTTTGGCGGCGGCGGAAGAAGAAGAAACGGTCCGGCAAGAGGCGCCGACTTAAAGTACAACATGACGCTGGAATTTATGGAGGCGGCCTTTGGTGTGGATAAGACCATCACCATCAATAAGGAAGACATCTGTTCCGTATGTAAAGGCACTGGCGCCGCGGCGGGATCTAGTCCTGAGACCTGTCCGACCTGTAAAGGTTCCGGACGGATCCAGCAGCAGACCCAGACCCTCTTTGGTATGACCATGATGACCCGTGACTGTCCGGCTTGTAACGGCCGCGGTACCGTCATTAAGAACCCGTGCCCCCACTGTAACGGACGTGGCCGTGCAGTGATCCGTAAGGAACTGAAAGTTCATATTCCGGCAGGTGTGGATACAGGGGATATGCTCCCGATCGCAAATGAAGGTGAGCCGGGCTATCGAGGAGGACCGAACGGAACTCTCTATATCCAGTTTAGAGTCAAGTCCCATCCGATCCTGCAGCGTCAGGGCAACAACACCTACTGCGATGTGCCGATCACATTCTCCCAGGCAGCACTGGGCGCAGACGTGAACGTAGTGACCATCGACGGCGAGCAGAGCGTACACGTAAAAGAAGGCACCCAGCCCGGAGATACACTTACACTTCGCGGAAAGGGCATTCCCTTTAAAAACAGAGCCGGAGTTCGAGGCGACCATACCGTACGCTTCTCCATTGAAGTACCGGTGAAACTTAACGAAGACCAGAAGGCCAAGATCCGTGCCTTTGATGCATCACTTACGGAGAGAAACTACCAGAAACGCGGAAGTTTCTTTGAACGCATGAAGAGCATGTTCGGAAGGTAATCACTTCGGATCAGGGAAGGATACACGATATGAAATGGGTAGAAATTGAAATCGTCACCACAGAAGAGGCTTCGGACGCTATCTGCGAGATGCTGTCCCAGCTGGGCGCAGACGGCATTGCCGTATGTGATCCTCTTGAGATCAAGCGGATCATCGACGATCCGGATTCGCTTGCCTATGCGGACGATGGCTTTGTGGATTCACTGGGATCAGATGTTACGATCCATGCCTATTTCGCGGAATTCGACGACGGCATCCGTCTGGGCGCCAAAGAAGAAGAGTACAGTAATCCGGAGGGCGTCGGTACCATCTATGGAAACATCGCTACCGGAAGTAAAAGTCTTCCCGATACCATCAAGCTTCTGGAAGAGCGCCTTTCCGCGATCTCTGAATTCCTGCCTGTGGGAAACGGAAAAGTGGGCTATAAGTATGTCAAAGATGAAGACTGGGAAAACGAGTGGAAGAAAGATTACCACGCCTTCCCCGTTTCCGACCGCGTGATCATCGCCCCTACATGGGAAAGAGAAGAAGTGGAAGCGAAAAAGGAAGACGGCAAAAAGATCGTCTATCTGGATCCGGGTTCCGCTTTTGGTACCGGTACCCATGAGACCACTTCCATGTGCGCGGAATTTATCGATGAGCATATGAAAACGGACGATTCGGTACTGGATGTAGGATGCGGATCCGGTATCCTTTCCATCATCTGCGCAAAGCTTGGCGCTACCGATGTGGAAGCCTGCGATATCGACCGTATGGCAGTAGATGTGGCCATCGAAAACTGTAAAGAAAATGACGTGACAGTCGACTGCTATACCGGTGAATTAAAGGACGCGAAGAAAGAAGGCTATAGTCTCATTATTGCCAACATCGTGGCGGAGATCATTGCTTCTATCGCACCTCTGGTTCCGGGAAAACTTCTTCCCGGCGGACGCTTTATCTGCAGCGGTATTATCGACCATAAAAAAGAGATCGCTCTTTCTGCCTGTAAAGAAGCCGGCTTAAAGCTTGTCGAAGAAAAGCAGAAAGGGGACTGGCACGCGTATTATTTTGAAAAAGCGTGAAGCAGAAAACAGTTTCGAATAGGAATGCGAAAAGATAACGTGAGGATCAAAAGGTCTTCACGTTATTTCATATTCCACGATATTACTGATCCGCACATATCCACTGAATTCACGGTTGTAGGTGGTTAAGTAGATCTGGTACTTTCCCGGGTCTTGAATGAAATATTGATACGAGAATTCATCTTCGGCATTTCTTTCCAGTACGATGGTCCCGTTATAGATCACGCGCCAGGTAAGCTGATTTCCGTAATCCGGACCGAGCTGATATTGAAAATCGGGTATGTCATCACGAGTCACGGTATAGGTATCGTCGATGGTTAAGGTAAACAATTCTTGTGCGTATTCATCGGAATGCGATTCATTTTCTTCGGTAAAGGAGAAGAATTCAGCAGGCTCTCCGTTTATGGTGACATCCATACTGCAGCTGTCGTAGGTGGTCGAGGGACTGGTCCGCCCAATGAGAGCGCCCACACAGGAACCGTCCGAAGTGATGGTGCCGCTTCCGTAGATGCCGACACAGTTCAGCATATATCCTTCGCCGATAAAGATCCCTACATAATCTCCACCGGTGACCTCGGCGTTTTCGATACGAAGGGACCAGATTCCGATGGCGCCGCCATTGACTCCGATGAGTCCGTTATGGCCGTAGTGGGGTGTATTCAGGTGGATATTTTGGATCGCATGCCCCTGCCCGTCGATATTGCCGCTGAAATCATCGATGGGTTCCCATTCATAGTCATCCAGATCGATATCCCGTAAAAGAGTAATCGTGGTCATGCCGTATTCATCACAGCCGTGTTCGTTGATATACATTACCGCGCCCGCCAGCTGTTCCGGAGTGCCGCATTCGAAAACAGGAAATACGGAACCTGCCCAGTCCAGATCGGCAATATCGCTCATGGCGATCCGTCCGGAGGCATTGGTGGTGACAGAAGGAGAAGTGGTTTTTCTCGGTCTCTTAGGATCACGGGTAGTATCATCAGCCGGATCCGAACCGGTATCTGAAGGGTCCGGTTCCTCTGTATCTACGTTAAATGCACTGTCGTCCGAAGGGAGGAGGGTCGTTTCCGTGGTTTCTTTTTTCGTGGACTTTTTCCGCTTTCGCGTTTCTTCCGTTTCCTTTTTGCTGCAGGCAGAAAGAAGTAAAGAAGCGCAAAGAAGCAAAGTTAGAAAATGACGGACAGGTTTCATGAGGAAGATCCTTTCAGTTTTTTCCCTATTTTACTCTTTACGCTTTCAGATGCAAACTTTAATTATCTACTGGAAGCATGTAGTGGTCCGAATCATAAAGCTGGAATTCTTTTTCCAGTCTGCCTTCTTCTGCGTAGGCCATGAAGTAGATGCCGTTCTTTTCGACCTTTTCATACGTGGACTTGGTGACTTCACGGGACTGTCTCAGTCCGTTCTCATTATCGTAGTAGATATAGTAAGTGGTGATGGTTCGGTTTCTGTGCTTTTTGCGGTTCGTCTTGTCCGTTGTCACCTTGGTTTCTTTTCCGACGATGTTCATCGTGGTGATGCTATAGGTGGCATTTTCCGGATTCGGATATGAATCTGCCGCAGTTTTTACGGCATGCGAAATAAACAGGCCGAAGCCGGCAAAAATGACGATGGCCAGGATCGCAGGAACAAAGACGAATATGTTCACGTTCTTTCCCCGTTTTTTTCTTTTCGTGATCGAGCCCAGTGTGGAAAGGACTCCGATCACGACACCCACTCCGAGCGCGATATAAGGGATATAGCGGGAGGCAACGGAAGCTGAGTTCTGAATGCGATCATAGTAGTCCGTATAATCTGTAAAAAGAAGTTCCTCGGTTAAGACGATCTTTTCCCCGTTCGGATCCAGCTTTTTCGCATTTTCCACGGCTGTCTGTCTGGCGGCTTCCTGCTCCGGTGTGTTTTTGCTATTCTCGTCGGACTGCTTACTTATGATAAATATTGAACCGAATGTGATCAGGATGATGAGAAAGACGCCGATCATCTTAATAAGTAAACTGCTGTTTGAAGAAGAACTCATTTTATTGCCTCACTTTGTTGATTCCAGAAGGATCTGTTTTTCTATGATATCAGGATACAGGACGCATATAGAGGTCCGGATCATAGATCTTGAAATATTCTTCATTTCCGTTTTCTTCCGCACCGGCCATGAAGTAGAGACCGTTTTCTCCGACCTGATCATACATGGTTTTGTTGACCGCAAGAGATCTGCTTTCTCCGTTCTCTCCTTCGTAGTAAATATAATACGTGGTGGTGGTTTTTGTTCTACTTTTTTTCCTTCCGGTTCTCTTAGTGGTGGTCTTGGCTTCTTTTCCCAGGACGTTCATCGAGTAGACATGATAAGTGGCATTTTCCGGCTTCGGAAGCTTTTCTGCCGCTTTTTTTGTGGCAAAGGAAATCATAATGCCGGTACCGACACAAAAAACGAGGATCATGATCAGAGGCGCAAAGACGAAGGGGGTAACACTCTGACCTCTGGATCTTTTTCTGAAAACCGCAAATACTGTGGAAAGACCGCCGAGCAGAATGCCGATTCCGATCATGATCAGAGGGAGCTTACTGACAAGTGAAGCCGTGCTCTGGCGGTGTTCATAGTGGATCTTATAATCGGTGGAAAGAAGTTCTTCGGAAAGGACGATCTTTTCACCGTTCGGGTCCAGCTTCTTTGCATTTTCAATGGCCGTCTGCGCGGCTTCTTCCTGCTCCGGTGTATTTTTCCGATCTTCCCGGACCAGTTTATTCATGATAAATGCTGAACCGAATGTGAGTGCGATGATGAGCAAGGTGCCGATAAACATAACCGCTAAACGCCGGCTTGTAGTTGGATTCATTTTCTTTTTTTACCCTCCATTGCGTACTTATTTCGGATCCTTCTTATTCCCCGGTAAAGAAGGATCCTTTATTTTTTTGACTATGCAGTTATTTTATATGAAATCAGAACGAAAAAATACTGGTAGTATAGCGAAATAGACGCGCCTTCTTCTTCGTGGTATCATGATTTCATGAGGTTTTCTGTTTTGGAGGGAAGCGATATGGAAAATCCTTCTACCCCGAGCCCGGAAAAATGGATCCGCGATGATGATCCGGTTTTCGCGCTTCTGGATGAATGGCATGAAAAAGATGAATACGAGAAGATCCTTCGTAAAATCGAGGAGATCCCGGAAGAAAAAAGAAGTAATGAAGTGTATTTCCGAAAGATCAGTGCACTGAATAATCTTTCCCGTTATGCCGAGGCGAGAAAGGAGATCCAGTTTCTTTCGCCACGCCTTTATGACGGCAAAGATCTGGGAAAACTCTTTTACATGCTGGGGTATATTTATGATCAGACCAACTGCGAATATAGAGCGGTGGAATGCTACCGCATGAGCTACCAGCTGGATCCGGAAAAAGAAGGAACTACCGCCCTGATCGAAGAGAGCATCGAGTATGCAAGAAAAGATATGCAGGCTTCGGCAAAGGCACTTTCGGATTTCTTTTCGGATCTGAAAAAAACATTTTCGGAAACCCCGGAGGAACAGGAGATCTCTGAACTTGAGGTACCGACCTATCTGGGCGTTGTGGGTTCGTCTTTTATGTCTTCCTGGTTTGGAATTAAGCTCAATCTCGGAGAGATCTACAGTACCTGTGCCCCGGATAAGAAAGAGGCCATCAGAAAGCTTCTGAAGGACAGATCGAACATTACAGATCTTCCCACACTTCAGACCTATTTCGGCGAGCACCGTCTGGCGCCGCTGATCGTCGCTGTGCAGGATCACGTTTCCGGGAAAAAAGAATTCCCGGTGGACCGGTTGGATGTCCGTCAAAGGACCCGCTGGGAAGTGACAGAACAGTACCTGAAAGATATGGGTGGATTTATCCCGGCATCCGGCCTTTCTGCCTGGGACTATAACGATATCATCGGGCTTTCCAGACTTATGTACGCGGCGGATCTTCTGACGAAAGAAGAACTTGCCCAGACTTATCTTTTCGCCGTCGATGAATGCAGAAGACTGTTTTCTTCCTGGGAAGAATTTACGAGATCACTGGTCATGGGAGCTTTTTATAACAACCTGGCCCGTGAGACCGACTATAACATCCGGGAGTCTTTAAAGTTTGCGCTTACGGCCGGCGGGCTTTGTCAGCATGTGTACCGGGGCGTCAAGTGGCTTAAGTAGAATCGAGGAGTAAAGGAAAGAAGATGAAGATCGCGTCCTATCAGTTTCCGGTCAGCGGAGATGTGAATAAGAACTGTGCCCATATCCTGCGCGCCATTGACCGCGCAGCTAAGGGCGGCGTACGTCTTTTAGTCTGCCCGGAATGCGCTGTCACCGGTTATCCCCCGAGAGATGTGGATTCGTCCCGTGCCATCGATTATGAAGCCGTGGAAAAAGCCCATTCCCAGATCGCGGAAGCGGCCTGGTGCCACGATATTTATGTGCTTGTGGGAACCATCGTAAAAGAAGAGTGCGCTCTTTGGGATGCGCCTCTTATTGGCGATGCCCCCGCAATCGAAGAAGTCTTTTATAATACCGCTCTGGTCTTTACTCCCGGCGGCCAGGTGGAACGCTATAGTAAAAGAGCGCTCTGGGGCTGGGACAAAGAAAATTTCTCCGCAGGAGAAGAGCCGGGTGTATTTAACGTAGACGGGATCCGTGTCGGCATCCGTATCTGCTTCGAAGTGCGTTTTCCGGAGTATTTCAGAGAGCTGTATCACGAAAAGACGGACCTGAACGTGATTTTGTTCTATGACGTGTCCGACAGAGAAGATCCGGACCGCTATAACCTGATCCGCGGCCATGTCCGTACCCGCGCCGTGGAAAATGTGACCTATACGCTGACCAGTAATGCCACTTTCCCGCATCAGACGGCGCCCACGGCCCTTTATGACCGTTCCGGCAGGACCCTGATGGAATTAAAGCCCGGAGTGGAGTCGGCGCTGGTGTATAACCTGAATCTTTCTGAACCGGATTTCGGCGAAAAAGGAAGACTTGAGATCAACCGCGCCCTTCTTCCGAAAGAACCGCCCCGGATCTAGCGTTTCTCCTTTGGTTTTTCTCTCTATATGTGGTAAAATTATTTGATACCACAAAAAGAAAGACACATCAAAGACAAATGGAACCAGAAGAGAGAAAAACTGACATTGAAGAGAATATCCCGGAAGTAGAAGAAGCTTTAGAGACACCTGTATCCACGGAGCCGGAAGAGAGCAAGGCCGAACCGGAAGAAAGTAAGCCGGAGACGGAAGAAGTCAAGGCAGAAGTGGAGAAAGTTGAGGAGAAAACTCCTTCTGCTCCTACGCCGAAGAAGAAAAAGAAGGCGAAAAAGGGAGAAGAAACTTCCTGGTCCATTGTCCGGAAAAATGTATTTACTTACTTTAACCTGGTGTTCCTGATCATCGCTATCCTTTTGATCACCGCCAGATCCTACCGAAGCTTATCTTTCCTGCCGATCATCTTCTTTAATATCGCCATCGGTATCTTCCAGCAGCTGCGATCTAAAAAAGTGCTGGATAACCTGAACGTTTTGGCCATGTCTTCGTATGAGGTGGACAGAAACGGAAAGCACATGACCGTTCCCATGGATGAACTGGAAGAGGAAGATATCCTCTATCTTGCCGGCGGCCAGCAGATCCCGGCAGACGGCGTCCTTGTAAGCGGCACCGTCAATGTAAATGAATCCCTTCTTACAGGTGAAGCCGATGAGATCGAAAAAGTGGAAGGAAGCGGACTGATGTCCGGAAGCTTCGTCGTAAACGGCAAATGCCAGGCAAAACTGACGGCTGTCGGCGATGACTGCTATGCGGCCAGACTTACCACCAAAGCCCGTGAGATCAAAGAGAAGAAATCCGAGATGGTCAAAAATATCGAGCTCATTATCCGTACCGCCGGTATCGCCATTATCCCCTTAGGAATCGCGCTTTTCGCCGAAGCCTATTTTATCAACGGCAAATCCTACAGTACCGCCATCGTATCCATGGTCGGCGCCACCATCGGCCTGATCCCGGAAGGACTTTATCTCCTTCTTACTGTCGCCCTGGCGATCGGTGCCATGAACCTGGCCACGAAAAAGGTCCTTCTCCACGACATGAGAAGTATCGAGACACTGGCCCGTGTCGATGTGCTGTGCGTCGATAAGACCGGTACCATCACCTCCAATGAAATGAGCGTGGTGGAGGCTTTCTGTCCGAAAGAGATCACCGACGAGGAAGAGCAGAAGCAGATCCGCCTTCTTTTGACACGCTATATCACCACCGTCGATGACGGAAATATCACCAGTATCGCCATGACCGATTATTTCGGAAAGACAGAGGCATTTACCGGAGCCGAGATCACGCCTTTTACTTCGAAACTGAAGTATTCCGAAGTGAAAGTGGACGGAAAGACCTATCGCCTGGGCGCTCCGGATATCCTTCTTTCCGACAAGGTCTTTGATGAATCCAGGGAAGAGATCGAGGACCGGGCAGAAAAGGGCCTTCGTGTGCTGTCTTTTGTAGAGGCCGATGAATCCGGTGAAAATGCACCGAAACTTTTTATCGTACTGAAAAACGGTATCCGAAAGAATGCCGAAGAGACTTTCAAATACTTTAAGGAGCAGGGCGTGCAGGTCAAGGTCATCTCCGGTGATAACCCTCTGACCGTATCGAAGATCGCAAACCAGGTCGGGATCCCCAACTCCGATAAGTTTGTGGATGCCACCACACTGACCGATGACGAGGCAATCGAAAATGCCGTCATGAAATACACTGTATTCGGCCGTGTAAAGCCGGAGCAGAAGAAGAGTATCGTACTGGCATTAAAGAAGAATAAGCTGAAGGTGGCCATGACCGGTGACGGTGTCAACGATATTCTGGCCATGAAGGAAGCGGACTGCTCCATCGCCATGGGCAACGGTTCCGATGCGGCCCGTCAGGCAGCCCAGGTGGTACTTCTGGATTCGGACTTTTCCCGCATGGAAAATATCGTGTCCCAGGGCCGTCAGATCATCAACAACATCACCAGATCGGCGACGCTGTTCCTCTTTAAGAACCTGTTCTCGGCATTCCTTGCTATGTTCGCGATCATTGCTATGTTTACCTATCCTCTGGTTCCGGCCCAGATCGCGCTGGTTACCCTCTTTAATACCGGTATGCCGGCGTTCCTGATGTCTCTGGAACCGAATACGAAGAAGCAGAAGCAGAGCTTCTTCCGAAAGATATTACTGAATGCGGGACCTGCGGCCCTGACGGCCTTCGTGTCCATTGCCGGCATGGTTCTTGTGTGCGATAACTACAATATCCCCAGTAAGAGCATCGGCGTCATTGCCACCTATATGCTGGAGGTCGCGGCCTTCCTTCTGCTGGTGCATATCGCCCGTCCGTTCAATAAGTACCGTTCCGCCGTTGTGGCCATTTCCTTTGTGGGATTCATTCTCTTTAGAACGATCCCGTGGACCCGTGACTTTTACATGGTCAGCTCCATCGGCAGCGCCGAGATCAAGGTCTGCGTGATGTTCTGCATCATGGAAGTGGTGATCATTAAGGGCTTGATACTGGTATTCGAACATATTAAGAGACTTGCGATGAATAAATAAATTTCGAAGCCATTTGGACGGTTTTCGTTCTGCTTCGGAAAAAGGACTTCAAAAAGTGGTCCTCTTCAAAGTGTGAAGGAGGCGCAAAATGGCAGAAGAAACGAAACGATCTCTATACCGGTGCATTTCCGAAGCCGTCATAGACGGACGTCTTCCACAGGGTTTTTCGCTTCCGAAAGAAGCGGACGACAAAAATAAGATCTCCTGGGCCGATGGCGCCAAAGACGGTGTCGGCATGTATCATTTCGGGATCCCTACCATGAAGGACGAAGACAGAGATCTCATGATCCAGGCGGTCATGGCGTCGGGAGAGGGAAGAAAAGAAGAAGCCGAGGCGGCTTTTTCCGACCTGGGAAAAAAGAGCCAGGCACTGTATGTGATCGATCCTCTGCAGGAATTCATCATGGACAATACAGATAGAATCGATCCGGAAAAACTCTTTTCTGTGGCGACCCATATGCTCTACAACAGCACAGATAGAGAATGTGTCAAGTTCGGCCTTTCCATGCTGGAACTTCTCAGTACCGATAAAGATGAGGATCTGAAATATGCGGTGCGGACCATCGGCTTAAGTGATGAATTTACCCTCTTTGCCCTTTATGTCATGATGCGCTGGACGGATAAGGATCAGGAGATCTTCGATCTGGCGCAGCATGTTTTCGGATGGGGAAGGATCCATGCCATCGAAAGACTGGATCCGGTAAATGAGAAGATCCGGACGTGGCTCCTGAAAGAGGGCGTAAATAACAATATCATGCCGGCGTATTCGGCTCTGACCTGCTATGAGAAAGCCGGGGTGGAAGAACTCCTTTTCAGAGATCTTTCTGAAGAAGACTACCCGAGTGTAAGAGACATTATGTATGGACTTATGGACGAAGGACCGGTACAGGGGATCTCGGCAGTGGAAAGAGGAGAAGATGTGGTCCTTCGTTTCCTTTCCTTTGCAGAACGCTATGCGACGGACTATCCGGATTACCAGGCAGTACGGGGGATCCGGATCCATTTCGAAAATGTGGACCGGAAAAATAAAGATCTGGCAGAAAAAGCAGACGCCATCGTCGATATCTGTAAAAAGATCCTGGATACAGATAAATGCAGAGACGCCGTAAAGGCGGCGACGAAAGAAGGAATCGGCATTGACCTGGCAAGAGAGCTTTCTGTTCTGGACCCCAAAGACATATTGCACCTGATGAAAGAAGATTTTTCCAAACATGTGGGACTGGTCTTTGCGGTGGTGGAAGACGATTCCTGCAGAAAAGAAACGCTGAAACTCTTTTCGGAAAATCTTCCTCTTGATGCCATGAAAACTCATCCCACATTAACTGCCGGTATCGGCGCCGACTTTGCCGATCAGCGGAAACTGGAATTTCTGGTGCAGGCTTTACGGGACTATCCATGTGAAGGAGAAGAATTTATCGAGACCGGCCTTTGCTCTAGCCCCATCCGCACCCGGCATCTTTCGCTGATGACCATCGAAAAATGGGTGGAAAAGCTTCAAAAGCCTATCTCGGAAATCTCGCCGAAACTCTATTCGGTCCTTTCGGAAATAAGTCCCATCGAACCGGATGAAAAACTGAAAAACCGGATGGTATTGCTTCTGAAATAAGACGCAAAGCAGGAAGCGAAAAAGATATAATAGAAACATAGTTCAAAAAGGTCCGAAGAAACGGGCGGAGAAACAAGAAGTGATTGGAGGCAAAGCGGATATGGAAATCACCACACAGCAACGAAAAAATATCATTTCTGCGGCAAGAGGAGTACTCAAAGCCGATGTGGTCTTTCGTAACGGCTGGTACTTAAATGTGTTCACGAACCGCTTTGAAAAAGGCGATGTGGCCATTAAAGACGGCTACATCGTAGGCGTGGATGACTACGAAGGAGATCAGGAGATCGACGTTTCCGGAAAGATTTTGTGCCCGGGATTTATTGACGGACATATCCATATCGAAAGCTCCATGCTGGCGCCTTCCGAGTTCAGTAAAGCCGTCATTCCCTGCGGCACCACTGCCGTCATCGCGGACCCTCATGAGATCGCCAATGTGGCGGGAAAAGAAGGCATCCGCTTTATGCTGGAAAGAAGCGAAGGCTTACCGCTGGATGTATTTTATATGCTGCCGTCCTGCGTGCCGGCTACTCCTTTAGATGAAGCCGGCGCCGTTCTTCAGGCGGAAGACCTGGAAGAGTTTTATAAAGAAGAACGGGTCCTGGGTCTGGCGGAACTCATGAATGCTTTCGGCACAGTAAGAAATGACGAAGAGATCTTAAAGAAGATCTCCGGTGCCAAGTCTTTCGGCAAATGCATCGACGGCCATGCGCCGGGTCTTCTGGGAAAAGAACTGAATGCCTATATTGCCGCCGGTGTGAATTCCGATCACGAATGCTCCGTGGCGGAAGAAGCTATCGAGAAATTAAAACGCGGCCAGTTCATCATGATCCGGCAGGGAACCGCAGCCCAGAACTTAAAGGCTTTGCTCCCGCTTCTGGATCCGCCTTATTGTGAGCGCTGCATGCTGGTATCGGACGACAAGCATCCGGGAGATATTTTGGAAAATGGCCATCTGAATTCCTCGATCCGCTATGCCATCAAGCGAGGAAAAACTCCGGAGATCGTATATAAAGTGGCAAGCTATAATGCCGCCCGCTATTTCGGCTTAAAGGACAGAGGCGCCATTGCGCCGGGATTCCGCGCGGACCTTCTGGTGCTTTCCAATGTCAAAGAAGTGACCATCGATCAGGTCTATAAGGCCGGAAAACTGGTGGCGGAAAACGGAAAACTCACATCCGAAACGGAAGCAGTATTTGCATCTCTTAAGTCGAAGGAAAAAGAAGAAGACCAATATCCGAAAGTATTCCAAAGCTTTCACCTTAAGGAAGTCCGTCCGGAGGATTTCGCCATCAAGGGAACCGGCAGCAAAAAGCGTGTTATCGAAATGGTGCCGGGTGAGATATTGACGTTTGAAAGAATCGTGCCGGCGAATATGGATGCGGCTACGGAAAATGCATCTTCCGACCATCTGACTCCGGCGCCGGGTGTGGAGCTTGAAAAGGACATCATTAAGATCGCTGTTGTGGAACGGCATCACGATACCGGCCATATCGGTGTCGGATTTACCACCGGATATGGTATCCGCTATGGCGCCATCGCATCCAGTGTGGCCCACGATTCCCATAACCTGATCGTGGCCGGTACCAACGATACAGACATGGCGCTGGCCGCCAATGCAGTCAGAAAGAATGAGGGCGGACTGGCCATTGCCATCGACGGAAAAGTGGTGGCAGATCTTCCGCTTCCCATCGCCGGCCTCATGTGTGAAATGTCGGCACAGAAGGTGGAAGAAAAGCTTCAGAAGATGAAAGAACTTGCAAAAGAAATGGGCGTGGAAGAAGGCATCGATCCGTTTATGACGCTGGCATTTACGGCGCTCCCGGTCATCCCCCAGCTTCGAATCCTGACCCGGGGTCTGGTAGATGTAAGTACCCAAAGCTACGTGCCGGTGCTTTTTGATGAAGAATAAGAAACGCGGGAAGACGCAAGCGGACTCGAGAAGACGCGAGAATGATGAAACAAAATGCTTCCATGAAACGTCATATATTGAGGGAGAAGAAAAAGGGAGAAGGAGAAATGGGAAAAGAAGATGGTAAGTAAAGGACCAGCGAAAAGAGAAAGGAAAAGTGCATTTCCTATAGAAAAATATATCAGTCTTCTTTTGGCGCTGATTATGGTCATGGGGGCATGTTCCTGCGGGAAGAAAAAGAAAGGGAATTCGGAGCTGGAAGAGGCGGCGCAGAACGTCACCAAAGCGATCCTTTCATTCGACACGAAGGACATGCAAAAGAATGGTGATTTTTCCGAAGAAACCATTACCCGCATTACGGGATTTGATCAGATCGAGGGCATGAAAGTGCTGGCCGGAAAAGCTTTTGTGGAAGTGGATGCCGACAGCATGAAGGAGTCAAAAAAATCTGTTTCCATAAAGGTGACGGTTTCGCTTCCGGACTATGAAGCGGTCTTAAAAGACGGGCCGGAAGATGAAGAAGCTTTCATCACGGAAGTGAAAAAGCAGAAAGAAAAGTCCTATAAAAAGATCAGTGTCACACTGAAGTTCAGTGAGGAAGACGGGGAGTATTTCTTAACCAACGGAGATGACGTGGTGGAGAAAGTCTTCCCGGACGAAGATATGCAGATCCTTTATGCATTCTTTACCGGAGAGAATGTATCCCTGCCGACGGATGATTCGGATCCTACCTCTACGACATCGCCGTCCCGTGCTCCCAGTAACAGCCCCTATCAGGAGATCTATTCAGACAATCTTTTCGTTCTCCGTTATATCGGGCTGGAAACAGAAGGCGTGCGCTTTGAGGTGCAGAATGATACGGCGCTGACCTTGATCCTTGATCCGTATTGTCTATCGTTAAATGGAATGAACTACAACCAGCTGAAGGTCGATGAAAAGATCGATCCCCACAGCACCGGCGAGATCCTGGTGAAAGGCGGCTTTGATCCATCAACAGCTGTAGGATGTATTTCCGGGGTGTTTATGGTACGTGCCCATCAGAACTATAACTTTGACAGTTATACGATCGAATTTGTGGATGTATTTGTTGATACCAGCATTACCGTGTCCAAACCGACTCTGGATGGAGTCGTCCTGTATGAAGATCCGACGGTGCGCATTGCCTTTTCCCGTCTGGATTCCGAAGGCGTTGTTTTAAATGTGGAAAATCTGGAAGGAGATTTTGTACAGATCAACGGCGAGTCCATTTCGATCAACGGCGTGAACCTCAAAGACGTTACGTACGGATCACAAGGGACGATTGCTGCATTGAGCGTCGGTGAGGTGCTGATTCAAGCGGAGGTGGATCCTTCCATTTCTGTTGGCACGGTTTCGGCGATGCTGGATTTCGGAAAACTGGATATAAAGTCCGGAAAAACTATTTCTGAGAAGCATACATTTGATACAGTAGTGGTCGACAGTAGCATCCCTGTGGAAGTGGTGCCGGACGGAACTATGATCTACGAAGAGGATCAGGTGCGGCTGTACTACAAGGGAACCACAGCGGAGGGGATCCTTTTCCAGGTCGAAAATCTGACTTCTTATCAGATGAACTTTTCTCCGGAACTCATTGCCGTTAACGGACTGAGTCTCAATCGGACTTTCTGCATGTCTAAGATCGCGCCCAACAGCCTGGGTGAACTTCTTTATACCGGTGAAGATATCCCTTCAGCCGTCGGAACGATTTCCGGTATTTTCCGGGGACATCTTCAGGAGGCCACCAATGTGGACCAGGTGCATTTCTCTCTGAAGCCAACTGTGATCGATGATACGGTTACCTTCGAGCCGCCTAAGCCCACCGGAGTTTTGCTTTTCGAAAACGATGAGATCCGGCTCTACTATAAAGGGGTCACGGAAAAAGGAATTGAATTTGAAGTGGAAAACCTGACGGATAAGACCGTGATGATCCAGGCCAGAGAACTCACCATCGACGGCACGACTTATGATAGTGGCAGTGTGCTTATGAGTGATGACATCGCGCCACAGAGTTTGGGTACTGCCGAAGTCCGGATCGATGATTGGGCGGTAACGAGCATTACCACCATATCCGGCACACTTAAGAACGTGGATGCCATAAAGTACAGCGGCAGCGATGTGAAGTTCCCCGAGACACAGGTGGGATGAGATCGGCGAAGATAGAGAAGAGGCTGAAGAAGCATATCTTCCGGAATTTGCCGATAGAAGCGGCCGGAAACAATATACAAGAAAAGCATAAAACGGGACATGATGTGTCCCGTTTTTGTTTGTGTGATCATATCAGAAAGAATAGTATAGGGACAAATATATACTTGTGGGGGAATGAGTATGTTTCTTGAAATATGTATTGGCATTTTTCTTCTTTCTGCCGCAACTTCGCTCTGCTGCTGCTTCAAGAATAAGGATTGATCCATGATCTTTTCCGGTAAATGGGGGAAAGTTCCGCTTTGTAATGAGAAGGCAGAAAGGGCGCCGCACATCGGCCGTTTCTGCTTTCCGTTATGCTGGCGGTGTACCATGATCATGGTGGGACTCATAATCGGCGCATTCGTATGCCGGTGCATTTCCCCGGGAATCCAAACCGGTATTATCTTTTCCATCCTTATCATTCCGTGCCTGATCGACGGACTTCGGCAGCGGTATACATCCTATGTAAGTACAAACCTAAAACGGATCCTTTTCGGTTTTATGGCTGGGGTAGGGATGTTTGTGTTTACGTTTTCCATCTTTGTTTAAATACCTCTTCCATTATATAAAAAACGGAGTATAATTAAAGTAAATATACACACGTGTAATGGTTTGTGTGTATAAACACTATAATTACGGGAGTGACTTTATGCTGTTATCATACAAAGATTGTGTAGAAAAATATGGCAGTGATTATCAGATAAAGAAAGAGATATCGAACGGAGCCCTGTTTTTAAAAGAGAAGGGGATCTATTCGACAAGAAAACATGATCCTGAGATCGAAGTGATTTTGTATAAGTACCCCAAAGCTGTTTTTTCTGGGAAAAGTGCTTTCTACTACCATTCACTAACAGATGTTATTCCCGATATGTATTATCTTGCCACTAGGAGAACAGATACTCGTATTAAGGATTCACGCATAAAACAGTCCTTTTTAAATGATGATCTTTTTGAGGCAGGAATAACAAATATGGACTATAACGGATCCACTATCCGTATATATGATCAAGAGCGGATGCTGATCGAACTCATGCGCTTCAAATCAAAGATTCCAATGGATTATTACAAAGAAATCATCCAAAGCTTCCGGAAGCGTACATATGAAATGGATTTTGGATTGGTAGAAGAATACGCTTCTTTGTTTAATAGCGGTAATCGCTTTATGGAAATGATCCAGATGGAGGTGTTGTGAGTGAATCTCTATGAGGAGATCGAGAGAATTAAAAAGGATGGATATGGGGAGGCTGACGCCCAAGCCAAACTTGGACAAGATATTGTTTTGAAGGCTATTGCCGACAGTGGAATGGCTAAAAATGTTACGATTAAGGGTGGAGTGGTGATGCGGTGTATCTCAAAAGATTCCCGACGTGCTACACAGGATTTGGATCTCGATTTTATTCGGTATCCTATTTCTGATGATGCTATTCGTGACTTTATTGAAAGATTAAATTGCATAAATGGGCTGACCATTAGGATGAATGGAAAGATTATTGATCTTAATCATCAGGACTATAGAGGTAAGCGTGTATTCATAAGCGTGAATGATGAGGAGGGCACTGTCATATCCCTGAAGATGGATCTAGGTGTACATAAAGACCTTTCGGTAGAACAAGATGAGTATGTCTTTGACTTGGGTTTTAAAAAAGAAACAGTTAGCCTTCTTATCAATTCACCTGCGCAAATGATAACTGAGAAATTGAAATCAATGCTGCGATTTGGAACTCGGAACACGCGTTATAAGGATGTTTTTGACATTTGTTATCTTAGTGAACATGTGAACACAGAACTATTGAAGGAATGCATACAAAAAAATATCATAAAAGATGTTACTCTCCGTAGTGTTTCAACAATGGAGGACATAGTTCGGCGACTGGAGAGGATGTTCGTAACTTCTGAATATATCGATGAGATAAACAAGTCTGGTAAGAATTGGCTCGACATATCAACTGAGGAAGCGACTGAGAAAGTGCTTAGTCTAATCAGAAGTATTTCCACTTGAATAACTGTTTTCGAGTTTTAGTTGAACTTTACCATTTCTTTAACTTCGGTTGACTTTGTTTTTACCTTCTCTGTTTAGAATGAAATCATGAAGCAAGGGGAACGAGCTTCAGGGAAGGATTGAACGAAAAATGAAAGATATGATTTTGAAAGCTTTGTTTTCTATGTTTGCAATCAGCCTGATCCTGGCTGCGATTGCTTTCAATCTGGAGATCATCAAGCTTACATTGATTTCGTTCGGTGTTTCGGTGGCCTTTGCTGCGCTGATGGTGATCTTTGACCGGATCCTTCCGAATAAAGACAAAGCCCCGAGAATGCAGGCACCGACAGAAACTGCCGGCAAGTAAGAAAGCCCTTACCTAAAATACTCATATATACCCCACTAACCTGAAAAGCCGAGAACCTCCTTCTCGGCCTTTTCATTTTCTGCGGGGCAGAATATGTTCAATTTAATTTGCAGGATGGACAGATTTATCCTGCATAAAAATGATTTTACGTGCATTTTTATGCACTACACGTTCATTTATACTGAAATCGTGATGAAGAGTGAACAAGGAGGAGGGACACTTTCATCTCAAAGTACGTGAGTATATGGAGGGTAAGAAAATGCATGAGTTCAAGAAAGTAAGTGCAGCGGTAATTGCTTCAATCCTTCTGGTATCAGCCTGTGGCTGCGGGAAGAAAGATGGAGACAAGAAGGGTGGCGCAAAGAAGAACCAAGATGTGGCGATGAGAAACGATCCGGATGCGGTCGATATCGAAAAGGCCGGCGGCGCTGATTCTTACGATGGCGGTGAATACGATATCGAAGATCCTGCCACTGCGACAGTAGATCCGGATGATGTAGATTGGGAAGAGCTATTCACATGGGATGGCACAACCATTACCGGCGTCAAGGAAGGTGCATTTACCGATGCTATCAAGAACACCGGTGTCCTGATTATCCCGGATAAGTGCGAAAAGGTCGGTGAGAAAGCTTTCTATGAGCAGGATTGGATCAAAGAAGTCCGTTTTGAGGATCCGGAAAAGATCACCTTGCTTGAAACTGGTTCATTTGAATACTGCACGCAGCTTCACAGCTTTGTGATGCCGCCGCACGCGAACCTTTACTCGGAGAGCGATTATATGCAGAATGCAGCTGATCCATTCGGCAAGGCCTGCCTGATGAGCGCTTCCACAAAGCTTCATAACATCGTGCTTCCGGACGGAAAGGTGCCGTACTCTCTGGTCAGCACACTTTCGAATCACTGGATCGATATTCCGGCAAACAATCAGACCTACATGGATGCGGTTTTCTGCCCTGAAAACTTCGAGGTCACGATCGGTACCAGCCCGAGCCCAACTATGCTGTTTGCCAAATATTCACGAGAGTACTACGAGGCGAACTGCTCGCAGTACGGTGAGCTGGAAGATGACGATGTATTCCCGAGCACTGTCTGCAAGATCTATGTTGTGGAAGGATCCTGGGCGGATCAGAATTTCGACAAGTGGACCTTTGGCGATCTGGTGCAGAAGGAATACTGGGACGGAAAGAACTATACTTTCGTTGAATACGATACGATCTGGGATGTGGATGAACTCACCGTGTATATGGACGGCGACGAGCATGTTACATTCTACGGTATGGATGAAGCCTGGGAGTTCATTTACTACGGCGCGGACAGAGAGAAGAAACTGACCGGCAGACTTACTGAAGAGCAGTTCAAGACAATGTATGCTGAGTTCATGGCTCTGGTCGACGACGGCACATTAAGCGAAGAGACATATTCTTCCGCGAGTGTGTATGCGGATGGATACTGCAGCGCGACCGACAAGCACTATCGCGGCAAGGATGACGCAGATGGCGCGAAGCTGAGAACCATCGTGGAAAAGTATGCAAAGTAAAGCAAATAGATAACGTCTTCCAAATTCTGTGGGCTTTGGAAAGAGGGCGTGTCTCTAAAAA
>CADCLV010000003.1:5504-137658 GCA_902802325.1 Oscillospiraceae bacterium | reverse complement strand
CCGGTGGTATATTTCTGTAGCGCAGCAAGGCCGGACTTAAGGAAGAACAGGCCGGTGCAGGGATCACCTTCCCGGATGATCACCTCTCCTTTTGAAAAGCGCCGTATCCGGATCGCAGCCATGCATTCCGCCGTTTCCTTAGGATCCAGTCCGGCAATCAGCCGTGGGATCTTCTCATACTTTTCCACTTTCATATTTCATCGCTCCCCTTCTTTTTTTGTAAGGTCAAAGACTAACCTTCCTCTTACCCATACCTTCTGTATGCGGTTATGCTTATCTAATGCCACCATATCCGCATACTTTCCCACCTCTAAAGATCCGGTCAGCTCTTCGATCCCCAGTACCCGTGCAGGGTTGATGCTTACAGAACGTAGTGCAGACGTAACAGGTATCCCCAATGACAGAAGAAATAAAAATTCCGAATACAGATCCGTCGTCGATCCGGCAAGTTTTCCGTTTCCGAAATCTGTCCGTCCTTGGGAAACTTTCACGATTGTTCCACCCAGATCATATTCTCCGTCAGGCATTCCGGAAGCCCGCATAGCATCTGAAACCACTACTGCCCGGTCCTCGCCTAAAAGTTTCCAGGCAAGTTTTAAAACGGCCGGGTGAATATGTAATCCATCGCAGATCAGTTCGCATGTTGCCTCCTGATCCTCCAAAAGTGCACCGACTGCCCCTGGTTCATGATGGGACAGCGGATTCATGGCATTAAAAAGATGCGTGCCGTGACGGACACCGTGGCCAATCGCTTTTTTCGCACAATCATACCCGGCTGCAGTATGTGCCATGGAAAGAACATATTTCTCTTTCAAATGCATAATGGCTTCTTCCGCTCCGGGAAGTTCCGGCGCAATATCGATAATGCGGACAAGATCCTCCGGGAATCCCGAAAGGAGTTCTTCTATGTACTTTGAAGAAGGGTCTTTCGCATATTCAGGATTCTGCACGCCACATTTTTCTTTGGAAAGAAACGGACCTTCCAGGCGAAGACCCAGCATTATGGCTCCCGGAAAGTTTTCCTGCCGAAAGGCCTCTGCGCTTTTCAAAGCATTCCGGATCGCCTCCTGCGGAAGCATCATAGTCGTAGGACAAAAACCGGTCACGCCTTTTTCTGCAAGATAAGACGAGATGGTTTTAAGTGCATTTACATTCCCGTCAGAAACGTCCTGACCTAAAGCGCCATGGATATGAATATCGATAAAACCGGGAACTAAAAGCAGATCAGAAAGATCCCAAGTCTCTTCCTCTGCTGGGATCGAAAGAATATCGTTACTGATCGACGTAATGCGGCCATTTTCCACGATCACTGTCCGATCTTTCTGAAGAGTAAACTCCCCATCGATCAGATCCACATGATTCAGACGCATCGTCCTTCCCCCTTTTCCCGAATTCTGCTGTCAAATCTATTTTACCACCTCTGTCCGTATCTTCAAATACACGTTCCTTATCGCAAACGGGGCAGTTTTCTTCACGAAATGACACAAAAAAGCCCTTTTCCCTAAAAAGGATGCGTCACTTTGGGAAAATGGGACTATAATCAAAACTACGATAATATCAAGTTCAAATAGGAGGATTACTATGTTCCCAGAAATTTCGGTTACTAAGACAACCTCACCAAGACAGAAACCCCAGCCGGGTCAGCCGCTTCCTTTCGGTCACATCTTTTCTGACCACATGTTTGTTATGGATTATGTAGAAGGCCAGGGCTGGATCAACCCGAGAATCGTTCCGTATGGCCCGTTCGAGATCGAGCCGTCCGCTATGGTATTCCACTATGGCCAGGCTGTATTCGAAGGCTTGAAGGCATATAAGTGCGAAGATGGTACGATCAACCTCTTCCGTCCTGAATGTAACTTTGAGCGTATGAATAACAGTAACGACCGTCTGGTGATCCCGAAGGTCGATGTTGACTTCTGCGTACATGCTACCAAGAAGCTGGTTGAACTGGATCAGGATTGGATCCCGTCCGGAAAGGGCGAGTCCATGTATATCCGTCCGTTCGTTATTGCAACAGACCCGTACCTCGGTGTTCGCGCTTCGAACACATACAAGTTCTTTATCCTGCTTTCTCCTTCCGGCGCTTACTATGCACACGGAATCAAGCCGGTTAAGATCTACGTTGAAGATAAGTACGTTCGTGCAGTACGTGGCGGTACAGGTTTTACCAAGTGTGCCGGTAACTACGGCTGCTCCCTGATCGCCCAGACCATCGCTCATGATTCCGGTTACGAGCAGGTACTGTGGCTCGATGGTGTTGAGCAGAAGTACATTGAAGAAGTGGGTGCCATGAACATCATGTTCATCATCGACGGCAAGCTCGTTACTCCTTCTCTGGCCGCCGGTTCCATCCTGCCGGGTATCACAAGAAGATCCTGCATCGAGATCGCAAAGGATATGGGTCTTGAGGTCGAAGAGAGAAAGATCTCCATTGACGAAGTCATCGAAGCCGGTAAGTCCGGACGTATGCAGGAGTGCTTCGGCTGCGGTACCGCTGCAGTTGTTTCTCCGGTCGGTGAACTCAAGTATGAAGACACCGTCATCAACATCAACAACGGTGAGATCGGTCCGATCACCCAGAAGTTCTACGATACTATCACAGGTATTCAGAGCGGTAAGATTGAGGACAAGTTCGGCTGGGTGACTAAGGTCAACTAAGAGCCGGATCTCCCTCTTCTCTATTTCAAAAAAGAGAAGTAATTGAGTCAGCAAAATACCCCGGTTCCGACATGGTACCGGGGTATTCTTTTATGATTTCCGATAGATACAAAAATAACCATCTGAACAGTATCAGATGGCCATTCTTGTAGTTACAAAATCCGGATTTATTTTCCGTCTTTCTGTGAAGATAATATCACGTAATCTGTAAAATAACAAGTATCAAAAAATCATCTTCACCGAAATGTAAACTAGTTTCAACTTTACCGATCAAACATCGAAAATCTTATAGTGCGGAAGACCCAGATCGATCGTTACACCCAGTACACTGTGGTACTTGTAGATGAAAACAACCAGAAGTGCTATACCCACTAAAACAGTAATGACTCCCAATGCACGAGGAGTACGTGTGGTATTGGTTACATTACTCTTGGCGATACGATCGTGGTAGGTCCGGGTATCATAATCAGCTGAAGCAGAAAGATAAGAGAAAATAGCCGGAATAACAGTAAACAGGCAGATCACCTTGAAGAAGCTTCTGATGATGTTATGAAGAATACTGTTTCCTCTGTGGAAATCCACATCGCAGTTCATGCAGAGCTTACCGGGTGTGGTAGCAAAAATCCTTGTAAGAAGAATATCCAAAACAAAATAAGCAATGACCAGCGCAATGCAGATCTTGATCAAAGTATTCCGAGAAACCAGAGCTTCACTTACTTCTGTATTGATCTCGTTTACTGAAAAGATCATCATACATACGCCACCGGCGAAACCAAAAAAGGTAAGTAAATCAAGTAAAACAGCAAAAGCTCTGTCAGAAATAGATGCATTCGTATTCATATCTAACCCTCCCAATATACGAATAATATAGCACTATGAAAAATTCACGTCAATTTGACGAACTGGCTCAATAGTAGAAGAAAAACTTTAAAACATCTCCGGATTCCCATCGGAAATTTAACGACTGAAACTTCCCGGGGCAAAGCGGAGTATATTTGTTTGCATCGTTACAATGCGTCACTTCCACATATTCCGGATCCTCCGGAATATCCTTTGAAAAGAATCCCAGAAGCTCCTTATCATTCAAGGAGACCTGTGCATTTTTACAGCCTTCCGGAATAAGCACATCCAGCCGGAACCGCTGCGGAGCATCCATCAGAAAAAGAAATCCCAGAACCTTTCTGTCCTCCTTCGGAGAAGTCACCCGCTGTGCCACCGAAACCTCGGCCCCATCGATCGTAAAACGGTAATCACGGTCTTGTAATTCATCCACTACGATACCTTCAAACCGGTCACCATGTATAATATCTGAAACATTCCTATTCTTTTCGTCCATATCTTATCCTTTCTTCGGCTCATCTTCAGCAGGAGCCGGAGTTCCTGTCTTTTTCGGTGCCACAGTCGGCGCCAGGCGCTCTCCATCTTTGTAAGATGAAATCTTTACACAATTCTGTGATCCCTTATCCACAGCTTTGATCACGATAAACGATACCACGTTGATGCGCACCTGAAGCCTTGTCTCATCCAATGATTCTCCGAGGATCTTACTGGAGTCCAAAGGTGTATTCCGGATCGCGCCGTCATAGCTTTGCAGCTCGAGGTTCTTCGTCTCCTTCATATCCCCCATTTTCGAGAAGTTGTAATCCGAGGATTCAAAGAAAACCACTGGGATCGAATTATGGTCAAAGGCGGTATAATCGGAACCGACTTTCGTCACTTCACGGTAAATATCTTCTTTTCCGTCACCATCCACATCAAAACTCATCAGAGACATGTTGTAATACAGATCTGTTCCGGTCAGCGAGGACAGCCGGTTCTCGTAAGCCACATCGTATGCTTCATACAGTTTTCTGCGGTACGTATACTTCTTTCCGTCTTTCAGCGATGAAAGACCTGCATGGGCATATAACTTGTCACCGGCATAAATACTTTCGATACAGTACATGCATTCGATCTTCTTCTGTTCTTTTTCGTTAAGAGAAGAAAGAAAACTTCTGGCCCCCAGATAGTTTGAAGAAGATGCGCCAAATGCCACCAGAATCACATCATATCCATAGGTCTTTCCGGCCATCTGCTTGGCGATCGTCATCAAAGATCCGATTCCGCATGCATTATTCTGGATACCGTCATAATCCGGAAAAGTATCCCTGTCGGAATAGGAAATGGGAGAATCATAATGGGCGCCGATCACAACGGTCTTATGGACCTCCGTATACTGTCCGAAAGAATCCCGCTGCATAAATCCTTCTCCCGGTATCTTCACGATATAATTCTTTGAAGTCTTCCCGCCATCAGGAGACTGAAAGGCCTGCTCCTCTACCTTGTATCCCAGGCTCTCAAATTCCTTTCGGATCAAAAGACCTGCGCCTTCTTCTCCTGAAGAAAAAGCATTCCGGTACGGAAAAGTCGTTGCCAGTTTCAGCGCGAATTTCGCACCATAATCACCATATTCAGCCGGTTTCACTGCGTCTTCTTTCTTTCCGCAGGCAGTGATACCAAGCACGATAAGCAGCACCAGCCAAAGGCTCATGGCGCGTATCTTACCTTTATGTGTTTCTCTTTGTCTCATCTTTTCTCCTTATGCAGATACCGGAAAGCGTTACTTTCCTTCCAGTATCACATTCAGTTTTTCCGAGAAGAACAGCATTGCTTCTGCCATAGTCATCTTCTCTTCCCGTACCGAGCCGTTTCCTCTGGCCATGATCACCGGGATCTCATCCTTGTACGGAGCCAGATCCTTCATGATCCGCTTAAGTAAAGCATCCTTCGAAACGCCCTCCAGTTTCTTCGGAAATCCCAGCATATCATAAAGCTGGAAAAGCGCCGCGGAAGGATTCATTGCCGCTACGGCAAATGCTGTCGCCTCCCCTTCCGTGTAGCGGAGAAAACGGAAATGCTCCAGTATCGCTTCCCGGATCTCCTTTCCGAAGTCAAAAGCACGCGGATGCTGCTGGCGGATACGGGATTTCGCCAGAAAACACTCGTCAATGGTAATAAACATATCCGATTTATACACAAGCCGGTTCAAAAGCGTGATCTGATCCAGCATGCCATAAAGAATAATACGGGCATATCCGTTTTTCATATACTGTTCCGGCACCGTCGACAGGAACTCCACATCCATGATCACGCAGACCGGCGCACAGCTGACACTGACACAGTCTTTGTGACTCATATAGTTAAGATACGCGGTATCCGCCTCGGATGACTCAAGCATTCCCAGAAGTGTCGTAGGGATCAGGCAATACGTCAGTCCGCCTAAAAAAGTACTGGCCACAAAAGCAGTCACATCCAGGATACTTCCGCCGCCCCAGCCGACCAGAAGATCATCCTGTGAAAAGGAAATATCCATCAGTCTTTCAAATACAGCCGTGACCACATCAAAATTCTTCGAAGACTGTCTTCCGTCGATCTGAATGACCGTGGGCCGGATTCCCCTGGCTTCAAGTTCCGAAATAAAACTCATGTGGTGCAGGCCATAGACTTCTTTATCTGTCACGATAGCCACCTTCACAGGGTGTTCCCGGGAAAGAGTTTTCAAAAGCTCCAAAAGAGACGTATGAGCCATGGACCGGCCACACTCGATCGGGTACGGACAGCGGCTCTCGACGCGCTTTAATGTGCTCATTTTCCGTCGTCTCCTTTCATCGGAATCCTTCTTTACTTCTGATATGATAACACTTTTACCCGTAACTTTGTATAAAAAACTGCGAAGCAGTGCTTTTCCCGACTCATTATGTGATAAAATAGGTTGTTAATAATTAGAGGAAGAGGTAAACATTATGCCTATTACCAATCCGGCTATCCGCACACGTTTCGCACCGAGTCCCACGGGCTTTATGCACGTCGGGAACCTTCGTACCGCTCTTTACGAGTATCTGATCGCCAAATCTCTTGGCGGCACATTCGTACTGCGCATCGAAGACACGGACCAGGAACGGTATGTGGAAGGCGCCGTGGATATCATTTATAAGACACTGAAAACAGCCGGCCTCGTTCATGACGAAGGCCCGGATATCGGAGGCGAATTCGGTCCTTACGTACAAAGTGAGCGTATGGATCTTTATAAGCCCTACGCAGAGGAACTGGTCAAGAAAGGTCATGCCTACTACTGCTTCTGCAGTAAGGAGCGCCTGGCTTCTCTTCACGAAGAAGGCGGCGTGGAAGGCGGTTATGACCGTCACTGCCGTGATCTTTCCGAGGAAGAGATCAAGAAGAACCTGGATGCCGGCATTCCGTACGTAATCCGTCAGAAAATGCCGCTTACCGGCGAGACCACTTTCCATGACTGTGTATATGGCGATATCACTGTGCAGAATAAGGAACTGGAAGACCAGATCCTTCTCAAGGCAGATGGGTATCCGACCTACAACTTCGCCAACATCATTGATGACCATCTCATGAAGATCTCTCATGTAGTCCGTGGTTCCGAGTATCTTTCTTCTACCCCGAAATACAACCTCTGCTACGAGGCATTCGGATGGGAGATCCCGACATATGTTCATCTTCCCCTGATCCAGGGAAAGAACCCGGACGGCACGGTAAGCAAGCTCTCTAAGCGTCATGGTTCCACCGGTTTTGAGGATCTTGTAGCTTCGGGATTCCTGCCCGAAGCGATCATCAACTACATTGCTCTTCTGGGCTGGTGCCCGAAAGACAATCAGGAAGTCTTCTCTCTTCCGGAGCTGTGCCAGGCATTTGATATCAGCGGCATCAGTAAGTCCCCTTCTGTTTTCGATTACGACAAACTGGAGTGGTTTAACGGAGAATACATCCGCAAGATGAGCCAGGAGGAGTTTATTGAGTTCAGTAAACCGGAGCTTGCCAAGTTCCCTATGATCACGCCTGATCTGTATCCGCTTTTCACCGAGATCATGCAGCCCCGTATCACGAGACTTCCGCAGATCTCCGAAAAGCTTGGTTTCCTTTTGGAGCTGGTTGATTACGACCTTGAGCTTTATGTTCATAAGAAGAGCAAGACGACCAAGGAAAGTTCTCTGGAAATGCTCAATGCAGTCCTTCCGATCCTGGAAACGATCGAGTGGAATAAGGAATCCATTTCCGAATGCCTCACCGGATTTGCCGAGGGCTTAGGCGTGAAGAACGCTCTGGTCATGTGGCCGGTACGTATTGCCGCTTCCGGCACGGCCGTCACCCCGGGTGGTGCTGTCGAGGTCCTTCTCCTTCTCGGAAAAGAGGAAGCCTTGAAGCGTATCGAATCCGGACGACAGCGACTCTCAGCTGCTTTATCCTGAACAAATGAAATGCCTCAAGTGCATTTCCCAAAGAAAAAGTAATACACAAAGACGTGTAAAGAAAGTGAGAGTAACAATATGAGCGAATATAAGAGTTTTATTCATGAGGCCATTGAGAAAGATATCGGACCGGGCGGACGTGTGGAAGGCGCGAAAGTCCATACCCGTTTCCCACCGGAGCCGAACGGTTATCTGCATATCGGTCATGCAAAAGCACTGGAGATCGATTTCGGTATGGCCGAGCAGTACGGCGGTCTTTGCAATCTTCGTATGGATGATACCAACCCGACGAAGGAAGACGAGGAATTCGTCGAGGCGATCAAGGAAGATATCAAGTGGCTCGGTCATGACTGGGGCGACCGTTTCTTCTACGCCTCATCTTATTTCGACAAAATGTATGACTACGCGGTTGAGCTGATCAAGAAAGGTCTGGCATATGTCTGCCAGCTGACTCCGGAAGAAATGAAGGAACACAGAGGTGACCTGACTCATCCGGCCACAAGCCCTTATCGTGACAGACCGATCGAAGAGAGTCTGGATCTTTTCGCCCGTATGAAGGCTGGTGAATTTCCGGATGGCGCGATGACACTTCGTGCCAAGATCGATCTGGCTTCCGGTAACTTTAATATGCGTGACCCGGCGATCTACAGAATCAATCACATGCGTCACCATAACACCGGCGACAAGTGGTGCATCTACCCGATGTACGACTTTGCCCATCCGATCGAGGATGCACTGGAAGGTATCACCCATTCCCTCTGCTCACTGGAATTCGAAGCACATAGACCGCTTTATGACTGGGTCATCGAGAACTGTTCCGTGCCCTGTAAACCGCGTCAGATCGAGTTCTCCCGTCTGGGTATCACGCATACGGTACTTTCCAAGAGAAAGCTCCGCAACATGGTCGAGACCGGTGTGGTAGACGGCTGGGACGATCCGCGTATGCCTACTCTCTGCGGACTTCGCCGCCGTGGCTATACTCCTTCTGCGATCCATAATTTCCATGAAAGAAACGGTATCTCCAAAGTGAATTCCGTTGTCGATTTCGCCTTCCTGGAATACTGTCTGAGAGAGGATCTGAATGCCACCGCTAAGCGTGTCATGGGTGTCGTTCATCCGGTCAAGCTCATCATCGATAATTATCCGGAAAACAAAACGGAAACATTTACCGTCGAGAACAATCCGGAGCGTCCGGAAGATGGTACCCGCGAGGTTTCCTTCTCCAGAGAACTCTGGATCGAAGCAGATGACTTTATGGAAATTCCGGAAAAGAAATATTTCCGTCTCTTCCCCGGAAACGAAGTCCGTCTGAAGTCCGCTTACGTGATTAAATGCACAGGCTGTGACAAGGACGAGAACGGCAATGTCACTGCAGTCCATGCTGAATATGAAGAATCCAGCCGTGGCGGAAATCCGGCCGACGGAAGACGAATTAAGGCTACGATCCACTGGGTCGATACCAAGACCGCTCTGGATGCTACCGTACGTCTCTATGACCGTCTCTTTACCGTAGAAGCGCCGGATCTGGCTGACTGTAATTATCTGGACTTCATTAATCCGGATTCCCTGACCGTTGTGGAGGGCGCCAAAGTCGAAGCCTCTCTGAAGGAGGCCAAGCCGGCCGACCGCTTCCAGTTCCTGCGTATCGGTTACTTCTGTATGGATACGAAGGATTCTGTGGATGGTAAGCTCGTCTTCAACAGAAGTGTATCTTTGAAGGACAGTTATAAGCCTTCCGGCAACTGATCCTGAGTTCTTTTTCCAAACGAACAAAAAAGGACTGCTTCCCAAAATAGGAAACAGTCCTTCTTTTTATATGTTCTTCCTGATTCCGATAAATAGAAAGGACGGTTAAGATGAACTTAACCGCCCTTTTCTATTTGAATTGAATAAATCAGAGTACCTGACGATAGCCGTTGTTAGCCTGAGCCTGAGCCTCTTCCTGCTTAGCCAGCATTTCGCGGTCCATCAGGGAAACAGTTCTCGGTGCAACTACGAAAGTCTTTCTGTTCTGGTCGATCGGCTTAACGTTACCGTCGATAGAATAAGCAGCACCGGAAATATAGTCGATAACACGCTGAGCTACGTTGCGCTCAACATTCTCGATGTTGCAGATAACAGTGTGACCTGCACGGATATGATCACAAACCTGCTGAGAAGAACGGATGCTGTCCGGCTGAAGAATAACAACCTGAGTATCTGTAGCCTGAACGCTCTTAATCGGAACAATACGTGTATTCATTTCCGGAATCTCCTCCTGCTCCTGAGAGAAATAATTCTGGTCATCAACATGGATCTGGTCTACGTTGTCATAGCCGTAATCCTCAGCCTCGTACATTCCCTCATCATTCTCGTCATAATAATCGTTGCTGTCAACACCTGCGATCTTGTTTACGAGATTATTCCAAAAACCTGCCATAACTACCTCCAAATTTACTGCTACAGTGCTCAAAAGCACTTGCGAATTTCACTATGAGGTCAGTATAAATTTTTGGATTTCGACTGGCAATAGAATTGGAGCATCAGTAAATAACATGTAACTTTGATATATCGCCGTGTAATTTTTTCGAAATATTTCGTGTAATCTGACAGTTTCGCGCGAGAAAAATCAGACCGGATCCGGGTAATCTCTTTTTCCGAAAATCGCCGTACCAATACGTACATGAGTGGAACCCTGACGGATCGCTTCCTTATAGTCTCCACTCATTCCCATGGAAAGAGATTTCCAGAAATCTGTATCCACGCCTTCCTTTTTACACTCCTCGAAAAGCACTCTCGCTTTTTCAAATACAGCCTCTGCTTCTCCTTCCTTATGCTGGATCGGAGCCATCGTCATAAGGCCGCAAAGATGCAGATTCGGAAGCGTGAGAAGTTCAGGAAGAGAAGTCAGCAGTTCTTCTTTCGAAAAACCATGTTTGCTTTCTTCACCGGAAACATTTACTTCAAAGAGAATATCGGAAACAACTTCTTTGGAAATTGATCTTTTCGAGATTTCTTTGGCCAGAGAAAGACTGTCCACAGAATGGATCAGATAAGGTTCACCTACGATCAGGCGGACTTTTCTGCTTTGAATCGTGCCGATCAGATGCCATCTGGGAGAGATCCCCTGCTCATCAAGGATCCCTTTCTTCTCATGCATTTCTTCCGGACGGTTTTCGCCCAGGTCATGAAGGCCTAATTCAAATGCCTGCCGGGCATATTCCGCAGGAAAAAACTTTGAAACACCGATCAAGGTGATTTCCTTCGGATCTCTTCCGCAGGCGCGTGCCGCATCCTCGATCGAAGACTTCACCTTCTCTATATTTTCCAGCATTTGTTTTTTATCGTACATCTGCATTATTTCTCGACCTTATCCCCTTCTTTGACCGTTTTCGGATTCGTGATCACGATCGTACTGATACTCGGAACCGTTCCGTTCTCTTCCAGCGGGGCTACGATCGCATATTCACGGTCATAGTCTTTGATCCGTACCGGATATCCCTTGGCATAGCCGCTTTCGTTAACGAAGATCGTAGCCACGCCCATGTCATAATCCGCATCGACCAGCGCGGAAACAGGAATCTTAATTCCGCTTTCCTGTGTCTGCACGATCTCGATATTCACCGTACGGCGATCCAGAAGACGTTCAACCTGATTACTGGTTTCAAACACGATCAGCATACCGGCACGGGTAACGGAACTTCTGATGACTTTGCATTCGGAGATCGTCACACCTTCGGATGGAATGCGGATCGTATGAAGCGAGTTCAGACCAAACTGACTGATGGAAGCCCCCTTGATCTCACAGGCGAAATACTGGACATCGTTTTGCACGATACGCAGTACCGGTTCATTCTGCTTAACATTCAGATCACTGGTTATGACTCCGTTACAGGAACGGATCAGCTCCTCACACTTGGTATCGACCATATCCAGAAGAAGTGTCAGCGGAATATCCTCTTCATGCCCGTCCAGCTTATAAGAAACAATACCCGGTTCGGACGCATAGATGGAGCTGGCTCTCGTCTCCAGCTGATTCTTCAGCGCCTGTTCGCTGGAACGAAGTGAAGAAAGCTGTTCATCTTCAAAGTCGATCGCATTCAGATCCGCATCCCGCTTTTCCATCAGAACACGGATTGAAGAAGAATAGCTGTTCATATTATTCAAAGTCATTTGCAGCGCGTCCTGGCGGATCATGGTGACGATCGGCTGGATCTGTTCATTCGTCTCGGCAAAGATCGCTTTTGCGCCGGAACCTTTTCCCTGGGCCATCAGCTGTCTTTCCCGGTCCACGATCTGCTGTTCCACATTATGCAGGTCAGCCAGTGTCTCTTCCATTCCCTCCGGAATGACCATGGCAAGAAGCTGATCTTTCGCAACACGGCTTCCTTCCGTAGCCTGAGATAAAAGCGCACCGGAAAAATTCGAAGTCATGACTTTCTCATTTCGAACTACGATCGCAGTCGCGCCGATAGTATGCTCGATAGTTCCCTGTGTGGCAAAAGCATATGTCGGCTTGGCAGCCACATAATCGACAACATAGAGTACGGAGATCACCATGACGGCAGTCAGGATCAGAATAGAAATAAACGCATTAAAGGACATCGCCAGTGCTTCGCGTTTTCTGGACTTCGACATGTGTCTCTGCCGCTCTTCGCCCACTTCCGGACGGGTCTCTTCAAGCACCTCCGGCACTTCCTGCGAAGCCTTCTGGGCAGCCTGGGCCTCTTCTGCTTTCTTTCTCGCTTTTTCAGCCTTTCTGACCAGTCGTTTTCTTTGCCACCAGGAAGTATTCTTGCCCTTTTCTCTTGCCGCCTGCATTTCCGGAGTCACCACATCCGAAGGTTTGGCTGTGGCATAAGTCTCATCACCAAAAAGAGGTCTGTCTTCCCGCACCTGTTTCGGTGCAGAAGACTGCACTCTATTCTGCTGCGTGGAAGGATTCACGGGAGAACGGGATACCATTTTCGCTCCGGCATTATTGCCTGCCGGGCGGGCCGGAGAAGGACGCTGTGCCGGAGTATTTTCCGGTCTTGTCTTTTTCATTCCTTCCGGTCTTTGGTTTTCTGAAGATCTGGCGCGCATAGGAGCACCACCGGTCGTACCGGAAGAGTGGTTCCGGTTACCCGGCATTTGTCCACCCCGATTCCCATTCGGGCGCGGATTCTGCGCTTTTCCGTTATTCGGCCGTTTCCCCTGTGCCATAAACTTAGTTCTTCGTCTCCCTCATTTTCGAAACGGCCATCATGACAGCCAGTTTCACCTGTTCAAATACTAATCCGCCCTGCATGTATACCAGATAAGGCGGTTTTACCGGACCATCCGCCGAAAATTCGATGGATGCGCCCTGTACAAAAGCACCTGCCGCCATGACGACTTCTGCATCATAGCCGGGCATAGCCCACGGTTCCGGCGCGACAAACGAGTCCACCGGCGAGCAGCTTTGTACGTTTCTACAAAAGTTTACCATTTGTTCCGCATTTGGGAAAGCCACACTTTGTACGATGTCGCCACGCTTCTCATCAAATGCCGGCGCACAGGTGCATCCGGCCATTTCCAGCATCCTGGCGGCAAACACGGCACCCTTTAAGGCTTCCGCCACCACATGCGGCGCCATGAAAAGTCCCTGGGCGATCTGCCGGTTGAATCCCAGGCTGGGACCCACATGGCTTCCCAGTCCCGGCGCGGTAACACGCTCGGCAACCCGTTCCACCAGATCCTTTTTGCCGCAGACATATGCGCCAGACGGGCAAAGTCCGCCGCCGGCATTCTTGATAAGTGAACCGGCACAAAGATCTGCGCCCACAGCACATGGTTCTTTCGTTTCCACAAATTCACCGTAGCAGTTGTCCACAAAAACGATCAGATCCTCCCGGATCCCCTTTACCAGATCCACCACGGCCTTGATGTCGTCGGCTCGAAGACATCTTCTGGATGTATAGCCCTTTGACTTCTGCAGGAAAATCACTTTCGTTTCCGGCTTGATGGCAGCACGGATCGCTTCAAGATCCGGAGATCCGTCCGGCTTCAGCTGGACTTCGTTATACTTCATTCCGTAATCCAGAAGAGAGCCTGTAAATGTATCATCTTTCTTTTCCACACCCAGCGCAGACGCCAGAGTATCATACGGCCGGCCCGTAACAGCCAGCATCTCTTCACCCGGCTTTAAGATACCGAAAAGGCAGGCAACCAGTATCTGTGTACCACAGGTCACCTGGATCCGGACATAGGCCGCTTCCGCTCCGAAAAGCTCGGCATACATCTCTTCGATCTTTTCACGGCCCATGTCGTCATAACCATAGCCGGTCGTAGCCCCTAAATGCGCTTCGGCAAAGTGGGCGTTACGGAAAGCATCCAGCACACGAAGCTGGTTGATCTCCCGTACTTTTTCAATATCCCGAAAAACAGAGGAAGCGGTGGTCATCGCTTCAGAAGCCATTTCAACCACCGCATCACTGATTCCGTATTTCAAAAACGGATTATCACTCATTAGATACCATAAACCTCCTCAGGTTTTAAGATCCTGATTCCGGCCTCCTCAAATGCTTTGATCACCGGATCATAATTCTGTACACGAATTACCATGACTGCTTCCGAAGATTTCCGTCCGACAAAACCGTAGATATAATCCATCGATTCACCGGTCTCTGAAAACTTTGTTAAAGTCTGATCCAATGTACCCGGTGTATCCGGGATCGCAATGGCCAGGACCTGGGTCGTGCTGACGGTAAATCCGGCTTCAGTAAGAACCTTGACGGCCTCTTCCGGCTTATCGAGGATCATACGGAGAACACCGTAATCAGATGAATCCGCCACAAATAAAGCCCGGATGTCGATATTGGCTTTTCCCAACGTCTTAGTTACTTCGGCAAGACGGCCGAAAGAATTCTCGAGGAAGACACTGATCTGTTTCACTAACATAGGAAGATCCTCCTTATTACTTGGTAATTCCATTATACAACAAAAGCCGCGATATCAGGCGAAAAAATCCCGTCCCATCTGGAATGCTTTCAGGTTCATGGGAATGAGTTTGGCTTTACTTGCAAATGCCTCATTAATAGCTTCTTCCCACAGTTCCTTTGGAAAATCCATACCGGCGGAAAGAGCGCCGACCATAACCATATTTACGGCCTTACTGCTTCCGCAGGAAAGAGCGGCAGAAAGAGCATCAAATTCCACGATCTTCGTATTTCCGGAAGAAGCGCCAAGAAGCGAATCCTTAATATTCTCCGGATATTCCGCATTTCCGAGAAGTACCGGAAGGCTCTTGATCTTCTGGGAATTGACCAGAAGAACACCGTCTTTTTTCAGAAGGTTTGCCCAGCGGACTGCTTCCACTTCTTCAAAAGCCAGCACATAATCTGCCATACCTTCTTCGATGATCGGAGAATAGACCTTCTGTCCCATTCTTACATACGTGATAACGGAACCGCCGCGCTGGCTCATGCCGTGAACCTCGGATACTTTAATATCCAGGCCCTGCTTCATAGCCAGAATGCCAAGAAGCTTACCGGCAATCAAGGTTCCCTGTCCGCCGACACCGGCGAGTACGATTGAAATATCCTTTGCCATATTACGCTTCCTCCTTCTTGCTGAGGGCATTGAACTTGCACATGTTGATGCAAAGACCGCAGGCGTTGCAAGCCTCCGGATCAATGACCGGCTTCTTATCCGGACCGGCTACCAGTGCCGGACACATGATACGGGAGCAGGCGCCGCACTTCTTGCAGGCCTCCTCATTCAGTTCGATGCTGACGCCCTTCGGTTTCTTGCCGGTAGGGATCAAAGCACAAGGACGACGGACGATGATGACCGAAACACAATCTTTTGCGATCTCTTCTTTAACGATCTTTTCCACCTCATAGGTATCCACCGGATCAACGGTACGGACCGAAGTGACACCCACGCTTCTGCAAAGTGTCTCCAGGTCGATGGCCGGAGCCGGCTGCAGACGGATGTTCTTACCGGAAGCCGGATTCTGCTGGTGACCGGTCATACCGGTAATGGAGTTATCCAGGATCATGACCGTAATGGCGCTCTGATTATATACCGCATTGATCAGATTCGTGATACCGGAATGCAGGAAGGTGGAGTCACCGATCACGGCAACGGTCTTCTTGCTGTCTTCTCCGTCAGAAGCCTTATCAAAGCCGTGAGCCATACCTACCGAAGCACCCATGCAGACAGATACATCCATTGCAGATGTCGGCGGCAGTGTACCCAAGGTATAGCATCCGATATCGCCCATTACCTGTACTTTCGCGCGGTTCAGGGCAAGGAACATGCCCTTATGCGGACAGCCGGCGCAAAGAAGCGGCGGACGGCCCGGGGCTTTCGGAAGCTTATCAAGATCCAGTGCTTTTTCCGGAAGCGCATCCGAAGTAAGAGCCGCACGGATCATTCTGGCGTTGTACTCACCCTGAAGAGTAAAGAGATTTTTTCCTTCACAGGCGATTCCGGCTGCCTTGATCTCGGTTTCCATAAACGGATCGAGTTCCTCGACCACAACGAGACGGTCGACCTTGGAAGCAAAGTCAGCGATCAGATCCATCGGAAGCGGCCATACACAGCCCAGCTTCAGAACAGATGCGGAAGGAACCGCTTCCTTCACATACTGGTAGGAAGCACCGGAAGTAATAATACCAAGTTTTGTATCGTTCATTTCCAGCTTATGAATGCCGAGGCCCAGGAACTCTTCGTTGGAAGCCTTGGCGATGTCCAGCGTTCTCTGCTCCACCACCACATGGCGCTTAATGGCCATAGCCGGCATCATGACATACTTATTCACGTTCTTCTCGTAAGGACGGACAACGATCTCTTCCGGATCACTAAGTTCCACAATAGAACGGGAATGAGATACACGGGTGTGCATACGAAGGATCACCGGTGTGTCGAACCGCTCGGAAAGAGAGAAGGCAAGTTTGGCGAAATCCTTACTCTCCTGACTGTCAGACGGCTCCAGTACCATAAGTTTTGCAGCACGGCCGTAGTTTCTGCTATCCTGCTCGTCCTGCGAGCTGTGCATACCCGGGTCGTCAGCGACAACGAATACCAGTCCGCCGTTCACTCCCTCATAAGCGGCGGTAAACATCGGGTCTGCGGCCACATTCATACCAACATGCTTCATGCATGTCATGGCACGTGCGCCACGGATCGACGCGCCGATCGCCACCTCTGCTGCTACCTTCTCATTTGTCGCCCACTCGCAGTAAATGCGGTCGTAGGTGGCAATGGTTTCTGTGATTTCTGTGCTCGGGGTGCCCGGGTAGGAAGAAACAACTTTCACTCCTGCTTCATAAGCGCCACGTGCCACAGCTTCATTACCTAACATGATCTGTTTCACTTTGCGTACCTCACTTATATTTCTTTAGTAATGACTAAAATAAGCACCCGTCTATTGTATCATGTTTTACGCTTTAATATCATCAATTCTGGCAGGAATATCATCCGGCATATCTTTGAAAGCCGCATCGATGACTTTTTTATCCAGTTTCGGAGAGATCCAGGATACTATCGGCACAATGATGAGTCCGAATAACATGGCAAAAGCACCTGCGTTGATCGGGGATGCCAGGTTGATCGGAAGGCCTGTCGGGAACTTAAAGCTATGACCGAACAGCGGACCGTTACTGAGGATCAGGTGGGATACGGTAATGCCGACACCACTGATAAAGGAAGCCCATACGGCAGCCTTCGTGACGCCCTTCCAGAAAAGACCATAGAAGAACGGAGCCAGGAAAGATCCGGCCATCGCGCCCCAGGAGATCGACATCAGTTTTGTGATGTACATATCGTTGCTTCTGTAGGAATAGATCGCCAGTGCCATCGATACCAGTACGAAGAATGCCAGGAGGAGACGAATGATGCTTACCTTCCTCTTCTCATCCATCTTCTTGATCACGTTATCTGCCAGTACGTCCAGTGTGATAGTGGAACTGGAAGTCAGTACCAGTGAAGTCAGTGTAGACATGGAAGCAGAAAGAACAAGTACTACCAGGATCGCAACCAGGATCTCCGGTACTGCGATCTCCAGTACCTTCGGCATGATCTTATCCATGTTCAGAGAACCGGATGCAGTAGCAATATCCTCCGGCTTTACGAAGATACGGCCGAAACCGCCCATGAAGTAAGAACCGCCGGCGATGATCACGGCAAAGATCGTAGAAATTACAGTAGCTGTGTGTACGGACTTATCGTCCTTGATGGAATAGAACTTCTGTACCATCTGCGGAAGTCCCCATGTACCAAGAGAGGTCAGGATCACAACGCCCAGAAGGTTCAGCGGTTCAGGTCCGAAGAGCGAGGAATACACGCCCTGGAAGGAAGAACCGTTGGCAGCCGGAACTTTGGAAAGCTCTGTCATGGAAGACATCAGACCGCCATGGTGATTCAGTACACATACGATCGTCATGCAGATACCGACGATCATGATCATGCCCTGGATAAAGTCATTGATCGCAGTGGACATATACCCGCCGAGGATAACATAGGTGGCGGCAAGAACACTCATAACAACGATGCAGATCTCATATCCGTTGGAGATACGGTCCAGACGAAGGGCCGAAGTAAACAGATAAGAAAGACCGTTAAATACCGATGCGGAATACGGGATCATGAAGATAAAAATGATCAAGGCAGCAGTGATGCGCAATGCCTTGGAATCATAACGCTTGCCGAAAAAGTCCGGCATGGTGTTCGTGTTTAATGTTTTGGTCATGATACGGCAGCGTTTACCGAGAATGACCCAGGCGGCAAGAGAGCCGATAAATGCGTTACCAAGGCCGATCCATAAAGCCGAGACACCGAAATCCCAGCCGAATTTACCTGCGTAACCGATAAAGATAACAGCGGAAAAATAAGTGGCACCAAATGAGAATGCCGTCAGCCACGGGCCTACCCGTCTGCCACCGAGTACAAAAGAAGACACGTCCTTGGTGTTCTTTCTTGAGTACAAACCTACACCGATAATCATTGCGAAGAATACGACAATGACTATCCCGTACAAAAAGTCGAGAGAATCCATATTCTACCATCCTTCTGCTGCCAATGGAAATGCAGCCCTACAATTTTCTTTCACACCCCTCCAAAAAGGCGCAAAAACTACATTCCCATGATATCAGAGATAGAAAAAGATGCAAGCGGAATTTACTGATTTCTCCCGATTATTCGATATATACAGAATCCCCGCAGGAGATTCCGTGAAGTTTATCTCCCACTTCGTCTTTCAGAAACTGCAGTTGCTCGGATCCGGTACAATGGCAGGTATAAAACTCCGCCCGTGCATTTTTGATTGCCTCTGCCGCTTCTATTAACCGGTCTTCATCCCAAAGCACATCATACTTCATGAAGTGAAAACCGCCGACAAAGGCATCAAAACGGAACTGGTAGATCAGATTGATCAGCCCCTTATGGGAGCAGCCGCTGATCAGATAATTCTTGTACCCCTCATGGATCTGAAGATACATCTCATGAACGAAATCCTCTTTCTCCATAAACTTTCCCCTCTTGACCTTAAGGCCCTGGGTCTCCACCGGCTTCTTCCCTTTCTTCATCGTGACAAAAGAAAGTTCTCCATCGATCACCGTATCTTCTCTGACCTTGATGAATCGCGGATGTCCGTCCAGCGTCACATCCAGACCGATATATTCGTTTCTGGCATTATAATGTGGTTCAAAAACCTGTTCCTGCATATAGATGTTGGCAATTTTATTGATCTCCAGAAAAGCTTCCAGTCCGCCTCCGTGATCATAATGACCGTGGGACAGAAATGCCACATCCACTTCTCCCAGATCTACGCCCAGCCTCTCAGCATTTTTGACGAACAAGGAAGAGGCGCCGAAATCGAAGAGGATCTTATGTTTTTGCGTCTCGATAAACAAGCACAATCCATGTTCAGAAGCAAATCCACTGTGACTGGTATTTTCCGAAAGAACGGTAACCTTCATGCGTAACTCTCCTTTTCATCGTAAGAAAAAAGAGGGCGCTTTCTGGTTCTTCGGAAAGCACCCTCTTTCAATATAATCGGAATAAACGGATCAGGCAATACCCAGTGCATTTACAAAGGTAGTGATCTGATCAAACGCAGTCTGATCCAGAGCGAAAGTTACGACTACTGTCATGGCATTGCCGGAGAAGTAGTAGATAATATCCATAGACTCACTTTCATAAATCAGATAACCGTAATCCGCTTCAAGACCGTAGCCGGAAGAAATCGACTGCAGGAGAGCGCATGTATCCTCAAAGTACTTATGGGCACCATCCGCAGATTCAAACTCATAATAGGTATACATGACGTTCCAGTTGTTGGGGCTGGTAGCGATCTTATACTTCGTAGCCTTATAATCCGCAATTTCGTCAAGCGGATAATCATCGACCGAAGCATTCGGATCTACAGCCTTGATTGCATTGTCGAAAATGCTCTCATTAAGATCAGCTTTCTTAAAAGACTTGAACGGCAAAGGCAATGCCTGCTGAGAGGATGTTGCCGGAGTGGTATCTGCCGGGGTAGTATCCGCCGGTGTCGTGTCCGCTGGTGTCGTATTTGCCGGTGTCGTGTCCGCTGGTGTCGTATTTGCCGGTGTTGTATCCGCAGGAGTTGTGTCTGCCGGTGTGGTATCCGCAACCGTATCATCTGTCGGATCCGGATTATCTACCTGATAGGAACCGATTGCTTCAAAAAGCGGATCAAAGAGGGTATCAAAAACCTCATCGCCATTTGTCAGGACATATTCATCGTCATCCACTTCAAATTCCAGTTCCAGATCTACGGAGATATAATTCTTCTCCTTCTGTCCTTCGATCGCATCGATGAAATCATCCGGATCGCCGTCCGACTCATCCATAGCATCCTCATAATCCGGCATTGTAACCGTTGCCGAACAGGAAGCCTTCTTCTTCTTTTCCTCTACACTATCCGAATCGACCTCAAAGGTGGCCTTTTCCATGACCGCCTCAACCATCTCACTCTGTCCATGGACTTTAAGCTTATCGATGATTTCCTCATCAAAATCAGAACCCTTAGCCAGCTTCTTGATCTTCTTTTCATTCAGCGGGATGATCGAGCTGAGAACATTCTCTGCCGCCTCGACACATCCGGACGACTTCTTCTCACTTTTCTTACAAGCCGCCATAGAAGCGACCATAGAAAGAGACAAAACCAGACATGCCACTTTCGAAACATTTTTCTTCATTTTTCTTCCTCCTTAAATGCAGTAAAAACACTCCATGCTTACCACGAATAGGAATTATACGCTATTTTCACTTAATCTTCAATCGAAAGGAAAAGAAAGCAAAAGAAAAGACTATCTCAGGAAATGATCCATCGATAGTCTTTCTGGTGCGGCGAACGGGACTTGAACCCGTATGGTCGCCCACACGCCCCTCAAACGTGCGCGTCTGCCAATTCCGCCACCGCCGCATGGCGCCTTAAAAGCATGAATCATTATACTGATTGAAACTTGACGTGTCAATAGTGATTTTTGACTTGGTACGGAATACATCATACTTTTTTGTTAAGTGCGGAAAAGAATGGTACAATGAATTGGAACGAAATGCAAGGAGAATCATGCATGAAACTTTCAGAACTTCTTTCCTATCCAGAAATCGTTATTCAGTGTCACGACAATCCGGATGCCGACGCTTTAGCCTCCGGCGCCGCTTTGATGTGGTATTTCCAGAAGATGGGAAAGAAAGCCAGGTTCATTTACCGCGGACATAATGAGATCACCAAAAGCAATCTGAAGATCATGGTAAATGAACTTCATATCCCGATCGAATATGCACCGGATCTTCAGAAAGTGAACGGTCTTCTGATCAATGTGGATTGCCAGTACGGACAGCGTAATGTAACCGAAACCCAAGCGGATACCATCGCCGTGATCGACCATCATCAGGTCACTTCTCCTCTTCCGGAGTTATCTGAAGTCCGAGGAAATCTCGGAAGCTGTGCCACTGTTGTCTGGAATCTGATCCGTCAGGAAGGACTCAATCCGAATGATGATAAAGATCTTTCTACGATCCTCTATTATGGCCTTTACACAGATACAAACCGTCTTTCCGAAGTTTCCCACCCGCTTGACCGGGATATGCTGGATAACCTGACTTCCGTGCAGCGCACATTGATCACCCGTATGTGTAATGCAAATATTTCCCTTGGAGAACTGAAGATCTCCGGAAAAGCGATACTGGATTATCAGTACTATGATTCCCATCACTATCTGATCCTTCAGGCGGAGCCCTGCGATCCGAACATTCTGGGCGTGATCTCTGACTTTTCTCTGGAAACAGACAGTGTCGATGTTTGCCTTGCTTACTATGTCAGTAACCTTGAAGTAAAGTTTTCTGTCAGAAGCTGTGTCAAAGAGGTACATGCCAATGAACTGGCAGCCTTTTTGGCTGAAGGCTATGGCGGAGGCGGCGGACATATCTTTAAAGCAGGCGGTTCTCTGCGTCCGGAAAAACTTGACGCCGATCCCGCTACGATCTTCCAGAAGCGTATGGAAGAGTATTTTGACATGTTTACGATCCTCTACTCGAAAGAAACCGTGCTGGATACTTCCAACATGAAACTCTACCAGAAACTTCCGCAGGAAGTGGGTGCTGTCCATATGACCGATCTGTTCGATCCGGGAACGAGAGTCGAAGTCCGTACTCTGGAAGGAGATATCAACACCATTGTAGAAGAAGACAGTTATCTCATGATCGGTATCGAAGGCGAAGTATATCCCATCAACCGTAAAAAGCTTCTGGATAGTTATAAAGAGCTCAACAAGCCTTTCGACCGTACATTCGAATATGCTCCGAGTGTCACGGATCTGTCCAATGGATCAAAAAAGAACGTAATGGAATTCGCGAAAGCCGTGATCAGTAATGGCGGCGGACGCATTTATGCCCGTCCGCTTGAAAACCACATCAAGCTCTTCACTGTTTGGGATGAAGAAAAGTATTACTTAGGCCGTCCGGGCGACTATATTGCCGTACGTGAAGGAGACCCCCATGATATCTACATCATTAAGGGTGGTCTTTTCGATCAGCTTTACGAAGAAGCCAAGTAAAACATTCTTTAAACAAATCAGATTCCGTATTCAGATCTCTGCTCCGGCGTTAGTTCTGTATTCTGAGTGATCTTCTTTCCCTTCTCAATCAGCTCCTCAAGCGTATAGTGGCGGAAATATCCCATACTGATTTCTTTTGAAGATGCAATTGAATAACTGAAGAATTCGTCGTTGACCGGACAATAACCGATACTGTTTCCGACAGTCGCCACTTCCACCCAGCTATTCAGATCGATCACATATGTTTCACTCATCAGTTGCAAAAACAGTGTTGATCGTTCCGTATCGAACTGAAAAGATACCGTAAAAAAATCATTTGATTCGTCCATTGATGCTGATGTTTGCATTTTTCCAAGAAGGGCTCCTGTTTTTAAATCATACCGGCACAATGCCCCATCTGAATAAACAACTAAAAGTTCATCCTTAATCTTTCCTGTTGAATACACATCAGAACCAATAGGCCGCATTTCCATATGCCCCACTTCAAATACAGTCTCACCCTCCCGATCCAATACCAGCACAGAGTTACTATTTCCGACCAGGAAGAACTCCCCGCTCGGATCCATATTTACGAACGCCGTCTCCGACCACGAAGCAGGAAACTCTATATGATGAAATTCATTTTCTTCCACATCGATAATGTAGTCTCCTTCTATTTCATCAGAATAATAGATGGCATCAGCCTGGGAGAAATAAACCGGTGCTAAGTTTGGACGATAAGAATCTAAAAGCAAATCAAACTTCTTCGTTTTACCTGTATCCAGATCCCGTAGTTTCAGACATCCATCGTTCTTTGTTGAAGAAGAATATAAATAGGCCAATTTCTCATCCGTCAATGAAGCAACATGATACTCATATGACCTTTGCCCCGTAAAGTTTTCTTTTACTTCTATGCTCCCATCTTCCATATTGATTCCCAAAAGATTCGTATTACTGTCCATATCTTTGGAAACAAGATACAGCACATCGTCATATATGCCAAGCAAACAACAGGTATTCTTCATGTCTTTAATTTCTTCATTCCAAATCGGTTCATTCGAATTGACATCGTAAGCAAACAATTCTATAGCTTGAGAATTTCCCACCTCTACCACCATATAGTCATCACTAATACAAGTGTTTGACGTCGGAACAGACGGAATCTCTTCAATTTTCTCCCAATCCTCATCACCTACATAAGCTTCATAGAAGATTACTTCGTTACTACCGGCTCTATGAACATACACACCTTCATATACTAAGGCCATATCCAGTAAGTCCGTGAATGTCGGGGTGTATGCAAACGCTGTCTCTCCTACATTCGGGGTAAGCGTAATAATATCTCCATCAGTAGATATACCGATTGGTAATCCATCTTGATCACGATCAGAAATATCGATCAGACTGGTAGTAAGATTATAAGAACACGCTATTTGTCCATCGGAATTTTTGAATTTCATTATACGATTCGAGCAAAAAAACGCAGTCTGATCAAATCCCGGAAGATCAAGGAATCCGGATCGAATACGAATATCATTATACTGTGCCTGATTGCTCCATACAGTACTGAAATCAGCTTGTGACAAACAGTCGATCTGAATAAAATTGTCCTTAACGATCCTGGCTGAACCTACTTCATACGCCATAGAATCTGAATCATCATAGGAAGCAACCAGAAAATGCTCCGGATCTGTCCAGGTCACATCTATCAGCCTCGGATTCGATAACAGGTTATCACGAAATAGTCCGGACTCTAGTTCGAAAATAGCCACATATGCACAATCCAATGTTTCATAAGCTAAAAGAAGATTCTTCTCATCCGGAGATAACGTTACTTTATTGTATAATATGACATTGTAATCATAATATTGTGAAATCTCCCACTCATTGATCACTTTACCTTCATCAGTAGATATTTTTAATAATTTACCCGTATTCGTCGGTAAATACAGACTTTTCCTGTCTTCTGAAAGTGCATAGCTGTCATTTATGATCTTGGAATCAAGTTTCAGACTCCAGATTCTCTCATTCGTATCTAGTTCAAAGCAATAAAACTCCCGTCCTCCCCAAAGAACAAGAGTATTCTCATCGATGAATGCAAATCCGAGAATTTTATAATCTGAAAGATGATATTCGAAAAGTAATCCATGAGTTTCTGTCTCCCAGACACTCAAACTCCCGGTATCATCTATACAAGCAAAACAATCTCCCTCGGGCGAAACCTGCATCTTCCGGATAGTAGATGACATGCGATAATTCCATACCGCAAAGATACTGTTACCAGATACAGGTTGATATGCCAGTGTCGCATCTGTTAAAGCTTTGATTGCTTCAGCAGTTACCGGTCTGTCCATCCGATTGTTCGGCAAGGCTTCCAGTGCTACCTGGATCGCCTCGATCCGGCGCTCATCTTGAAGTAGTTTTTGAGATTCATTGGCCAGATAAAGCGATTGATTTCGCAATGAAGCCTGGTAATTCTTGTCGATTTTTCTGGCTGTATTTATCGTATAGAAACTAAATCCCAGTGCCAAAACAGTAAGGATCAACGCCAGTATTCCGATACGCCGCATCTGATATTGTCTTCTGCGGTTCATCAGTTCGTCGTATGAACATCCGATCAAAGCCGCAGCAAGACGAGGCAGTTCCTCTTTATCCGCCTTTCGGAAAGGCATACGGTAATCGCAGGAGAGCGGTTCAATCGGAACTCGTACATACGATGCAGATCCATCTGAATTTGGAAGAAGTCTTTCTTCTGTACGAAGTTCTTCCGGGATCACCTCTTCCGGTTCTCCCTCGGCAAGGACAGTAAGGATCTGGTCATGAGTATGGTTTCGAAGAAAATACTGGATCTCCCTTTTTACCCACTCAGACTTACATGTACTTGTTGAACAGATAACGATCAGATAGTCGGAGTTTTCCAGTGCCTGGGAAATCGTATCACTAAGGTCGCTTGTGATCGGCAATTCGTCCTTGTCACGGAACACACGCTGGATCTGCTTCTTTCCGGTCTTTTTCCTGATCTTTCCGGGAATATGGAAATGCTCTAAAGCGGCCTGAATATGAGCAGCAACCTGATTATCCACAGGCGCATGCTTATATGAAATAAACGCGTTATAATAATCGATCATGTTGGTCGTACCCCTTCTGACTCAGCATATTCTTTTTTATTCTATCGCATTTTTCACCAAATAACAAAAAGGCCGCCTTCTTACGAAAGCGGCCTTCCTGCTTTAATCCTAGTTATTACAGATTCTCTTCTTCTTCTTTCTTACGGGAAACAACTACAGTGATTGTCGCTGCAGATGCTGCCAAGAAGAACAGACCAGCCAGAAGTTTCACGGAAGAACCGGTATCACCAGTCTTCGGGATACGGGACTCACCCAGTACAGCTTCTTCTACCGGCGGAACAGGTGTTGCTGTCGGCTCAACCGGAACTTCAGTCGGAACCGGTGTTGCTGTCGGATCTGCCGGAACCGGAGTCTCGGTCGGAACCGGTGTTGCTGTCGGGATCGGAGTCGGTGTAGAAGTGATGGAATCCATCTGACCCTTACGTCTTCCGATTACGTCATCCGGAACAGGTGTCGCGGTCGGAACCGGTGTTGCTGTCGGGATCGGAGTAGCTGTCGGCATAGGTGTCGGAGTAGCTGTCGGGATCGGCGACGGTGTAGGTGTGAAGATCGGAGCATTCTTAATGACGATCTTACCGTCTACATACTCACACTCACCGGTAGATACAGCACTGTCAAGAACAACCTTACCATCAGCATCTACTGTAAATGTGAACTCGGAATCAACCTTCTGGTAACCATTCGGTGCAGCCTGCTCTTTCAGAGTATATGTACCGGCAGGCAGGATCACCTCATGAGCGGTATCAGCAGATACCCACGTCTCGATCGTATTGCCATTTGCATCACTCAGTTCGATCGTAGCACCCGGGATCTCGTTACCGTTACCAAGGTCAACCTTGGAGATCTTAACGAACGGGTTTGCTGCATTCTTGATCACGATCTGACCGTTTACATACTCGCACTCACCTGTAGATACAGCACTGTCGAGAACAACATCGCCGTTTACATCTACAGTAAACGTGAATTCAGAATCAACCTTTACATAACCCTTCGGAGCAACAACTTCCTTCAGAGTATAAGTACCGGCAGGAATCTTCACTTCGTGAGCTTCATCAGTAGATACCCAGCTATCAATAACTGTACCCTTGGCATCCTTCAGTTCGATCGAAGCGCCCGGAATCTCATTTCCGTTACCAAGATCAACTTTTGCGATCTTCACGGTCGGGTTCGGTGCATCAAACATAACTACGGTGTTTCCGTTTACATCGCCGGCATTTCCAACCTTTACGACCTTACCGTCAACTACACGGAAGGAAACTACTTCAGAAACTTCGTAGCCGTCCGGAGCTGTGGTCTCGGTCAGGTAGTAGACACCATTGAGGAGGCTAACCTGCTTAGCAGTCTTACCAGATGTCCAAGTGAGCTTCTCACCTGTTACCGCATCCAAAACGATATTTCTTCCGTCAGCATCGCTGCTTACCTTCAGTACAGCCCCCTCGAGTTCGCCCGTACCATTGATATCCTGCTTGCTGACCGTCACTTTCGTCAGAGGCGTCGGTGTAGGAGTATTCGTCGGAACCGGAGTCGGTGTATTTGTCGGCAACGGAGTTACTGTCGGAACCGGAGTTGCTGTCGGGATCGGAGTAGCAGTCGGCTTCGGAGTCGGTGTCGGCGTACTTGTCGGCGTCGGTGTAGGTGTGCTTGTCGGAGTCGGCGTATTCGTCGGAACCGGAGTCGGCGTATTCGTCGGTGTCGGTGTAGGTGTGTTTGTAGGTGTAGGTGTAGGTGTATTGGTCGGTGTCGGTGTAGGTGTATTTGTCGGAGTAGGTGTAGGCAGCAGAGCGTTCTTGATCACGATTTTGCCATTTACATACTCGCAGTCACCATTGGTTGTCGCACGATCCAATGTAACCTTTCCATTCTTGTCTACAGTAAACTTAAATGTAGACTCAACCTTCTGATATCCATCCGGAGCAGCAGTCTCCTTCAGGAAATATGTACCGGAAGGAATCTTCACTTCATGAGCAGATGTGGAAGATGTCCAGGACTCTACTGTCTTACCGTTTACGTCGCTGAGAACGATTTTCGCACCTGCGATTTCATTTCCGGAACCGAGATCTACCTTAGAGATCTTTACAGTCGGATTCGGAGCATCATACATAATAACGGTGTTGCCGTTTACATCACCGGCATTACCAACCTTGGATACTTTACCGTCAGTGATCTTGAAAGAAACCACTTCAGATACTTCGTAGCCATTCGGAGCGGTAATCTCAGTCAGATAGTACACGCCATCCAGGAGGCTTACCTGCTTAGCTGTCTTACCGGATGTCCAAGTCAGTTCCTTACCTGTTACAGCATCTTTTACGATCTGCTTACCGGCAGAATCACGGCTGATCTTCAGAACAGCGCCTTCAAGTTCACCGGTACCATTGATGTCCTGCTTGCTGACTGTTACCTTTGCAAGAGGAGTCGGTGTCGGAGTAGGTGTATTAGTCGGAACCGGAGTCGCTGTCACGGTCGGGATCGGAGTCGCTGTCGGAACCGGTGTATTGGTAGGTACCGGAGTAGCAGTCGGCTTCGGAGTTGGTGTATTTGTAGGTGTAGGCGTCGGAGTATTGGTCGGCGTCGGAGTAGGTGTATTTGTAGGTGTAGGTGTATTTGTAGGTGTAGGTGTGTTTGTCGGCGTCGGAGTCGGAGTGTTGGTCGGAGTCGGCGTCGGGGTCTCCGTCGGAGTCGGCGTATTCGTCGGTGTCGGAGTAGGTGTATTCGTCGGAGTAGGTGTAGGTGTATTTGTCGGAGTAGGTGTGTTAGTCGGAGTCGGTGTCGGTGTGTCAGTCGGCTTCGGCGTCGGAGTCGTGAACTTAACTACATTCTGTACACGATGGAACTCAGATGTGCAGTAGATCGAAGCACAGATGATGGCACCGTTGGAGTTACCACCCAGTTTCTTTACATAAGCATGCGGAGCAAGAAGAGCACCATGCAGAGCCAGGTTGTCCTGCATGTAAACGCTGTATGCTTCTGCACAGTTCCATACAATGTGAGCATCACGTTCGTCACCGGCATCGTTCGGACGGCTGGAGCTGGAGAAAGAACCATACATCAGCTGCGGGATCTCGTTGATGGAATCGCCGCGAACGTTAATGATCACGTTTACGCCTTCCGGTACAAAAAGCTTATCGGTACCGGCCGGCAGGTTGAAGATAAGAGTATCTTCATCTTTATTAAATCCATCCGGAGTCTTTGCTTCCACTTCGAGCCAGTCTCCACCGCCCTGAGTGTTCAGGATCGCGTTGGAGGAAGACTGTGCACGGCTGTTAGCATTATCCGCTTTGGCAATCATGTTATCCATAACGCCTGAGAAGTTGACGGTAACACCTTCCACCAGATGATATTTCTCATCGGTGAAGGAATATTGCTCACCATGGATATTAGAAGCAGAGGAAACTTCCAGGTTACCACGAAGTCCATCGAGGTTACCAAAGTTCAATTCTCCGCCTACGACCAGCTGAGATAATCCTCTCTCACCCGGTGCAGCGTTATCTGAAACAAATGAATAACTGCCAAATGTAGCATTACCACCAACTGCCATAGCGCCAGTAGAGTGATGGCCTTCACCGCCACCGATCTCCAGATCGCCTGATGTGAAAAGCACATAGTTAAACGGGTTCTGCGGATTTAATCCGGAACCTGCGTCACGAGACAAGTGCTGTTCAAATACTCCATTAGGAAGTGCGGCGATACCTTGTGCGCCAAGGAAAGCAATAACGAGTGTGCAAGATAATGTCCGAACCCAGCGGCCAAAACGACGGCCACCGGTAGCCTGAAGCTGTGTCTTCTCGTCTGTCATGTCAACCCTCCGTATGTCATCAAACCAAAATAAACTAGGGCATACCTAGTCCCAACCAATAACATGATATTATATCAAATCTATTTGCTCAACCGTTTTCGTATGTGCAAAATGCACAAACTTCACAATTCCGACACAATTAAAACAAAAGACCGTAATATAAATTACGGTCTTTTGCTATAATCTTTCATTATTTTGTTGTACTCTAATTTTTCCTTGAGGCAATTAGTGAGTCAAATTGTACAGCAGTGCGATTACCAGAATACCAATACCGATAGCTGCCAGTACACGAAGAATGGAAATCGGTGCACTTCCTCCCACCTTACCGGTCTGTCCGTTAACAACAAACTGGTAGACCTTATCGTTGAACTTGAAAGACGAGATCCATACCGGAACAAGTAAGTATTTATATGTAATATTACTATATAAGGTAGAGAATCTCAGAGAATCAACACGGTCACATCTCCAATTTCTGCGGATGTACTGATTAATGTTGCTCTGCAGTTTCTTCTTGATCGAAACCTGAGCCATATCCCAGCCTTCCTTCAGACCTACCGAGTAACGCTCGGCAATGAAGCCTGCCACAACTTGCGGAGAATACGGAACCAGCTTAGTAAGATCGAAAGGCTCACACTTCTTCACGATGGAGTTCTCGGATTTCTTGGAAGCCATAACGGTCTCATCATCGATGAATTCCTGATATACACCGCTTACCGGACGCCAGGTAACCTCCGTTACATACTGGTCGCCTCTCTTTACGCGCTTTTCGTAACCGGCACGGGCAGAGAAAGAAGATGTGGTCTGGGCATCATAGGTCCAGTACGGAAGATATACGCCCTGGAAAGATTCCGGTCTTGCGCTCTTCTTCGCCTTAGACGGAGTGAAGAGCTTGCCTTTGATCCAGGATGTGAACTTCTCTCCGGCCTTTTCTTTAGATATGGCAAACGGAACAACCGCACCCGGAGCCATAGAATCATTGCTCGCCGCAGGCATAACGCTGGTGGATCCGCAGAACGGACAAACCGCAGCAGTCTCCAATGCATCATAAATCGTTTCCGCACCGCACTGCTTACAAACTACAGCCTTCTTCTGAGCACCCCACTCAAAGCTGGCAGTCTGTGTCGCAGATTCAAAATCCAATTCACAAATCGAACTTCCTGCATCCGGTTTCGGAAGTTCTGTCTTATAGCCGCAGAACTCACAAAGCATTCCACCGGATTCCGGATCAAAGACTACAGTCGCACCACAGTTCGGGCACTTTTTATTAGTCACGTCCTCGGTAATTTCAGCCATGATCTGCTGTTCTTGATTTCCATCAAAATCGGACATATATACCTCCTGCTCCCCGTTCCTCACCGGGAAATTATAATACTCACGGAAAGCGGTCCCACCGTCTGTTCCGAAAATGCGGCGCCGTCTGAAAACTCGGAAATATCTATCTGTCCGGCACCGGAAAAATCCTCCGGTTCAAGCGAAACTTGTATCTCCCTGTCCTTGTCCCTACGGACCTGCATTTTTATTTTATCACTTCGATTTAATATACACAAAACCTTTTTCGCGCCTTCGATTGGTCTTCCAAAATGATCCATACCGGATTCATCAGCAAAGCGCTCAAACACCAATGCATCGCCCTTTGCATAAAGAATGCGTATATCTCCGCCTTTTAATACCGGATAATTCTTTCGTAGTCCGCTCAGTTTCTGATAATCCGAAAGAAGTTCCTTCTGCCAGGCCTCTTCTTTTCCCCACGGATAGGTTCTCCGGTTAAACGGATCCCGATATCCATCCATACCGATCTCGTCACCGTAGTAGATACACGGACAGCCGGGGTACATGATCTGAACCGCAAAGGCCAGCTTCATCAGGGCCGACGCTTTTCCAAGAACCTTTTTATCCAGATGCAGATCCTTTTGAAGGGCCCGATCTCCCGGGTCAGGAGCGCCGGCCAGCATCGTGATCGCCCGAGGCACATCGTGGCTGGAGACCAGATTCATCATGCAGTAATAGATCTGATCCGGGAAGTTCTCCCTGTAGCGTTCCATGGTCAGGCTCCATACACGGGCATCGATCTCCCCTTTCAGGAAAGAAAGAAGCGTTTCCCGGAAAGGATATCCCATCACGCTGTCATGGGTGCGTCCGAAAGCAAAATCGCGGTAATTTCCGTAACTGATCTTACTTGTGGCTTCTTCCCAGACTTCTCCCAGCACCAGTCCCTGATTATCCGAGGCCTGTTTGACTGTCTTTCTCATTTCCCTCAAGAAAGAATCCGGAAGCTCATCTGACACATCCAGACGAACGCCGCTGGCGCCGCCACGTAGCCATCTGGCAATGACTCCGTTTTCACCAAGGATATATTCACGGTATGAAAGGTCATCCTCTTTTACGTTCGGCAGTTCAGGGAATCCCCACCAGGAGTCGTACTCCACAGCACCGTTCTCCCCTCTGTGGAAAGCGTACCAGGAAGCAAACCGGCTGTTTTCTCCGTCGGCAAATGCACTGTATGCGCCGCTTTCCCCGTATCGCCCGTACTTATTGAAGTAACGGCTGTCTGCGCCGGTATGGCTGAAGACACCATCCACAATATATCGGATACCGGAATCATGCATAGTCTTTGAAAAAGATTTATAGCCGTCTTTTCCGCCCAGGATGGGATCAACATTCATATAGTCCGCTGTGTCATATCGATGATTGGAACGGGCTTCACAGATCGGATTTAAATACACCACATCCACATTCAGAGACTGAAGATAGTCCGTCTTCTCCGCGATGCCCTTTAATGTACCGCCGTAAAAGTCACAGGCCAGATAGCCGGTCTCCGGCTTTCCTTCGATATCCACGTCCTCATTCCAGTCTTCGTGAAAGATCCGTTCCGGACGAGATGTACCGGTCTCGGTCATTTTCTCATAAGAATAGTCGCTTCCACGGAAGAAACGGTCCGGGAAGATCTGATACATGGTGGCACCTTTCATCCAGTCCGGAGTGGTAAAACCCTCTTCATACACTGTGATCTGGAAAGCGTGAGGATACTTCTCTTCATTTACACCCACACGCGGCGCGCTGAAGGCAAACTTTCCTTCTCCGTCCTTTCCGTCCCATGACGCCACATAGTAAAGATAAGTCCGGTTTTCCTCATATTTCCGATATAAAAGCTCGTGATACTTCGGATCCACGATAGCTTCGATATCCTCATGGGAACTTCTAAGGCAAAACCAGTAAAAAAGCAGACCCGGCTCCGCGGGAAGGCGCAGACGGCCTACCCAGCGGTCCGGGACCGATTCGGATTTTTGAAGGCGCAGTTCACTATAAGACAGTGAATACAGACCATACGCATAACACAGGACGATCTCATCCACATTGACATGAACGTCGATGGAAAGATCCACATACCCTCTCGTCGGCTGTGCACCGAAAGGTGTCCGGTACAAAGGCAACCGGGAGCAATGAACAACACAACGGCCTAAGGGCGAGATCTCCGATGTCATGATTCCTTCTTCTCCGTCTTCGGTTCAGAAGGTTTTTCCGCTTTCTTTGCGGCCGGCCTGGAAGTCGTCTTCTTTGCTGCCGGTTTTTCAGAAGAAGCTTTCTTGGCAGGTGCTTTTTTAGAAGCCGGCTTCGCCTCGGTCTTAGAAGCAGTTTCTGACTTCTTTTCTTTCTTTACAGACTTTTTAGCCGGCTTCTTATCCGGAAGATCAAGAATTTCTTCTGTCAGGCTCTTCTTCTCCGGTTCATCATCCGCAATGGAGATACCGGTAATGAACGAATACAGACCGGCATACTCTTCTGCCGACTTCTTCCAGGAATAATCTGCCTTCATGCCTTCCTCAATGAGTTTGTTCCATACATCCTTATTATGACGGTAAAGGTCACAGGCATACTTTGTGACGAACAGGAACTCATGCGCATTGATATTGGCAAAGGAGAAACCGTTTCCTTCACCGGTGAATTCGTTATATGGAATGACTGTATCGCGAAGTCCGCCTGTCTCACGAACGATCGGGATCGTACCATAAGTCATGGCCACCAGCTGCGACAGACCGCAGGGCTCAAACAATGACGGCATCAGGAAGATATCCGAACCGGCATAAAGTGTATGTGCCAATCCGTTATCGAACGAAATGCAGGCACACATCTTGCCCGGATTTCTGGCGGCAATATCTGCCAGAGAACGCTCGTAGTAAGCATCACCGGTACCCAGTACCACGATCTGCATGCCATCGTAAAGCATCTCTTCCACGACACGAAGGAGAAGATCCAGACCCTTCTGGTCTACCAGACGGGAGATCATAGTGCAAAGCGGCGCGCCCGGATTTACTTCCAGACCCAGCTGCTCCTGGATCGACTTCTTATTGATTGCTTTTCCTTCTTTATAGTTCTTGATGGAATACTTCGCCGGGATCAAATTATCCTTGGTCGGATTATATTCCTCTGCGTTGATTCCGTTGAGAATACCAGATACCTTATAGGCATAACGCTGCAATGTGTGGTTAAGACCTTCACCGTAGTAATCGGTCATGATCTCATATGCATAGGTCGGAGAAACCGTCGTAACCGAGTTACTGTAAACAATACCGGCCTTCATGAAGTTGACCGCGCCATCCTTAATGGAAAGCTCATCTGTCAGATATTCGCCCGGCAGATCCAAAAGATCCTGAATCACTTCGATACCGTGAATACCCTGATACTTCAGGTTATGGATCGTGTAGACAGTCTTGACATTCGTGTGGTATCCGTACTTTTTATAATGCGCATCCAGAAGGAGCGGCATCATACCGGACTGCCAGTCGTTACAATGCAGCACATCCGGTTCAAATCCCATAAAGTCGCCCATGAAATCCAGAACGGCTCTTTGGAAGAAACAGAAACGCTCGATATCAAATACATACTCGACGTATACCTGATCAAAGTTAAAGTAGTACTCATTATCCACGAAATAGAACTGGACACCGTTCATGGTCAGCGTATGAAGACCGGCATACAGAGAACGCCAGCCCATCTTGATCATCTTCCATCCGATGAAATCCAGGTTGTGCTCGTGCTTCTGCTTAATGCTCTTATACAGAGGCATGATCACACGGGCGTCGCAGTGGTGGTTCTGAAGTTCGATCGGCAACGCGCCCACTACATCCGCCAGTCCGCCGACCTTTGCAAAGGGGTAGACTTCCGAGGATACAAACAATACCTTCACTTTATTCATACGATTGCTCCTTTACCGATCACGACCGGATAATCCTTGTGACCTACAAGTTTAATGCCCGGACGGACCACAGAATTTTTATCCAGGATGACATTTTCCAGATAACAGTTCTCGGAAATATGCACATCCTGCATGATGACACAGTTTTTCACAACGCAGTTTTTCGAAACCGCAACTCCGCGGAACAGGATCGACTCGTTCACCTGACCATAGATACGGCAGCCGTCAGACACGATAGAATCGTTGACCTTACAATCATCCAGATACAGTGTCGGTGCCTCATCCTTAACCTTGGTGTAGATCGGCATGCCGTTCCAGAACAATTCGGCACGGATCTGATTATTCAGAAGCATCATGGACGAATTGAAGTAAGACTGCACACTATTAATGCGAAGTACCAGGCCCTTATATTCATATGCGTGTACGCGCAGTGTGTCGAACTTCTTTACGAAAGAGTGGATACCCACATGGTTTGTACCACGAGCCATCATTTCCGCGATCAGATCGATCAGCAGTTCTCTTCTCAGTACGATGATACCCATGCTGCTGCGGGTGAGCGTGCTGCGTTCCGGGTTATAAAGAAGATCCTTGACCCAGCCTCTTCTGTCGATATCCAGAATATAATTCGGGCCGCCGAACTTCGTACCGTCACGGTTATACATAACGGAAATATCTGCGCCGCAAGCTTTGAAATCCTCTACAAAATCCGTAAATGTCGTATTCAGGATCACGTTACTTGCAGCCATGATCACATAGGAAGCTTTGCTGGAACGGACGAAATCCAGAAGTCCGGCCATCTCCTCATCACCCTGAACATAGGTAGCTTCCGAATTAACATACGGCGGCAGGATATGAAGTCCGCCGGAATTCTTTCTGTCCAGATCCCAGGAAGAACCTGTACCCAGATGGTCCATAAGGGACTTATATTTGGTATATGTATGAATACCGATATTCTTGATTCCGGAATTCACCATATTCGACAGCATATAGTCGATGATACGGTATCTGCCGCCGAAAGGGATGGCAGACAGAGCACGGGGCTTGGAAAGCTCGCCCAGCGTGATCTTTTTATTATCTCCAAGGATCAAACCCATTGCATCTATAAACATATTCTCATTCCTCCCAACTGCGGTCATACCCGAAAGACTTCTTCAATGACATTGTCCTTCGCAGGCACATTCAAATCTCTGTCTACCTGACAATTGGCAGGGATCACTGCGTTGTCCTTGATCTTCAGGCCACCTTCGATGACCACGATCCCTTCCTGGCAGATCTTCTCATTAAGATACGGGCTCTTGCCCTTGACATCCGAACCTGCTTTGACGTTCTCGCCAATGATCGTGCCGGAAGCGACGATGCAGCGGTTCAGATGGGCACCGGCCTTAACGGTAACACCCGGGAATAGAACACAGTCTTTTACATACGCGCCCTTTTCAACGGTTACGGAGTTGGAAAGAACGGAATGCAGTACCGATCCGAAGATCTGGCAGCCGTCGGTCAGCGCAGATCCTCTAACTTCTGCACTGTCACCCAGGAACTGGGACGGTTTTACCGGGTTTCGGCTGTAGATTCTCCAAGAACGGTCAATGAGATTGATCTCATGCGGCCGGTCGAGGATATCCATATTGGATTCCCACAAAGAGGAAATGGTTCCTACATCTTTCCAGTAACCGGAGAAACGGTAGGCACAGAGTTTCTTTCCCTGATTGAGCATCAGCGGAACGATATTCTTACCGAAGTCATTACTGGATTTCGGATCGGCTTCATCTTCCACCAGTGCTTTACGAAGCACATCCCAGGTGAAGATATATACACCCATGGAAGCAAGATTGCTCTCCGGCTTCGCAGGCTTTTCCACGAACTCGGTAATGACATCGGAGTCCTCTTTTGTATTGAGGATACCGAAACGGGAAGCTTCCTCCCACGGCACTTCCAGAACTGCCAGTGTCGCATCCGCTTCATTTTCGATATGCTGACGGAGCATTTCCGCGTAATTCATCTTATAGATATGGTCACCGGAAAGGATCAGCACATATTTCGGCTCGCAGTCATCGATAAAATCACGGTTCTGATAGATCGCATTGGCCGTACCCTTATACCAGTCACTCTTGCCGGTCTTCTGGAACGGAGGAAGAATAAAGGCACCGCCGTTATTTCTGTCCAGATCCCAAGGATGACCGTTACCGATATATGTGTTCAATGCCAGCGGCTGATACTGTGTCAGTACACCTACTGTCTCAATCCCTGAATTCGCACAATTGGAAAGAGGAAAATCGATGATCCGGTAACGGCTGCCGAACGGCACTGCCGGCTTGGCAATATTCTTGGTCAGCACGCCAAGTCTGGAACCTTGTCCTCCTGCCAGTATCATTGCGACTACTTGCGCTTTCGCCATAATGTTAAACCTCCCTTATTTCTACTTCTTCATTCTCTTGAAATAAATTCCACCCAGTGGCGGCAGATTGACGGAGATGTGATAAGGTTTTCCATTCCATCCCTCGTCCTTGGTACGGAAAACGCCCTTGGCATCCGAACCGTCCGGATAACCGGATCCACCGTACTTCATATCATCGGTATTCATAAGGATCTTATACTTTCCTTTCTCTGTCACACCGATGTTATAATTCTCCAGCGGCACAGGAACCATGTTTAGTGCCACATAGATATCTTCCTGATTGGCCACCCCCTTACGCTTGAAAACAAATACATTATTCTTCACATCAGAGGCATCGACCCATTCAAATCCGCCCCAGGAGTGATCATCCTGCCACATCTGCGGATTCTTGATATAGAAATGATTGAGATCTGCGACAAAATCCTGAAGGAGTTTATGGGATTCATACTGAAGCATGAACCACTCCAGCTGCTCATAGAAACGCCACTCGATAAACTGCCCGAATTCCGATCCCATGAAGTTGAGCTTGGCTCCCGGATGCGCCATCATGTAAAGAAACATCAGACGCAGATTGGCAAACTTTCTCCAGTTATCTCCCGGCATCTTATCAATAAGGCTCTTCTTTCCGTGGACGACTTCATCGTGGGAAAGACTGAGGATAAAATTCTCCGAGAAAGCATACATCATGGAGAAACAGAACTGGTCGTGATGCCATTCACGTGCATAGGAATCAGTCTGGAAATAATCCAGTGTATCGTGCATCCAGCCCATATTCCATTTGTGGGTAAAGCCCAGTCCGCCGTCGCTGACCGGATGGGAAACCTTCGGCCAGGCCGTCGATTCCTCGGCGATCATCATAACGTGCGGATAATTCTCACGCATAATGGTATTGAGGTTACGGATAAAGTCGATGGCTTCGAGATTATCTGTTCCCCCGTAAATATTCGGAATATATTCAGTACGTCCGTAATCCCGGTACAGCATACTGGAAACCGCATCCATACGGATACCGTCAAGATGGAATTCCTCCACCCAGAACACCGCATTGGAGATAAGGAAAGACTGGACTTCCGCTTTGGAATAATCAAAGACGAAAGTTCCCCATTCTTTATGCTCGCCGATACGCGGATCTTTGTATTCGTAGCAGGCATCTCCGTCAAAACGAACCAGACCTTCCTGATTCTTCGGGAAATGCGCCGGTACCCAGTCCAGAATAATGCCGATCCCGTTCTTATGCAGATGGTCGACAAAATACTTGAAATCAGCAGGAGTTCCGAAGCGGCTGGTTACCGCATAATAGCAGATGACCTGATAGCCCCAGGAATCATCCAGCGGATGCTCCAGGATCGGCATCAGTTCCACATGTGTATAGCCCATCTTCTTACAGTATGAAGCCAGGTCCTTCGCCATTTCCTTATAGGTCATGAAGTTTCCGTCTTCATGACGGCGCCAGGATCCGAGATGTACTTCATAAATAGAGATCGGACGCGGTGCACAGGCATCCTTTCTTGCGGCTACATACTTCTCATCTTTCCAGGTATAATCGTCCGGATCATAAAGGATCGATGCATCCGCAGGACGAGTCTCACAGTGACGGGCATAAGGATCGACCTTATTCACTTCGCTTCCGTCAGCCCCGTAGACATGATACTTATAACGGTCCCACTGCTTCGCGCCGTTAATGTAGCATTCCCAGATACCGGAATCCCCGATTTTATACATATAATTGGCTTGATTATCCCAATCATTAAAATCGCCGACAACGCTTACAGCTTTGGCATGCGGCGCCCAGACCCGGAACAGGAAACCCTTCTCCTTATTCTCACGGGTATAAGGCCGTGAACCCAGATAATTGTAACTCTTGAAGTCCTTCCCCGTGTTGAAAAGATACGCTTGATCCATGTACTTTTCCTTTACTGCCGCAGGCAGTAATCCCCCTTTAGCCTGTTTATTTAACTATTATAACGCAACGTTTTAAAACTTCCTAGCACTTTTAACAAAAAAGAGCCGATTTCTCGGCTCTCTTTTATACTATGTCACAAAGTATTGCTTCAAATATCAATATTCACGGCTTTTGTAAAGATTCTGTGAACTCCTAAAGCACTGGCATTACTGCTTTGCGAACTCTGCGCCCTTATCAAAGGCAGACAGGTTGTTCGGGATCATGTGATGTCTTCTCTCCGGAAGAACGTCATACAGTGCTTTTTCAAAAGATTCTCTTGTAAATGCACCGGTCGCAGCAGATACGCAACCCAGAAGTACGATAGTTGCATAGGCCATGGAACCCAGTTCAGATGCGATCTCGGAAGAATTGATCGGGATAAAGCGGATATCCGTACGCTTCGGTGTTACCTTGACAAGCGAACTGTCGATGATGATGATTCCGCCCGGCTTCAGAGTATCTTCGAACTTTTCCAGAGACGGCTGGTTCAGCGCGATCAGAACATCCGGCTCATTGATGACCGGAGAACCGATCGGCTCATCGGAGATAACAACAGAGCAGTTAGCCGTACCACCACGCATTTCCGGACCGTAGGACGGAAACCAGGATACTTCTTTTCCTTCGATCAGGGCAGACTCTGCAGCCATTTTACCTGCGGACAGAACGCCCTGGCCACCGAATCCGGCAAGAATAATAGAAAAATCGATCATATCATTACACCTCCAGATCCTGTCCCTTGAAGACGCCCAGCGGATACTGCGGAACCATCTTCTCTTTGCACCATTCCAAAGCCTCGATCGGCTCTTTGCCCCAGTTGGTCGGGCAGGTGGAAAGGAATTCAATCATAGCAAAACCCAGACCCTTCTGCTGTACGCGGAATGCCTTGGCAATTGCCTTCTTCGCTTCCTGAATGTGCTTATAGTCGAAGAGTGCGACACGCTCGATGTAAACCGCACCGGTCAAGGTTGCCAGCATCTCACTGACATTGATCGGATAACCACGGGTCTCCGCATCACGTCCCAGAGGAGAGGTCGTTGTAACCTGACCAAGGAGAGTTGTCGGAGCCATCTGACCGGAAGTCATACCGTATACGGCATTGTTTACGAAGAATGTGCAGATCTTCTCGCCACGGGCTGCGGCATGAACGATCTCGGCGGTACCGATGGATGCAAGGTCACCGTCTCCCTGATAGGTGAATACCATTTCTTCCGGCTTACAGCGCTTGATACCTGTAGCTACGGCCGGAGCACGACCATGTGCTGCCTGAACCATATCGCAGGAAAAATAATCGTAGTTATTGTATGTGCATCCTACCGATGCGACACCAATGGTCTTGTCGATGATATCCATCTCTTCCATTACTTCCGCGATCAGGCGGTGAATGATACCGTGCATGCAACCTGGGCAGTAATGGAACGGCTTATCTGTCAGACCTTTTGTTTTCTGAAATACAACTGCCATCTTACATCTCCCCCTTATGAATCTTTACGATCTCATCCAGGATCTCTTTCTGAGTCGGCAGGTTACCACCCATACGACCATGGAAGTAGACCGGCTTCTTGCCGTTAACAGCAAGGCGAACATCTTCGATCATCTGACCGGAAGAAAGCTCGACATCGAGGAAACCCTTTACGCTCGGCATATCCGCAACACGGGAGAATTCCTTGCTCGGGAAAGGCCACAGGGTGATCGGACGGACCATACCGACCTTGATACCCAGCTCGGCAGCCTGACGGATAACGTTCTTGCAGATACGGCTGCATGTACCGTAAGCCGCGATAACGATCTCGGCATCATCGAGGTTGGAAGACTCAAACATAACTTCCTTCTCCTCGATCTCACGATACTTGTCCTGCAGTTCTCTGTTCTTTGCCTCAAGTTCATCCGGATCGATATAGATCGATGTGATCGTGTTGTGCTTTTCACGGCCGTGCATACCAGTGGTTGCCCAAGGCTTCGCTACTTCAAGAGTTTCTTCCTTCTCTTTGAAAGCAACCGGCTCCATCATCTGACCGATGGTACCGTCACCGAGGATCATGCAGACCATTCTGTACTTATCAGCAAGATCAAAAGACTTAACTGTCAGTTCATAAAGTTCCTGTACAGAAGCAGGTGCAATAACCAGGTTTCTGTAGTCACCATGTCCGCCGCCCTTGGTTGCCTGGAAATAGTCACCCTGAGACGGGAGAATACCACCGAGACCCGGACCGCCACGCATAATGTTAACGACAACTGCCGGAAGCTCAGCGCCGGCAATATAGGAAATACCTTCCTGCTTCAGGGAGATTCCCGGAGAGGAAGAAGAGGTAAGAACTCTCTCACCTGTTGCTGCCGCACCATAAACCATGTTAATCGCGGCAACTTCACTTTCGGCCTGTACAAATGTACCGCCGTGCTTAACCATTTCACGAGCCATGTAGTGCATGACTTCTGTCTGAGGAGTGATAGGGTAACCGAAATAATGACGGCATCCGGCACGGATCGCCGCTTCAGCGATAACCTCATTTCCCTTCATTAAAACTCTCTTTGCCATACAACCCACCTTACCTTTCTACCGTGATAACCGAATCCGGGCACTGTGTTGCGCAGAAAGCGCAGCCGATGCACGCGGTCAGATCGGTACAGGAAGCAGGATGATAGCCTTTGCTGTTCAGACGCTCTTTATCGAGCACGAGGATCTTCTTCGGGCAAGCATATACACACAAGCCACAGCCCTTACACAGATCTTCTTGAAAAGATACTTTAGCCATATATTCCTCCTGATATTTTATTGCGTATTATGCATTATAGCCTTGCCCCTAAGAGAAATCAACCTTGCAAAGGGCAAGGAAAATGAACGCTTTCCGCTTATTCTGCAAGCTATCCCGGAGAGAAATAAGAAAACTCCTGTGGCCGGGTCTTCTAAGTAAAACCTTTGGCCACAGGAGTGGATCTTCTTAAAAGCGAGTATAAAGAGGATCAGGCGTTCTCTTTCTTCAAAAGATCGCGGATCTCGGTGAGAAGAGCGATATCCTTCGGTGTCTCTTCTTCCTTCTTCTCTTCTTCCTCTTTCTTTACGAGCTTCTCTTTCGCCTTGTTCATCAGACGGATCACGATGAAGATCACGAACGCGATAATGATGAACTGGATGATCGCATTGATCAAAATACCGTAGCCGATAGCCACTTCGCCGGTGAGCTCGCCGGTAGCTGCATCCAATGTACCCTCTTTGAGTACATACTTCATATTCGCGAAATCCACGCCGGATGTCAGCATGCCGATACAAGGCATAATGATGTTATCGACCAAAGCGGTAACGATCTTTCCGAAAGCCGCACCGATAACTACCGCAGTAGCCAGATCGATCACGTTTCCACGCATAAGAAAAGCTTTAAAATCCTTCCACATAATCTTGCCCTCCAATTGTATTTTTTCTTATTTCACTATATCCCAAATCGGATAAATTGTGAACTATTTTTCTTTTTTCTCTTTCTTCTTCTTTTTCTTTTCTTTCTTTTCCTTCTTCACCTTGGAAGGCTTCTCAGAAGGCTCTTTTTTCTTTTCCGAAATCAAAGAGGAAAGTTCTTCGATCATCTCCTGAAAAGGCGCTTCATGAATGGAATAGAAGCACTCTCTTCCCACCTTGCGTACCTCGACCAGATCTTCGTCTGTCAGAATATGCATGTGATGAGATAAGGTCGGCTGGGAAATCGGAAGATGTTCCAGAATATCCTTCGCACGAAGACTTCTGCTGTCTCCCAGAAGTTTCAGGATCTGCATGCGGGTAGAATCACCGATCAATTCAAACCGCAGTGATCTGTTTTCCATACGTCGGCCCCTTCCTTACGCGATCAGCTGTCCCTTCAATGCCTCTTCAAAATCAGACAGATTGGCACAAGCCACCACTTCGGTGTTGTCCTCAAGGAGGATATCCTCATCTTCTTTTACAAGCATCGTCATCGGCACACCCAGTTTCCTCAAAAGAAGCAGCTGGTATTCCTTACTCGGCTGGCTCGCCAGGTATTTACTCAGCATACGAAGCACCTGCTTGGCATCCTCAAGATAAATACCGGAAAGACGCATCAGATGGTCGATCACATATACGCCGAATACATCGTCGAACTTCATTTTCTTCTTTTCCGGGAAGCAGGAAGTAAAGACGGTCATGGCGATCTTCGATACCAGATTCAGATTGATAAAATCCTCCACCGGGATCAGGAAACTCTTTACGTTCGGAGAGAAGATCTCCTGGAGCTGTTCTACAGTGAGTTCTCCCTTCAGATCCTGGATCCGTTCAATACGTGCCAATACCCGGTCACGGGGAAGAAACGTCTCTTGTCCGGTCTTGGTCGCCTTATGGATAAACCAGCTTTCCGGAATCAATTTCATTCTCTTCCAGCGATAAAGTGTACCGTAAGAAATCCGAGCCACACGCAGAAGCTGTTTCTTCGAAATCAATTCTTCATTCTCAAACATGGCGTTTCACCTCACAAAAGAATAGCTGCGGATGTCATAGAAACATCCACAGCTATCATTTTAGAGACCCAATGTTACAACTTCTAAACAGGCATGTAGCAATTACGTTCCTTTTCGGCTATGGTAAATGCACTGCCAAAGTTTATCTGATTACAGGCCCAGTGCCTCATTGAGGGCATCGGAGAACTCGGCCATATCGCCGCTCATAGCTGCATCGAATACCTCTCTGAACAAGAAGTAGCAGACGATAACCAGAGAAAGCGCAACGATGATCGCCAGGATCTGCCAGATCAGAGCCGCCTTGGCAAAATTCTTTCTGCTCTTACACTTCTTACCAACACAAGAAGCAATAATGGAAGCGATCAGGCCTACTACCGGGATCGAGAAAAGAAGCATCAGCCAGAAAGCCGTGCCGGTGGACATAACCTTCTGCTCACTCTTCTTATCCAGTTGATCCTCGCCGCTGATGCTGAAAGATTTCTCATTTGCAATCGGAGCCGGAACCGTATCCGGTGTCAAAGACGGTGTGGCGACCGGAGAAGGAACCGGTTCGCTGATCGGAGCCGGAATCGGGGCCGGGATCGGTGCCGGGATCGGGGCCGGAGCTGCAGCCGGAGCCGGTTCAGTCTGCGGGAATTCCGGCATAACAGATTCAACCGGAGCAATTTCCGGAACGACCGGTTCCTCTTCCTTTTTCTTCGGAACGGCGATCGGCGCACCCGGATCAAAAGATGCATCCGGTACATCATCTACGATCTGAGCCCCCTGCGGGATATCCTCCGCTGCTTCAGAAACCGAAGATGCTGCTTCATTTACATTAGAAACGGCTTCCTCCAATGCCGCATCCGGAATCACTGCGCCACAGGAAGTACAGAACTTCGCGCCATCAGGAATATTCGTCTGACAATTCGGACAAATCATAATACATACCCTCCAACAATTTTTCTATCACTCTTAACTTGTTCTAGAAAGCGACGTACAACGCTCTTCACAAGATCCATACTATTATATCATAGTTATCAAGAGAGTTTTCTATCTCAGAAGATCTTTATACCGGAATCACAGCCACGCAGAACTGCCCGGCCTGGAGAGTATACCGTTTCTCATTCAGACGAAGGATACTGCCTGTAGATGCAAGAGCGATCTTCTTTCCTTCGCTGGAATAGCGCTGCACATCCACGTCCCGGATCTTCGCCGAGGTCTCCAGAAGGAACTGCTGCTGCTCCTGGGTCGGATTAAATACCAGAAGGTAGATATATCCGTCCCGGTAATACGCATAGGAGCAAAGATCGATCGTATAGTCCTTATCATTCGTTTTGGACAAAGGCTTGACCCAGCTCGTTTCAACACGGTCTCCTCTGGAAACCGAAGAAAGCACACCGATCAGTCTAAGAAGGGTCTCGTTATTCTTGGAACGGATCTTCCTATTGGCAAGAACCGAATCTTCCCTGGAGAAAAACACTTCGTCATCTGCGTCGCCATCCAGCCGGTTCACCGGAATATCCACAGTGACGAAGCAGGTCTGTCCTCCCAGATCCCACAAAATAAAATCGATCATCTCAGCGGCAGAAAGAGACTGGGTATCTTCCACGATCTCATTTTCCGACACGCGGTGGCGGACGACCTCCAAAGAAAGATCATTGATCCATTCACCATTATTCTCCTGTGTATAAGAAGGATTTCTCGGGGCCGCATCTCCATAATCCCGATAAGCCGATTCGATCAGATCGCGGATATCCGCTCTTCCGGGGATCTCCATTTTTTCGGAACCGGAATTACTGATCGTGATTGAGGATGAATGGCAGTCAGCAGCCGAGGTGATCGTACCGCCCTCATACGGCATGCCATCCACAAAGAACACTTTATCCTTCAGATCCGAATAATACTTGGAATTCTGAATGAGCTGGATCATATAATCCACATAGGCCCGTCTTTGCATATCTGTCTCAAAAAGTCCGTTATTATCCGTAAATTCGAAGATCACTCGTTCGAACTGCTTTCCCCACGGTACCGCGGTTCCGTTATCCACTCGGATCTTACCGTATTCATCGGTAATACCGCCGCCGATATATCCCAGGAAGGCATTCAGTTCCTCTACGCTAAATGCGGAATCGATCACAAACCAGGGCTTGGCGCTGCACTTTTTCACCAGCTGAAGCGTCGATTCCAGCGACACGACTCCGGTACTGACTTTCTTCCCGTCCTCATTCAGGCACACCATTTCATTTCCGATCATAGGAAAAGACGAAGAGATCTCATATCCCAGTCTGCCCATGCCCAGATTTTCCAGCCGCAGGAACTCCGCAGATGTCTCTTCCAGCATCTTCACAAGTTTCGGCTCCACTGTCGGATCGGAATAGGCTTCTCTTTCCAGCACTACCGAATCCGCAAAGACCTCTCCTTTTCCGTAAAAACCGATATTCAGCCGGATCGGTTCTTCCTCATTTTTATGTGCCGGCCAGGCAAATGTAAAACTGTATTCTTTCCAGTTTCCGTTGACCCCGGTAAATGTTGTTCCGATAGGATCGGAAAGACCTGTCAGCCATACCAGGACCTGCCCTTTATCCATATGACTCTGCTTCAGCCACAACCGAACATGATAGAACACTTTTTCCTGCATCGGCTGGATATTGTCACGGGAAATGAGCTGAGACACAAAATGCGCATGATCCGGATCCGCATCCGCTGAGATCAGTTCAAGTGATTTTTCACCGGCACTCTTCGGCGCATCGGACACGATCTGTACAGAGGTATTCTCTCCGAATACTTCCCAGATCCCCTCTTCCTGCTTGGAGACCGAGGGAACCGGTACACTTAGAAGGCACATATCTCCGTTTTGGATCTCCACCTCTCCGATATCCTGATCCAAAGTCACCTTTGTGTACATGGAAGTCGTATACAGCCTTCCGTTTCGGAGGATCAGAACACCTTCCGAGGTGGCCAGTGCCATAGATTCGATCTGGTTATCCCGATCGGTAAAAACCTGCTTCCACTTGTTCTCCACTTCTGAAAAAGCATATACGAATCCGTTATCCGTAAGGATCCAGATATCTCCATCCACCGATATAGTCAGCTGTTTGGGAGTTCTCAGATCCGGGATCGAGGTCAGGTATCGCGAAAAAGAAAAGCGGTCCGTTTCTTCGTCAAAAGCGCCGATGGCGACCTGGCCCAAATTGCCGACCAGGACATATTTCCCATCCTGATAATAGGAAAGGATCCACTCGTCAGCCGGCTCACATGGCAATTCCGATTGCTCCAAAGCACGGAAAAAAGTTCCATTCGAAGTATAATACACCTTTCCCGATGTGCCGGCGAGCAAAGCATGACGTCCGTCCGATACAGCTGTATGGAAATCACAATCCGGAAGGACTGTGGGGACCATGACCCTGTTCATATCGCATACACGGATCGTAGAATTCCTTCCACAGGCGATAGCGTTCTTGCCGATTACCGTCACAGCTTCAATAGAAGCTTCCTCAAGTTTAGGAGCCTCAACCGCATTCCAGGATTTCCCGTTTGGAGAGAAAAAGAAGATTCCGTCTTCTGTTACCGCATAGGAGCAGGAGGATCCGATCACCGCATCCACGAAGCGGCTTCCCTCCGGCGGTGCCAGTCTTTCCGAACCGGAAGAGGTCACATCCGTAAGGATCTCTCCACTGTCCATGATCATCAGTGCCTGCTTTCCGTCCGAACGGAGAATTCCGCTGTTTGTATCAAAACCAAGATCATTATCCACATTTTTCCAGATACCCATCTGCCGTGTCTGGAACTCAACGATTCGGGCATCGACTACCTGTCGCATTAATCCGTCCGCGTCAAAGGACATGACCTGCAGCTTGGCTCCACGGTATGCTTTTTCGTTTCCACCGAAAGACTCGGCAGTAGCTCCGTGAAGATAGACGGCATTTCCGCTTGCTTCAGCCACACTGAATACTTCTTCCCGATACTGGTTTTCAAAGGACGGATCCCATACCAGATTCGTAGACGGCACGTAGGAAAGATTGACCCCCAGTCCCGATGAGGCCATGCCGGTATCTGTCATCTGCACCGCCACCTGAGGGTATTCCGAAGACATACGCAAAAGCCCGAGATTCAGAAAAAGGATCGAAGCGGCGATAAGAAATACAACAAAGACCGTAATAGCCGTTACCATCGGTCTTTTATGTACGCGTCTTTCTCTTTTAAAAATTCTGCGAAGCCAAGAAATCATGTATGTCTCCCGGGAAGATCTCTGTTAAAATCGCCGGTTTCTGCCTCCTTGCCCGGAAAACGCTCTCTCCGTTTCTTAGCCATAAAGTATGCAGCTACGAAAAAACATGGGAGCAGCCCCATCTGCACCCAGGAAAGTGTAGTGGCTGCCCGCTCCGGAATGTCAAAGATCAGGAACATTCCGTTTCCGAAGAAATTAAAGACCATATGCGAAAGGATCGTCATACAAAGGTTCTGCGTATAGTAGTAGACCAGACCCAGTATCACGCCGCTCAATATCGCATATCCGACCTGGATCGGCTGAACATGCATCGCGCCGAAAAAGACTGCGCTGCCAAAAACGGCAAGATAAGGACGGTTCAGCTCCATCATGCCTGCCAGTATCACTCCGCGGAAGATCATCTCCTCCAGGATCGGGATCAGGATCACGATAGCAAAAAACTGCATGTACATATCCGTTTTGGAGACCGAAGAGACTTCGATCATCTCGCTGTACTGTTCCAGAGATTTCTGAACGGCTTTCAGCTTGATCATATCCATCATATTCATATACGCAATGGATACACCCAGCATAGCCATGGATCCAAGAAAGGCAAATGCCCAGTCATAGGGCTTTCCCACCGCCCATCTCGGACGGGGCCAGATCATGTAGCGCTTGATCAGAAGGACCACGGTCATGACACCGATGCCGACAAAACCTTCGATCACGGTCACCACTCCCATATGGGAATTATAGTTATCGGCATACATGCTGTATCCGGCAGCAACTGCGATAGATATGATCACCGAATAGAGGATCATAAAAAGGATCGGTCCCACCAGAAAATAGTACAGCCATTTACTACGGTAACTCATACCTTACCCTCGTTCGGATTCATCGCACGATATCCCGGACGCATCTTCTGCCGTCTCTCTTTCACATTCGCCGCATAACGCCGCATAAATACGGTAAATGCAGCCTCCAGTTCACTTTCATCCTTGATGGAATAGAAATACTGGTCACCGTTTCTGGCGTATTCCGTACGCATGATGACCAGTTCCGGATCGGCATGATTGCCGTCATCCGGTTCATAGTTATACATCACGGCATACTCGATCTTCTCGATCATGAAAGAATCGATCATGGAAAGATAGTACTCTTTACCGTTAGAAGCATCGCGTATAACAGCAAGCGCATCACCCTCCTTCGGAGAATGATGCGTAAACAGCGAATTGCCTATGGATTTCGACTTATTCTTCTTCGTCTGAGAAGTCTTCTTCATCGTCGAGCTCTGCCTCCTCGCAAAGGCGGTCATACTCGGCATACACCTCGTCTGCCTCTGCTTCATCCAGACTCATCAGCCCTTCTTCACCGTCATCGGTCTTGACCACCTTTGTGATCACCATCTCCGGTTCTTCCTCATCTGTGGTTACCAGTACGCAGTAGGACTGATCTTTATATTCGAAATCATCTACCAGAGCAAACTGATATTCTTCTCCGCTTTCTGCATCAACCATAGTGATGATGGTCTCTTCATCACTGAAGCCTTCTGCTTCAAATTCACAGTTCTCACAATCTTTATTCTCGCATTCGCGACCGCAATCTTCCATTAACATAGTATTCTCCTCCAAATGGCTTACCATCTTCTGTTTTCAAGTTGATGATTAATTATAACATGAAAGGCACTTATGTGCGATGCATGTCCAGGTATTCCTGCAAAATGATTTCCGCCGCAACCTGGTCTACGACTTTCTTCTTATTTTTTCCGGAAACGCCGGTCTGTCTCAAAAACTGGGAAGCAATGACGGTAGTAAACCTTTCATCCCGGAAAACGGGCTTGATCCCTGTCTTTTCCTCGATCATGGAAGAAAAACGGATCGCTTTTTCTTCCGTCTCACTCTGGGTCCCGTCCGTACGGCTCGGCTTACCCATAACGATCTCCGCCACTTCTTTTTCTTTTACGATCCGGGAAATCCGCTCCAGTGCATATTCATGATCGACTCCGTTCCAGTTTACGGTCTCATAACCGGAAGCTACCATACGAAGCGGATCCGACAAAGCCACACCGATGCGGCGCATGCCGAAATCAATGGCCATTACACGGCTCATAAAAGGCCATTCTCCATTTCTTTACTCATCAGCCAGACGCTCACAGTAATCTCTGACGATCACCTCAAGAAGCTCATCTCTTTCCATACGGCGGATGATGCCTCTGGCTCCCTTGTAATTTGTGATGTAAGTCGGATCACCGGACATAAAGTATCCAACCAGCTGGTTGATCGGGTTATAGCCCTTCTCCTGCAAAGCGTCCAGAACCTGCATCATCAATACCTTTGCATCTTCGGACCGCTCCGTATTAAACGAGAAACGGGCTGTTCCTGAATCCTGCATATTCGACATACCTCCTTCGATCATGCGTATCATGTGACTATTGTAGCACATAAAAAATCAACATTTCATAAGAAAATTGACATATTTGTAAATATTATCAGTTTTTTCTAAGATTCGGGATGAAAATTCTCGCCCAAAAGCATGAATCCGTCGCTTCCGGTTACCGTTCCCAGAAGGATCTGCCCGGAAACGGCCCCCTCTCTTTTTCCCCGGACTCTTACATATTCACGGCAATACCCTTCAAACGAACCGTCAGATCCTACTTCCTCCACCAGCACTTCCACGGTTTTCCCCTGAAAATCCTTCGTTCTGGCTTCTTCCATTCTGTCCGAGATTTCTCTAAGCTGCGATGTTCTCCGGCTTTTCGTACCGCCGTCCACCTGGCCTTGCATACTGTACGCTTTCGTACCTTCTCTCGGCGAGAAAGGAAAAACATGGATATGGGTAAACCCGATTTCTTCGGCAAAAGCACAGGATTCCTTATGTTCTTCTTCCGTTTCTCCCGGGAACCCGCAGATCATATCTGTTGTCATGCTGGCATTGGGAAAGGCCTCCCGAAGATCCGCCACCACTTTCCGGAACAGTGCCGTATCGTATTTCCGGTTCATTCTTTTCAGGACCGTATCCGATCCGCTCTGAAGCGACAGATGAAAGTGAGGGCAAAGCTTTTGATTCTCTTTGAGGATCGAGATCAGTTCGGGCGTCATGCAGGACGGCTCCAAAGACCCCAGCCGGATACGTTTGACACCGTCGATCCCGGCAACATCGGAAAGGAGATAGCCCAGTGCCGTCTCATCTTCTCCCTTTTCTTTTTCATATGAGCAAAGATGGATACCGGTGATCACAAATTCCGAATATCCCTTCTTCACAAGATCGGAGACCTCCTGAAGGATCGCTTCCCGGTTTCGGCTTCGCACCCTTCCTCTGGAATACGGAATGATGCAGTAGGTGCAGAAATTATTGCAGCCGTCCTCGATTTTTACCACAGCACGGGTATTTTCCGATAGAAGAACACTGCCGTACTCGAAAAAGCGGGTCCCGGCATCCAGATCCTCTTTCTCCTCCGTTTTCTTCCGAAGCTTCAGTTTTTCCAGAAGAAGCGGAACCAGTTTCGGACGGTCTTCAGTTCCCACCAGAATATCGGCGCCCTCCTCATCCCGGTTCATTTCCGTATGACAGCCCATGGCTACAACAACTGCTTTCGGCGCCGTTCTCCGCGCGCGATGGATCATCTGGCGGGACTTTCTGTCCGCTTCCGCCGTGACCGCGCAGGTATTGATCACATACACATCCGCTTCCTTCGGATCTTTCGTCTCCGTAAAGCCTTCTTCGGCAAGGAGTTTACTGATCGCCGCGGTCTCATATGCATTGACCTTGCATCCGAGAGTATGAAAAAAAACTTGGTAAGCCATAGGTATCCTTTCGTCAAATTGATGAACTTATTATACCCATTCCCCGTATTCTTTCAATGATTTTCACGTTGACATCGTTTGTACCTGTGATAAACTATTTTCATAAATGTTAGAAACAGGTGCAGGAGGATACCGTATGGTCCGTTTTCCGATTCGATTCCAATCTATTTCCGATGTCAAGGAATTTGTTCAGATCGTCAATTCCTTTCCTTACGACGTAGACCTTTCCTCCGGACGTTATGTGGTTGATGCCAAGTCCATCATGGGTATCTTCAGTCTCGAACTTCAGAGTGCGATCAACCTGGAGATCCACAGCAATACCTGCGACGATCTGGTCGATGCCCTCTCTCCTTTCCGTGTGGAAGAGTAAAGCAAGTTAAATATGTAAATGAAAAGGGGTGCTTCCAATAATTAGGAAGCACCCCTTATTTTTTTCTATCCTTACTTCTTTCGCCCGGAAGAGTTCTCCTCCCCATCTTTGACGATGGTAAAGTCAATGTGATGCACCAGAGGATCTACTGCAGAAACCATGACCTGCACCTTCTGCCCGATCGAATACACCGTCCCCCTGGACCCCTTGGCCCGAAGCATCCGGTCATCGTATTCGAAGTATTCATCCAGCGACGAGAAAGGCACCATTCCCTCGATCGTATTTTCCAGTTTCACGAAAATACCCGCCGGGCAGGCACCGGAAACTACACCGGGGAAATGCTCACCCACATGAGACTGCATATATTCAGCGCATTTCAAATCCACCGATGCCCGTTCGGCATCGACGCTGTTCTTCTCCATCTCGGAACTATGGTAGGCCACATCGCTGACCAGTCCCTGGAAATGCTGCCGCTTGTGCTGCTGATGCAGATAGGTCTTGATGATGCGGTGGATATATAAGTCCGGATAGCGGCGTATCGGAGAAGTAAAGTGGCAATAATACGAAGACGCCAGACCGAAATGGCCCAGTTCTTTTTCCGAATACCTCGCCTTCGCCATGCTGCGGAGCAGAAGCTGATTTAATGCCGGAGCATATTCTTTTCCTTCGATATCATCCAGAAGATCACTTAAGAACTTCGGGGTCACTTTTCCCGTAAGCCTCTTGTTCTCTCCGAAAAGACGGGCCACATGGAGAAACTCTCCGATCTTTAATTCATCCGGTTCTTCATGGACACGGTACACGAAAGGATATTCCATCTTCGCGAAACGCTCTGCCACCGCTTCATTGGCCGCGATCATGAACTCTTCGATCACCCCGTGGATCTCATTGATCGGATAGGCATGTACCGAAACCGGCTTTCCCTCATCATCCAGATCCACATGTGTCTCCGGAAAAACAAAGTCAATGGTTCCCCGGTTCTTTCTCTTCGTTTTCAGTACCCGCTTTAATTCCAGCATCAGGCGGAACATCGGATATAAGGAGCGGTAATCCTCGATATCTTTTTCTTCGAAAAGGATCCCGTTGATCTCGTTATAGGAAGTACGGGCATCGCTTTCAATAATGCTCTCATAGATCTCGCTATCCACGATCTCACCTGCGCCGTCGATCTTCATCTCACAGGTCATAGTCAGACGCGGAACATGCGGATTCAGGCTGCAAAGGCCATTGGAAAGCTTCGGTGGCAGCATCGGAATGACCCGGTCCACCAGATATACCGAAGTACCCCGGGAATATGCTTCCCGGTCCAGAGCCGTACCTTCTTTCACATATTCCGAAACATCCGCGATATGTACCCAGAGACGGTAGCCGCCTTTGTCGAGTTTCTGTATGGAAATGGCATCGTCCAGATCCTTTGCCTCTTCTCCGTCGATAGTGATCGTAGGAAGTGAACGAAGATCTTTTCTTCCATGAAGGAGGCACTCCTCGATCTGTTCTTCAGTCGGAGACAAAGGAAGTCCGGAAACTTCTTCTTCCACGGCCGCAGGAAATACCGGGCTCAGCCCGAACTGCCGCAGGATCGAAAGCATTTCCACATCGTTATTTCCCGGATCACCCAGTACTTCAATGATCCGGCCCTCATACCGGGCACGGCTGGCAGAAGGATTCTTGATCTCACAGACCACCTTCATGCCAAAGGGGGCGCCATTTAACTGGTTTTTGGCGATCAAGATCTGGCCAAAAGGAAAAGGATACCCGGGATCAGGGATCACCACTCCCCCATCCTGCGTCTCCCGAAGGATACCAACGCACTGGTTTTCCAGTGCCAGCGGGCCGCGGGGCGCAAGATCGGCCACCGTCATTTCCCGCTCCTTAGGAAGCATCGCCTTTACTACTTCTTTTCTGCTGGAAGGACGGATCTTGATATGTCGTTTCATACTTCTACCCATACTGTCTCACTTTCCGAGAGATCTGTCTCTCAATAAAAAAACTGCCGTCCGGATTTTTCCGGTCGGCAGTTCTCTCTTGTTTGTTTCGTCTTTAGATCAGAAGCCTCTGGCCAGCACCAGGAACAATGTCACGGTCAGGACCGCAAAGAGGACTGCTGTAAACAGCGTGATCTTCTTGAGCTTCTCATCCATCGTTCTGCCCTTCGACTTCTCGTAGAAGTTGTTGCTATTTCCGCTTCCGCCAACAACACCCATACCCTGGTCATTACCTTCCTGGGACATAACCAGAATGATCATCGCGATGCAGACGACGATATCAATACATGTAAGTACAACTGCCAATGTGTTCATTATATCAGCCTCCGAGACTGTTCTCAATTCTAGTAACCGTTAAATAGTAACACAAGATATTTTCTTAGGCAACTATTATTTTTTATTCTTTACCAGCTTATGTACTTCACTTGCCGCGAAAGGAATCAGGGCCAGAAGCAGGATCGGGATCCAAGGCAGGAATCCGAGAGCAATGTTATCGAAGATACCGTTGACACCCGGAATGTAGATAACTGCCAGGAGAAGTCCGATGGAGCCGGCAACCGAAATGTTCATGAACTTATTGCTGAACAGGCCCAGCTTAAATACGCTGGTGCGCTCGGAACGGGCGCCATAGGCACGGAAAAGCTCGGCCAGGATCAATGTGGCAAATGCCATAGTACGTGCACCCTCGATCGGCACCTCGGCATCCTTGAAGAATACAGTCAGACCAAGTACGAAAGAAGTAAAGACAGCCACAAAGATCGACAGACTCTGTACCAGGATATTCACCTTCATAGAGCCGTTGATAATGGATTCCGACTTCTTTCTCGGCGGCTGCTTCATGATATCCGGTTCACCCTTTTCTCTACCAAGAGCCAGTGCCGGGAAGCTGTCTGTTACCAGGTTCAGCCACAGAAGCTGAATCGCGGTAAGCGGAGTTCCGATTCCGGTGATCAGCGAAGCCGGGATCAGAGAGATCAGGAAGATAACCAGGATCTCACCTACGTTACAGGAAAGCAGGAAGCCGACGAACTTACGGATATTGCTGTAAATGATACGTCCTTCTTTCACAGCCGAAACGATCGTCGCAAAGTTATCATCTGTCAGGATCATATCGGAAGAGTTCTTGGCAACATCAGTACCGGTAATACCCATTGCCACACCGATATCCGCAGATTTCAGCGCCATCGCATCGTTTACACCGTCACCGGTCATGGACGCAATATGGTCATTTTTACGAAGTGCATTTACAATACGGACCTTGTGATCCGGAGATACACGGGCATAGACATTTGTGGTCTCGCAGACAGTCTCAAATTCCTTGTCGGAAATCTTATCCAGTTCCGCACCGGAGAGACTTCCGATGCCCTCACCCATCATGCCGAGGTCATTTGCGATGGCCACAGCAGTATCCTTATAGTCACCGGTGATCATAACGGCACGGATACCGGCCTCACGGCACAGCGCCATGGCATCACGTACTTCCGGTCTTGCCGGGTCGATCATACCGATCAGGCCCAGGAAGCAAAGATCCTTTTCATGCTCGAAGTCAGCTTCGATCTCGGTCTTGCCTTCATGGATCCTGTAAGCAAAAGCCAGCACACGGATCGCCTGTGTTGCGTAGCCGTGGTTCACTTCCGCGATCTTATTTTGCAGTTCTTCTGTCATCGGCACATTCTTCTCGCCGTCGAAATACTCGATACAGCGGCTCAGAACGATATCCGGCGCACCCTTTGTGAAAGAAACAATGGAGCCTTCCACAATGTTCGGATGGTAAGTAGTCATCATCTTACGGTCCGAGTCAAAAGGAAGCTCGGCAATACGCGGGAAAGACTTATTCGTCTCATCCTTCGGAAATCCGGACTTGGCGCCCAGTGCGATCAGAGCAGCTTCTGTCGGGTCACCGATGCAGGAATATCTTCCATCCTCACCCTTCGGAGTAACAGCATCACTACAAAGTACGCAGGACTGAAGGAGTCTCGTAATACGGGCATCCGGCTCCACCTTCGTGCCGTCGGCAGTCTGGATCTGGCCTTCCGGTGCATAACCGATACCGGTAACATCGTAAGACTCGCGGCCGTCAAACACCTTTCTGACGGTCATTTCATTCTGGGTCAGGGTACCGGTCTTATCAGTACAGATAACGTCTACACAACCCAGTGTTTCTACAGCCAGAAGGCGGCGTACGATCGCATGCTTTCCGGCCATCTTGGTCATACCCAGAGCCAGAACGATCGTTACAACAGCCGCAAGGCCCTCAGGAATCGCCGCTACAGCCAGGCTGACCGCAGTCATCAGAGCTTCATCCCAAGGCTCTTTCTGTACAAACACATCTACCACAAATACGATCAGGCAGATAACGATACAGACGATACCCAGGATCTTACCAAGTTTTGTCAGGTTCTTCTGGAGAGGAGTCTCTTCATCATCAATGGAAGAAAGACGGCTGGCGATTTTACCAAGCTCGGTGTTGGCACCGGTTTCCACAACCACACCACGGCCACGTCCGTAAGTAACTGCCGTACCCATATAAAGCATATTCTTACGGTCACCGATACCGCAGTCCTCATCCAGCTCAACAGTTGCATCTTTATCTACCGGAACCGATTCGCCTGTAAGAGACGCTTCTTCCACCTTCATGGAGCTGGCCTCGGTAAGTCTGATATCTGCGGCAACCAGGTCACCGGCATCCAGTACAACGACATCGCCAGGAACCAGCTTATCGGAATCGACCATCTGCTGGATATTGTCACGCACGACTTTCGCCTGCGGGGAACTCATTTTCTTTAAAGCGGCAATTGCCTCATCCGCTTTACCTTCCTGATACACACCCAGGACCGCGTTAATGATAACGATAGCAAGGATTACAATGACATCGATCCATCCGCTGAAACCGCCCTCTTTAATGGCCATAACTGCGGAAAGAACAGCCGCACCGATCAGGATCAGTACCATAGCATCCGCAAACTGCCCAAGGAAACGCTTCCAAAGCGGAACCTTCTTCTCTTCACCCAATGAGTTGGGTCCATACTGTGCAAGACGCTTATCCGCTTCGGCCTTGGTCAGACCCGCTTTCACGTCCGTACTTAGTGCATCAATAACACTTTCTGTCTTCATCGCAAATGGATGATTCATTTTATAATCCCTTCCTCTCTATAATAAAAGGTCGTCACGTCTACAAAATATATCATAGTTTCATAATACATGAAAGAAAGAAATAGAAAAGAAGAATGAGATATTCCGTCAAATATCGCAAAATACATCTTCTATCTCACTTTTGCGCAAAAACAAACAGGGACTGTCTCGAATGAAACAGTCCCTGTATGGTGCCCAGAGTCGGAATCGAACCAACGACACGGGGATTTTCAGTCCCCTGCTCTACCGACTGAGCTATCTGGGCAAATGATAATCGGTCCTTCCGGACCGATTATCCTGGCGACGCAGAAGGGGCTCGAACCCTCGACCTCCAGCGTGACAGGCTGGCATTCTAACCAACTGAACTACTGCGCCATGATGGTGGAAGATACAGGGCTCGAACCTGTGACCCTCTGCTTGTAAGGCAGATGCTCTCCCAGCTGAGCTAATCTTCCATCTATCGTTTGCCAGTGCTTCTCTCGAAGCGCAAGAAGAAGTATACACAAAACATTCTATCGTTGTCAACAACAATTCTGAAAAAACACGAAATTTTTTTCAGAAGCTCTGATCCTTCACGAATCCGGTGATCGTCACGACCGCCACCTGGTTGCCCAGATCGTCGCAAATAAGGATCTCATAAAAGCAAGTGCTTCTTCCGCTCTTAATGCATCTGGCCTCACTTCTCAGTTCTTTTCCCTTGCAAACACCAATGAAAGAAATGTTACTTGAAATAGAAACGGTCATACGTCCGCCGAAGTTTGCTGCTACGGCAAAGGTCAGGTCAGCCAGCGTAAAGATCGCGCCGCCCATTACCCCGCCGGCTGCATTTAAATGCACCGGAGTGATTTTCATGGAGCATCGGCAGACTTGATCTCCTGCCTCTTCGATCACTACCCCGGCCGCCTCAGTGGCAAAGCGGTCATTAGCAAATGTTTTTCTGGCCCATTCCAGATCTCTTACTTCACTCATAAAATACACCTCGCAATTATATAAACTTGATTATCGATTCCACAATAAGAACGGTCGCACATGCCCCGCAGGCCACCGTCAGAAGTTTCTTTTCCCACAAGGAAAGCGCTACGGCAACAGCAAGTCCGGCAATTGCCGAGACAAGATATCCGGTGGAATAAAAGATAGCCGGAATGGTCATGGCGGAAAGGACCGCATAAGGAACATAATATAAAAAAGATCTCAGGAAGCGGCTCTGGATCTTCTCCCGGCATAAAACAAGCGGAAGCATACGGATCAGATACGTCACTCCGGCCATGACAAGAAGGTAAAGAAAAAACACATCCGTCTGCATCAGGTCTTCACCGCCTTATCCATGGAAGTATCTTTCTTCTTTTCATCCTCCGGGATCGGCGCAACTGCCGCAAACAGAAGTCCGGATGCCACGGCGCAGATGATGATCGCCATACCGGAAGAGACTTTATTCATGACCGGAGCATAACGGAATGCAGAAGATAAAGCCATGGCCAGAAGGCAGCAAAATGCCACTGCCCGGTTCTTCTTTGCCGGAGGAATAATAATGGCCACAAACATGGCATAAAGCGCCAGTCCCAAAGCCGATACGATCAATGACGGAAGGATGTCACCGGCCAAAGCGCCAAGCGCGGTTCCAATCGTCCATCCCCAGAACGGCGATGTAATAAGGCCCACAAGATAGGGCGTTTCCAGTTCTTCTTTCTGGCTGATGGCCAGTGCAAAGATCTCATCGGTCACGCCAAAGGCCACCACCATACGCTGAAGGATCTTAACCCGCGGACTCAGTTTCTGGGAAAGAGACACCGACATTAGTGAATACCGGAGATTAATGACAAACTGCGTCAGCACCATTTCGATCAGCGGCAGTCTTCCGACCATGATCGGAACTCCCGCCAATTGACCGGCCGACGTAACATTTGCCACAGAAACCAGGATCGACTGCCAGATGGAAAGTCCGGATCCGACAGCAAAAATTCCAAATGCAAAGGATACCGAAAGGTATCCCAGGCAGATAGGGATTCCGTCCAGGAATCCCCGAATAAACAGTTTTCTAGATGTCACAGAGTCTCGTGCCTCACTTTACCGAAAAACGGTATCCTGTCAAAAATCCCTTGACTTCACCCTTATCGATCACCGCCGAGGCAAATTCCGGGTGATGGATCGCATCCGGGAACATCTGTGTCTCCAGGCAGATAGCTTCGTACGGAGAATAATGCACGCCGCCCTTGCCGTCTTCGTCAAGATTGCAGGCACAGTAGAGCTGCATGCCCGGGAAGTTGGTCAGCACTTCCATTTTTCTTCCGGATTCAAGAGATTCCACGGAAGCTACCAGAGAAACCGCATCCTGGGAAGTCTTCAGCACGTAGTTGGAATCGGCGCCCTTACTGCAGTTCAGCTGCGGGTTTTCCGATGTCTTGACCAGTACTTTTTCCGTCGCGCAAGGTGTGCGGAAATCAAATTCCGTACCTTCCACATCAATATATTTACCGTTCGGTACGTTCGCCATATCTTTTTCGGTGACCTTCTCTGCATCGATCCACAGAAGCTGCTTTCCGATGCGTCCGGCTGCCTGTCCGTCGATATTAAAATAGGAATGGTTAGTCGGCGCAAAGATGGTCTTCTTGTCCGATACTGCCCGGTAGCAGATGATCAAGGTTCCATCTGTTGCCCAGGTATAAAGAGTCTGCATATGCATGTTTCCGGGAACACCGCATACGCCGTCGGCCAGAATGAACGAAAGGAGCACGCCTTCTGTTTCCACGGTCCAGTTATTCTTGATCTTCAGATCGCCGATAAAATCCGACGCTTCCTCTTTGGAGATGATCTTTCCGGTCCAGAAGCTGTTCTGGAAGTTGCCGGGACCGCCGTGGAGATTATTTTCTCCTTCATTCTTCGGCATCTGGTAATCTACTCCATCGATGGTAAATGCACCGTCCTTGATACGGTTTGCGGTACGGCCGATAACAGAGCCGTGACCGGATCCGGATGCCATGTATGCCTCGATGGTGTCAAAACCGAGCATAACATCACCCAGGTTTCCGTCTTTATCGAAAACGTTCAGCGTATGGATCAGCGCTCCGTAGGTCAGGATCGAAAAGTTCTCTCCATTGGGTCTTGTGATCACGAATTCTTCTACGTTTTTTCCGTCTTTGGTTGTATCAAACGTCTTTATCTGCGATGCCATACACTTCACCTTCCAAACATCAGATTTATACTGCTAATATTATTGCGTCAGAGCGTATAGAAAGTCAATCTCAAATCTGCTAGAATACCTCATATCATTTGCAGAAGAACGACATCCGGAAAGCCTTTTTTCTTGGGGAAAGGATCATCATCATGAGTGCAAAATGGCGTAAATTCCTCTCTTATTACCGGCCTTATATGAAAGGATTTCTGGCGGATATGGCGCTGGCGCTTCTGGGTGCTTCCACTTCTCTTGCCATCCCCCTGATCATCCGCTATATCACCGGAACGGTTCTCGCCAGTGGATTTACCGGAGCCGAGAAAACGATATTTCTCCTGTTTCTCCTGATGCTGGGACTTCTGGCCGTAGAATTCTGCTGCAACTACTTTATCGCATATGTGGGACACATGGTCGGTGCCCGTATGGAACGGGATCTCCGAAATGAACTTTTCACCCATTACCAGAAGCTTTCTTTCCGCTTTTATGACAACCAGAAAGTCGGCTCACTCATGTCCCGCGTGACCAATGATCTTTTCGAGATCACCGAACTTTATCACCATGGTCCGGAAGACCTGATGATCTCGGCGATCAAGCTTTTTGGCTCTCTGGTGATCTTGTGTGTGATCAATGTGAAGCTCGCTCTGGTAGCCGTGATCCCCGTCCCCTTCATGATCGTTTTTGCATCCATACTCAACCGGAAAATGCGCCGCACTTTCAAAAAGAACCGGGAGCGCATTGCCGAGATCAACACCCGGATGGAGGACAGTCTTTCCGGCATCCGTGTCGTCAAGTCCTTTACCGGTGAAGATATGGAGATCCATAAGTTTTCCGAAGGAAATGATCTTTTCCTTCAAAGTAAAAGGGACAACTACCGCTATATGGCGATCTACCATGCCGTCCTTTGGTGCATTACCGGACTGATCACTGTCTGCGTGGTAGCGGTCGGCGCCCACATGATCGGACAGGAACAACTGACGCTTCAGGACCTGATCGCCTTCCTTCTTTACATTAACAATTTCACAGAGCCGATACGCAAACTTGTCAACTTCACCGAGCAGTTCCAAAACGGCATGTCCGGCTTCGAGCGTTTTTACGAGATGATCTGTATCGAACCGGACATTGAGGATGCACCGGATGCCGGGATCATGGAAAATGTCCGTGGAGATATTGATTTTTCCGATGTTACTTTTTCCTATGGCGAAAATCCGACCAAGGAAGCCAATGTGCTTTCGCACCTGAATCTGCATATCGATGCAGGCGAGTACGTGGCGCTGGTCGGTCATTCCGGTGTTGGGAAGACCACGATCTGCAGTCTGATCCCCCGCTTTTATGAGCCGTCCGAAGGCACGATCCGGATCGACGGGCAGGATATCCGAAGCGTCACCCAGCGTTCACTTCGCCAGCAGATCGGAATCGTACAGCAGGATGTCTATCTCTTCTCCGGCACCGTTCTGGAGAACATCCGCTACGGCCGGCCGGAAGCAAGTCTGGAAGAAGTGGTCGCCGCCGCTAAAAAAGCCAATGCCCACGAATTCATTATGGAACTTCCCGACGGATACGACACCGACATCGGCCAGCGCGGCGTCAAGCTTTCCGGCGGTCAGAAACAGCGTCTGTCGATCGCCCGCGTGTTTCTCAAGAATCCTCCGATCCTGATTTTCGATGAAGCCACCTCTGCTTTAGATAACGAGAGCGAAAGAGTAATTCAGGATGCGCTGGAGTCTCTGGCAAAAGACCGGACCACACTGGTCATCGCCCATCGTCTTTCCACAGTTCAGAACGCCAGACGCATTCTGGTCATGTCGGAAAAAGGCATCGAAGAAGAAGGCACGCACGAGGAACTGCTGAAAAAAGGCGGGACCTATGCCCGCCTGTATCACACGGCCGAAGCCTGATGTGTTTTCCTATGTTCCTTACTCTGCGTGGGTAAGCGTAATATCCGCGAACTGCCCGTCCACTGCTTTCCGCAGATCCTCCGGAGACAGGTGGATCTGCGTACCCAGCATACCGCCGCTGACAATGATCGTGTCAAAAAGAGTCGCGCTCTCATCTATGACAGTCGGATATTTCTTCTTCATGCCAATGGAAGTCACTCCTCCACGGATATATCCGGTGACCTGCTGGATATCCTTTACGTGCACCATCTCCAGGGATTTCTCACCAACGGTCCGCGCCGCTTTTTTCATGTCCACTTCTTCCGCAATAGGAAGGACGAACACGAAGTAGTTCTTCGATTTTCCCTGCATTACCAGAGTCTTAAAAGAACTTTCATAGGGCTGGCCCAGCATATCGGCAATGTGCACGCCATCAATAAATTCATCGCACTCATAGTAAAAAGGCGTGTAAGAGATCTTTTCTTTATCCAGAATGCGCATGGCATTGGTCTTCGTATCTTTCTTCACTGATTTCTTCCTCGATTTTATGAATTAAAACATTCCCCAGAGTTTATCTCCGATTTCAGAAGACAAGGGACGGCTTTTACTTCCGCTTAAAGGCTGGATATTGGAAAGCACGATAATCACTTTTCTATCCTTCAGATTGATCCGGACATTCGTGTTATATCCAAGGGTCATGCCGGAATGCTCGACCACACCGTCTCCGACGATCGTCCAGCCGTATCCGTAACCGAACTGTCCGCCGTCAAAGATCTTATCCCAGCTTTCAGAAGAAAGAAGCTTTCTATCAAGGACACATTTTTCCCATTCCAGAAGTCCTTCTGCGGTACCGGTCATAACTCCCACGGAATAACTCAAAGTCACATCCTGATGAGGAAAATCAAAGTGGATCAGTTTCAGATCTGTCCGTCCGTTAGATGTCAGATGATCGTTATCCGGGAAAAGCTCCGTCAGATCTAACGGCTCCAGGATATTCTTCCGGATATATTCGTCATAGGCCATGCCGCTGAGCTGCTCGATGATGATACCCAGGAAATAATAGTTCGTGTTGGAATATTCATACTGCGTTCCGGGATCAAAATTCAGAGGATACTTCGAGATCTTTTCAACCAGTTCTTCTTTTTTCAAAGGCGTGGTTGCCACTTCGCCCAAAAGCGATTCCAGATTCATGATCGTGGAAAAATCCAAGTTTTCAAAATCACTCCAGGAGAATCCGAGCACGCCGCAGGAAAGGTAGTCCGGCACACCGGATGTCATGTTCAAAAGCTGATGGATCGTGATCTTATCCGCATAGGGATAATCGGGAATATACTTATCCAGCGTATCTTCCACAGAGATCTTCCCCTGTTCCACCAGCTGCATGATCGCCACTGCCGTGAACTGCTTCGTGATCGAGCCGAACTCAAACACCGTATCCATCGTATTGGGAACGTTATTGTCACGGTCTGCCAGGCCACTTTCGTAAGTCCAGCTGATCTGATCGTTTTCGGCCACCAGCACCACACCGTCAAATGTGATCCCGTCCATATAACTTTGCGCCGATGCCTCATCGAATGTGCCGGGAACCGGCGTGGGCGACGGAGAAGGACTGGGCGACGGAGAAGGACTCGGAGTCGGTGTGAAAGTAGGCTTTGCCGTTGTTTCTGTTTCCGGTTCTTCCTTTTCTTCTGACTGTGTCGCTTTTCTATCCTTCTTGCTCTTTTCCGTCTCCTCATTCTTGCTGCAGGCGCAAGCAAAGGCTACTGAGCATGCCAGTAGCCCTGCCAGAAGTCGATGCATTTGCTCTACTCTGTTTTCTTTCATTACTGTTCTACTTCCTGAATCTTCTTATAGAAGCGGTCTTTCTTCAGTTTCTTGTACTCGCCTTTTTTCATGGCAGACTGGATCGTAAATGTCTCACCGGAATTCTTATCGTCCAGAAAAAGATCCCATGTCTTTTCTGCCTTGTGATGGACACCTCTCGGTACCAGGTTGGTAGTCGGAGCCGTCTTATCCTTTACCAGTTTCTTTGCTGCTTTCTTTTCATCCTTGACCAATTTATCACCGGTAAAGCAAACCGGGCAGAAATGATACAGATCCGCTCCGAGAGGGATCAGCGGAATGAAGTCGAGATGACCCCACTTATTGAACTTTACATATGTTTCCTGATATACCTTATGGCAGAAAGGGCACTCCTTTGGTTCACCTTTCGGTCCATATACTTTCTTAAAAGACTCTACACCATAATAAAACGTACCCATAACACATCTCCTTAAAGTATTTTAATGCGCATACAAACGCAGTATGATTTTCGCACAGAACAAAATGTAATTCAATGTCTTTTTCGCACTTTCCCGCCACTATGGTAAAATGTAGATAATAAGCCGACGGAGGTAAGAAACATGTTCTTTATCTTTACTTCTTTTCAGTACTCCAACAAGGCCACCCTTTTTGCGATCCTGATGGATCTTCTGGCCTACGGTTGCGGACTGGGCGGCATCGTTGTTCTTCTTCTGGCATTGAAAATGGGACCGCTTTTCGTTCTCTTGGGACTGGGTCTGATTGCCCTGGCCATCTTCTTCTATTTCTTTATGGGAAGTAAAATCGGTGCCAAAATCGCCAAAAAAGACTTTCAGAAAAAGATCTATACCGACCCGATCGTTGCCTATAACTACGTCAACGACGGCAAAGCCACGTATCAGGAAATTGCCGCGATCAATCCTGCCTTTGCCGCCAAGTACGAGGTCAATCAGTTCGGAAAACTGACGCTGAGAAAGAAGAACTGAAAGGGGGAAAGATCATGCCGATCATCACGATCTCCCGACAGATGGGAAGTCTCGGAGAAGAAGTAGCCTCCGCCTTAAGCAGTAAATTAGGCTGGGAGCTTTTGACCCGTGATCTTTTGATGGACCGGTTTTTTCCCGAGATCAATGCCGAGCAGCGCTCCCACCTGGCCGAAAGCGCCAAGTTTTATCTTTCAGAATATAAGGACGGAAAAAGCTTTAAGGATGTTCTTTCCGACTCGCTCCTTAAGCTGTCTGAAAAAGACTCGGCCATTTTACTGGGATTCGGCTCTCAGATCCTTCTTTCCGATAACAGTAATGCCATTCATGTCCGGATCATCGCCCCGGACGCGGTGCGTCTTACCAGGATCTGCAAACAGTTTCACCTGGCCGAAGAAGCAGCAAGAGAGCTTTTAGCTTCCCGCGACCGGAAACACAAGCGTTTCGTATCCCATGTTTTCGGCGCAGATTCTTCAAGCGAAGAACTTTATCACCTGGTTCTGAATACCGGTCTTCTCTCTGTGGATGAGTGCGTAGCTGCTATCCTTTCCACGGTAAAAGAGCATTCTCTTCGTTCCCGGATCACCTCCGAAACGAAAAAAGAAGGTTCCAAGGACCACCAGAAATCCCTTCCTGTTTTTAAAAATCCTTCGGAGGCGGAATTTGCCCGGATCCTGGATATGTACCAGATCGAGTGGAGATACGAACCGAAGACTTTCCCTGTGGAATGGGACAGCGAAGGAAATGTCACGCTGGCCTTCAGTCCGGATTTTTATCTGACACGTTTTGACACCTATCTGGAACTGACGACCATGAACCAGAAATACGTCAATAAAAAGAACCGCAAGCTGAAGAAAGTCCGTGAACTGTATCCGGGCATTCACATAAAGATCGTTTATAAGAAAGATTTCCTCGAACTGGCCGAGCGGCTCCGCGGCAGTGCATTTCCCGCCGACGAGGAAAACGCGGATAAATGACGGAGGCCGTAAATGAAAGAGATTTCGTATAAAAAGATACTTTTTACCGAGGAGCAGCTGCAAAACCGGGTAAAAGAACTTGGGAAGACCCTTGCCCGTGATTACGAAGGTCAGGATCTTCTCCTTCTGGGGGTACTGAAAGGTTCTCTTTTCTTTCTGACAGATCTTGCCCGTGCAACAAAAATGCCCGTAATGGTCGACATGATCGGCATCAGCAGCATCCCTGACACTACCCGCGCTACCGGGATCGTAAGGATCACAAAAGATGTGGATATCGACATCACAGGCAAGCACGTGATCGTAGTCGAAGACATCATCCGCACAGGCCTTACCACTGCCTATCTTCTCCAGACATTGGAAACGAGAAAACCGGCTTCATTAGAGGTATGCACGCTTCTTTATAATCCGGACAGGCAGCTGATCGATCTTCCAGTCAAGTATTATGGTTTCGAAGTTGACAGAAGCTGGCTGATCGGCTACGGCATGGATAATGGAGAAATCGGACGAAACCTCCCCTTCATTGCCGAGATCGAGCATCACTGACCAAATAGGATTTCGTCGTACAAAAAAAGGAGACCCGAGGTGTCATAGGTCTCCGTTTTTTATAAATGTATGAGGACAAATAATAGCTCCAGCGAACCAACTTTCCATCCAATTCCCCGGTCGCCCTTTATTATCTACGGACCTTCTCCAATCCTGTCCATCGACCCTCACCGTGGAATTACTCAGCACCTGACGTAGCAGCTTGCCTTTCCAACCAGCCCGTTCCCGAAATGATGTCGTCTCCGAGGCGTCTTTTCCGTAACCTTTCTGACCCGATGTCTCTGGTCCCGGCCCTATGCCCGAACTCCTTATCTGGATCAGTTTATGAAACCTACTCAGTTCCAGCCCGTCTCCTGTCATTTCTCGTGATCCCCATCCGACCGCGTTTTATCAGCCTGTCAGGATGTATGTGGATCAAGGTCTTAAACCTGACCTGCGATTTGTGTCCGCCATCGCGTACCGTCAATCGCTGTCCGCTCTCCACTTGCTTCAACTATGGCTCTGACGGCTCCAACTTCCTTCGCTCCATCCAACCTCACGGGATCGGATCTCCGGCGCTCTCCATTTTCGTTTCCGGACCACTTTCTGGTCTTTCTGTTTTTTTCAGCCTCGCCTCGTGTATCCACTTGTGGCGGCTCTCCGTGTAGGACTTGGTGTGAACCCGCATTCCCTGGAGCTAGTTTCAGTATAGCACGGTCAAGAAGTTTGTCAACATTTTTACAAACAAAATTCGCGAACGCGCGCACCCGTTTGTGCACATTACACAAAACGTTACGCTTGTGTTACACGGACTTTTCGAAGATGTTTCAAAGTGCTGAAATTCGGGCATTTCCGGCTATCTTCTATTCCCTCCCGCTTTTTCCTTTTCCTTCCGTTTTTTCTCCCGAAGTCAAAATCCGGGTGAAAATTGTTTACAAATCTGTAATACGTAACTGTTACAAGATTGTCACCATATGCCTCCTCTTATTCTGATAAAATAGATTTAACATTCGAAGAATTGGGGTAGTCGGCATGAAAAAATGGTTGCGCAATGTCAATCGTGGCATTGTTTTACTGGGCATTCTTATAATCGCCGTCGCAATCTATCTCGTTATCTACTCTTCGAATCAGTCAAAGAAGAAAGCCGCTTTGCACGATCTGGCTTCGGATTATGTAACTTCGTCCTCTTATATGTATGTTTTTCCCAGACCGGAAGAATTCATTTCGATCATGAACGGGGACAGCGACGAAATGATGAATATCCTTTACGAAAGCGCCAGCCCGGTCTTCCAGTATATCGAGAATAATGATGCTATCCGCAAAGAACTGGTAAAGAAGAATCTGGTTTTTTACGGAAATGCACTGAATGAAGAACTCTGTCCGATCACCTGCACCCGAGAAGTCGAAGAGGTACAGATCGAAGAGTGTTATATGGACACGGCCACGGTAAGAGTGTATTCCCAGACCACATTTGAATACAAAGACAAGAAAAATAATATTTCCGCCGAAAATTACGCTACGCAGGATGTGATCCAGCTCTTGTACATTGACGGAAGCTGGAAGATCGTAAATGTGATCTCCAGTCTCAACGAGTATATTTAAGAAAGGAGAACGTGTTATGTCAGATACGAAATCTGAACCGGCATTATCTATTACCGGCACAACCAAGACATTTGGCTCTAAAGTAGCCGTAGATCACGTCTCCTTTGATCTTTATCCGGGAGAAGTATTCGGTTTTTTGGGGCCGAACGGTGCCGGTAAAACTACGATCATCAAGATGATCATGGGCTTTGTCCGTCCGGACGAAGGTACGATCATAATCAACGGATATAACCGTCATACCGACTACGAGAAAGCTATGGCTTCCATCGGCGGTATCGTTGAGAATCCGGAAATGTACAATAATCTTTCTGCCAGATTGAATCTGAAGATGTATGCCCGTCTTCATGATGGCGTGACAAAAGAGCGGATCGACGAAGTGCTGGAACTGGTCGGTCTGAGCGAGCGTGCAGACGAAGCCGTAAAAAAGTATTCTCTCGGCATGAAGCAGCGGATCGGCTTGGCCCAGGCCCTTCTGCACCACCCGAAAGTTCTGATCCTGGACGAGCCGACCAATGGTCTTGACCCCGCCGGGATCCACCTTCTCCGAGACATCCTGAAACGATGTGCACATGAAGAAGGCGTAGCTGTCATGGTCAGTTCCCACCTTCTCGGAGAAATGCAGCTGATGTGTGACCGGATCGGCATCATCAATCACGGAAAGCTTCTCCAGATCTGCACGACTGAAGAACTGATGCAGAAAGCCATGAAATCCAACTCCTACCGGATCAAGACATCTGATCCGAAAAGAGCGCAGGATATTCTTTCCGAGAACAGCAAATATCCTGTCAGCAATCTTTCCTCAGACACCCTGGATGTGGAAGTCGATGAATCAGAAATCAATGCCTGTGTCCGTCTTCTTGTAGAGAAAGGCTCGGATATTCTGGGTGTGCAGAAAATCGAATCTTCTCTGGAGGAAGCTTTCCTGGAGATTACCGGAGGAGGGATCAACGTTGAATAAAGTACTGGCGCTCTACATCAATGAAATGACTAAAGTTTCCAGGAAAATATCCGTTTGGATCCTTTTGCTGTGCATGGCTCTGACCACTTTTCTTGGCCCGCGCTTTTTTCTTCGGGTAACGGATACCGAACGATACTATGAAGATACAGTAATATCTGCAGTAACCAAGCCGGATATCACCAAGATGCGTGATTCAGCCAGAGAGGAGCTTGGCGATCCCAATCAATATGTCGACCATTCTACGATCCGTTTTACCATTCAAAACGAAGTATTCGAGCTGTTCGCCACATATCTGAACATCGATGATTCAGCTATTTCGGAATACAGCACGATCTCCTGTGCCAACTCGATACTCAGCAACTATAACTTTGAAGCCTATCCGATCGAGGCCACATACCTCTCCTCTTCGGCCTATATCGGATATGTAATTACCTTCCGCGATCTGTGTTATTTGAACTCGATCCCCTTCGACCAGCGGGATAATGTCTGGTTTCAGAATTATTCGAGGGAATGCGACCGTCTTGATTATGTACGCACCGCGCTTTTTTCTCATGATTACGGAAGTTTCGTCAAATATCTCGAAATGGATGGAATCTCCAACGGACTGAATTCTGAAGTAGAAGCCGTCAGGATATTGTCCAAGATCGATCCTCAGGGCAAATTCGACAGTAGTGAATCGAATAATCTTCTGGAACTGATCTCAGATTATCTTCAGTACAAACAGCTTTTGTCTATGAATGTGGATATAGGAGATACTTCCAACTCTTACATTCCTCTTACAGCCACACGTCGCGTACAGTTGGAAAACTCGGTGAAGATCCTGGAAAAACAATTCGAAGATCACACCTATCCGTCCCGTGCGACAACGATCAGCGCGTCTGCGATTTCTTTCGGTATGCAGACGGCGCAGTTCTTCCTTGTCTTGCTGGTCATCATTCTTGCCGGAAGCAGCATCTCCTCCGAAATGGCCACCGGTTCCATCAAATCTCTGATCATCGCGCCGGTAAAAAGATGGAAGATCTTCCTTGCCAAGCTTCTTGCTATCGTCACCTGGATATTCTCCGGAAGTCTTGTGATCACTTTGGGTGCGTCACTTAGCATGGGACTGAAATCCGGTTTTTCCACTCTGGCTCCCTACTACTATGTCTCCGGGGGACATGTCCACACGATTCCGTATATACTGTTTGCCCTTCTTCTTTTCCTGGCAAATAATATTCCTCTTCTGGTGTATGTACTGTTCGCCTATGCCATTTCCTGCAATACGAAAAATACCGGTGTCGCAGTCGGCGTCTCCACCGGCCTGGTACTGAGCAATACCATTACACAGGTGATTATTGAAGCCTTTTCCTCTTCTCGATGGATCGATTTTCTGCCCATGTCGAACATGTACCTGACGGATAAGATCTTCCCTTATCTGCGCTTCAACGGTTTCGTCAGTGATGTAGGCAGTGTCATCTCTTTCAAGATGCCCCACTCCATTCCACTGTCTTTTTCTGTCACCTATCTTGTGATATTAAGTCTTGTCCTTCTTTTGATCGCTTATGACGGATTTGCTTCGAGTTCATTTCTTGTCCGGCGTTTGTCACCAACCCATAAAGGCGCCAGAAGATCTCTTTTCGCCCCGTCCCCGGTCAGCCGGTAGATCACCATATCCGGAGAAAGCCGCGGCAGGATCTCTCCGATAAAAGCAATATATTCATCCCTTTCCATAAGAGGAAACGGTTCTTTCTCATATGCCGTTCCCAAGTCTGTCCCCCGAAGGACATTTAAGTTCGCAATCTTGATCCCGTGAATCGGAAGACGGGCACAGTAATCGATCGTTTCCAGCATCTGCTGCTTTGTCTCACAGGGGAAGTCCATGATTACATGAACGATCACCTGAAGTTTCGGGATCATCTTCAATCTTCGGATCGCCTCCTCAAAAACAGAAAGATCATAGCCTCTCCTCATCCAATTCGCCGTATCCTCGTGGATCGTCTGAAGGCCCAGCTCGATCCATACATGAGTTTTTTCGGAAAGGTTTGAAAGGATCGTATACATCTCCTCTGAAATCACGTCCGGACGGGTCGCGATCGCAAGTCCCACCACCTCCGGATCCAAAAGCGCTTCTTCATACTTTTCCGAAAGCACTTTTTCATCTCCGTAAGTGTTGGAAAAGTTCTGGAAATAGGCAATGTATAAATGCGAATCGCTCTTTTTCCTTACCTTTTCTTTTGCCTGGGAAAGCTGCTCCGTGATAGTCATATTCCGGTCTGCGGCAAATTCACCTGAGCCCAGTCCGCTGCAGAAAATGCATCCGCGCGTTCCCAAAGTCCCGTCCCGGTTCGGGCAGGTACATCCTGCATCCAGCGCGATCCGGTAGACTTTGTCGCCGAATAATTCTCTATAGTAGGAATTGGCACTTCTATAATTCACAGATCCTCCAAAAACCCGCCGTGGGGATGGTCTTCCCGGTCCGGTTCCACCAGATCGTCTTTTCCTTCCATCTGTGTCCCGCGCATCACGATATCACTTCCGAATCGGGAACGCAGCACATCCAGAGTCGCATTGATCCTGTCATCTCTTTGTATCTTCTCATAGTTTTCGAATATCGTCATCTGCTGATAATCATTCTCATCCACCAGATGCGTGGTACGTACACCGAAGCTCCGAAGCGGAGCATGCCAGTCATAACTCTCGTCAAAAAGCTCCATCGCCAGCTGGGAAATGGCCTTTTCATCGTTTGTTTCAGAAGGCAGCGCCCTCTGTTTCTCATAGGAGTGAAGATCTGTATCCCGCACCCAGATGGTCACCGTCCCGGCGCGGAAGTGATGCTTTCTGAGTCTTCCGGCTACCTGGGAAGAAAGCGTACTGATGACCTTCCACACATCCTGCCGGCAAGTCATATCCCGAGGCGTCGTCGTACTGTTCCCGACCGATTTCAGCGGCCGGTTGTAAGTGGAATCATGCACCTCGGCATTTTCCAGGCCGTTGGCGCTTTGCCACAGGGCAAAACCGTTCTTTCCCATCGAGGATAGGACAAAATCCGCATCCAGCGCCGCCAGGTCGCCTATGGTCTTCACATTCATCTTATGAAAAGCCGCCGTTGTCGCCTTTCCCACAAATAGAAGATCACTGACAGGAAGCGGCCACACGATCTGCTTGAAATTCTCTTCCGTGATCTCGGTTGTGGCGTCCGGCTTTTTATAATCAGATCCCAGCTTGGCAAATGTCTTATTAAAGCTCACGCCCACCGAACAAGTCAGCCCCAGTTCCTCTCTGACTCTTGTACGGATCTCATCCGCCAGCTCATGCGGTGTGCAGGAAATGCACCCGGTCACGTCCAGCCAGCATTCATCCAGCCCGAAGGGTTCTACCTTATCCGTATACTGCAGAAACAATTCCCTTATCCGCTCCGAGTAATACACATACTGATCGAAATGCGCCGGTGCCACCAGAAGATCCGGGCATTTTTCCTTTGCCTGCCAGATCGCTTCTGCCGTCTTCACCCCCTTGGCCTGCGCCAGAGGATTCTTCGCCAGAATGATCCCGTGCCGGAGTTTACTGTCACCGCCCACAGCCATAGGCACATTCCGCCACTCGGGATGGCTTCGCATCTCGACCGACGCAAAAAAACAGTTCTGGTCCACATGAAGAATATCCCGGTGTGCCAAGTGCCTTCTCCTTTCAAACGTATGTTTGCTTTTATCCTACCACAGATTCTTTGGAAAATCCACCTGGTCCGTTTCCGTCCCCTAGTCCGGGAATCTCCTGTCCTGCCGCATGTTTCGGGAAGTTTCGTAAATCCGTATATAAATGTCAAATTCCTGCTTTCTTTTTTTCTTTGAGAAATGTATAATAGCTAGGAAGACAAGTTTTTTTGTTGTTGTAAATTTTGGGGGTTTGCCGGGGAGTCATCGGCAAACAAATTAAAGGATGGTGAATGTATGGCAAAGCATCGCATTTTACTGGTTGACGACGATACCGATATTCTTGAGATCAACCGTTCTTTCCTGACGAATGAAGGATATGACGTCAGTGTCGCAACAAGCATCGCCTCGACTCTCCAGAAAGTTGAGACAAACTCTTACGACTGTATCGTTCTGGACATTATGCTTCCTGACGGAACCGCATATGATCTGCCGGCCAAGATCCACGTGTATTCCAATGCACCGATCATTTTCCTGTCGGCAAAGGACCAGCTGGAAGATAAGATCACAGGATTTAAAGCCGGTGGCGACGACTACATGACGAAGCCGTATAATCTTCCGGAGCTTTCCGCACGTATCTCTGCGCACATTCGCCGTAATATGACCCGTGACGGCTTCCTTATGGAATTCCCGCCGCTGACTATGAATGTAAAGACACGTGAGGTTACCCTCAACGATGTTCCGGTTCACCTGACCAACCGCGAGTTCGATATTCTCCGTCTTCTGGCTGAGACTCCGAACGTTATCGTTCCTTTCGCCCGCATCTACTCCCATGTATGGGGTGACGACGGTCTGTGTGATAACCATCTGGTCATGGTTAACATCAGCTATCTGAGAAAGAAAATGGAAAAGGCCGATCCTTCTGTTCAGTTTGTAAAGACTGAATGGGGCAGCGGCTACTCCTTCAGCTATCCGCCGATCCGCAATACTATGCGTGCGGAGTAATTTCTGACGTACCGGAAAGAAGTGGGTCTTCATGGCATCTCATTTACAGGATACAGATAAGAAGCGCTTTTCTACCGGATTCACTGTCATCGTACTGATTATTTTAGTCGTTGTCCTGTCTGTGTTGTTCTTAACGATCAACCGCAGACGGGGCAGCGACTTTTCATATACTCTTTCCGGTTCGGTCAATCTGACCGAATGGGCTGACGGACGTCCGATCATACTGAAAGACGGCTGGGAATTCTACCCTCACCTTCTTCTGACTCCGGACATGATCCATCAGAGCCGCCAGGAAGATGCCCGGGAAGAATATCCATATTATAAAAATGTACGTATCAGTACTGACGGATGGAAAGATCTTGGTAAAAACGCCGAGCTCTATTCTTTCGGAAAGCCAACTAAAGAAATGGGAAGCTACGGCGTTGGTACATATCGTATCGAACTACTTTTGGACCCGGATGTCGATTATATGAACCTGAACTTTCCTTCCATCGGTCAGGCTGCCACTATCTGGATCAACGGCAAAGCCGCCCGTCACTACGGCGTTGTTTCCGATAACAAAGGAATCTACCAGTCCACGCAGGTAAGTACCAATCTTCAGGTGGAACCGACAGAAGACGGCCGCATCGAGATCGTTGTTCTCTGTGCCAACTTTTCTTCCCCCTACGGAGGCATCCTCTGCAGCCCCTGTGCCGCCTCCTCCACCGCCATCGGTGTGATCGAGTACTCCGGAAGAATGTTCCTTACGGTGCTTTGCGCATTCTGGGTATTCTTTCTTTTTGGCGGATACTACATTTCCCGTACCTTTGCCAGCCGTTCCAAGCTCTACTTCTTCCTTCTGATGTTTTTGGCGGAGATCCTCTATGACATCTTTGCGCCGACGCTGTCACTGTTAAGTGGAGACTGGAATATGCTGATCCAGACCACTCTGATCATTCTGGCCAATTATTTCTCTTATCTGTTCTACTATTCCCTTTATCCGAGACGCACGAGCAAGTTCTTTGACGCCATCCGGTATGTCGAGCTCAGCCTGTTCTCCATGCTGACTGCTTTCTATCTGCTTACCTACTGGTGTTTCCCGAACCTTCTTTATCTGTCCTCTTCTGTGGCAGTAAACCTGGTCCTTTTATTCGTCACCGGCGCCTTCAATATTTTCCGAGTCTTCTATATGGCCCGGGACTTCGAACATGGCCGCCCGCTTTACATGCTTTCCGCACCGCTGGTGCTTCTGATGCATCTTGCTATCTTTATCCGCCAGGAGTATTACCTTTACATCTCCTTCCACGCCTGGCTGACACTGTTTCTGGCCGTGGGCTACACCATCTATTTCGTGGTCGACTATGTACGCACCTACGATAAACTCTCCGCCAACAACAAGAGTCTGGCGGATGCCGTGGAAGAAAAGACCAAGTACATCACCCGCGTTAATCAGGATCTTCTCAAAAACCACGAGAAACTTCTTGAAAACGAAGAAGCCAGAAAGAAAGTCATGTCCAATGTCTCCCATGACCTGCGCACACCGATCACGGCGATCCGCGGCTATATCGAGCTGATGCTGAATGCCAAAGAGCCCCTTTCCCGGGAGCAGGAAGTCCAGTATCTTTCCAACATGCATACAAGAAGTGTCCAGATGGAGCAGCTCATTTCCGATCTGGTGCAGCTGACCCGTATGGAGTCCGAAAACGATACCATCGAGCTGATGCCGATCAGCGTCAAAGAAATGGTGGGAGATCTGTTCCAGCTTTATCACGCAGAGTGCGAAGGAACAGACAAAGTCATTACATTCACCGCGCCGGAAGACGATGATCTGATCATTGACGGAGATCCGAAAAAGCTTCTGCGCGTTTTCGAGAACATCATCGTCAATGCCATGAAGTATACCAAAGACGACGGTCGGATCGACATCACCTGCCACCGTTACGATGATCCGGCCATGCTTGGAGGAAACGCCGTGGAGGTTCTTGTCAAGGATAACGGTGTCGGCATCCCCGCAAATGAAGTGCCGTATGTTTTCGACCGTTTCTACCGTGCCGAGAATTCCGGCATCAATAAGACCGGTTCCGGTTTAGGCCTTTCCATCGTAAAGAGCGTCATGGATAAGCATGGCGGCAAGATCTGGGCAGAGAGCGAAGAAGGAAAAGGCTCGGAATTCCATATCGTCTTTAAAGCCTCCTCCTTCTCTTTCGATGAAGAGCCGGAAGACGAAGAATAAAAGGCCTCTGACAGTGCATTTCCCAAAGAAAAAAGGACGAGAAAAAAATCTCGTCCTTTTCGTTTCGTTTCAGTTTCAGATCACTCAGCCGTTCGCTGTCAGGTAATCGTTCAGCGCGGTAACCAGAGCATCGCAGTCCAGACCATGTACGGCGCAAGCCTCTTCGATAGTCTCGCCGTGTGCCATAGCGCAGCCGAGGCAGTGAAGTCCGCTGTTCATGAAAATCGGTACTGTATCCTGATGCTTGTTCAAAACGTCAGCAATGATCATATCTTTTGTGATAGCCATAGATGTATTCCTCCAAATCAGATTGTTGCTTCTTAATCCATATGTACATTACCATTTGTTGAGAAAGAATGCAATTTCCTTTTTTTGATGTTTCGCTCATGGTATAGTTAAATAAGTAATAAAACATAAAGAGACGGTTCCGCCTGATCTACTAAGGGAGCAAAATTATGAAACTGAACTACAAGCGGACGCTCCTGTCCGGATTGGCATTTCTGGCTATCACTGCTTTCTGGCAGATGTACGATAACATCATGCCGCTCATCCTGGGAAAGACCTTCGACATGAATGAGACGATCACCGGCGCGATTATGGCTGCCGATAATATCCTCGCCCTGTTTCTGCTTCCTTTTTTCGGAAAACGATCGGATCGGACGCATACCCGTCTCGGAAAAAGAATGCCCTATATTCTCTTCGGCTCCGGCGTGGCCATCATCCTGACAAATATCCTGCCGTTTCTGGATAACAGTTATTCCCGCTCCCCTTCATCCGGTAAACTGATTGCCTTCATCGTTACTTTAGGCCTTCTTCTCATTGCCATGTCCGTATTCCGCTCCCCGTCCGTGGCCCTGATGCCGGATGTTACACCAAAGCCCCTCCGATCCAGGGGAAATGCCATCATCAACCTCATGGGCGCATTGGGCGGGATATTGTTCCTGATCTTTTCCGCCGTCATGTATCCGGAATCGAAAACATCGGTGGCAGCTCACGTCAACTATCAGCCGCTTTTCATCTTTATCTCCGCGCTGCTGTTTCTGGCGATCGGACTTATGCTTCTGACCGTAAAAGAACCGTCGTGGGCAAAAGAAAACGAGGAACTGGAAAAGAAACACCCGGAATGGAATCTGACCGTGGAAGGGAAAAACCATACTGCCAAACTTCCAGCTCCGGTACTTCGCTCCATGCTCTTTCTTCTTGCCTCGGTGGCCCTTTGGTTCTTTGCCTACAATGCACTGACCACATGGTTTACTTCCTATGTGTCCACAGTCATGGACAAGCAGCTGGGATTTGCTTCCACCTGTTTTCTGGTCACGAACGTAGGCGCGATCATTTTCTTCATTCCCGCCGGCATCCTGGCATCAAAGATCGGCCGGAAGAAAACGATCCTCATCGGCGCTTTCTGCTTCGGATCGTGCTTTGTGGCCGCATTCTTCATTACGACAGCCGGCAGCAGCGCGCTCTTTTCCACAATGTATGTCAACTTCTTTATCATCGGCGCCTCATGGGCTTTAATCAACGTCAACTCCCTGCCTATGGTGGTCGAAATGTGCAGCGGTGCCGATACCGGCCGTTTTACCGGTTACTACTACACCGCCTCCATGAGTGCGCAGGTCGTAACACCGGTTTTGGCCGGCACGCTTCTCAAGCACATAAGCTACAAAGTGCTTTTCCCTTACGCAGCGGTGTTTGCTTTCTTGAGTTTTACCACTATGCTCTTTGTTATGCACGGTGATAACCGGGCTTCTGCCCCCACCGGACTGGATGCTTTTACCGACATGGATGTATGATCCAAAAAGCAAAAGCATCTTGACAAAATTAAATAATATGCTTTCGTGCGGTTTCGGCAAAAAAAACGAAAAAACCCTTGACAATAGGCGATTTGACGTTCATAATAACCCTTGAAATAAAGCCCTGAAGGAGGCAGTGAATTATGAATAAATCAGAACTTATTGATGCAGTTGCAAAGGCAACTAACCTGACCAAGAAGCAGTCCGAGGCAGCTATCAATGCTACTCTCGATGCTATCGGCGATGCTCTCGCTGCTAAGAAGCCGGAGAAGGTTGTTCTCGTTGGTTTCGGTACATTTGAGACAAAGAAGCGTGCAGCTCGTAAGGGTCGTAACCCGAGCACAAAGGAAGTTATCGATATCCCGGCTTCCAAGGCTCCGGTTTTCAAGGCTGGTAAGGGTCTGAAGGATAAGGTTAACAAGAAGTAATTTTTGTGAATCGAAAAACAATGAGGGTTGTTTCACGAATGTGAGACAACCCTTTTCTTTTCTGACACTTTCATTCTATTCACCTGTATTTTTACACGTATAGTACGTATTTCCAAGAGCGTATAAACGCCATATACAACGAAGGCTGAAGGGTGCCTATGTTTCCATCAAGTGAATTGATTCAACGATAATCAGCCGATGATTCTCCCCGCCCGTAACTTCGCATCACTTCATCGACTACCGCGTCCCGCATAACGCGAAGCATAACGAGGATCCCTCCCAGGTGGAAATCGGATTTCGTAATGCTGTAGCGGATATTCCTCTCGATCTGCTGAGAGGACATCTTATAGGGAGTTTCAATCATGGGATATAGTTTTTTCGAAACACTCTTGATCAGTTCCGGATCCCGATAAAGGCACATCAGGCAGAAATGGATCAGCTGCGTTCCGATCAGATTACTACGGAATCCATTCCTGGAAAGGACCCGGTCGATAGCACTTGAAATCAGAATATCTTCCATCTTATCTTCTTCCCGGAAACGCTCTTTCAAAAGAAGCACATTTTCGTTTACCTTCTGCACCGCATAGTTTCTTCCGCGGCGGCCATCGATCAGATAATGCATCCTTCCTTCCGTATCGGAAAGACCGACTACCCCGGATGAAAGAAGCATGGCATTGACACAGTTTAGGATGGAACGGTCATCACAGGCGATATAAAAGCCGTATTCTCCGTTCTTTTCAGGATTCGGGATCGTCTTTTCTCTTGGGATCTTCGTTTCGGTAACCATACATCTTTTCTCCTCGCCGCTCTTTTTTCTGTATTAAAGCACGCGGGAAAGAAGCATTTCAATATGATATATCAGTAGTCACGCATCTTTTTCCTGTTCTTCTACGATTTCAACAGAATACGCATAATGGGCATAGGGTGTGTACTTGATCGTCACTTCATCGCCGACTTCATAGTCAAACTCGAACGGATTCACGTAATACTCTTCTCCGTCCACGACAATATGATCTTTCAGAGAGCTCACTTTATCTATGGTGCCGCCTCCGATACGGAAAGTGGAACGAAGCACGGTTGTGGAATCCAACATGCGCGGCACCACAAACACTCCCACCTGCACCAGAATAATGACCATCAGAACGGTGGGTAAAACGAAAAGGAAACCGCGCTTCCAGCGGTAGCGCTGGCTGTTCTGCACCGTCCACAAAAAGACGATGAGAAGGATCAGGGTGATCAGCATATGTGCACCGAGATTCGCCCAGAAATAACTCATTTTTCTTCCTTTTCTCCTCTTATCTCACATTCAATAAATCTCTCCTGGGTCGTCACGGCGGAAACCCGCAGATCCCAAGAGTCAGAAGGCATCACATGTAAAAGTGCCACCTCCGGAACCACACCAATGGTCTCACAAGTCACGGCTCCGTCAAAAAAGCGGTCGTAAAAGCCTTTTCCACGGCCGATCCGTGTCCCGTCCATACCATATCCGCAAGCCGGTATCAGCATGATATCGATCTGCGACCGCTCGACCGGAGAAGAAACACCGGAAGGTTCCCAAATCCCAAAAGATCCCTTCACAAAGGTATCCGGATCCATCTCATAGAAAACGATCTTCTCGCCTTCCACCCGGGGAAAACACTTGCGTTTTCCGATTAAGGCCGGGCTTTTCCAGAAGTCTTCCAGCGACAATTCATCAGAAAGCGGCATATAGCCGGCAATGACCTGTGCCTTCTGTATCTTATCTTGCCACTTTTGCGGCCATTTCTCAATATCCAGCACTTTTCCGGCCATGTCTTTTTCCATCTTCAGCCGGTCACGAAGCACTTTTCTCATCAGTTTTTTGATGTGATTTTGAGTTTTCATCACTGTCCCTTTGCTTCCTTTACCATCTGCTCAAACTGTTCTTCAGTTAAAATGGTGACGCCCAGGTTCTGCGCCTTCGTAAGCTTTGAGCCGGCGGCTTCTCCGGCCAGCACATAGGACGTGTTTTTCGATACCGAAGAGGATGCCGTTCCACCCAGCGACAAAATGATTTCTGTCGCCTCGCTTCTGGTATACCGGGAAAGGGTTCCTGTCAGAACAAATACTTTTCCTGCCCAGGGGTCTCCCAGAGAGGAGGAGGTTTCTTCCACCATATTCACACCATATTCGGCAAGTTTCGAAATCAGTTCGCGGTTACTCTCTTTTGCGAAGAAATCTGCCACGCTCTGTGCCGTGATCATACCGAAATCAGGAAGTGCCGCCAGTTCCAAAACAGTGGCATTCATAAGAGAATCCATAGACCCGAAGGACTTGGCTAAAGTCCTTGCCGCCACCACACCGACATTTCGGATACCCAGTGCGGCAATAAGCCGGGAAAGGGGACGGGACTTGGAATCTTCGATCGCTGCCAAAAGATTATTGGCAGATGATTCTCCCATCCGGTCCAGAACCATCAGCGCATCCTTCTTCTCTCCCAAAGTATACAGATCCGCCACATCGTGGATCAGATCGGCCGAAAGCAGAAGATTAATAAGGCTAGGTCCCACACCATCAATATTCATAGCATCTTTCGATGCGAAATGCATCATGGCACGATAGGTCTGTGCCGGACACTGCTCATTGAGGCAGCGGAGAGCCGCTTCTCCTTCACTTCGGAATACCGGTTCTCCGCAAGCCGGACAGCGGTCCGGCATCTGAAACGGCTTGGCATCCGAAGGGCGCTTTTCCACATTTACAGACACGATCTCCGGAATGATCTCGCCGGCTTTACGGACGATGACCATGTCTCCGATGCGCACGTCTTTATCCCGGATAAAATCCGCATTATTCAGGGTTGCTTTACTGACTGTCGTACCCGCCAGATGAACCGGTTCCAGAATCGCCACCGGAGTCAGTTTTCCGGTACGTCCCACAGTTACTTCCACATCCAGAAGACGGGTCTCTTTCTGCTCCGGCGGATACTTATAAGCAATGGCCCATCGCGGGATCTTGGCTGTCTCGCCAAGTTTTTCCCGAAGCTCGATCTCATTTACCTTAATGACCGCACCATCGATTCCGTAAGACAAAGATCCCCGGGATTCACCGATTTCTTCGATCGCCTCCCAGATCTGTTCATCCGTTTTACACTCTATGAATCCGGGACTTGCTTCAAAACCCAGATCCGAAAGGAAACGCAGACTTTCCGCATGACTTTGGAAAGACTTTCCACGTATAGCCTGGATATTAAATACGAAGATGGACAATTCTCTTTCCGCCGTGATCTTCGCATTCAGCTGACGAAGCGAGCCCGCTGCTGCATTTCGCGGATTAGCAAAAAGTTTTTCACCGGAAAGTTCCGCCTGCTCATTGACACGGAGAAATACTTCAAACGGCATATACACTTCACCGCGTACTTCCAGATACGGAATCGACGGATCGATACGCTTCGGCAGATTCTTGATCGTACGGGCATTTTCCGTGATATCTTCTCCTACCAGACCATCGCCTCGAGTCGATGCCCGGACCAGATTTCCGTTTTCATACTCAACAGAAACAGAAAGACCATCGATCTTTCTTTCTACAACAAAGGAGAGTTCCTCGGTATCCACACTCTGGCGGACTCGCTGCAGAAACTCCAGCACTTCTTCTTTGGAAAAAATATCCCCCAGACTCTTCATCGGCACTTCATGAGTGACTTTCGAAAACTTCTCATTGACTCTTCCGCCCACATGCTTGGTCGGCGAATCCGGTGTCGCATAGATGGGATACTTCGCTTCCAGATCCTCAAGTTCCCGAAGCAAAGCATCGTACTCGAAGTCCGAGATCACCGGTGCATCGTTCTCATAGTAGAGCTTGTTATGTTTCTCAAGTTCCTTTCGAAGGAACTCCATTCTTTCCCAGATTTCCATACTCCCCTAATCCTTCCAGAAAAATCAGATGGCCGCGTTTATCGCTTGATCCTGCCTTCTTTTCGTCCGCCGGACGTATAGATGACCGGCAGAAGCGCAACGATAAAGAAGAACGTCCCCCACGCCACCAGCGGCACACCCAGAAGATCACCGACTTTCGAGAAGATACCGGATTTCGGTACCACGATGAACGGAGAGAACATATAAATATCCGCTTTTAAAAGACGATACAGCGGATTTAAAACACATTCATAACACATGGACACAGGAAGCGCCATAATATACGCATCGGCGATATAGCGCATCCATTCGGTCTTGGAAAGAAGGACCAGGATCAGAGAAACAGCAAGGATCAAGGCAACAAAGATCGCATCTGTATTAAAAGAACGGGAGGTAAAAACTTTGACACTATAGAGGATACTTCCGAGGAACGAAAGCCCCAGCGCCAAATGCTCACTGATCTCCATCTTACTTCCCAAAAGACCGACACAGGTTATGCCCATGACGACTAACAGGATAAAAACAGCAGAAGCAATGGCAGGCAAAGACAGTTTGCCTACCACTGCTTCTGTTCCATTACTTATCAGATCGGAAATAGCCCGAAACGGATACGTCAGGCCCGTGCCCCACAAAAGGAATAACAATATGGAGACCACCAATGCCCGGATATCACTTCGCACGACTCTTCACTTCCCGATAACAAAAAGAATGCTTTCCTAAAGGATCGCCTTACTCTTCGAACTCGTACGGATCGTAATCCGCCAAAAGTTCCTTAAGAACGGCAACTTCCTCTGCTGTCAGAGTAATTCCCTTACCGGCACGCTCGTGTTCCGGAGCCCAGTCACGGATGTCCAGCTTCGGCTTACCGTCATTCCAGCGGATAATGTTTACTTCACGGTTCCAGTTCGACTTACTTGTGGACAGGATACCGATCTCTTTTACAACTTCAGACTTAATTTCAGCCATCTTCTACTCTCCCTTCGTTTTTGCACATTCTCTTGTACATGTACTAAACAATTCCACATGATTATATCATATGGTATCATGTTTTTTGACTACAATTTAGGAGGAACAAATGGAAATCGCTACAAAGGCGCAGTTTTTTCTGCTTCAATTAGGGGTATCGCCCTTAACGATACTTCTGATACTGGTATTACTGGGGGTAGCTTTTCTCCTGTTCATGGTCTTTTCCGCCGCTCATGTGAAGGTGGATAAAAGAGACATCTTCCCTCTTCCTAAAGAAAAAGAGACCGGAAAAACGGTTACCATCGGTTTCTTTTCCGACACCCACGGCTTCGGCTGTCTTCGTTCTCCTTCCTGGGTCGCCGGCACCTTTTTAAAATCCAACTGTGACCTGGTCTTATTCGGAGGAGATTGCGTACATAAAAAGACCGTCCGTTCTTCCGACAAGAAAATGCTGACAGAAGTTTCGTCCCTTCTGTCTCCGAAAAACATCCCGCTTTACGCAGTTTACGGCAATCACGACTGGCTTCTGGAAGACGAGGACTTTGAGAAAATGGGCGCCATTCTTCTTCGTGAAAAATGGGTGATCCCGGAAAACGCTCCCGTTCCCTTTGCCCTTTGCGGCGTAAGCGATAACGAACGTGGTCTTCGTTCCTGGGGCTACATGCCGGACGAATTTAAAGAATACGAAGGTTTCCGCCTTCTTTTAGTCCATAATCCGGACTTCCTTTATACTCTTCCGGACCGTGAAAAAGAAAACAATGCACCAATTCCATTCGATTACATGTTAGCCGGTCATCTCCACGGCGGTCAGGTCCATCTTCCCTGGAATCTGGAATTTGCCCTTTTCCGCGAAGACCGGATCGTACGTGACGCCGGCATACTCGGCGGCCCATTTACCTTCCGCGGCTACAAAGGCTTTATCAGTAACGGTCTTGGCACCGGCGCCCTCCCGATCCGCTTCATGGCCCGCCCCGAGATCCACATTTTCAAGTTCCATATCTAATACAAAACGAAAACCAGATTTCTGTACTCGCCATTTCTCAGTCATCACAGCCTTGAAAGATCAAGTAAGCAAGCGAAATAAAAAAGGCGGAAATCATTTCGAAGTGCCTCCGCAGGCGCATAGCGCCGAGGACAGCACGAGAAAGATTCCCGCCTTTTGAATTCTATATAGCTGGCTTACTTGATCTTTGCCGGTTTGATCTTCCAGATTCCCTTCGCATACTCGCTGATCGTTCTATCGGAAGAGAACTTACCGGAGTTGCAGATGTTGATCCAGCACTTCTTCGCCCAGGCCATGCGGTCCGCATAATCCTTATAAGCCTGATCTCTGGTCTTTCTGTAATCGTCGAAGTCACCCAGTACATAATAGGTGTCGCCCGGCTGCCAGTTGCTGCCGTAGATGAGGCCGTTGAACAGATCCTGGAACATACCGGTTCCCTCATCACTGAAGGTACCGTCAACGAGACGGTCCAGAACCTTCTTCAGGCCCGGAATATTCTCGTACTGCCACTTCGGGTTATAGTAGGCACGGGTTGCTTCCATATCCTCGACACGGCAGCCGAAGATGTAGACATTATCGTCGCCGACAGACTGTGCGATCTCAACATTTGCGCCGTCCCATGTACCAAGGGTAACCGCACCGTTCATCATGAACTTCATGTTACCTGTACCGGAAGCCTCGAGACCGGCTGTGGAGATCTGCTCGGAGATATCTGCTGCCGGGAAGAGCTTCTCACCGTTACTTACGTTGTAGTTCTCGATAAATACGACTTTCAGGCGTCCTTCCATATCCGGATCGTTGTCGATCATCTTCGCGATCTCGTTAATGAACTTGATGATCGCCTTGGCACGGAAATAGCCAGGAGCAGCCTTCGCACCGAAGAATACGGTTACCGGCGGCATATCCAGCTTCGGATTCTCCTTGATCCTGTCGTAGAGGTTCAGCGTATAGATCGCATTCAGGAGCTGTCTCTTATACTCATGCAGACGCTTGATCTGTACGTCGAAGATAGAATCCGGATTGACCTTGATGCCCTTGGTCTTTTCGAGGTGGTTGCAAAGAGCGACCTTATTGTCTCTCTTAACTTTCAGGAAACGCTCCATAACCTTCTTGTCGTTTGCATATTTCTCCAGTTTCTTAAGCTGATCAAGGTCGGTGACCCAATCCTCGCTTCCCAGAAGGTCGGTAAGGAGAGCCGCCAGTTCCTGGTCGCAGACACGGAGCCATCTTCTCGGGGTAACACCGTTTGTCTTGTTACTGAACTTCTCCGGATAGATCTCGTACCAATCCTTGAGTGTCTCTCTCTTGAGGATCTCTGTATGCAGAGCAGCAACACCGTTTACAGAGTAGGAGCCGTAGATTGCCATCCAGGCCATCTGTACCTTTCCGTCAGAAAGGATCGACAGACGGTCAACCAGTTCGGAATACAAGCCCTTTTCAAAGAACTGGGCTCTCTGCTGGTTGTTGATACCTTCCACGATCTCGAAAATACGCGGGAACAGGAAACGGAAAATATTGCAGTCCCACTTCTCCAGAGCTTCCGCCATGATGGTGTGGTTGGTGTAGGCAAATGTATGACGAACGATCTCCCAGGCATCTTCCCACTTCACGCCGTTCTCATCAACGAGAATACGCATAAGTTCCGGAATACCGATAACCGGGTGGGTATCGTTGAGCTGAATGCTGTTGAGCTCGGCAAACTTACTGAAGTCATTTCCGTGAACAGCCTTGTAGTTTCTTACGATATCCTGCAGAGAGGCAGATACGAAGAAGTACTGCTGACGCACACGCAGAACCTTACCATCGTAAGATGTATCGTTCGGATACAGTACACGGAAAATATCGTGTACACGGTTTCTCTCGATCACAGCGTCATCGAAGCGCTGGGAGTTAAAGAGATTAAAGTCAAATTCCTGAGCCGGCTCGCACTTCCACAGGCGCAGGCGGTTCACGTTATGGGTATTGTAGCCGGTGATCGGCATATCACAAGGAATCGCCCATACATCGAAATCATTGAAATGCACGCGGATCTTATCCTCGTATCTCGGGATAACGAACGGATAACCATTATCCATCCAGGAATCCGGATGCTCTTTCTGGAAACCGTTTTCAAAAGTCTGACGAAACAGACCGTAACGGTAGAGGATACCATAACCGGTTACCGGAAGATCCAGTGTGGCACAAGAATCCAGGAAGCAGGCAGCCAGACGGCCCAAACCGCCGTTACCGAGAGCCGCATCTGTTTCTTCTTCCAGAAGATCTGTAAGATTGATGCCGAATTCCTTCATGGCCTCTACAGCCTGCTCATAGATACCCAGGTTGACCAGATTATTAAGCATGGAGCGGCCGACCAGGAACTCTGCGGAGAAATAATGTGCCTGACGGACACTTGCGTATTTCTCACGGGTCTTCTCCCAGTCATCTGCCATGATCTCAACGATCGTACGGGAAAGAGCCAGCCAGTAATCTCTGGCGGTACCCTTGTCTGCGCTCTTACCGGAGCAGGCTTTCACCTGGAAAGCCACCATATCTTTCAACTCCTGCGCGGTGATATTATGAATATTCGTCTTCGGATCTACTGTCAAAGCTTTCTTTGCCGGCTTCTTAGCTGCAGCTGTCTTGGACGCAACAGTCTTCTTTGCCGGAGCTGCTTTCTTTGCAGCTGCAGGCTTTTTCGCAGTCACAGTCTTTTTTGCCTCTGCCGGCTTTTTAGCGGCAGTTTTTGTCGCGGATGCGGTCTTGGCTGCGGTCTTCTTTGCCGGCGCTTTCGCCGTAGTGCTCTTCTTTGCCGGAGCCTTGGCCGTAGCGGCCTTCTTCGAAGTGGTAGCCTTACCTACCTTCTTTGTCTCTTTCTTCTGTGCACGTTCACTCATAACGATGCACCTCCTTTTTTCCCCTTCTGGTTTTTTCTAAACCACATTTGCTATTGTAACAGACTTCACAATTTCTGCAAATAAATGTATTCTTATATATAGATTTGCCAAAGGAAGGTTATGACATACATGACGCAAGCCCTGATTTTAGCGCTGATTGCCGCAGTGATGGCAATTCCGGCGTTCTTCATTTTCAATAAAATGCCAGAGGCCTGGCTTCAGGATTATGATTTTGATCCCAAAGCCGAGAACGTCCGCTGGGCAAAGCGTCTGAAGCCCTTCCATATCGGCATTTTCGCCGTGATCTATGCCATCGTGGTCTTCTTAAGCGCCTATATCTACCCGGATTTCCTGAACTTTAATAACTGGGTACGGGTCCTGGCTCTTCTGATCTCCTTTCCGGCCTTTACGATCATCATCATGTCCGATACCCTGAACCGTATCATTCCGGACCACATGATCGTCCTCAACATTGCTTTCTCGGTCCTGTATTTTATCTGTGATTTCGCAGTCGGAAACATCTGGATCGATGCCGGAAAACCCTGGTATTACTTCATCTTAAACCGTGTCATTGCCGCGATCGCCGGTTCTGGTCTCCTGCTTCTTGTGGGACTCATCTCTTCGGCGATCGCCAAGACCGAGGCCATGGGCATGGGTGACGTCAAGCTCCTGTTCCTCTGCGGCCTTCTTTCCGGTCTCAAGGGTCTGATCTTTGTTATCTTTATCGCGTTTGTTTCCGCCGCGGTCGTCGCTGTTCCGATGCTGATCAGAAAGCGCCGCCGTATCGCTGCAGAAGAAAAGGCCATTCGGGAAAGCCCTGATCCGGCCAAAGCAAGAAAGATCCTTGCCAAGAAAAAGCGCGAGATGCATTTCGCTGACGATCCGGATTATCTGGCCTTCGGTCCGTTCCTGGTCTTAGGAACCGTGATCTTCCTTCTTTACGAGCCCTATTTTCTTGAGATCTTCAACCGTTACTTCGGAACTGTGGCGGGGGCACTTTAATGGAAGACCATTCCAATAGAAACGACCCTTTGATCCTCACGATCCTCAAAGACTGGATCCTGCCCTTTTTACTTCCGGCAAAGGTCCCGAATATAGGCATCGTGCTCTTTTCCACATTCGGACTGTCCTATCTGGTACAGCAGGCATGGATCAATTTAGCGCCTGAGAGACTTTTCTACGAAAAGACCTCTCTGATCGGCTATTCCATGATCACGCTGTTCCGTCTTCTGATCCTTCTTTTGATCTACGTTCTGATCACCGAGCACTATAAGATCAAAGAACACCACACCTGGGGCAGAAATCCCGGGTTAGGCGTCTTTTTTATGAGTTTTCTGGCGGGAGTTCCGGCCATGATGCTGTCCGTTTCCGTCCACAACCTCTTTATCTATCTGGAACTGCGGATGGAAAACCCGATCCCTTCCCAGCTGTTCTACTATGTCACTACAGAAGAGTCCATCTGGAGTATTCTCCTTCTTCTGGTGATCGGCCTTCTCCTTCCTGTGCTGATCGAGGAGCTGTTCTTCCGGGGCCTCGTTTACTCGGTGCTTCCGGATAAGTGGTGGATCCGCATTCCGCTTCCTGCCATCATCAGCACTCTTTTTGCCATGAACAGGCTGGAATTCCTTTCGTTTCTGATCATCGCGCTGATCGCATCCACAGTCCGGTATTGTACTGACAGTACCCTTTGCTCGATCCTGACACGGATCAGCCTTTTCTGCATCAACGTTTTTCTGTCACGCGTCCTTCCCACCCAGGATCCGTCCATGGTGCAGAACGCGCTGGATTACAGCCGCACCACGCTTTATGCCTCGATCATCGGCCTTGTCCTGGGTCTTGTCATGATCATAGTCCTTCTGCGGCAGTTCATTTATGTCCGCTATCGTCTGAAAAATGAGGACGCCTCCTGCAACTCCGAAGAAGGTAAGCCTCTTGCAATTCCGCTTCGGGACCAGTTTCACGTTGATTTCTTCCTTGGGGTCGCACTTTTATTCCTCTGCTGGGTCACGATCTGAGCGACCCTTTCTTCGGCCACTCCCTGAAAATCGTGATATAATGAGAACGTTCCGTTGCATTTTCATCGGGTGAGGAGTCTTCTATGGATAGTAATGAAAGATATTTACGAGATCGTGCCACTGTCATGGCCACAGTGAAATATCTGCTTTTTGCTGCCATTATTGCCGGACTTCTTTTCTTTGCCAGTAAGATCATTATCATCTTTGTGCCGTTTCTGATCGGCTTTGTTCTGGCCAAAGCATCCCGTATGATCGCCGACTCGATACTAAGTGTTTCCAACCGCAGAAAAAGAAGAAAGAACAAAGACCGCGGCTATGTGCCGGCGCCGGCCACCAAAAAGCCGAACGTCATTATCCGTTTCTTTTTCCCCGCAGTCGGAGAAAAGAAATATTCCCAGAGGACCCGGCTGACGCTTCTGGTTTATGTTCTTCTTCTGGTACTGGTTTTTGCCGGTCTCATCTGGGCCATCGGCGCACTGGTCCTTCAGATCTCCAATGCCCTGGATTACGTCAAATCCCTTACCACCTCTATGGCGGAAAATAATACTTCTCTTTCCCAGATGGCTTCTGATGCCGTGGAAAATGCACTGTCGTACCTGTCCCGGTTCTTCGGCGAAAGTACGATCCAGACGATCCGGGAAAATGCCTATTCCTTCGTGGACAATATCGGAACCTATGCTTTCCAGATCTTTGAGCATGTGGCCGGTTCCCTTTTAGATTTTCTGGGAAATCTTCCGATGATCATTTTCTACATCATCGCGGTCATCATGTCCGGCTATTATTTCATCACCGACAGCCGGTCCATGATGCGATTCTTTGCAAACAACATCAAGAATCAGCGGTTCCGCATGCGTACCCTGCGTCTTCTGGACCGTCTTTCCTACACCTTGTTCCGTGTACTCGGCGGCTATATGGTCCTTCTGATCATCACCTTCGTGGAATCCTGGATCGTCTTTAAGATCGCCGATGTCAAATATGCCGCTATTTTCGCCTGTATCACCGCTGTACTGGACTTCATGCCGGTCCTTGGTATTTCTGCCACCATGGTTCCTATGACAGTCTACGTGGCGATTAACGGCGATATCCGGGCAATGATCATCCTCATCATCGGTATGGCACTTATGACAGTGATCCGTCAGACCATCGAACCCAGGATCCTCGGAAAGTCTTTGAACCTTCATCCGCTGGCCACCATCCTCGGCATGATCATCGGTGTCTATGTCTGGGGTGCGCTGGGATTCCTTCTGGGACCTGTCGTCATGATCATCATCATCCATACCATGAAGGTCTTCTCCTGGGATAAGAAGCTGCGCCGCTTTATCGCCCAGGTCCTTCACCGGATCTCGGAAAGTGATGATGAAGAAGACAAGAAAAACGTCGGAAAAGAGCCGAAAGAGCCGGACGAGAAAAATGAGAATGACCGTCCGACCCTGACGGATGTGTTTAAAGAAAGCAAAGCCATGATCAACAGCCGCAGAAGCCGTGCCTCCAAAAGCAGAAAAAGCAGCGAAAAAGCAGTAACTTCCGAGGGAACAGCGATCGATGGCCCCACTTCACCAGATTCCGACGAAGAAGAATAATAAACCGGTCTCTTTTCCAAAAGAAGACCGGTTTTTCTATGTCTTGATCTTACTCTTCTGAAGTGATCTTTTTCCCGAATGGCGCCAGTGCGAGATGCGCGATCTTGAAGTACTGCTTTCCGAACGGAATGCCGACGATCGTCAGGCACATCAGAAGTCCGATAAAGAAGTGCTCGACTGCAAGCTCCAGGCCGGATAAGAAGAACCATAACACATTGCAAAGACAGGATACTCCCCCGCCTTCATTTTCGATCTTTTTTCCGAACGGCAGAAATGACAGTGATGCAAATTTAAAGCACTGAAATCCCACCGGCGCGCCCACGACCGTGATGCACCACAGGCATCCGACGATCAGCCAGGTAAGCGCGCAGAGCCATCCGCCAAACAATATCCAAAGTACATTTCCAAAAGTTTTCATAGCTTCATGACCTCGTCTGTGCCGGCTTCTCTCCGGAAGCAAAGATACCCTCATCCTTATCCCCGTCACGGCTTAAGAAGGAGTATGCCGGAAGTGGTTTTTCTACCTTCAGGTAATACGTCATCTCAGCATGAGGCGTAGACTCGATGGGATTTCCCTTCTCATCCCACATCTCTTCTGCCACAATGGGCTCACAGTAGCCCTCAGGCATAAGCACATGAAGCGTATCACCCTTATACATCTTATTTCTCTGGGACACGATCGCGCATCCCCGTTCTTCGTCATAGCCGGTCACCATTCCGACAACGAAAGCCGGTCGGTGGTATGTCTTATCCGGGAAGATCTGGGCATTTTCGCCGGGACGGTCATAGTAGAAGCCGGTTGCAAATTCTCTATGTACGGTCCGTTCCAGAAGGGCTTTCCATCTTGGATCTTCCTCATAATGAGCAGGATCTTTCATATAAAGATCCACCGCTTCCCTGTATGCCTTCGTGACGGAAGCCGCATAAAAAGCGCCCTTGATCCGGCCTTCGATCTTAAAGCTGGTGATTCCGGAAGTGACAAGTTCCGGAATATGCTCGATCATGCACATATCTTTCGAGTTAAAAATATATGTGCCTCTTTCATCTTCGGAAACAGGAAGCAGTTCATCAGGACGCTTCTCTTCTACCACATAATATCCCCAGCGGCAGGGCTGGGCACAGCTGCCGGAATTGGCCGAACGGCCGGTAAAGTAGTTGGAAAGAAGGCAGCGGCCGGAATAGGATACGCACATGGCACCATGTACGAAACATTCCAGTTCCAGGTCCATCGGAAGCTTCGCCCGAAGGGATCTGATCTCCTCTAAAGTCAATTCTCTTGCCAGTACGATCCGCTTGGCGCCCATTTCATACCAGAACATGCAGCCTTCGCTGTTCGTCACACTGGCCTGGGTACTGATGTGGATCTCCATATCCGGTGTCAGTTTTCTGATTTTACGGAAGATACCGGCATCGGAAACGATCAGTGCATCCATACCGATCTTCGAAAGGAAAAGGATCTCCTCATCCAGATGCGCAATGTCATCCTCATGAGCCATAACGTTCACGGTACAGTAGCATTTCACGCCGTGAGAATGAGCGTACTCGACGCCTTCTTCCATTTCCTCATGGGTAAAATTATCACTGAAGGTACGAAGGCCGAAGGATTTCCCGGACATGTAGACTGCGTCGGCGCCATAAGCTACCGCCGTCTTCAGTTTCTCAAGATTTCCGGCCGGAGAAAGCACTTCCGGCGCGCGTAATGCACTCGTCATGAGATATTCCTTTCCTTAAAGCGGGACTTTATCAGCCCTCGTCGCCTGTAGGACCTTCGTCCTCGATTACTGCGTCATTATTCCAGTTCTCTCTGTATTTCTCCACATTGGCATCGTGTTCTTCCTTTGTCACGGCAAAGGCGGTACGGCCGTCTCCCTTGGCGCAGAAATACATATAGCTGCAGTTCGGTTCCGGATATAATGCCGCCTGGATCGCGTCCAGACTCGGCATGCAGATCGGACCCGGCGGAAGTCCTCTGTATTTGTAGGTGTTATACGGGCTGTCGATCTCCAGATCCTGTTCCGATGCCGCCCACACATGACTCATGCCCGCCTTCTCACGAAGGAAGTTGATCGAGGCATCTGAGCCCAAAAACTGCATATCCGGATCTTCGGAATTCAAGCGGTTGTGGAATACGGCGGAAATATAGAGCATATCTGTCTTATTCGAGGTTTCCTTCTGAATCAGGGACGCAAGGGTAATGACTTCATCCATGGACATGCCCAGCTTATTGGCACGCTCGTAGAACTCTTCATAGAGCTTATTGTTCATATTCCGAAGGAAGGTAGAAAGGATCTCTTCTTCACTGGCGTTCATATCGAAATCATAAGTATCCGGGAAAAGATATCCGGAGAGGATATAATCTCTGTCCTCGCTCGCGGAGATGGCAGATACGAAAGAATAGTTAACGAAAAGATCCGGGCTGTTCATGCACTCGTCCAGACGTTTTTCGTTGAAAGACAGACCCTTTTCCTTCAAAGTGGCTTTCACCTGGTCATAGGTAATGCCTTCCGGGAAAGTAATACGTACCACTTCCGGCTCCTGGCAGAGCATATACATCATTTCGTCATAAGTCAGATCGGGAGTCAGAAAATGGGTACCGGCCAGATAGCCGCCGTCGAATCCGTTGAACTTACTCATGATCGAGAAGGTCATGGTGTTCTTGATCAGTCCGGCATTCTTCAGATTCTCGGCAATATCCCCGGTGGTGTCACCGGAACGGATCACGATCATAACGGCACCGGGGGTGTCCTGATTGATCACCAGATCTCCGCTGGCAATGGACTTTTCCAGGTTCTTGAAACGGGTGTTCTGGGAAATGACATAGTTATACCCCAGAAAGACGCCGATCACGCCGCAAACGATCAGGGCGGTCACGACCACGAGCACACGTAATGCGATCGATACCTTTTTCGAGAACATGACGTCTCTATCTCCTTCCACCTGCACCCGGCCGGGAATGAATCCCGGTCAAGGCGTGGGTTATCAGCTGTTCTTCTTCGCGGCACGGTCCTTCGCACGAAGTTCAGTAGAAAGGATCTTCTTACGAAGACGGATGTTCTTCGGTGTTACTTCACAGAGCTCATCATCACCTACGAACTCGAGGCACTGCTCGAGGCTGTAGTTGAGAGGCGGAGTCAGACGAAGTGCATCGTCTGAACCTGCAGCACGCATATTGGTAACGTGCTTCTTCTTGCAGACATTGACCGTGATATCCTCATTCTTCGGGTTGATACCGACGATCATGCCCTCATAGACCGGCGTTCCGGCGCCGATGAAGAGCTGTCCTCTCTCCTGTGCATTATAAAGACCGTAAGTCATTGCCTCACCGCTCTCGAACGCTACCAGTACACCGTGGGAGCGTGTCTCGATCTCGCCGGCAAACGGCTCAAATCCGCTAATTACGCTGTTCATTATACCATTGCCCTTAGTGTCGGTCAAAAACTCGGTACGGTAGCCGAGGATACCACGGGACGGAACCTTGAACTCCAGACGTGTATAACCTTTCTCCGGCGGGAACATATTGACCATCTCCGCTTTTCTTGCGCCAAGCTTTTCGATAACGGCACCTACGAATTCCTCCGGTACGTCATTAAGGAGCATAAGGAGCATCTCGACAGGCTCGCAGAGAACGCCGTCAACTTCCTTCATTATGACCTGCGGACGGGATACCTGGAATTCATATCCTTCACGGCGCATGGTCTCGATGAGGATGGAAAGGTGGAGCTCACCTCTTCCCTTAACTACGAAGGCTTCAGTGGTATCTGTTTCTTCCAGTCTCATGGAAACGTTGGTCTCCATCTCCTTGAAGAGTCTGTCACGGAGGTGACGGGAAGTAACGAACTTACCGTCCTGTCCGGCAAACGGGCTGTCGTTTACGGAGAACGTCATGGCGATCGTCGGCTCGTCGATATCGACGAACGGCAGCGGCTCCGGGCAGTCCTGCGCACAGATGGTATCACCGATGTTGATCTCCGGAATACCGGCAACACAGACGATCTCACCAACGGAAGCTTCCTGGACTTCCTGACGGCCCAGGCCCTGGAAGCGGAGAAGCTTAACGATACGTGCGTTCTTCGTGGTGTTGTCATCATATGTGCAGACGACCACCGGCTGGTTCTGCTTGATCGTACCTCTCTCGATACGGCCGATGGCGATACGTCCGATATACGGGTCAGAGTCGATATTACTTACGAGGAGCTGCAGAGGTCCTTCAGTATCTCCTTCCGGACACGGGATATTCTCGATGATCGCATCCAGAAGCGGGCAGAAATTCAGTTCTTTTCCATCGATATATTCCTGAAGATCAGTGGTGGCAAGACCGACCTTACCGGATGTATAGATGATCGGGAAATCGATCTGCTCATCGTCGGCGCCCAATTCGATAAAGAGCTCGAGGACCATATCTACGACCTCAAGAGCACGCTCATCCGGACGGTCGATCTTATTGATGCAGACGATCGGCTTCAGTCCCATTTCAAGTGCTTTTCGAAGAACAAAACGGGTCTGCGGCATCGGTCCGTCATATGCGTCTACGACCAGAAGTACGCCGTCTACCATTTTCAGTACACGTTCTACCTCACCACCGAAGTCAGCATGGCCGGGGGTGTCTACTACGTTGATTCTGTAGTTCTTATAGGAGATAGCCGTATTCTTGGCCAGGATCGTGATACCACGCTCACGCTCCAGGTCATTACTATCCATGACCTGCTCCACGATCTGTTCATTTTCACGGTAGATACCCGCCTGCTTCAGCATCGAGTCAACGATAGTGGTCTTACCGTGGTCAACGTGCGCGATAATAGCGATGTTTCTCAGGTTCTCAATCTTTGTCATACTTCTTGTCATTCCCTTCTGGTTTTAAGTCCTTCTTCTTATCTTTTTCCCTCATGTATATTCGTATCGGCGTACCGGCGAAATCAAAATTCTTTCGGAGCTGGTTCTCCAGATACCGCTCATAGGAGAAATGCATCAGATTCTGATCATTGACGAACAGGATGAACTGCGGAGGATAGACCGCAACCTGTGTCCCGTAGTAGATCTTTAAGTGTTTTCCCTTATCCTGCGGTGTCGGCACCATGGCCACGCATTCAGTGATGAGGTCATTGAGCATACCGGTCTTTAATCTTCTTCCGGCATTTTCATAGACCCGCTTGATCTGTTCGAAAAGTTTATCCACACGCTGACCGGTCTTGGCAGAAATAAAGACCACCGGCGCATAGCTCATAAAGGCAAAACGATCCTTGAGCTGGCGCTCCATGGCCTCCAGTGTTCCTGTCTCTTTATCGATCAGGTCCCATTTATTTACGGCGAATATACATGCTTTACCGGCATTATGGGCATAACCGGCCACCTTCGTATCCTGCTCCGTCACACCCTCCGTGGCATCGATCAGGATGACGCAGACATTGGCTTTTTCAATGGCGGACAGGGATCGGATCATACTGAACTTCTCGACGGCATCCTCGATCCGGCCCTTTTTCCGAAGTCCGGCAGTATCCACGATAGTGAAGGATCCGTATTTATTCTCCACCAGAGAGTCGATCGCATCTCTTGTGGTACCCGGGATATCCGAAACGATAGAACGCTCGGAACCGGTCATATAATTTGAAAGAGAGGATTTCCCGGCATTCGGTTTACCGATCAGCGCAACACGGATGGTGTCATTATTCCCTTCATCTGTCAGTTCCTTCGGAAAATGCTCATAGATGGCATCCAGCATCTCACCGATGCCCAGCCGGTGGGAAGCAGAGATCGGATAGATCTCTCCCAGGCCCAGATTATAAAATTCATACAGTTCCGCCGGCGGTTCGCCTACATGGTCCACTTTGTTGACCACCAGCACCACCGGACGGTTGGCTTTGCGGAGCATAACGGCGATCTCTTCGTCCGCGGCAGTCAGTCCCGACTGAAGATCACACATGAAAAGGATGACATCCGCCGTCTCGATGGCGATCTCCGCCTGCATACGCATGCCCTTTAAGATCACATCTTCGGACTTTGGCTCGATACCACCGGTATCGATCATGATAAACTCACGCTCACGCCAGACCGACTCTGCATAGATGCGGTCACGGGTCACACCCGGCTCATCGTGTACGATCGAGATCCGCTCACCATAGAGCGCATTGAACAGCGAGGATTTACCCACATTCGGGCGTCCTACGATAGCCACGACCGGTTTTCCCATCCTTTTTCTCCTTTCGCCAAGTCTCCTTTTTCTCCCCATCTATGGCCAACTCCCTGCCATAGGGGCAGATGACAGAAAAAAAGCAGTGATTCAACTTGGTTTAGTAGAAACACTGCCGATTATTCGTAGTAGTACTTCGATTAGCTATTAAGCAATCTCATCAGCTTTATTGATGATCTCCTTGCCATCAAGATAACCGCAGGTCTTGCAAACCTTATGGCGCAACATCTTAGTGTGGCAATTGGGGCACTCTACCAATCCTGGCAACACGAGCTTCCAGGCACTTCTATGACGAGAAGTTCTAGCTTTAGACCATTTACGCTTCGGATGAGCCATCGCATCCACCTCCAATACTTACTTAAAGTCACTCAATTTATAACTTCGCAGCCACACGAAATCTTGAGGCGCGAATGATATTATGCACTAATGGAACTGCTTTGTCAAGCAAGTTTCCTTACGTTACCGAAAGATTTTATACATAATTTTTTCTTTTGGCAAGGGGTTTTCTTATACATTTTGCAAAAACATATAAAAAAACAAGGACCCGTGCTGCCACGGGCCCTGAAAATGATCTGTTTTCGTTATTCACTTTCGAAGATGCACCTTAAAAGTCATCTCATTTCGCATCGGTTCCTGCTGCGGAAAGCAAAGGTCGTAATGAAGTACCGCTTTTTTGACCAGATACGGGCTTCCTCCGATTTCCAATGTCTCATCCTCATCCTCCGGAAAGAAAGAGATGAGATAAGTCTGCATAGACAGATCGAAATCTCCATGGGCCGTACGCATGATGCCTTCGGTCTTTTCTCCGGCCTGGAAAGTCATCTCTGTTTCCGCCTCACCCTTCCGGGTCATATTCAGGACCTTCTCCTTCACCCGATAGGATAAAAGGAAATGGTTGTCTCCCTGCCCCTTTTCTTCTTCCGGCTGGATCCAGGAGACCCGGATCCGATCTTGTGTCTGTTCGAAGATGCCCTCATACCGTTTTCCTTCTTCGGCAAATGCACTGTCGATACTGACCAGACAGGGTGTCTTTTCCATTTTCTGCGCTTCTCCTTTTGACGCCTTTATTTCCGTAATAGAATACCAGAAAAAAGCTGATACGGAAATTCCTGTGAATACTTCACCAGGAAAGATTCGCCGTCAGATAAAGTTGGTCCAGACATGTTCTTCCTCTTCCGGAAGCGAAAGCTGTTCCTTCCCGAGCGCGATGCTCTTCATGAGAAAGACCATATTCCTGGCAAGAACGCGCATGGTCTGAAGCCCTTCTGCGTCTTCTTTTCCTTCTCCCGGATTCCCGCCATGGATATTATTCCAGTACTGGCTGGTGGCCACCGGCATATTGCAGATGGTAAAGAACTTATTGAGTTCATCGAAAGTGGCCGTACAGCCGGAGCGGCGGGCACAGACCACACTGGCGCCGACTTTCAGGCTCTTATCGAAAGAGGAACTGTAGAAAAGTCTCTGAAGCGCGGACATCAAAGTTCCGTTGGCAGAGCCGTAGTATACGGGAGAACCGACCACCAGACCGTCCGCTTCTTCAAACTTTTTGGCCAGGTCATTGACCACATCGTCAATGACGCACTTTCCTGTCCGGCCGCAGGAATTACAGGCCAGGCACCCGCGGATATCCATTTTTCCGATCTGGACAGTCTCATATTCCACGCCTTCTTTTTCAAAGACCTCTTCCATTTCATGAAGCGCCACAGCTATATTTCCGTTGGTCCGCGGGCTTCCGTTTAAAAGTAAGACTTTCAGTTTTTTCATCGCTTGTGTTCTCTCCCCTTGAATCTTACATACTCGCCCGGTAAATAGCCAGCATATCTTCTTCATTTAAGACCTTGGCCGATCCCATCTCTCCGCCGACGCCGACCGCGCACTTTTTCGCCATCAGGATCAGTTCGTCTTCTGTCGGATTCACACCCAGCTCACGAAGGTTGGTGGGCATATTGATACTTCTGTAGAAGTCTTCCATGGCCTCGATACCACGAAGGGCGATCTCCTCATCTGATCCCTCGTTCGGAACATCCATAACATTCAAAGCAAACTTCTTAAACCGCGGCAGACAGTTCTGGAAGACAAATCTCGCCCATGTACCCCAGATGGCGGCAAGACCTGCGCCATGAGCCACATCGTAAAGGCCGCCCAGTTCGTGCTCCAGCTTATGTGTCATCCAGTCGCCGCCGTCATTTCCGCATCCTGTCAGACCGTTATGGGCCAGGCTTCCTGCCCACATTACTTCTGCGCGGGCGTCATAGTTTCTCGGATCGTCACGAAGGATCACGGCATTCTTTTTCACGGTACGCAGAAGTCCTTCCGCCAGTGCGTCGGTGATCTCCATATTGCCGCCCTGGGTGAAATATCTTTCCATGGTATGCATCATGATATCCGTGCATCCGCAGGCTGTCTGATAGTCAGGAAGCGTCATGGTCAGCTCCGGGTTCAAAATAGCGAATTTCGGACGGCCGAAGTCACTGCTGTATCCACGCTTTACCAGACCTTCTTCTTTCGTGATAACAGAAGAATCACTCATCTCGCTTCCTGTTGCCGCGATCGTCAATATCACGCCCAGCGGCAGGCAGGCATTGACCTTTCTTTTATAGTCATAGTAATCCCAGACATCCCCTTCGTTGGCCACACCGTAGCCGATGGCCTTGGCCGAATCAATGGCGCTGCCGCCGCCGACTGCCAGAAGAAAATCGATGCCTTCCTTCTTGCAAAGTTCAATTCCTTCATAAACCAGGCCCAGATGTGGATTCGGTACCGCGCCGCCTAGTGTCACATAGGTGATCCCCGCCTGATCCAGCGTATCCGTCACACGGGAAAGAAGACCGGAGCGGACCACGCTTCCGCCGCCATAATGGATCAGGACTTTCTTTCCGCCGAATTCCTTAATCAGTTCCGCCACACGGCTCTCCGTATTCTTTCCGAAAACCACTTTTGTGGGAGTATAGTACTGAAAATCAAACATAGATATGCTCCTTTTCCGGGCGCAAAGCCAATTGCGCCACACATAATGAAATCGATTCACACACCGGAAAATTTTAAACCGGTCCTTTTTTATCGTACCATTTCTTATGGCGATCCGGAAACAAAAAAACTATCCATAAATATCGCTATTTTTTCATCTTTTCGATGGTATCCCGGATCTCTTCCAGATATCCGTTGGGACCCATGGAGGTTTCCGCCGCGTCGATCTTCTCCAGAAGTTCATCCGCCAGATCAGAATGGATCCTTTTACCCGGCAGCCTTACTTCATTTTCTGAAGTCTCTTCCTCTTCTCTTCTGATCTCCCTGTTTCTCTTTTCCAAAAGGATCGTACCGGAAAGAAGAAAGAAGTATATTCCAAGCCCGACCGCGCCGGCTACGGCCACCTGTTTTTTCCAGGCAGTAAGTTCCGGACCGGCATCAAGAAAGATCACGGTACTGGTAAAGTAATAGGTATACTCCGCCTCAACGCCACTAAAATCCACAGGTATAAAATCAGACCTCAGATCCGTATCGATCCTGTTTAGATCATTGGTTTCCAACACCGGCCGGCTGAACCCCACCATGCTTCGAAACAAACAGTATCGGTACGTACCTTCGAAGCCGAAGATAGGATTCAGATTCACTTCTTTTTCCAGATCATAATCATTTTCATCCATGATCGAAAAAGCGGCAGCGCGAAGTTCCTGATTCGCTATGCTTTGCACATTCAGTCCTTCTTTGGCAAATCCCACGGCCATATTACGCGAATCATAAAGCATACTATTACGATAGATATATCCCCCATAACAGATAAATGGAACGTCGTTCTTCACAAAATAGGAGTCTTCATCCGGATCTACGAGCAGTGTGGCGTAAGGCGTACTATCATCCGAATAGGAGAAATCAATGTCCGGTATAGAAAAAGTGGAATAGCCGTCTTTCTTATACGTATCACTCATCCTGCCTTCCGAATAGGCCATACCGAGATTTCTGTAGTCATATGTGTCCCAATAATAATCCTTAAGGAAAATGGTGCGTCCATTCACAAGGACAAATCCGCTATCCAACCGGTTCTGGTCGTAAAGCTCAGTATAATCTTGCTCATCGTTCAGTTTATTCTTTTTGGAGTATGTCTTCAAAGCGTTTATAGACCACGTATCCAAAGCGAGGATCTTATCTCTCCTTCTGGAAAGCCGCTTATCCAAGTCGGAAAACAATCTTTTCCTTAAGTAAAGGGCATAGGAAACCACCGTAGCAGAAATCAGGATAAAAAGGACAACACCCACAAATACCGAAACCGGAATAGCCTGTCTTTTTTTCTTTTCTGCCGCTATAGGAGAATTGTTTTCTTCGCTCATAATCAGACTCCTTTATATCAGGCTTCTACCCACATCGCCGGGCGGACACCATATCCTTCATAGTACACATTATATCCGGAACTTAAGACATATCCGAAATCACGCACACAGGCTGCCGAATGCGGATCTCTTCCGGGAGAACGAAGCCACCAGGGTGCGCAGCCTTTTGAGGATCCCTTAAGCGATGTCATGACCCCGCGTTCCACTGCATGTTCTGTCGGAAGACATCTTCTGTCTTTACTTTTTGAAAAATACTGATTTGCCTCATCAAAACTCAGAAGAAAGATCCGGTCCTCGGTTTCTTTTCCGCCGGAAACAGAAAACTCGAGATTATCCGGATTTTCGATCTTCGACGATAAGATCACTTTCTTTTCTTCTTTGGTAAATGCACTGTCAAAAAAACTTCCGTTGAGCCATGTGCGAAGTGAGCAGTGCTCCCAGTCGGCATTGGTCTTTTCATCGTGATAAGGCTTCATTTCCAGCACATATTTACTGATCAGAAGTGCCTCTCCGTTATCTCGCACATCCAGTACGATCCATTCGATCGGAGAGCCTTCATATGTGCCCATTGTCACTTCCTGCCCGAGCGTATAGCTGACCTTTTCTCTTCTTTTCGCGCAACCGCAAAGTGCCAGGATCAGCACGCATAGAAAAAGACCATATGCGATCTTTCGGATCCTTTGCATCCACCCTACCTCCGCAAAAGACTTCTTCGGCTCCCCATTTTCCTAAAGGAGCACATTCCTCATTCCGGAACTATTGTATCATGGATCCGGCCGAACCTGCATATGGCCTTATTTATTCGTAGTATTATTCATTGCCCTTACGGGCGTGATCCTGCTTCTCAGGCGTTGATCGTGGAGATGCCCGGGATCGTTTCTTCCAGAACATCCAGTACGATCTTCACTGTATCCAGGGAAGTAAAGATGGTTACACCATTCTGGATCGCGCAGCGGCGGATCGCCACGCCATCTTCGTAATGCACACCGGAAAGGATGGCACGGGTGTTGATGATATAGCTGACATATCCGGCCCGGATGGAATCCAGGATCTCCGTGCTGCCTTCGCTCAGTTTTCCGCGGATACGGGTACGGATACCGTGGTTTTTCAGGAAGTTTGCGGTACCGATGGTGGCTTCGATATTAAAGCCCAGTTCATAGAATCTGCGGATCAACGGAAGCGCCTCCTCTTTATCCTCATCCGCCAGCGTGACGATAACGGTACCATAATCCTTCATCTTGATGCCCGATGCCTGAAGCGCCTTATAGAAAGCACGGTTCAATCTCGTATCGTAACCGATGGCTTCACCAGTGGACTTCATTTCCGGCGACAGATAGGAATCCATACCATCCAGTTTCTGGAAGGAGAATGCCGGCGCTTTGACATACCAGCGGGATGTCTTCTTCGGCGGAGTCAGTTCGGTAATTCCCTGCGCCTTTAAGCTTTCGCCCAGCATAACGCGGGTGGCGATAGTAACCAGATTCCGGTCCGTGGATTTGGAAAGGAACGGAACAGATCTGGAGGCACGGGGATTGACCTCGATGACATAGACGCTGTCATCTTTATCCACGATGAACTGGATATTGAAAAGGCCCACGATGCCGATACCCAGACCCAGACGGCGGGTATAATCACAGATGGTCTCCTTGACCTTTTCGGAAATGGAGAACGGCGGGTACACACTGGTGCTGTCACCGGAATGAACACCGGTTCTTTCCACGAGTTCCATAATACCCGGAATAAAGACTTCTTCTCCGTCACAGATCGCATCTACCTCGACTTCTTTACCCACAAGATATTTATCGATGAGAACAGGCTTATCTTCATCCACTTCAACCGCATTTTTCAGATACTTCACAAGCATGGTCTCGTTGGCAACGATCTCCATGGCACGGCCGCCCAGTACGAAAGACGGACGGACCAGTACCGGATATCCGATCTTTTCCGCCACCTTGATACCGGTGGGAATATCGGTCACCGCTTCACCCTTCGGATTCGGGATCGAAAGGGACTTGATCACTGCGTCAAATGCATCACGGTTCTCTGCTTTTTCGATGGCCTCGCAATCCGTTCCGATGATCTTGACGCCACGCTTATGGAGCGCATCGGCCAGGTTTACGGCAGTCTGTCCGCCCAGCGTAACGATGACGCCCATAGGCTTTTCCAGATGAATGACATTCATAACGTCTTCTGCTGTCAGCGGCTCGAAATAGAGCTTATCTGCTGTAGTATAGTCGGTGCTGACCGTCTCCGGATTGTTATTGATAACGATGGCTTCATAGCCCATCTCCTGAATGGTGCGCACCGCGTGTACCGTCGAGTAGTCGAACTCGACACCCTGACCGATACGGATCGGTCCGGAACCCAGAACGATGACCTTCTTTCTGTCCGACACCACCGATTCATTTTCCGAAGCATAGGTGGAGTAAAAATACGGAATATAGCTGTCGAACTCCGATGCGCAGGAGTCGATCATCTTATAGACCGGCGCGATCTTCTTCTCTACACGAAGATTGTAGATCTCTTCTTCGGTCTTTCCCCAAAGTTCAGCCACATAGGAATCGGAAAAGCCCATTCTTTTTGCTTCCAGAAGATGCGGCAGAGAATCCTTGTTATCTTCCATTTCACGCTCGAAATCAACGATCTTCTTGATCTTATCCAGGAAGAACATGTCGATACCGGTGATATCGCAGATACGGGAGTGGTCCACGCCCAGCCACATCAGCTGGGAAATGGCATAGATCCGGTCATCGGTACCTTCCTTAATGTACTCCAGAAGATCGTCCACACTCATATGCTCGGAGTCGAACTTCGTCATATGGATATGGTTCTTACTGTCTTCCAGAGAGCGGATCGCCTTCAGAAGGCTCTCTTCAAAAGTTCGGCCCACGCTCATGACCTCACCGGTCGCCTTCATCTGCGTCGACAGTTTATTCAACGCCGCCGGGAATTTATCAAACGGGAAACGCGGCATCTTGGTGACCACGTAGTCCAGTGCCGGTTCAAAGCAGGCCGGTGTATTGGCAAGCTGTATCTCATCCAGATTCATGCCGACCGCGATCTTGGCAGAGACTCTTGCGATCGGATATCCGCTGGCTTTACTTGCCAGCGCAGAAGATCTGGATACACGGGGATTGACCTCGATCACGTAATACTTAAAGGAATGCGGATCCAGCGCAAACTGGCAGTTACATCCACCCTTCACGCCAAGGGCCCGGATGATCTTCAGCGCACTGTCACGGAGCATGTGGTACTCCTTATTCGTCAGCGTCTGGGACGGAGCCACAACAATGGAGTCACCGGTATGAATACCCACCGGATCCAGGTTTTCCATATTACATACCGTGATAGCCGTGTCGTTGGCATCGCGGATCACTTCGTACTCGATCTCCTTATAGCCGCGGATACTCTTTTCCACCAGGACCTGATGTACCGGAGACAGCGCCAGGGCATTCTTCATCATTTCCTTCAGTTCTTCCGGATCGTTGGCAAATCCGCCTCCGGTGCCGCCGAGGGTGAAGGCCGGACGCAGGATGACCGGATAACCGATGGTTTCGGCAGCCTCGAGGGCCTCTTCAATGCTATAGGTGATCTGCGAGGGAACCACCGGCTCCCCGATCTTTTCGCAGAGTTCCTTAAAAAGCTCACGGTCTTCGGCACACTCGATACTCTTGGCATCGGTACCTAAAAGCTCGATCTCGCACTCTTCCAGTACACCTTTTTTCGCCAGCTGCATGGCCAGGTTCAATCCGGTCTGCCCCCCGATACCCGGAACGATGGCATCCGGTCTTTCCAGACGGCAGATACGGGCCAGATACTGAAGCGTCAAAGGCTCCATATACACCTTATCGGCAATGGATGTATCCGTCATGATGGTGGCCGGGTTACTGTTGGCCAGGATCACTTCATATCCTTCTTCTTTTAACGCCAGACAAGCCTGGGTGCCGGCATAGTCAAACTCAGCCGCCTGACCGATCACGATCGGACCGGAGCCGATCACCAGTACTTTGTGAATATCCGTTCTCTTAGGCATGGACCGACACCTCACTTTCTTTCTCATCCCGGAAGGCCTGCATCTTCTCTACAAACTGCTCGAAAAGATAGCTGCTGTCCTGGGGTCCCGGCGCGCTTTCCGGGTGATACTGCACGGAGAAGACACGGTCTTCTTCACAGGCCACACCCTCCACCGTGTTATCCAGGATATTGATATGCGTGGCAGAAAGTTTCGTATTCTTTAAGCTTTCCAGATCTACCGCGTAGCTGTGGTTCTGGGAAGTGATCTCGATCTTTCCGTTTGAAAGATTCTTTACCGGGTGGTTGCCGCCACGGTGACCGAACTTCAGTTTATACGTTCTGGCGCCATAGGCCAGAGAGATCATCTGGTGTCCCAGGCAGATGCCGAAGATCGGAAGTTTACCGGCCAGTGCTTTTACCGTGGAAATAACAGGAGTAACGTCCTCCGGGTCTCCGGGCCCGTTACTTAAGAAGATGCCGTCCGGCTTCATGAATTCGATTTCTTCCGGTTTGGTATCGAAAGGCACTACCGTCACGTTACATCCGTAGCTGTTGAGCTTGCGGATAATGTTCAGCTTGATGCCGCAGTCAATGGCCACCACGTTGTATTTCGGGTTGGCTGTACGGGAATACCAGCGCTTCTTGCAGCTGACCCGGCTGACCTGATCGTGCGGGACCGGGGTAGAAGCGATCTTTTTCAGCGCCTCTTCCACAGTGGTGTCGATAGAGGTAATGATCACTCTTCTGGAACCTAAGTCACGGATACTTCTCGTGATCTGGCGGGTATCCACACCGTAGATGCCGGGGATCCCGTTTTCTTCCATTTCTTCGGAAAGAGTCTTGGTATAGCGGAAGTTACTGGGCATATCGTTATAATCGCCTACGATCAATCCGCCGATACTGGGGTTTTTCGTCTCAAAATCCTCATCGGTGATGCCGTAATTTCCGATCAAAGGATAGGTCATTACCACCATCTGATCCGTATAGGACGGGTCGGAAAGGATCTCCTGATATCCGACCATCGAGGTGTTGAAAACGATTTCACACACGCTCTCTACATTGGCGCCGAAACCGTACCCGATGTACTCACTGCCATCTTCTAAAACGATCTTGCGGTCTTTGCTCTTCATACCTGCCTCCCTGGACACAAAACAAAAAAAGACGTCCCCTACGTGCATCAGGATCAGCACATGCGAACGTCTTTGCTCTCATATTCAATTGGCATACATATACTTAGTAACGTTTCCATTAGCGGGTATTCTAGCAATCGGAGAAGTCCTTGTCAATGCATGTTTTAGATAAATCCTTATCGTTTTTTGCCTTCCACTTTTTCTTCCGATTTTAGCCAAAGTTTTAACAGTCTTTTAATTCTCGGCTTTCGGCATTTTCAAAGGAAAAAGTTTCGGTATAATCAGGCTGAAGGACAAAAGGACAATAAGGCGGAACCGCCTCCCTCTTCGAAAGGATGGATCATCTATGCAAAAGCGAAATGGAATCTCCGTATTAGGATTCGGATGCATGCGTTTTACCACCAAGGGACGGGGGATCGACCTGGAAAAAGCCGAAAAAGAGATCCTCCGGGCTTATGAACTGGGGATCAACTATTACGATACCGCCTATATCTATCCCGGAAGCGAAGAAGCACTGGGAAAGATCTTTGAAAAGCACTCTCTTCGGGAAAAGATCATCCTTACCACCAAGCTCCCCCAGTATCTCGTAAAGAAAAAGGAAGATCTCGACAAGTACCTGGACGAAGAACTGAAGCGTCTTCGCACCACGTATCTGGATAACTATCTTCTTCACCACATGACGGATATCGCCCAGTGGGAAAAACTGGAAGAACTGGGGATCCGGGACTGGATCCGGGAGCAGAAAGAAAAAGGCCGGATCCGCCATATCGGTTTTTCTTTTCACGGAAACTCCGACATGTTTAAAAAGATCCTTGCCGCCTATGACTGGGAACTGTGCCTGGTGCAGTACAACTATGCGGATGAGCATTCCCAGGCAGGAAAAGAAGGCATCTCTGCCGCCTATGAAAAGGGTGTTCCGGTATTCATCATGGAACCTCTCCGCGGCGGAAAACTTGTGGATCTTCTTCCGGATAAAGCAAAAAAAGAAATCGCTTCGGACAGCCACGGCTGGACTCCTGCGGAATGGGCTTTCCGGTGGCTTTGGGACCAAAAAGAGATCACCTGCGTTCTGTCCGGCATGAATTCCATTTCCATGATCGAAGAAAACTGCCGCATCGCCTCGGAGACAGAAGCAGAAAGCTTTGGTCCTGCGGAGAAGCAGATGATCGAAAAGATCCGTGGCTACATCAGCGAGACCACCAAGGTGGGCTGCACCGGCTGCCGGTACTGTATGCCCTGCCCCAGAGGCGTGGATATCCCGGGCATCTTCTCCTGCTATAACCATATGTATTCGGAAAAGAAATCCACCGGAAGAAAAGAATATTTCCAGACCATTGCGCTTCAGCTTCAGCCTTCAGATGCGTCCCGGTGCATTTCCTGCGGAAAATGCGAGCAGCATTGTCCCCAGAATATCCCGATCCGGATCAAGCTCAAAGAGGCCAACCGCGCCTTAAATCCCTTCCCTTACAACGTCGTCAATAAAGTGGCACGCCGTTTCATGGTGGGAAAGAAGAAAAAGAAATCCGAATGACTTCACTTTCTTCCTTCGGAACTTACAATATGTGATATAATGTCTCGAATAGTTCAGAAGGGGGAGTTTGCATGAGAGACTTTACGGTTTCTTCGAAAAATGCCGGCAAGAAGGTCGTCCGCGTGGCGATCCTGGAATTTCCGAACCTTACTCCGGCCGTTCTTCAGAAGGCATTAAAGCATAAAGATATCCGCATTAACGGAAAGCGCATCTCCCAGGACACTCTCGTAGAGGAAGGCGATCACGTCGAAGTCTGGCTGCCGGACGCGCTTTTCGAGACAGAAGCCCCTTCCCGGAAGAGTGAATTTGATGACTACAAAGTTGTCTTTGAATCCGATGATCTTCTTTTAGTCAATAAGCGCCAGGGTCTTGCCGTCCATGGTGGAAAGGGCATGTCCGGCGACTGTCTCATCGATATTCTCCGGAAAGACTACCATAACCCTTCCCTGGACCTTTGCCACAGGATCGATATGAATACCGGCGGACTGATCCTGACGGCCAAGAATAAAAAGAGTCTGGAAGATGCCATTTCTCTTTTTAAGGCGGACCTCATTACCAAGCGCTACCGCTGTCTTGTAAGAGGCGTCCCCTCGCTCGGCACTTCCGTGATCTGTCAGGACGATGCCATTATGAAGGAAGTTTCCGCCTATCTGGAAAAACCCCCGACAGGCAATGTGTTTATCCACGATGTTCCGAAAGAAAAGGATCTTCCTATCACTTCCCGCTACCGTGTCCTTCAGGTCTTTAAGGGCATCGGCCCGGATGGGGAAGATGTCTCGGACATCGAGGTGGAACTGGTTACCGGAAGGACACACCAGATCCGTGCCCAGTTTGCCCACTACGGCCACCCGATCCTGGGAGACGGAAACTACGGAAGAAATCAGTACAATCTGCATTTTAGTAATCTCCGCGGAGGAAAGGTCCGCTATCAGCAGCTCTTTGCCTCGACTCTTCTTTTCGGAAAGATCCCGAAAGAAAATGTACACAATAAATTAAGCGGACGAGTCTTCTCGATCGAGCCGCTCTATGACGTAAATTTAGGAAAATAAGGAGAATTCATTATGAGTTGTGCATCCCGTTTTACTACTGACAATTCAACCCGCGGTCAGGTTGAAGATGGAAAGAAAAATCGTCACGGCATTTTCAAGACAGGACTTGGTATCACCGTCGTTCTTTCTCTTCTTCTCTTTACCTTCGCCGGCTGTTCTTCCAAAAAGTACACCAAGGACAAGTATGGAAAGCATCACGTAGAGATCGAAGTAGAAAACTACGGTGTCATCAAACTGGAACTGGATGCCGATAACGCGCCGGTCACTGTCCAGAATTTTCTGGATCTCGCCAATGCCGGTTTCTATAACGGTTCTCCGTTCCACCGTATCATCAAGGGATTCGTCGTACAGGCCGGCCAGGCACCGGAAGGCTGGACCGGAGCCGAGCCACATAACATCCTCGGCGAGTTTGCTGCCAACGGTCAGAATAATCCGATCAAGCACAAGCGCGGCACCATTTCCATGGCCCGTGCCTCCGGCATGAATAACAGTGCCTCTTCCCAATTCTTTATCTGCCATCAGGATGCCAGCAATCTGGACGGCCAGTATGCCGCCTTCGGTACGGTAACAGAGGGAATGGATGTTGTCGATAAGCTGGCGGAGATCCCGTCCGGAGAAAACGGCGAAGTCGCAAAAGAAAACCAGGTCAAGATCAAAGAGGTACGAGTGATCGACTAAGCTTTTCTTTTCATCAAAAACACAAACAACTTGGGGGAGTAATATGAATCTGGCCGAACTGAAAACCGGTAGATCTGCTGTTATCAAAAAAGTCGGCGGCGAAGGCGCCCTTCGCCAGCATTTTCTGGATATGGGAGTCATTCCCGGTGCAAAGTTAAAACTTGAAAAACTGGCGCCTTTAGGGGATCCGATGGAACTTCGGATCCACGGGTATGAACTGACTTTGCGTCTTGATGATGCCAGGCTGATCGAAATCGAGGAGATCTCCGAGAAAGAAAACTCCCAGGAAGATCCTGCTCTTTCCGAAAAAGAAGAAAAGAAGAAAAAAGAACGCCGGATCATCATCGACCACCCGGGTCTGGGTGAAGGCGGTAAATATCACGTCAAAGCGGATGAGAATCCTCTTCCGGACGGAACGAAGCTTACTTTTGCTTTAGCCGGAAACCAGAATTCCGGTAAGACCACTCTCTTTAATCAGCTTACCGGCAGCAATCAGCATGTCGGAAACTTCCCGGGTGTCACCGTGGACCGGAAAAGCGGCGCGATCAAAGAACACCCGAATACAGAGATCACCGACCTTCCGGGCATTTACAGCATGTCCCCTTATACTGCCGAGGAGATCGTTTCCCGTCAGTTTATTCTGGATGAAAAGCCCTGCGGCATTATCAATATCGTAGATGCCACCAACATCGAACGGAATCTTTATCTGACCATGCAGCTGATGGAACTGAATGTTCCTATGGTACTTGCGCTGAACATGATGGATGAGATCCGCGGCAACGGCGGTTCCGTTCTCGTCAACCAGATGGAGCACGAACTGGGTATTCCGGTAGTGCCTATTTCAGCTGCGAAAAACGAAGGTATCCACGAGCTGGTCGACCATGCCCTGCATGTTGCGAAATATCAGGAAAGACCAGGAAGACTGGACTTCTGTGATGAGACCGAAAGCGGCGCGATCCACCGCTGTCTTCACAGCATCATGATCCTTGTGGAGGACCATGCCAAATCCGCCGGTATTCCGGAAAGATTTGCCGCCACCAAGCTGGTCGAGGGCGATCCCCGTATTCTGGAAGCTTTGAATCTGGACCAGAATGAGAAAGAAACACTGGAACATATCATCAAGCAGATGGAAGACGAGTCCGGTATGGACAGAAGCGCCGCTATTGCGGATATGCGTTTCACTTTCATCAAGAAACTTGTCGACCATACCGTGATCAAGCCGAAGGAAAGTAAAGAGCATCAGAGAAGCCGACGGATCGATACGATCCTGACGGGAAAATTTACGGCAATTCCGGCTTTTATCCTTATCATGGCCGCGATCTTTTTCCTGACCTTTAACGTCATCGGCGCCTTTTTCCAGGGAATTCTGGAAACCGGGATCGATAAGCTTACCGGAGTCGTGGATTCCGCTCTCACCTCCTGGAAAGTCAACGAGGTGATCCATTCACTGGTAGTCGACGGGATCTTTACCGGCGTAGGAAGCGTGCTTTCATTTCTGCCGGTAATCGTAACGCTTTTCTTCTTCCTCTCTTTACTGGAAGACACGGGCTATATGGCAAGAATCGCCTTTGTCATGGACAAGTTCCTTCGTAAGCTGGGCCTTTCCGGCCGTTCCATCGTTCCGATGCTCATCGGATTCGGATGTACGGTACCGGGTGTCATGGCCAGCCGTACTCTTCCTTCCGAGCGCGACCGTAAAATGACGATCCTTCTGACACCGTTCATGAGCTGCTCTGCCAAGCTTCCTATCTACGGCTTCTTCGCAAGGACCTTCTTTCCGAAGTATAGCGGACTGATCATGGTCTCCCTCTACTTCATCGGAATCTTCATGGCCATTCTCGTGGCGCTCATCGCCAAGCGTACCGCTTTCCGCGGGAAAGCTGTTCCTTTTGTCATGGAGCTTCCGAACTACCGTATGCCGGGCGCGAAAAATGTCGGCCAGCTTCTTTGGGAAAAGGCCAAAGACTTCCTGACCCGTGCCTTTACCGTCATTTTCATTGCCTCGCTGGTGATCTGGTTCCTGCAATCTTTCGATTTAAGCCTGACGCTGACATCGGATTCCAGCAGCAGTATTCTGGCGCAGATCGCAGGCGTGATCGCTCCGGTATTTACGCCTCTTGGATTTGGCGACTGGCGCTTTTCTACCGCCCTGATCTCCGGTTTTATCGCCAAGGAAAGTGTCGTTTCCACACTTCATGTCCTGGTTGGTGACGGAGATGCCGTTCTGCCGCTTCTTTCTTCCCTTCAGACATTCTCCCTTCTGGTGTTCTGTCTTCTCTATACTCCCTGCGTCGCAGCTGTTGCGTCGATCCGCAGAGAACTGGGAACAAAGTGGGCCGGTATCGTTGTCGTCTTCCAATGTGTAGTCGCATGGATCGCTGCCTATGGTGTTTATCTGATCGGCACGCTTTTGGGCTTTTGACAGATTCGAAAATCGCTTCGTATCAAATTGATGTCCAATTTGTTAAATAGATTGCCATAGATTTATTTCTTTCCCTAATAAAAACCTGACCCCGAAGTCATACAACGTCGGGGTCATGCGATGAAATAGGTTCTTGCAGCTGTAGTACGTCATGTGGAAGTGCAAGAAGTTGTCAATAACCGTGAGGATTCGGGTAGTGTGCGTCAGAAAGATGGCAAGCTTTCTCTAACGGAGGCATTGGGGTTGCTAGTCACACTCTCCTCACTTGAGTATATTCTAAACTATTTCAGAAAAATCGATACCATATTTTTGCACTTTATGTCATAATGATGGTGTAAGTTTATTACATAATGGCAACAAGCTTTGGGGTAGGGTTATATGGATCAGGATATCAATAAAGAATTACAACGTCTTCTTTTTATGCAAAGAGAGCGTCTTATGGTGCGTTCCTCTTATGAACACGAGTTCGACTTTTACGATCTGGTGGCTACCGGAGAACTGGAAGAAGTCATGCGGCAGGTTCGGGAATATCACATTTCCGAGCTTCGGGGAGTCGGCACTTTATCGCCGGACCGCCTGCGCAACGTCCGCTATCACCTCATTATTTCCATCGCCATGATCGCCAGATACTGTATTAACTACGGCATGGATGTGGAAACTTCCTATTCTCTTTCGGATATTTACATCCAGAAATGTGATGCGGCCACTTCCACGACTCAGCTCGATGCCATTCAGCAGCAGTGTACCGAGGACTACTGCACCAGAATGCGCGCGTTGCGAATGGATAATATCTTCAGTAAACATGTGGTACTGGCCATCGAGTATATTTACAGCCACCTGCAGGAGCGGATCCTGGTACCGGATCTGGCTGAGCATCTGGGATTAAATGATGCGTACTTTTCCAAGCTCTTTAAGAAAGAGACCGGTGTGTCCGTCAGTGACTTTATCCGCTTGAAGAAGATCGATGCGGCCAAGCACATGCTGAAGCATTCCGACTATTCGTGCCTGTCGATTTCCCAGTTCCTGTCTTTTTCGACACAGAGCCACTTCATTCAGGCCTTTAAAAAGCAGACCGGTGTGACTCCGGAAGAATACAGAAAAGACTATTTCCACAAAGCTTTCCCGAAGGATGCCAAGACAAAGCAGGGCGCCTCTCTTCCTGTCGAACATACCGAAGAGGAACTGGCCAAACTTCTGGAAGAAGCAAAAAAGAAGAATCTCTCTACTTCTTCCCGCACTCACGCAGAAGAATAAGAACCGGAGATCCTCTCTTTTCTTTCGAATACTATCCGATAATTTCGTATCCTGCTTGAGCGAGCACATGAAGTGCCCGCTCAAAGTTTTCTTCCTTCACAAGAATATAATCAGTGTTGAATGTGGATACCGCGAAGATGCCGATCTTATTGTCTGCCAGGATACCGGCCAGTTTAGACAGGATCCCGATCAGCGAGAAATCCAGAACCCCCTCGATCCGGAAGCCCTTCCAGCCATCGTCGCGCGCCGTCGTGTTTTCCGGCACCTTTTCTTCGCGGCACACAAGAGAAATTTCTTCATCGGTCTTTCCTACAAAAACAAACTCATCCAGAAAATCGATTCCTTCCGTATCCGTCAGTTTACAAACACTCAATACACATGGCAGTTTCTTCAGTTTCATACACGCTTCTCCCATCCGACTTCACTTTTTTTCGATTATAAAACAAATTCGCAGGTAAAAAACAAGAACTATTGGAAAAACAACACTTTCTCATGCCCGCATTCGGTGGTATGGACACGACATCTCCTTTGCCCAAGCATACAAAAACACCTTCTTCCAGATGGCAGAAGGTGTTTTTGGAAATTCAAAGGAATACTATATGATTACTTCTTCGCTGTCTCGATTTCCTTAAGAGCGGCGGCGATGGCTTCTTCTGCTGTCATTTCAACAACATCAGAACCGGCGCGGAGCTTATACTCCACCTTTCCTTCCGCAGCCTTACGGCCGACTGTGATACGGACCGGAATACCGATCAGGTCGGCATCCTTGAACTTCACTCCTCATCCTGAGATGTAGTCGGAACAACGATGACCTGATACGGAGCCACGGACATTGGCCAGATGATACCATTCTCATCGTAGTGCTGCTCGATGATCGCGGCCAGTGTTCTGGAGACACCGATACCATAGCAGCCCATGATCATGGGATTCTCCTTGCCGTCCTTATCGAGGTAGATGCAGTGGAGCGCATCCGAATACTTGGTACCCAGCTTGAAAATGTGACCAACCTCGATACCTCTGCACATGGACATCGGCTTGCCGCATTTCGGACACGGATCACCTTCAACTGCGCCTCTTACATCCACGACACGGTCCGGAGTGAAGTCACGGCCGAAGTTGACATTCTTAAAGTGATAGTCGGTCTCATTGGCACCCACGATGAAGTTGGTCATGGCGGCCACTTCGTAATCCGCGATGACTTCAACCTTCTCCTTCAGACCGACAGGACCGGCAAAGCCGACTGCCGCGCCGGTAACACGCTCGACTTCTTCGAAGGAAGCCAGGTTCATTTCGGTAGCATCAAAGAGGTTACCGAGCTTGGTCTCATTGATCTCCCGGTCGCCACGGACCATAACGGCCACGATCTTGCCATCGATGTTATAAAGGATCGTCTTGGCAAATGCGGTCGCATCAGTTCTTCGATGGTCTTTACATGCGGGGTCTCGATCTTCTCGATCGGAAGCATTTCCACACCCTCCGGTTTTTTCACCTCCGGGCACGGTGCTTTTTCTTCGTTCGCAGCATAATCACATGCCGGGCAATACGCGATGGCATCTTCACCGACTGCCGACTTTACCATGAACTCCTGGGAACCGGAACCACCCATGGCGCCGGAATCGGCATCAACGAGAATGTAGTCGAGGTTGCAGCGGTCGAAGATCTTGCAGTAGGCTTCCTTCATGTTAAGGTAAGACTTATCGAGACCGGCCTCGTCTACGTCGAAGCTGTAGGCATCCTTCATGACGAACTCACGGGAACGGACAACGCCGAATCTCGGGCGCTTCTCGTCACGGTACTTATGCTGGATCTGATAAAGAGTTACCGGCAGATTACGATACGAACGGATCGTATCTCTTACTGCTTCGGTAAAGGGCTCTTCATGCGTCGGGCCCAGGCAGAACTGACGTCCGCTACGGTCCTTTAAACGGAACATTTCCGGACCGAACTTTTCCCAGCGGCCGGAAGCCATATAGGTCTCGGCAGGAAGAACTGCCGGCATGATGAGTTCCTGTGCTCCGGCTCTATCCATCTCCTCACGGACAATGGCCTCGACCTTACGGTATGCACGATACCCCATCGGCATATAAGAATAAATACCGGCGGCCGCCTTACGCATCAGGCCGGCGCGGAGCATGAGCTGATGGCTCACGATCTCGGCATCAGACGGTACTTCTCTCTGTGTAGACATGAAAAGCTTAGATACTCGCATGATTGATTCCTCTTTCATCGCGCACATACGCGCATATATAATAGATAGCACTCAAAAGTATAATGATTTGCCGGGGTAATGTCAATTTGCGCGCGCAACCGGACGGGAGGTTCCGAAGTGAAATGCAGAATTCCCCCGGATATAGTAAAATGGTAATAGTTACCGCGGGGCCTTTCTTCCCGCAGAAAGAGGCGGCTTATGAAATATGACATCATCATCGTGGGCGCCGGTGTGGTGGGAACATCCATCGCTTACAGCCTCATTCCTTACAATGTTTCCGTGCTTCTTCTCGACAAGAATAACGACGTCGCGATGGGGGCGACGCGTGCCAACAGCGCCATCATTCACGCAGGATACGACCCGAAGCCCGGTACCCTTATGGCGAAGCTCAACGTCGAAGGGAACCGTCTCTGCGAGGATCTTTGCCGGAATCTGAGTGTTCCTTTCCGCCGCTGCGGTTCCCTGGTCCTGGCTTTCTCCGATGCGGAAAAAGCACTGCTCCATGAGCTTCTGGATCGTGGTATAAGAAACGGCGTTCCCGATATCCGTATTCTCGATCAGGAGGAGCTTCATAGAATCGAGCCGGGCGTGTCAGAAGAGGCCGTCGCCGCGCTCTATGCTCCTTCCGCCGGTATCGTCAACCCGTGGGAGCTGTGCCTGGCCCAGGCGGAAGTCTTCGTCCGGGAAGGCGGAGATATCCTCCTCAACGCAGAAGTCTCCGCGATCCGCGAAAACGACGGCTCCCAAGTTTCCGGCCGGTATATGATTGAAACGGCACGGGGTGCTTTTGAGGCGGATAACGTGATCCTGGCCTGCGGGATCCAGGCGGATACAGTTCACGGGCTCATCGCCGGACCAGACTTTGAAATCGTTCCTACCCGTGGAGAATACTTTCTCCTCGACAAATCCGAAGGAACACGTGTCGATCACGTTGTTTTCCAGTGTCCGAGTGAAAAAGGAAAGGGCGTACTGGTCGCCCCTACCGTACACGGAAATCTGATTTGCGGACCCACGTCCGAAGTCCTGAAAGACGACATCGAAGATACAGCCACTACGGCTTCGAAGCTTTCTGAGATCAAGGTCAAAGCCGCCCGCTCCGTCACCGATATTTCCTGGCGCGATAATGTCAGAAACTTCTCGGGCATCCGCGCCAATTCCACTGCAGATGACTTCATTATCCGGGAGATCCCCGGAAAGAAAGGCATCTTCGAAGCAGCCGGTATCAAGTCTCCGGGACTGGCCAGCAGTCCCGCAATCGGTCCTTTCATGATCGGACTTTTAAGAGAAAAGGGCATTTCTCTTCCCAAGAAGGAAGGTCCTTACGATATGACCCGAAAGAAGATCCATTTCCGGGATATGACGAACGAAGAGCGTGCGGAACTGGTGAAAAAAGATCCCGCTTACGGACGGATCGTCTGCCGCTGTGAAGGTGTCACAGAAGGCGAGATCCGAGACGCTCTTTTAAGTCCGATCCCTCCCCTTTCCCTGGATGCCGTAAAGCGGAGAGCCGGAACCGGCATGGGACGCTGTCAGGGAGGTTTCTGCGGGCCACGTATTGTGGAAATGCTGCTTTCCGAAAGATCTGACGCCTCGCCTCTTTCGATCCTTCAAGACGGCAAAGGCTCCACGCTGTTCGTTCCCCGCGATGCGGAAGGCTTTCCTTCTCCCGAAGGAAAGAATGCCCCGTTAAAGGAGGTGGAATCATGAGATGTTACGATATCGTTGTCATAGGCGGAGGCCCGGCAGGACTTGCCGCAGCCAAGAGCGCAGCCGAGAACGGATGCCATTCCATCCTTCTCATCGAACGCGACACGAAGCTCGGCGGCATTCTCAATCAGTGCATTCATAACGGATTTGGTCTTTCCCACTTCGGTGAAGAACTTACCGGTCCGGAATATGCTTTCCGCGCTTATGAAGACTTAAAGAGCATAAATCAGGGATCTCACCCGCCCGTTGAGATCCTTTTGGACACTTTCGTTATGGAGATCACTTCCAGAAAGCAGATTTATGCTATGAATAAAAAAGACGGCTACTTCGAGATCTCCGCCCAAGCCATCATTCTGGCCATGGGCTGCCGGGAAAAAGCCCGGGGCGCATTAGCCATTCCCGGAACCCGTCCCGCCGGCGTCATGACCGCAGGTCTTGCCCAGCACTACGTCAATATCGACGGCTATATGGTCGGCAGAAAAGTCGTCATCTTAGGCTCCGGCGATATCGGACTCATCATGGCCCGACGCATGGTCTTAGAAGGCGCTGACGTTCTGGCCTGTATCGAGATCGCGCCCCAGCCCGGAGGCCTCGCCCGAAATGTTACCCAGTGTCTGGAAGACTACGGCATCCCCCTGTATCTGCGCCGCACGGTCACCGCGATTCACGGGAAAGACCGTCTTACCGGCATTACCGTATCGGAAGTGGATGATAGATATACACCGGTCCCCGGAACAGAAAAAGAGATCGAGTGCGATACTCTTCTTCTCTCCTGTGGCCTGATCCCGGAAAATGAACTTTCCAGAAAGGCCGGTCTGGCCATCGATCCGAAAACCGGCGGACCTTTCTCTTCTGATGTGCATGAGACTTCGATCCCGGGTATTTTTGCCTGCGGAAATGTACTTCATGTCCATGATCTGGCAGATAACGTCACGAAGGAAGCGATCGAAGCCGGAAAAGCCGCTGCAGCCTATGTGGCCGGTGCTTCTTCCACTTCGGAACAGGCGATCCTTTCTCCAAAAGTCTTTCCCGGAAAAGTCATAAAGCCCGTAGGCGAAATAGAAAAGAACACTGATCCCGCTGTCCGGCAAATGACCTGTATCATCTGCCCGCGGGGGTGTACGCTTACTGTCACGCCAGGCCCCACTCCTGTTGTCACCGGAAATTCCTGTCCGCGTGGAGAAGCCTATGGAATCGCGGAAGTGACCCATCCGATGCGTACCCTGACCACGACGATCCGTGTCCGCCTGGAAGATGGAAGTCTTTCCCGCATCAGTGTGAAATCGAAAGGCGAGATCCCGAAAGATGAGATCCGAACACTGGCCGAAAAGATCCACCACACGGTGATCAATGCCCCTGTTTCAGTCGGAGATGAAATCCTCCCCGGCGTCCTCGCAACAAGCGCCACCTGACCCCTCCCCCTCGCTCGAAGAAAAGGAAGCCAGACCGAAGGCGCCTCTTTCAAAGAATTAAAAGCATAAAGAAAACCACCTAGTCACGAGTTTTTTTGCAAAGCAAAAATGTCTGAGTGACGGGTGGTTTTTCTTTATGCTTAATTATCTAAAGAATCACGCCTTCGGTCTGGCAACCTTCGCATATACCTCCGGAGCGGTCTCTTCAAAAAGATGAACCATCTCCTCGTCGGAAATAACGGTTACACGACCGCCGTCATATTCCTTATCGATCCACTCCTTCATCTTGGAGATGAACGGATCCTTCTTGCTGACAGCGTTTTCGCCGGCCAGACGATAGTAGTTATTGATCCAGCAGGCAATTCCGGCAAGACCGGACACGTTGCTTACGGCAACAAGCGGCGGGCGGTCCAGAAGTGCTTCCGTATCGAAGATATTGTAGATCTCCGGATCCTTCAAAAGACCATCTGCGTGGATACCGGCCTTGGTCACGTTAAAGTTCTTACCGACAAAAGGTGTCATCGGCGGAAGTTCATAATGTGTCTCACGGGAGATATAGTCCGCGATCTCTGTGATCACGCGGGAATCCATACCATCGAGCGTTCCACGAAGCTGTGCATACTCAAATACCATGGCCTCCAGCGGAACATTACCGGTTCTCTCACCGATGCCCAGAAGCGAGCAGTTCACTGCCTGCGCACCATAAAGCCAGGCGGTAGTTGCATTTACCACGCCCTTATAGAAATCATTATGACCATGCCACTCCAGCATTTCGCAGGGAACGCCGGCATAATGCTGCAGACCATAGATGATACCGGATACGGAACGCGGCAGCGCAACGCCCGGGAACGGTACACCATAACCCATGGTATCGCAGGCACGGATCTTTACCGGAATGCCGCTTTCCTCGGAAAGTCTCATGAGGGCGGTAGCAAACGGTACTACGAAGCCGTAGAAGTCGGCACGGGTGATATCTTCGAAATGGCATCTCGGACGAAGTCCTGCATCGATAGCATCCTTTACGATGCCCAGGTACTTATCCATAGCCTGCTTACGGGTCAGCCCCATTTTATTGAAGATATGATAGTCGGAGCAGGATACAAGGATACCTGTCTCCTTGATGCCGATGTTGCGGACGAGAGCGAAGTCAGACTTAGTCGCGCGGATCCAGGTGGTGATCTCCGGGAACTTGTAGCCCAGAGCCATGCACTGCTCAAGCGCTTCTCTGTCCTTCTGGGAGTAAACGAAGAACTCTGTCTGACGGACAATGCCCTTCGGACCGCCCAGGCGGTGCAGCATCTTATAGATCTCCACCATCTGCTCGGTGGTATAAGGTGCACGGGACTGCTGTCCGTCACGGAATGTCGTATCGGTGATATAGATGTTTTCCGGCATATTCATCGGAACTTTTCTATAGTTATAAGCGATCTTCGGAACTTCGGCATACGGGAACAATTCACGGAAAAGCTCCGGTTTCTCAACATCCTGCAGTGTATACTGATAGGGATCCTGTTCCAGAAGATTGCTCTTATCACTCAGCGCAATGTTTTTCATGTTATGTTCCTCCTGCTTGCAAAATTAGAAGTTGCACATCTTTGTGCACGTATATAGTAAATAGGTTCAGAGCGCACTTGTCAACGTCAAAAACGCTTTTTCTACTTTTTCATTTAGACCTTCGGAATTTGCAAGATGTTTCTGTACAAATTGCATGAATTCCGATTTTCATTGGGAAATGCACTGTCGGGGCAGGGCTTTAGAAGAATAACCGTCCGGAACCGTGATCACGGAGCAGCGCCTGAATACGCTTCGGCATGATGGGGTGGGTAGAAAGAAGGTTGTAGACGAAAACGAAAAAGCCGCGCACTTCATGGCAATGCTCCACGTAGTCCTTAACATCCACCTTCTTATAAAGGTGCTTTCCGACCACCAGGGCCAGCATCGGTTCAATGCCGCTTTTACCTACGAGATGCTGGGCCATACGGTCACAGCTGTATTCCCGGGCACGGGACAGGGCGGAGCTGACGACCGGCAGATAGTTGGCAAAAAGGATACTGATATTGTAGGAGAAAGTCGCATGACGATAGCGGATATGGGCCATTTCATGAGCCAGAATAAACTTGATGCTGTCCAGATCATGATGTTCCAGATAGGCGACTTCGAAAAGGTCTGCCAGAAGGACCACATACTGTCTTCTCAGAATGAAGGTAGAGAAAGCATTCAGCACACCGTTTTCCTGAGTAAGATATACCTTCGGCACATTCTTCATGTTCATTCTCCGGGCATAGTCCTCAATGACTTCGTAGATCTCCGGGAAATTCTTTTCCGTGATGCGGATGGAATTGGCCCGGTACTGGGCATAGTACAGATATGCCACAGCAAGAAGCATGACCGGCAGAAGGATCAGGATCATGAGGATCTCGATATGGGCGGAGGCTTCAGAAGGGATGTCGAAAAGGATCTGATTGATCATGGATCCGGTTTCTCCGGTCAGCGGTCCCTCATCAGCAAAGGCCATCACCACAGCGATCAGGGCGATCACTACAAACAGAACATTGAAGATCACCATAGCCACATACATGGGCTTTTCGGCTTTATGCCGGAAAGAACGGATCTCTTGCTCTGAAAAAGGCGGGATAGGCATCTTATTGTTATCCATATGCAAAAACCTCAATTGTGTCCGATAAATATGTACCATAATATGATATACTTGTTGCGAACTTTTCACAAGAAAAAGCCGCGTGAATTCCTTAACGCAGGAATTTCGCCGGAATTTAGACAGAATTCGGAAAGGGAAACACTCATGAGCAGTAACTCCGTTGTCAAGCAGATCAAAAAGGCAAATTTCACCTGGAGGTTCGTCATATCTGTGGTTCTGATCGTCGCCACACTCCTGATCGCCTTCTTGCTTATCCCCAATCATACCAAGTACTATACCGCAAGAGAGAATATCTTCTCTCTTCCCTGCAACAGCTATAAAGTCGACAAATACTATAAAGGAAAGACCTACTCGATCTACGACTGGTTTGCGGAAAACAAAGACGGAAAATTCTATATTGCTCCGGTACAGGATAAGAACGAGGAAGACTATTATCTGATCGTCTATATTCCGAAAAAGTACGAAGCCAAGGTCGAAACGATCATGGATCAGACTTACGAGTACATGGACAGCGGCGATGAGTCCGTTCTGACTGAATACATCAGCTGCAATGGTTATGTTACCGATGTCAACGCCAAGACTTCCCAGTTCCTGGAGCAGTATTTCGACGCCATCAGCGCGCCGCCGGCTGTACGCGAACGTGTTTGTTCCAAGATGTTCGTTATGGTGCCCCTTTCGAAAGTTCTGGCATCCGAAGGCACAGCCTATATTGCACTTTGCCTGATCTTGCTGATCTTCGCCGTGGCCATTCCGCTGACAGGGCTTACCGGCTCGTACTTAAAGCCTCTGAAGAAAAAGCTCAGCGCCATGAATATGACATTGGAGGATCTGGACAACGAGTTTTCCGATCCGCTCTTTACCTATGGGAATATTCAGGTCTCAAAGGATCACATTATCCAGATCAACGCCACCCCGACGATCCTCCCGATCAAGGATATCGTCTGGATCTATCCCAGTAAAATGAACCAGGTCAACAGCGCCCCGATCTACCGTGGCATCTTCATGACCAGATATCACCAGTGCTTCCAGCTGAATGTGAAAAACCAGGCTGAAGCCGACAGTCTCTGCCAGAGCGTACATAAGCTTCAGAGCCGGGCACTCTATGGGTATGTGATCGAGAATTCCACCATGTACTACAAACGTTTTAACGAGCTGATCGATTATGTATATAACCAGAATGACGCTCCGTCTGAAGTCACCGAAGAAGGAAATGTTTCCGTATCCGGAAACGCGACAACGGAATCTTCCACACCGGCGTTCCAAAATCAGGAAAATGCTTCTGTTTCCCCGGTTTCTGCTCCGGCGGATTCAGAAAATATCTTACCGGAGACTATTTCCGAGAATTTCACATCCGGTCTTCCGGATCCCACCAAAAAGGAGTGATAACGTATGAAAGACGGTTTTTTACGTGTAGGCGCCGCCAGCCCGAAGATCCGGGTGGCAGACATCGACTTTAATGCTGAACAGATCATTTCCTGCGTGAAAAATGCAGATAAGGACTGTGCCCTTCTGGTCTTTCCCGAACTTTGCGTGACCGGCTGTACCTGCGGTGATCTTTTCCGTCAGGAAGCCTTTATCGATCATGCATGGGAAGCACTGTACCGCATTGCGGAAGAAACCTCGGATGCCCCGCAGGTATTCATTATCGGTCTTCCGGCTTATATCGAAGGAAAACTTTTAAACCTGGCCGTGGTCCTTCACGAAGGTATGCTTCTGGGCTGTAACGTGAAGCTCACCTTAAGTGAAGAACAGTCCCGTTACTTCTCTCCTTACGAGATCGACGGTTCTTTCTACGACGAGTATTTTGACGAAGAGATCTCTTTCGGACAGCCGCTTTACTTCAGTGATAATGACCTGTTTTCTTTCGGCGTGATCTTTGATGAAGATCTCCGGGCACCAATCTCGGATGACGTGGACATGGCGCTGGCCGGATGCCAGATCATTGCCACCCTTTCTTCCCGTCCCTATATTGTCGGCGCCACGGAAAAGACATCTTCTCTTCTTTCCGCCCAGAGCAGAAAGCTTCATGCCGCCTATATCTATGCCAATGCAGGTTTAGGTGAATCCACGACGGATCTGGTTTTTGCCGGCACCAACTTTATCTATGAAAACGGAAAAAAGCTTTCTGAAAGCCGCCCGTTTTCCGAAGATGCCATCTACACCGATCTGGATCTGAAACTTCTTTCCGGCGAGCGTCTTCGTGATGATGCCTGGAGAACTGACTTTGCCAACACTTCTTCGGATTCCGACTTCGATATCGTGACTTTCCCCATGGATCTTCCTTATGAATTATCCCTGATCCGGAAAGTGCCGAAGAATCCCTTTGCTCCGGAAGATCCGAAAGAAATCGCCGAAAGATGCGAGCAGATACTGATGATCCAGGCCATGGCGCTGGTGACCCGCATGAATCATATTCACAGTAAGAAGGTCATCGTCGGTCTTTCCGGCGGCCTTGATTCCACATTGGCCTTCCTGGTCAGCGCCCGCGCCTTTGACATCATGGGACTTCCCAAGAGCGATATCCATGCCATCACCATGCCCTGCTTCGGCACCACTTCGAGAACGAAAAATAATTCCATCGAGCTCGCCAAAGCCTATGGCGCGAAGATCGACGAGATCTCCATCAAGGAGTCCGTGATCCAGCATTTTAAAGATATCGGTCATGATATCGATAACCATAATGTGGCCTATGAAAATGCACAGGCCAGAGAACGCACCCAGCTTCTCATGGATCTGGGAAATGATGAAGGTTCTCTGGTTGTCGGAACCGGTGACTTAAGTGAACTGGCGCTGGGCTGGGCAACCTACAACGGTGACCACATGTCCATGTATGCCGTAAATGGTTCTGTTCCGAAGACCCTGATCCGTCATGTGGTCGCCTACGAAGCTGACCGTGTGGAAAAATCCCAGCCGGAACTTTCCGCTGTCCTTCGTGACATCTTAGCCACACCGGTATCACCGGAACTTCTCCCGCCGACAGAAAACGGCACGATTTCCCAGAAGACCGAAGATCTGGTAGGGCCCTACGAGCTTCATGACTTCTTCCTCTACTACTTCGTCCGTCTGGGCTTTGCCCCGTCGAAGATCTACCGTCTGGCCAAAGTTGCCTTCTGCGGTGAATACGACGACGATACGATCTATAAGTGGGAAGAAAAATTCATTACGCGTTTCCTCACTCAGCAGTTCAAGCGTTCCTGTATGCCGGACGGCCCGAAAGTCGGCTCTGTGGATCTTTCTCCCAGAGGCGATCTGAAAATGCCTTCCGATGCAGCCACCAAGGTCTGGCTGGATGAACTTCGAAGCGTCCGGGAGTAAAACATGAAAAAAGAGAGAACCTTTCCTTCTGCCATCGTTACCGAAAAAGCCGAGGCCGCAGTAAAGCGCGGACACCCCTGGGTCTACGATACCGAGATCACTGAATTTTCAGGAAAGAAGATCCGTGACGGTATCTTTCCTGAAGATCTGGATGTAGAAAACGGCGCGCTGGTCGATGTTCTTTCCGGAAAAGGCCGTTATCTGGGAACAGGTTTTCTAAGTCTTCAAAGTAAGATCCGCATCCGGATCCTTTCGGATAATGCAAACGAGACTTTCGGGCCCGCTTTCTTTTCCCGAAGAGTGAAATATGCCCTGGATATGCGCCGTACCGTCATGAAGGACGACTATTGCTGCTGCCGCCTTATTTTCGGCGAAGCGGACGGACTTCCCGGTCTGACAGTCGACCGCTATGAAGACATTCTTTCCACCGAAGTTCTTTCCTACGGAACGGAAAAGGTCAAGGACAGTATTTACCGGGCACTTGTAGAGGAACTTGAAAAAGACGGAGTTGCCGTCCGTGGCATCTTTGAAAGAAACGAGGCCCTCCTTCGTGAAAAGGAAGGACTTCCTCTGGAAAAAGGCTGGTATAAGGCTGATTTTCTTCCCGGTTCACTTGAAGGAAACTTTCCGTCTCCCCGTGTAGAGATCTGTGAAAACGGGATCCGCTATACCGTAGATGTGGAAAACGGCCAGAAGACCGGTTTCTTTCTGGATCAGAAATATAACCGTCTGGCTGTCAGCAAGCTCGCTTCCGGCATGAAGGTCCTTGACTGCTTTACCCATACCGGTTCCTTTGCCATGAATGCGGCCAGAGGCGGTGCTTCCCATGTTACCGCCGTGGACGTTTCCCAGTTTGCCGTAGATACGGCTTCGGAAAATGCCAGGATCAACGGTCTTTCCGACCGGATGGATTTTATCTGCGCCGATGTGTTTGAGCTTCTTCCGAAGCTGGAGCAGCAGAAAGCGGACTATAACTTCATCATCCTGGATCCGCCGGCCTTTACCAAGAGCCGTAAGACCACGGATAATGCCAAGCGCGGCTATAAGGAGATCAATTACCGGGCCATGAAGATGCTTCCCCGCGGAGGCTATTTAGCCACCTGTTCCTGCTCTCACTTTATGCCCAATGAGCTGTTCCGGAAAATGCTCCTGGAAGCTGCCCGTGATGCCGGCGTGACTCTCCGTCTCATCGAAGAAAGAAGAGCGGCCCCGGATCACCCTGTTGCCATGGCAATTCCCGAGACCGACTATCTCAAGTTTTATCTTCTGCAGATCGTCTGATCCGGAAGTTTCTTTACCGGAGAAATCTCTTCTTACATATCGTCGAACTTGATCGAATCCACGCCGTCTTTGAAACGGAACTTCAGTCTCAAGAGGCGAAGTCCGCGCTTTCCGAAATGCATTCTAAAGATCGAGTGCTTATTCAGAAGGCCGATCTGGATGGTCTTACTGACCTCCTCTCCTTCTGTCCCGTTGAAAGGCACTACGTGCATGGGAATACTGGTGTAATAGAGCGTAACCGGAAGCTGGGCCAGAGGCGACAGATCCGATACTGCCACAAGCTCGCACTCATACATGCCGGGACGGTCGGTAGTAAGGCCGAATACGAAATCCTTTCCATCTGCCGTATCCACAGAAAGCTCGATCACCGGATCTTTATCGATCTCATAGTACACATCCACTTTCGCTTCGATGGTGTCATCGGAGAACGGACAGTCGATATGCTTGACCTTAGGCCGGTCACCCATGACCGCATCCATGGCAGGTGTATTTAATGCAAAACGCAGGATATTTCCGGCATTTCTCTGAAGCTCGGATCGGGTGATCAGATCAGTTTTTCCATTCGTCAGATTCTCATAGGTATCCGTAGAAAGAAGATCTCCTTTTTCCACCGAAGAGCAGACCATATAGACATCGCACTGGGCCCGCGCCATAAGGGAATGCTCCCGAAGCGAATGGTCGAAGGGATTGTCCGAAGGCTCATCGATAAATGCCCACCAGTCTGTCATGAGAAGGCCTTTATAGTTCCACTGGTCACGAAGGATGATGTTATCCAGTTCATAGTTCGAGGTACCGAAGCAGCCGTTGATCATGTTATATACGGTCATGATGCTTCTGGCTCCGGCTTCTTTGACAGCGATCTCAAAGCCTTTCAGATAGATCTCACGAAGTGCTCTTTCCGATACGATGGAATCCATATACCGGCGTTGCGTCTCCCGGTTATTACAGCAGAAATGCTTGATGGTAGCGCTGACCCCGTGCTTTTCCAAGCCCCGGATCTGCGCCGATGCCATACGTCCGGTCAGAAGCGGATCCTCGGAAAAATATTCGAAGTTTCTTCCGTTCAAGGGATGGCGGTGGATATTGATACCGGGCCCCAGGATGCAGTCCACTTCATTACTGATCATCTCGATGCCGAAGTAGTCGAAAAGTTCTTCATTCAATGCTTCATTGAATGTGCAGGCCAGGCAGGTGCCGTTAGGAAGAGCAAATGCTTTCTTACCGCTATCGATACGCATACCGGAAGGGCCGTCATCGCAGCAAAGCACCGGTACGCCTTTTCCCCGGAGTTCTTTCGTCACGCCGCCATAGGCAGCCGCTGTTCCTGTGGTGACCTTCGGACTGCTCATACCTTCTCCCCGGATGATCAGGCTCAGATCTTCATCAGAAAGCTGGGCGATAAACTCGTCCATGGTATTCTTTCCGGTCTTCACATCAGAAAATTTGATTCCCATATCTCCCGTCTGAGGGATCTCCTTCGGAAGTCTTGAAAGTCTGCTTTCCACATGCTCCACTTCCCGAAGCGGTACCGGTTCATATGCTTTTCTGGAGGCGGCAGGTGCATTTCCAGAAGAAAGAGTCAGACGGGAAAAAGCTTCCCGCGGCTTGGCTGCGGACTCCAGTTCTTCCAGCATCGTATCCGAATCCAAAGTAAATGATCCGGCTTCTTCCATATCCGCTGCATTTTCACCCACGAAAAAAGTATATTTTCCGGAAGGCAGTACCCATCCGGTTTTTCCCAGAAGCCTTCCGTCATCGTCAAAAGAGGCGAAGCGGCTTGAGCCAAATGAAAACTCCAGGACCTGTTCTTGTCCGGACATAAGTTCTTCTGTCTTTTTGAAATCCACCAGCACCCGGGAGGCCGCGGCCAATTTGTCCGAAGGCGTTTCCGCAAAGACCATCACGGTCTTTTTGCCGGAAACTTTTCCCATATTTGTCACTTTCAAAGACAGCTTCACATCCGTACCATGAGAAGAGAATGCCACGTCGGAGATAGAAAAGTTCGTATAGGAAAGACCATATCCGAAAGGATACAGCACCTTCTCCGGAGCAAAGGTGGAAAAATATCGGTAGCCGACAAAAATATCTTCTGCGTAGAAATCTTTACTTAAGTCTTCCCCGCCGAAATTCTCGGTAGACGGATAGTCGGCGATCTCTCTTGCAATAGTATCTGTCAGACATCCGGACGGCACCGCTTTTCCGGTAACCAGATTCGCGACCGCCGTACCGCCGATCATGCCGGCCTGCCAGATATACATGACAGAAGCCGGGTCATATTTTTCCACAAAGGACATATCGATAATGTTGCCCACATTTAAAAGCACAATGGTCTTCGGGAAAGCTTTACAGACTTTTCTGATCATCTCCTCTTCCCCGTCACGCAGGAAGAAAGAACCCTTTTCTGCTGTATTATCCCGGTCTTCTCCTGCGGTTCTGGCAATCACCAGGATCGCCGCATCATTTCGGGAAGCCGCCTTTTCGACCACCTCATCTGAAAGCGGCATCTCTTCCTGGGACCAATTCTCTTTTCCCCAGCCCAGACCCGGATCTACCGGATGATCTTTCTCCCACTCTTCGTAAAGGGCGGAAAGCTCCGTATCGATCGTTATATCACCATCATTTCGAAGGCCTTCCAGGATCGAGACGACGTGCTTGACGTTTACCATACCGCCGGAGCCAGTACCGCTCTTATAGTAATGGTCCTGCATTCTTCCGAAGACTGCCACATTCGCCCCCTTGGAAAGCGGAAGCGCCTCCCGGTCATTTTTTAAAAGGACGGAACCTTCTTCTGCCACGCGGATCGCACAGTCTGTATATTTGTTCCAGTCAAGAATATATTCAGGCATAAAAGAACCTCCAAAGGGTAATTGTCATACACTACGATTGTACCCTATGGAGGTTCTTCCGTTTATAAACATTTTGTCAATTTTTTGAAGGATCCGATCCGTTTTTCAATGACTTACCGGTTCCATATAAAACTGTCCACGATCATCTGGGCAACTTCCTCAATACGATCTTCCTTCGCCGCTTCCTGATCGTAGATCGACATGCCGACCATGACAAATTCTTTCTCTCCGCAGAAATACCACTGGATCGTATACGGGTCACAGTCCATCACAAACTTATAGCACATGCATCCGTTGATTTCTCCAAATTCTTCCATGTGGGCATCGCCGCCAAAGGATGCGGCCTGCTGTTTGACCTGTACCAGGATCGCCGTACAGAAATCTTCATGCTGTTCCTTTGTATAGTCATTGGTACCATAGCGTACCACGATATTATTCGGCGGTGTTTTCGAATCTTCATTTCCCTTCAGGCAGTAAACGAAGATCTCCGGCGGCATTGACTGGCTTTCCACTTCGACCCAGGACCCGTCCAACGTATAGGAGCCGAAATCCTTACTCTGAAGACTTGCTGAACGATTCTTTTGTTTTTTCGTCACTTCAGGTTCATCCGTCTCATCCACATCCACGTCTTCCACTTTCGTCTTCTTCGTCTTCGTCTTCTGTTTCTTTGTTGTCTCCTCCGACTTATTGCAGGCCGAAAGAAGCATTAATCCGGACAACAGAAGCGCCATCCATTTGCATGATTGCTTCATATTCTTTTCCCACTTTCTTTTTTTCTGTCATTTTCTCGGGCAACAGTTTCTCCTTAGGGAAATTGTATCACAAGCACGAAAGAAGGAAAAATGTTTACATATTCATTCCGCTGACAAGCTTCAGATATGTTCTTCTTGTGAAAAGATAGGCCACCGTATAGACAACGGTAAAGACAACGATACAGATAGCAAGGATCACAAGGAATAGGGACGCCTTGACTCCGCCAAAGAGTACCAGGATGCGGTTGACCATCGGGAAGGACGCGGCGGTATGGATCACCGCGACCAGGATCGGCAGGATAAATACCACAACGATCTGGGAATTGACAGACTTCTTGATCTCTTTCTTCGTAAGTCCCACCTTACGCATGATGGCAAAACGCTTACTGTCCTCATAGCCCTGCATGATCTGGCTGAAGTACATATTCAGGATCGTGATCGTCAGGAAAGCCGCACTCAGGAACAGTCCCAGGAAGAACAGTCCGCCGTAAAGACCGGTGATCGATTCAACCATATTTACCTGCGAGTTTTCAAAGACATACCCGTAGTCCTTCTGATTCTTAGTCAGCTCATTATAAAAATCCATCTGGGCATCTCTTCCGGATGAGGTGTTGATGGAAACAAAAGTATGCCCATCTCCATACTCCAGTGCAGTGGGATTGATGTATGGTTTCACATTAGTGAATTCCTCATCCGGAAGCACAACGAAATAGATCCCGTCGATCACATTGATCGAATTTCCGTAGCTGACCAGTGGCACTTCGGAAAGCGGCACGGAATGATAGAGCGAAGAATAATCAGGAAGTTCATTGAACTCCGGATCTGTGGTCCGGAAACTGAAATCTCCGGATGGAATTTTCCCGGAAAGGGCGGCGATGCCGACTTCATCCGAAGCAAGCTGAAGTTCACTTCCCAGGGATTCATTGTAGGTAGAAAGCGGAAGAATAAATACTTCGACTGTATCCACCGCCGCATAGGACGGGTAGGTCATAATGAAGCCGTTATCGATGCTGCCGAAGGCGTTATAGTATTTATACTTCATGAGCAGATCGATCTTCACGCCGCATTTTTCCGCGCCGGCAGTGATCTTCTCGTAATACGTCTCCGGATCTTCTCCTTCTGAATCGTAAACCAGAGTATAACTTACCGGGAAACGTTCCTCCACCAGACTTCTCACGGTCCAGTAAAGTGTCACCACAGAAGACAGTGTGACCAGCACACTGGTGGCAAAGATACAGATCGATGCCAACGTTGCGGCATTTCTTTTCATTCTGTAAAGCATACCGGACACGGAGATGAAGTGGGAAGTCTTATAGTAGTAGCTCTTCTTTTTCTTCATCGTATTCAAAAGAGTAATGCTGCCTGCCGTAAACAGCGCAACCGTACCGATGATGACCAGCATGACTGCAATAAAGAACATGTTGACCGCATCCACCGCTGACTGGGAACGGAAGGAAAGGTAGTATCCGCCCGCCAGGCACGCGATACCGATAATGGCCAGGATCCAGTTGGATTTCGGTTTCTTCTCACCCCGCGCCTGTTCTTTCATATATTCCAGCGTATTTGTCCGAAGAATACCGATCGCATTGATCAGGAAGAAAACGAAGAAGAATACGGCGAAAGCCGCAGCATTGATGATCGTCGGACCGATCTGGATATCCCATCCGAAATCCGCTTCCTGGTTATAGAGTTTCAAAATACCCAGCTGCATCAGTTTTGTAAGGACGATACCCACCACAGTACCCGTAACCGCACTGATCAGATAGACGATAAAATTCTCGATAAACTGTACACGTATGATGTGCTTTTTCTGCATGCCCAGAACGCTGTAAAGGCCCAGTTCTTTCTTCCTTTGCTTGATCACAAAACAGCTGACACCCATAAGGAAGAAAAAAGAGATATTATACATGACGAGAATGCCCAGCCGCATCACCATCTGAAGTGATGCGCCGCCTTCAATGGAAGCGATCACATCGTCTGAGGAAACGGCGAAGATCACATAAGAGATCGTGATCATCATGATGGCCGAAATGATGTACGGCATATAGACGAGTTTATTCTTAGATAGCGCATTCCGCGCCAGACTTCGATATATATTTCTCATATGTTTAGCCCTCCGCGATTAATCCTTGACCGCTTGAAAGCCATCGCCCATGAGGGCGGTCAGAGAATCGGAGATCCTTCTGTAGAACTCACTGTTGCTCTCGTTTCCACGATAGATCTGGTGATAGACGATACCGTCCTTAATAAACAGTACTCTTCCTGCAGTACTTGCCGCTTTTACGGAGTGGGTAACCATCAGGATCGTCTGCCCGTCTTTATTAATATTCGAAAACTGCTCCAAAAGCTCATCGGTGGAACGGGAATCAAGAGCTCCGGTCGGTTCATCCGCCAGTACCAGTTCCGGCATCGTAATAATGGCCCGGGCAACAGCCACGCGCTGCTTCTGGCCACCGGAGATCTCATACGGGAACTTTTCCAAAAGAGATGTGATCCCAAGTCTGTCTGCAATCGGCGCGATCCGTTTTGCCATTTCCTGATGCGCCACATTGGCCAGAACTAAAGGCAGATAGATATTATCTCTTACCGAGAAATTATCCAGAAGATTAAACTCCTGGAACACGAATCCCAGCCGTTCTCTTCGAAACTTCGCCAGTTCCTTGTCCTTAATGGCATGCATGGCTTTTCCGTCCAGGATCACTTCACCCTCGGTCGGCTTATCCAGTGTGGCCAGAATATTCAAAAGTGTTGTCTTACCCGAACCGGACTCACCCATAATGGCGACGAACTCCCCTCGTTCCACGGTCAGGTTCACGTTCTG
>CADCLV010000003.1:0-5446 GCA_902802325.1 Oscillospiraceae bacterium | reverse complement strand
ACTTCTAACATTGACATAGAAGATATATCCTCTCTTTCCTATTTCTCCACACCATCTTACGAAAGCGCCCTTTTCCGTACCATCGAATTACCTTACAAAAACAACGCCAATCTTACATTTTCGTAAGATTGGCTTTTCGGAAGGCGAATCCTCCACTCTAAGGCCGCTATTTCTTACCGAACTTTATCGTGACCTTGGTGCCTTTCCCGACTTCCGAATCAAAAAGCACTTCTGCCGAGATCATATCCGCGGCTTTTTTCACAAGATACAATCCCAGTCCCGTGGACTTCTTTTCGTTATGGCCGTTATAGCCCGTATAGCCTTTTTCAAAAATACGCGGCAGGTCTTCTTTAGCAATACCGATCCCTTCGTCCTCTATGGTAAAGGATCTTTCATTCCCATAGAAATGCACTGTACCGCTCTTCTGGTATTTGATGGCATTGGAAAGGAGCTGCCCCACAATGAATCCCAGCCACTTTTTATCTGTGGTGACTTCCAGCTCCGAGGGGGTAAAATCCACGGAAAGGCCTTTAGCCAGAAACATTGTCATGGCCCGCTTGATCTCTCCTCTTACCACGTCATCCACATTCACTTTCGTAAACTGCAGGTCATTGCTCTCGGAACTTAACCGCAGATAATTCAGTGCCATATCCGCGTAGTTTTCCACCTGCACAAGCTGGGAACGAAGACGGCTTCCCGTCTCCTGATCTTCCATATTCTGAATGATCAGTGACAGTGCCGAGATCGGTGTCTTGATCTGGTGGACCCACATCGTATAGTAATCCAGCATGGCATTGTAACTTGCGGAATGCTCTTCTTTTTCCTTGGAGAGAGAATCGGAAAGCGATACCACCAGATGGCGGTAATCTTCTTCGATCAGATCGATCTTTTCTTCCATCTCCGGCACATCCGGATCGTCCCGCTGAAACATCTTAGCCGAGAAATCCTCCGCCAGCGACTGGGGATATTCTCTCCCCCGAAAAAGCATCGCATGTTTCGCAGAAAATTTCCGGTATCCCACAATTCCCGCGATCCCGCCAAGAATGATAAGCACCAGAGCACTAAGAAATGCCGGCATCAAAGACATGCCGTAGATCCAGCACACAAATCCCGTCACAAAAATGCAGACCAAGCCTGATACGATCGGTCCGATGCATCTTTTCAGATACGAGGAAAGCACATTCTTATTCAATGATATAGCCCTGGCCTTTCTTCGTCGCGATGAAATCCGGAAGACCGGCACCTTCTAACTTTTTACGGAGACGGTTGATATTTACGGAGAGTGTATTTTCATCCACAAAGCAGTCGTCATCCCAGAGCTGCTGCATCAAGGTATTTCGGGACACGATCGTGCCCTTGGAAGATAAAAGCGCAGATAAGATCCGGTTCTCGTTTTTCGTCAGATCCAGCTTCTGGCCGTTGACGGAAATGGTGGAATCCGACGCGTTATACTGGGCGCCGCGGTACTCGATCACGTCGCTCTTTTCTTCGGTAAAGGCATAGGCTCTTCTCAGTACCGCCATGATCTTTGCCGTCAGCACATTGAAGTCGAAAGGCTTCGCCACAAAATCATCGGCGCCCATGTTAATGGCGGTCACCAGATTGATGTTATCCGAAGCAGACGACAGAAAGATCACCGGCACCTTTGACACTTCCCGGATCTTCTGGCAGCGGATAAAACCGTTGGCAAAAGGAAGACCGATATCCATCAAAATCAGGTGCGGTGAAAAAGCCTGAAACTCTCCGAGAATATCTTCGAAATTCTCTGTAAGCTTCACATCATAGCCCCAGCCTGTCATCATAGTCTTTAATTCGGAAGCAATGGTGAAATCATCTTCCACCACCAGGATCTTATAAGTCATATCTCTACCCCAGTTCTATTATTGGGCGGTCTTTTCCGCTCTTGTTCCACTGGCATTATACCATACCCGCCTATCAAATCCCTTACTCTCCTGTCATTCTTCCTGCCACAAAAAGGTGGCTTCTGTATTTTGTGAGGCTGATGGATTCATGTCTGAGATGCGTCTACTTTGGGGGCAGATATAGACGTGCCGGCAGACAAATGGAAGTAATGTCTACGTACACGTCTACTTTTGAGTGGATATAGACGCGCCGGCAGACAAATGGAAGTAATGTCTACGTACACGTCTACTTTTGAGTAGATATAGACGCGTCGGCAGACAAAAAGAACTGAACTGGCACAAATGAAATCGCGCATGAAAAAGGGGCTGTCTCCGTGATCTACATCACTTGGAGACAGCCCCTTTTCTACCCTCTATATACTTTCACATGAGGCACCTGCCTCATACCCCACTAATACTACTTCTTATGCCCAGGGATTCGCGGCATCCGGTACACGGATCCCTACGAGAATGAACTGCTCCCACAGGAACCACTCACCTGTAGACGGCTTCGTGCGAAGACGGATCTGACGCGGACTGTCGGCACCGCCGGAATTCAAGTTCACTGTCAGATACCCTTCGTTTAAGTTATCCCGGCTATGGGCCAGTTCATACACTGTTACCGAATACGGACGCTGCGGCATGTAGTTGTTTTGCGGTGTCGCACCGTTCATATAGGAACGCGGAATATAATCCGCATCACGGAAACGGTCAGCGATAAACGAGATCTCGTAAGGAGACAGCGGCTGCGGTCCCTTAAGGAAATTCAGCATCTTGATGCTCTCGTCTTTATTGAACGGATACACGCAAAGCGCGGCAACAGTCAGTGCGGCTACATCCAGCGGATCCTTCATGGCCGCTTCCGGAAGTGCCTTCATCTGCTCCAGTGTCTCCGGCATCTCGGAGAAAGTCACTGTCTTTGTGCGAAGATCTGCACCGGCTGCAGCTGATTGAGCTACTGCCGAAGCAGCGCTCTGTACATTATCAAATAATCCCATACTATATCCTCCTTGGTTTATCGTTACCGATCACTTCGGACCGCGGTTCACAATACCGCCGTTATTGACCCCTTCATCTTTCCAGGACTTTCTCTGGAACATATCCTCGAGGCTGGTCTTCGGAGCTTCCGGAGCAGGTGCCGGAGCCGGGAGACCTGTATTCGAACTAAACGGAGCTGTATCAGTGCCGCCTACTACCGGAGCAGAAGCCACACCCATGACCGGTTCAGCCGGTGCTTCGGGCTGTGTGAATTCCTGTGCCACTTCCGGCTGATAAGCCGGCTCACCGGTCACTTCCGAAGAACCCGGATTAAACGGCGGAGGTTCCGGTAAACGTTCTTCCGCTACAGGTTCAGCAGAGGAAGGCTGGAACGGAGGCGGTTCAGGGAGACGATCTTCCATCGGAGAGGCTGCCGGAGCTTCAAATGCAGGCGCTGCGGCCGGAGTTTCTACCGGGGAAACTTCTACCGGTGCTGCCGCAACCACAGGAGTCTCCACAGGAGTCTCCACAGGCGCTTCAACAGGAGCTACAGAAGGCATCTCCACCGGAGCTGCTTCTACAGAAGCTTCCGCGGCTTTGAATCCGCACATCATGCAGAAGCGATCACCATCATTCATCGGGTTACCACAATTGGCACATTTCATACTGAAACCTCCTTCAAAGAAAAATTAATGTTCAATAAACGAGCACTCCATCTCTTTCATGAATGCTTGAAAATCTTTCTTCAGAGTATCGGAAACCGGGCCTTCCACGAATGCATACATCACGGTCTTTCCATCGATCTGCGCATAAACATTGAAGTACATATACTCGGATTCGCACGCAAAGGCAAAGTATTCTTTCTTTTCCACGAACTTGTTGAACATGCCGTCACCCAGGCTTTCGTTATTCGTGTAGGCTTTCTTGCGCTGCGACATAAGTGCATTAAAATATCCGGTTGCCGCATCGGCATTGGAAAACTGAACCACCAGAACTTCCATCACAGGTACCGAACCTGCGCTGATTTTATCCGGATCCGTCTTCATATATTTGAAAAGCGACTTGACCTTACTGGTATCCACAACTGTATGGAATCCGAAATACTGATAGTTCTTCGATTTTATCTCGGAAAACACACCTTTTTTGAAATCATCAGCCACATCCGGCAGCTGATACTGTGTGTCCACCATCTCGTCATACTGCTCGTCCTCCGCCTTTTCGGCACCGCACTTTTCTTCAAGTGCATCTCGGACATCGCCGATCTTCGAGTTAAACTCGTTTTTACAGGAGCAAAGTCCTGTCATCATCATCACTGCCATAGCAAGTACCAGGATCCTTCTCCCCTTCTTCCCGGCACTCATCTTCCGGCTATTGTTTTCCACATTCATAACTTGATTCTTCATTTCATACCCTCAATCCAATTTCTCTTTAGAATTTTATCTTTATACGTGGAAAAATGCAAGACAGAAAGCCGAGGCGGTTACAGCCGTCTTTCCGCTGTCCCACCTCGGCTTTTTTGTAAATCAGATGTTTTTTCCGCATCACGCACGGAGCGTAATATCGTATTTCTCCTTCAGGTTCGAAAGGATGGTGTTGACGAAACCATCAATGACCTCCGGTTTGAACTCTTCCTCCTTCGGTGTGAATACCACGGAGAAAGCAAGGCTCTTCTTATTCAATCCAAGCTGAACACCTTCATAGATATCGAACAGTTCGATCTTTGTGATGTACTCGCAGGAAGCTTCGATCTCCTTTTCCACCATCGCGCAGGTGATGTCCTTATTCATGACGAAGCAGAAGTCACGCTTCTCTTCCTGGAACTTCGGCAGCGGAATGAACTTTCTGTCCTTGCCGTAGTACTTGCTGAGAGCCTTCAGGTCGATCTCGGCAACATAAGCCGGAACACGCATATCCATATCGTCGCAGATCTCATAGAGCACCTGTCCGAGATAACCGACTGTCTCGCCATCGCAGAGAACTTTTGCTGTTCTTCCCGGATGGAGGAACGTCTTCTCATCACGTTCGTAATCGAACTTCACATCCAGCGCATCGGCAATGACCGCCACGATGCCCTTCAGAGAGAAGAAGTCTTCCTTTTCGCCCCACATACCGATGCAGATCGTCTCGCGCTCATCCGGATATTCCGTGAGCGGCAGGCTCTTCGGCAGGAACTTGTTACCCATTTCATAGACACATCCGGAAAGGATGCCTCTCTTCTGGTTTCTGGCGATGGCGGCCAGCATCTGCGGCGCCAGTGTCGTTCTCATGAGAGAAAGATCGATGTTGATCGGATTTAAGATCTTGATTGCAGTACGCTCCGGTGCATCCTCCGGAAGTTTCAGAAGATCCAGGTCAGATGGCGAGAAGAAAGAATAATGTATTCCTTCAAAAGCACCTGCCGCACAAAGTGCGCGCTTGATCTTCAGTTCGGATCTCTGCTTAAGGTTATATCCGCCGGATGTAACTTCAGCCGTCGGGATGAAGGTCGGTGTGATGTGCTCATAGCCGTACATACGGATAACTTCTTCTGCCACATCCTGATAGGACTCCATATCGACACGGTAACC
>CADCLV010000002.1 GCA_902802325.1 Oscillospiraceae bacterium | reverse complement strand
AAAGACAGCAAGTGCTTTTCACAAAGAATATAAAAGCGGTGGCAGAGATGCCACCGCTTCGTTTTGAAGGAAAAGAAACCGTAGTAATGCGATATAATGAATTAAACGAAAGGAGATTTCTATGACGAGGATTTATCTGGATCATGCGGCCACCACACCACTTCGTCCCGAAGCCCTTGAAGCAATGAAGATTGCCTGGGACGGAACCTGTGGAAATCCTTCTTCCATTCATCGGGAAGGGCAGAAGGCAAGAAAGCTTCTTGAAGAAGCCCGTGACCGTATCTCTGCCAATCTGGATGCTTTTTCGGAAGAACTCTATTTCTGCAGCGGTGGAACAGAAGCGAATAACTGGGCCATAAGGGCTTTTTCTTCTTTGGAAAAAAGGCATATCATCGTTTCCTCCATCGAACATCCGTCTGTTCTCCGTACCTGTGAAGGCCTGGAAAAAGAAGGATACCGCATTACTTATCTTCCGGTGGATGAATATGGTTTTGTATCTCCTGAATCTTTGGAAAATGCACTGTCGCCGGATACTTCTCTGGTGTCGGTGATGCTGGCCAATAATGAGATCGGTACCATTGAGCCGGTGAAAGAACTGGCTGAAGTCGCCCATAAACACGGTGCGTTTTTTCATACTGATGCGGTGCAGGCAGTCGGCAGTATCCCGGTTTCTTTCCGTGATCTCGGGGTGGATGCACTCTCTTTCTCAGGGCATAAATTCGGCGGACCCACCGGCATCGGCGGATTGATCGTAAAAAGAGGACTAGATCTCTCTCCGATGATCCTCGGTGGAGAGCAGGAAAGCAGACACCGTGCCGGAACTGAAAACCTGGCAGGAATCCTTGGCATGGAAAAAGCGCTGTCCCTTGCTTTACAGGAACTACCTGAGAAAACTTTTTCTCTTAAAGCTCTTCGGAATACTCTGATTCACAATATCCCGGAGTCGATTCCGGATGCCCGTCTTTGCGGTCATCCCGAAAAACGTCTTCCGGGCAATGCTCATTTCGTATTTTCTAGAATCAGCGGAGAAGAACTGCTTTTATATTTAAATGTAGATGGCTTTGCCTGTTCCTCCGGATCAGCGTGTACATCCAGTCATCAGGAAACGTCCCATGTTTTAAAAGCTATCGGACTTGATTCGGAAACTGCACGATCTGCGCTTCGTATCTCTCTCGGATCCGAAAACACCGAAGAAGAGATCCGGTCTTTTATTTCTGATTTGAAAAAACGGGTCGAAGAACTCCGGAAACGATAGAGCAAAAAAGGTCGAGAAATCCTTTTGGCCTTTTCTGTATTATTAGCTCACAAACAAAGGAGGTGAGCCACATGGACGAACAAAGACAAGCTGTACGCAAGATGCAGGACTATATCCACGAGCATATCGCGGAAGATATCGAGTTTACTGATCTGGCGAAAAGCGCGTCTTTTTCTCCCTGGTATGCGAGAAAACTATTCATCAAGTATCTGGAAATGACTCCGGCGGTGTATATCCGACGTCTGAAGCTGTCGAAGTCCGCTTTACGTTTACGGGATGAAAAAGTTTCCATTCTCGACATTGCCACGGATATGGGATTCGGAAGTGTAGATGGATATCAGCGCGCATTCCGTCGTGAATTCGGTATCAATCCGAAAGAATTCTCCCAAAGCCCCATCCCCGTATGGCTTTTTACTCCGAGTTTCATTTTACAAGAAGAAAGGAATGTGAGTATTATGAGTGAGATCCGTAATGTATTTATCCAGGTCGTGGAAAAGCCGAGAAGAAAGGTCATTATCAAAAGAGGTATCAAAGCCAACGAGTACTGGAGCTACTGTAAAGAAGTCGGCTGTGATGTATGGGGACTTCTGACAAGTATCAAGTCCATCAGCGGCGAGCCGGTTTGTCTGTGGCTTCCAGAAGCTCTTCGTAAACCCATCACAAACGAATATGTTCAGGGTGTCGAGGTAGAGCCTGACTATAACGGCGAGGTACCGGAAGGCTTTGAGGTCATCGATCTTCCCGAAGCGACATACCTTCTTTTCCGCGGCGAACCTTTTGCCGAAGAACAGTATGAAGCTGCGATCGGCGAGATCTGGGATGCCGAGAAGAAGTACAACCCGGAGTTCATCGGATATGCCTGGGATAACTGTAACCCCCGGATCCAGCTGGAGCCGAGAGGGGAGAGAGGCTATATCGAACTGGTACCGGTAAAGAAGGTAAACTAACGGAAAAGTACAGTCACACAGGGATTACGGGGTTCGTTTTGAAGTCCTAATTCCTCAAGGGTGGCGGGGTCAGACAGATCCCGCCATTCATCGTTTATCCGTACAAAAGATTCTCCCTCATTGATCGAGGTAATATAATGTGACTGGATTCCCGTAAAGAAACTCAAATGAGCGGTTCCCCTATCTTCTGACGCTTTACAAAATAGGTATTCTCCGTAAAACCGAAAGAAGAGAGATACTTCGCCGTTTCAGGAAAGAGAAGACATAGCGTATCTTTTGTATGGGAATCCGACCCCATCGAGATGTTTCTTCCGCCCATTTCATAGTAGCGGGAAAGGATCTTCGGATCGGGAAGGGAATAGGTCATGTCAAAACCTTTTCCTTTCATCTTATCGATAGAACGGGTGTTGACCTCCAGTGACTTTCCCTTGGATATAATCGCCGAAAACAACCGGTCAAAAGCCTCCGGACAATGATCGTAGCGGATCTGCGGGTCCTCATATGGCGCATACCGGTTAATATAATCGTAGTGGCCGATGATGTCGTAATTGCTGCAATCCTCAGCCATCTGTGCCATTTCATCAATATACCGGGAATACACGGTGATCATGTTCTCCTCGTAGCATTCGCGGTAAAAATACGGATCTTTTCCGCGGTAAAGGTGATTGGAAAGGATCACCACATCAAAAGGATACCGGTCAACCATTTCATCATAGAATTTCGGAAGATGCTTCTGCCAGCCAAGTTCGATCCCCAGACGAAGCGGGAAATCCCCGGCATATTCTTTCCATTTTTTTGATGCTTCAAAATATTCTTTCGGATCGAAGATCTGCGGTTCACCGATGTCATGAGGATAATCTCCCTCGTAATGCTCGGTCACGGCCACGCCCCGCATATTTTGCTTTCTGCAGGTATCGATCAGTTCCTGATAGGACATCTTGGCATCAGAGCTAAAGTGTTTCGTATGATTATGATTATCTGTATACATAATTTGTAAAATCCATTCAGTTAGTTATGTTTAACACGTACTTATGGTATCATATTCTTTGTAAAAATAGTGACATTCTTTGTTCAAAGGAGATGATATATATGGCAAAAGAAAAAAAGAGCGAGAAGACGCTTTCTGAAAAGAAAGGAAAAACCGCCAAGAGTTCCAAGAAAGAGAAGAAGGAGTTGTTTGCCTCCTATCCGAATCTGTGGGAAAGCCGTTCTCAGGATGACATCGATCATGCCATGGCCTTTTCAGAGGAATATATGGCATTTCTTGACATCAGCAAGACCGAGCGCGAGTTCGTCAACAATGCTGTTGAAGCCCTGACAGATAAAGGCTTTGTGGATATCGAATCGAAAAAGTCCCTGAAGGTCGGCGATAAGGTGTATTCCTCCATTAAGGGAAAGGGCCTGATGTTTGCCGTAGTCGGAAAAGAAGAGGCAGTGAAGGGATTTAATATCCTGGGCGCCCATATCGATTCCCCGAGACTGGATTTAAAACCGAATCCGCTTTATGAAGAAGATGAGCTGGTATTCTTTAAGACCCATTATTATGGCGGCATCAAGAAGTATCAATGGACCACGATCCCACTTGCGATCCACGGCGTCATCATGAAGAAGGACGGCACGAAGCTGACTTTGAACGTAGGTGAAAAAGATGACGATCCGATCTTCTACATCTCGGATCTTCTGCCGCATTTAGGTTCCGAGCAGATGAGCCAGAGAGCAAATGAGTTTATTAAGGGCGAAGATTTAAATGTCATGATCGGAGCCAGCAAGCTCTCTGACGATGATTCCAGCAATGCCTGCAAATATGCGATCTTAAAGCTTTTAAATCAGGAATATGGTATCGATGAGAAAGACTTTGTTTCTGCCGAGATCGAGATCGTTCCTGCCATGAAGGCCAGAGATGTAGGTTTTGACCGTGCTTTGATCGCAGCATACGGACATGACGATAAAGTCTGTGCTTATCCGGCACTGATGGCGCTTCTGGCTCAGGAGGCTCCGGCCAGAACCTGTGTCTGCATGCTGTCTGATAAGGAAGAGATCGGCTCCTACGGTAACTCCGGCGCCCAGTCCCGTCTTTATGAGAATTTCCTGGTCGAACTTTTTGCCAAGATCAACGGTGGCTACGATGAACTCGGCTACAGAAAATGCATCGCCAATACCAAGATGCTTTCCACGGACGTATCCAATGCTTTTGATCCGAAATATGCCAGTGTTTCCGATAAAAGAAATACCGCTTATCTCAATAAGGGCGTCAAGATGGAAAAATATACCGGTGCCAGAGGCAAGTCCGGTGCAAGTGATGCGAACTCCGAGTTCTTTGCTTCGATCCTCCGGATCTTTGCCGAGAACGATATTCCGTGGCAGACAGGCGAACTTGGTAAGGTAGATGCCGGCGGCGGCGGAACGATCTCCGCATATCTTGCCAAACTGGGTATGGAAGTCATTGACTGCGGCGTACCGGTACTTTCGATGCACGCGCCGTATGAAGTCATCAGTAAAATGGATCTGTATTTCACATATCTTGCCTATAAGTGCTTCATTGAAAACATAAAATAAGCCAAAGTGCTTTTATCCAAGGATAAAATGCGTTATAATCCTTGTTCGTAGTATGGTAGGTGTGGCGCATGGAGCGTCACAAGAAAGAAGGTAAAGTATGATTATTGTTGTAAAACCAGGTGCCAGTGATACTCAAGTACATGAGATCATTGACGTATTGGAGAAAAACGAACTCAAGGCGCACGTTTCCGAAGGTGCCGAGCGTTTGATCATCGGTGTGATCGGTGATAAATCTCGTCTGACCCCGGGTTCGCTTGAAGTTCTCTCCGGCGTAGAAAAGATCGTTCCGATCATGGAATCCTATAAGCTGGCATCCCGTCAGTTCCGCCCGGAAGGCACTTCGTTCAATGTAAAAGATCTTACTATCGGTGGAAAAGAACTGGTCATGATGGCCGGTCCATGTGCCGTTGAAAGTGAAGAACAGGTAGATGCGGTTGCCTCCAAGATGACTGCCTGCGGCGTAAAGGTTCTTCGTGGCGGTGCATATAAGCCGAGAACATCTCCATATGCATTCCAGGGCCTGGAAAAAGAAGGTTTAAAAATCCTTCGCCGTGTGGCTGACAGATATGGCCTTCTGGTCATTTCCGAGATCACATCCGAGAACGATATCGAGTATGCATCCAACTATCTGGATATTATTCAGATCGGTGCCAGAAACGCCCAGAACTTCCGTCTTCTGTCCGCTGTCGGTAAGTCCGGTATTCCGGTCATGTTAAAGCGTGGTATTGCGGAAACCATCGACGAGTGGCTGGGTTCTGCCGAGTATATCATGAGTGAAGGCAATTACCACATCATGATGTGTGAGCGCGGTATCCGCACATTTGAGACGGCTACAAGATCAACTCTGGATATCAGCGCGGTTCCGGTACTGAAAGGGAAGACCCATCTCCCGATCATTGTGGACCCGAGCCATGCGGCCGGAAAAGCCCAGTACGTACAGCCTCTGGCACTTGCTGCCATCGCTGCCGGCGCAGATGGTCTCATTATCGAAGTTCATCCGGATCCGAAACACGCTCTTTCCGATGCAGCTCAGCAGCTTACACCGGAAGCATATGCTGAACTTGCCCAGCGCGTGAAAGAAATGGCAGAGATCGTTAAGCGTACCTATCCGAAGAACGACTAAGACATCGGTCAGCTTGATAAATGGCATGAAAAAGCACCCATCCAAACTTTGAGGGTTCACTTCACTTTGGATGGGTGCTTTTGTATATGAATGATTCAGAATAAATCACTTTATGGATTCCAAATATGCCTCTCCATCTGCGAAAGCTTTTTCTTCCCACTTGGGCTGCTCTTCAGGGAGCTCTTCAAAACCTTTGGCAGATCCGCCGGTAAACCAGACACCAACTGCATGATCCTGATTACTATCTTCAAAGAAATCCGGACTGATCACTACTTCGATCCAGCCATAGTTTTCTATGGTACCACCTACATAGATCAAGTTACATGTTCCATCGTCATTTTTAACTTCATAGCGGTAATAATCATCAGCACTGCAAAGATCAGTGACATCGATGGTTTCGTCTTCCACTTCCAGAATCAACCGGTCATCGACAACTTTCAGGTATTCTTTTGGTGTTCCTACTATCGTAGCGGAAACAATATTATTGTTATCATCGCAATCGATATCCACCTCCACTCCGTTCTTCGTGCGGATAGGCTTAAAAATCCGCTCTGCAGCCTGTAAAACCTGATTTCTGGTAAACGGAATGATCATTACGGCACAGATCACAGCGGCAACCGCTGCTACTACCTTGATCCATGTATGTGAAACAGGTTTTTTCGTCAGAAGATTTTTACGGATCTCATCCTTTTTTTCTTCGTCCATCACGATTTTATCTAACGTCTCTTTCATGTTCATCCTCCAATCTGATCTTCAGCTGTTCTTTTCCACGCTTGATCCGCATAGCAACGGCGGATTCAGATACTTTCAGAATTTTACTGATCTCTTTATAGGTATAGCCTTCGTAGAAGAAGAGGTGGATCGGCGCCCGGTACATATCAGGCAAATTCATAAGTTCATCAAAAACCGCCCGATCTTCTTCGGAAAACCTCTCATAACAAGTAAGCTGATACTCATTACTCTCCAGATCCACACTTGTTTTCCTGGCTTTTGACTTTAGAAGATCCTTACATTGATTTGCCGTCATTGTCAGAAGATAGGCTTTTTCAAATCTTCTGTCAAAAAGCATATTTTTCGAAAGAAGTTTCAAAAACACGTCCTGAACAATGTCTTCGGCGTCATGACCGGATCCGACATAAGATACGGCGAACCTGTAAAGGTCATCCGCATACGAGTCAAACAGCTTCACTACAACTTCGTTTTTCAAACTAACCCTCCTTGCTTCGGATTTGAGATCTCATAGATAAAACGAATCAGAAAGATGATTTCTCACATAAAAAGTATATCGAATTCTCATCATATGCAGAAATTTTTTCAAAAATACGCTTATTGTCAAAAGAAAAGTTTTATGTTAAGTTAGATAAGGACAACACAGAGAAGGGGATCAGTAAAGATCTTCATCCTTCTTATAGAGAGCCCGGGATGGTGGAAGCCGGGTAGAAGAGAGGTTTTGAACTCGCCCTGGAGTGTGCTTCCTTGAATTGACAGTAGAGGAAGTCGGAGGCTCACCGTTATCAGAGAGCAGAATATCGGAATATATTTCCCGTATTCGATGAGTGCATCCGAAACGGATGAAGAAGAGTGGTACCGCGGAAGTTCAGGCTTTCGTCTCTTGATATAAGAGACGAAGGCTTTTTTGTTATAGAAAATGAGCCCAAAGGAGGGACAAACATGAGATTTGACAAGTATTCGATGCCCAAGATGATCGACATGTCCAGCCGTACCTGGCCGGGAAAGAAAATGACCCATGCACCGATCTGGTGTAGTGTCGACCTTCGTGATGGTAATCAGGCACTGGAGGTACCGATGGATCTTAATCAGAAGATCCAGTTCTTCGATTATCTTGTCAAACTCGGTTTCAAAAGCATTGAGATCGGTTATCCGGCCGCTTCCGATATCGAATTTGATTTTACCCGTTACCTGATCGATAACGATCTGATCCCCAATGATGTGTCCGTACAGGTTCTGACAATGGCCAGGGAAGACGTGGTCAAAAAGACTTTTGACGCCGTAAAAGGCGCTCATTCGGCCATCGTTCATCTTTATAACGCCACATCTAAACTTCAGCGTGAAGTGGTATTCGGCTTTGATAAAGAGCAATGTAAGGCATTAGCTGTAAACGGCGCCAAAATGATCCAGGCGGAGATCGATGCTGACGAGAGTAATACGAAGTGGCATTTAGAGTACTCACCGGAAAATTTCTCGGAGACGGAGCCTGATTTTGCTGTCGAAGTAGTGGATGCCGTATTGGATGTATGGAAGCCGACACCGGATAATAAAGTCATTATTAATCTTCCGGAAACCGTGGAAATGACGACACCGAACGTATTTGCAGACTTGATCGAGTATTTCTGCACACATACAAAGTACAGAGACTCCATTATTGTCTCGGTCCATACCCATAATGACCGCGGAACCGGTGTAGCTGCGGCAGAATTGGCGCTTTTGGCCGGAGCCGACCGTGTGGAAGGCACTTTGTTCGGAAACGGAGAACGTACCGGAAACTGCGATATTATCACGATGGCTATGAACATGTTCATGAACGGAATCGATCCGGAACTGGATTTTTCCGACATGGATGAAGTCATTGATATGTATGAAAGCTGTACCGGAATGCGTATCGGAGACCGTCAGCCTTGGGCCGGAAGACTCGTATTTACGGCCTTTTCAGGCACTCATCAAAATGCGATCCGAAAAGGCATGGAAAATGTCAAAAACAAAAATACCTGGTATGTGCCATATTTGCCCATTGATCCGAAGGATGTGGGCCGAAGCTACGATCCGATCATCCGGATCAACAGCCAGTCCGGCAAAAACGGCCTTGCCTATATTATGGAAAGAAATTACGGGCTGCATCTGCCGAAATCCTTCCAGAAAGACTTTATGCAGATCGTTACGGTTGAATCTGAAAACCGTCACAGCGATCTGATGCCGCAGGAACTGTTTGAACTCTTTGATGATGTCTATGTAAATGTTATGACACCATATAACATGATCGGATACCGTGAAGAATCTCTTGGCGATAAACAAGCTCATGTAAATGTAAAACTAAAATACGCAGAGGAAATTATCGAAGTAAATGGTAACGGTATCGGTTTGCTCGATGCGTTCTGTAATGGTATCGAAAAAACGCTTCAGATCAAATTATCGATCCGAATGTATAACGAGCATGCTATTAAGAGCGGATCAGATTCCGCAGCTATAACATATGTACAGATTGCAGACAGCAAAGGAAATCTGCATCTTGGAGCAGGTATATCAAGTTCCGTAACCAAGTCATCATTAAGAGCAGTGGTATGCGCGTTAAATAGAATGATCCGTTAAGTACAATCGATCATTTAAAAGAAAATAAAACGCTCCTGAGCGGTCATGAAAATATTGATCATATTTCTTCTTCTCAGTTTTTGCCTCTCCTCAATTAAACAAAACTGTGATTTTGTTTAATTGCGTATCAAGAAAAACATCCTCTTCTTTATAACGAAAAAAACAAAATGGATCATTCTCCGGGTTTGGTTTCAGTTAATGATGTATCAGATGTATTCGAAGGAATCGGAGTGACTGCCTGAGACTCCGGTGCGATCGCTGCATTACTGGTCTCCGTCGCAAAGGGATCGTTCTTAGTCAGTTCGTTCATTTCGTTGATACCGATCATTTGCTTGTATTCGTCGGTATCCAGTTTCGGGATAAACCAGCGTAATGCCATGGCCAGAATGATGACAATGATACATCCGACCAGAATACGGCGGATGATCAGAAGCATTCTTTCTTTTCTATACTTTCTATCTACGTATTCTTTCGTCGTATAGCCGACAAGCACATATACCTTGTGCATGGACCGGCGCTTTGGCATACGTCTGTGTTCTGCGATCTTTGCTTTGATTTTATTGGAGATCGTACCTGGAAGATTACGGAAAAACTGTACTGTGGTTCTTCCCAGGAACTGGAAAAAGCCGCCGATCTCAATAAAAACCTCTTTAACAGGATTATCCATATCCTCAGGTTCTTCCTCGAAGTCGTCCGCATATTCATCCGGTCCGGCGTCTTCTGTATGAAATACAGGCTCACGTACCGGATTCTCTTCCGGTTTGGCCTCAACGCGTTCCGTTTCCTGCGGATTGTTCTTTTCCAGTTCTTCTTTCATAATCTTCATCCTTTAATCATGAAGATTATAGCATACTGCCTTTTAGTTGGCATCCTCATTCCGTATAAAACCGGTGTTCCAAGTGTATTCCTTACTTCTTTCCGCCCTTCTTTGCTCGGTTTTTCTTATCTTTTGTACAGTTAGACCGCATAGGATCATCATTGCCAGACAGCACAGAATGATCACTCGTCCGGTTACTTTATAGAGTCTTTTATACTCCTTCATAAGTCTTCCCTTTCTGCCTTTTTCAAATACGAACAATCGTTTGACACGTGTGTGTCGAAATGGTAATATAGGAATAATAATACGGACGGAGGTTGATATATGAGCACATACAGATTTACAAAGAGTAACCTTAATGAGACTTTGGAACTTGTCTATTCTTATATCGTTTCCTATGTTAAGAAGGAAGGATATCCGCCGTCTGTCCGTGAGATCTGTCAGGGTGTCGGCATCCGTTCGACCTCGACTGTTCACGCCCATCTCCGCCGTCTGATGGAAGAAGGAAAGATCGAATATACTCCGGGAAAGCGTCGTGCCATCATGGTAAAGGATGTGGAAAAGCGCAATTCCCGTGTTTCCACCAATAAGATCCCACTTGTCGGAACGGTTACTGCCGGTGTGCCGATCCTTGCGGAAGAGAATATCGATCATTATCTCCCCTTCCCGTCCGAATACTTTAATTCGGCAGAGTATTTCCTTTTGAAAGTTCGCGGTGACAGCATGATCAATGCCCACATCATGGATGGAGATCTCGTCATTGTCCGCCGTGATAATATGGCAAATATCAACCAGATCGTTGTGGCCATGGTCGGAAACGAAGCGACAGTCAAGCGTCTGTGCTATAAGGGAGGCCATGCTTTCCTGCAGCCGGAAAACCCTGCTTACTCACCCATTCCGTTCGAAGATGACGATTGCCGGATTCTGGGTATCGTTGACGGTGTCTTCCGTCCGAAGGTCAACTGACCTCTTCTTCCCGCCTCTTCTATTCCCCTGTTTTCAGCTGTTTTCGATGATGTAGTTCTCATTATCGAGAAATGCTCTTACTTCGTCCATTTCGCTCTCGCGAAGGATGACTGCTTTTCCGTTTCGCGGTTCAATATAACTTATACTGCTTTTATATATAAGCATTTGTGTCATGTCATTATGAAGGACGATCGTATCTTTATCATATCCGTCAATGATTCCTTCAATGATCTCGCCGGATGTGGTAACCACTTCTACATCGGTATATTCTTTCCGGCAGCAATTCAGAAAGATATCATGTACATGGATCGGAGACCGTGAAGACACTTCCAGGCGGACTCCTTTGGCTAGCGGAGCCTTCGGAGAACGCTTCATTTTATTCTGCGGACGGTTCGTTTTTCTTGGTGCATACGTGTCTGTCTTAATCATGATGTTTCCTCCTTGAGATGAAATGTATCCCCACTATAGCATCATGATTTTTTTACGTCTGTATGATATATGCGTGATTTCATTCCCGTTTTGCATATAAAGGATCAGAGATATGCTTTCAAATCATATTCCATTAGTTTTTCACCGGAAAGCCAGTGCACATCATCCATGTGCCGAAACCAGGTCAGCTGGCGTTTGGCATAGTTTCTGGTGTGCTGCTTGAGAAGATCCACGCACTCGGCAAGTGTCTTTTCCGAACGGAAATAAGGGAAAAACTCCTTATAGCCGATAGCCTGCATTGCGGTGAGACTATCCGGAAGATGCTGATCAAAAAGCCATTTTGCTTCCTCAACGATTCCCTCTTCAAGCATAATGTCAACTCGCTGGTTAATTCTTGAATACAGGATATCTCTGGGCCAGTCAATGCAAAACAGAGTAAACGGATATCGGGGTCCTTCTTTTACCGAGGAAGTTCTGATCTCCCGCGTCGTGGTATGTAATGACTCCAGAAGCGCCAGAACGTGAAGGACGCGTTTGGTATTATTTATATGGATCTTTTCCCTGCATTCAGGATCCAGTTCGATTAAACGGGCATATAAAGGCTCGATACCATTCTTTTCATACTCTCTTTGGATCTTCTCTTCCACTTCCGGATCGATGGGAGAGTCTTCAAATGCAAAGCCCTTCTGTAAAGCCTGCACGTAAAGGCCCGTGCCTCCGCAGAAAACAGGAAGCACCTTTCGAGAAAGAAGTTCATCGATCTTTTTATAGGCTTCTTCCACATAGGAAGCAACATTAAACGGCACATCCGGATTCAAAAGATCTATGAGATGATGGGGCACCTGGGCCTTCTCCTCTTCTGTCGGCTTGGCGGTTCCGACAGAAAGATGACGGTAGATCTGCATAGAATCACAACAGCAGATCTCACCTGAAAGTTCCTTAGCAAGCTTAATCGACAGGGAAGTTTTTCCGCTGGCAGTCGGGCCGCAAATGATCGGGATCGAGTGATATTCTGTTATGTCATATAGTTCCTTTGCGTCCATCCTGCCTCACTTATACGATACGCTTAAACTCTTTTTCGATTTCTTTTTCCGAAAGACGGATCACGATAGGCCGTCCATGCGGGCAGTGATACGGATCTTTCAATTTCGAAAGGTCGGTCAGAAGTCTTTGGATCTCAATATCATGAAGCTTATCATGGCCCTTTACCGCCGCCTTGCAGGCTGATGTGGCAAGAGACAGGATCAAAGCATCATTTCGTGTCTTACTGGCATGCATCCACTCATCGATCATATCAATAAAAGCATTCTTCATATCGTTCGGATCGACCTGCGCAGGAACAGCACGAATGGCCAGTTCCCCATCCCCCATATTCATCAGCTCAAATCCGACTGCTTCCAGCTGCTCCATATTCGATTCGATAAAGCTGATATCCGACCGGGAAAGAGATACGATCATGGGAGACAATAGCGGCTGGGATACCACTTTCTTTTCCATTTCCGAAGAAACCAGCTGCTCATATAAGATCTTTTCATGTGCAGCATGCTGATCGACCATAAGAAGCGTTCTCTGCGGAGATTCCATAAGGATATAGGTATCAAACAAAGTACCGATAACTCTCGATGCCAAAAGCTCGTGAAGACTTTCCTCACGGCTGCTGATTGGAAGCTCGTCCTGAATAAGTTCCGTTTTTTCTTCTTTCTTTTCTTCCACCGGGAAAGACACTGTCGCTTCCGGTTCTTCTGAAATTTCCGGTTCACTCGAAACAGGCATCTCCGCTACCGGAGGAAGAGTATTTACCGGCGGAAGTGTATTTTCCGGAGAAGGCATTGGTGCTACTGTCGTACTTTCAGAAGAAACCGTTACGTTCGCTTCTACCGGTGTTGTCGTATAAGGTGTCTTCTTCTCTTCAAAATACATATTCTGATATCCGATGTGGGACGACGGAAGAACCGGCGCTTCTTTCTTTACATAAGGAGAAGACGGGACGGTCGTTTCTTTCTTGACTACAGGAGAAGAAACAGGCGCCGAAGGTGCATTTACCGAAGATGAGGCAGGCGCTTTATCCGAAGACGAAGCAGGTGCTTTTCCCGAAGAAAAAGAATAATCCACACTCATAGACTCAGTCGCCAGTGTATTCAAAATCGCGTGATAGACGGCGCGATAAATCAGAGATTCATTGGAAAAACGGACTTCGGCTTTTTGAGGATGAACATTTACATCCAGGTCCGATGAATGCATGTAAATATCCAGAATGGCAAATGCATATTTCCCCTTCATAAGCATATTGGTATATGCCGCATCAATGGCCGCCGAGATCGTCTTACTTCTGATCAGTCTTTGATTTACGAAAATGATCTGCTCGGATCTGGAAGCGCGGCTGATCTTCGGAAGACCGGCAAAACCCTTAACTGTGATTCCTTCGATGGTGCTGTTGATCTCACGGCAATCCTGAACGATCTCTTTTCCATATACACTATAAAGCGCGGACTGGGCATCGCAGTTACCGGGGCTCTGAAGCACAGTCTTCCCATTCTTCACAAACTTGAAAGAAATGTCTGTATGGCAAAGAATAAACCGTTCCACCAAAGTCTGGATATAGTTGGCTTCAGTCTGATCCTTTTTCAGGAATTTAAATCGGGCCGGAAGATTATAAAAAAGATCCCGCACTTCCACAATAGTGCCGGAGGGCATACCTATGGGAGTACAGGAAATGAACTCTCCGCCTTCATATTTGACACAGACACCTTTTTCCGCCTGGGGTTCTTTGGTGGAAAGAGATACCCGTGAAGCTGCCGCGATACTGGCCAGCGCCTCTCCACGGAAGCCCATGGAATGCAAAGAAAACAATTCATCCAGTGACCGGATCTTACTGGTCGCATGGATCAGAAAGGCTTTCTTGGCATCTTCTTCATCCATGCCGCATCCGTTATCCCGGACACGGATCAAGGTGATCCCACCGTTCTCGATCTCCACCGTTATGGCAGTGGATCCGGCATCGATGGAGTTTTCCATCAGTTCTTTCACTATCGACATTGGCCGTTCGATCACTTCTCCGGCAGCAATGGCATTCGCGGTTACCGTATCGAGTACTTGAATTCTTCCCATTATTCCGTTCCTTTCGCTTTTTCAATAAATGAATACAGAATATTCATTGCTTCCAGAGGAGTCAGTCGGGAAATATCCAGGTCCCGAAGCTCCGTCCGGATCGAGTCAGTATGTGCGCTGCTGCCCGGCGCAGAAAAGATCGGGATCTGTCCTTCCATAGGAAGTTCTCCGCCTTCTTCCGCCTGATAGGTAAGCGCGATCTTCTTTTTATCCAGTTCCGCCAGGATCACACGGGCACGATCAACAACTTCGGCAGGTACGCCTGCAAGCCTTGCGACCTCAATACCGTAACTGTCGGATGTACCGCCACCGCTGATCTTGTGGAGGAATTTCACTTCTTTATTCTTTTCTTCCACTTCCACATGCGCGTTAAAAATGCCGGGCAATGTGCTTTCTAACTGATTGAGCTCGTGATAGTGGGTAGCAAATATCGTTCTGGCAAACATGATGGAACGGTTTGCCACAAACTCGATGATGGACCAGGCGATCGCCAGACCATCGTAAGTGCTGGTACCTCTTCCGACTTCATCAAGAAGCAGCAAACTCCGATATGTACCGTTTCTTAGGATGCCTGAAACTTCATTCATCTCAACCATGAAAGTAGACTGGCCAAGTGAGATATCATCAGATGCGCCGATACGGGTAAAAATACGGTCCACGATGCCGATATGGGCCGAAGAGGCAGGAACGAAAGAACCGATTTGTGCCAAAAGAACGATCAGTGCCGTCTGACGCATATAGGTGGATTTACCTGCCATATTCGGACCGGTCAGGATCATGATACGCCGGTCATTTTCATTCATGGAAATGCCGTTAGGAACAAACTCCCCTTCTTTCAGCATCTTCTCCACTACCGGATGGCGTCCGTCCTCGATCTCCAGTACCGTAGAATCATCCACGACCGGACGGCAATAATTCTGCTGTTCAGCAAGTTCTCCCAAAGACATGATCACATCGATCGTGGCCAGCGCGCCGGCCACTTTAAAGAGACGGTGAACCTGAGAGGAAATACGGTCGCGGATATCACAGAAAAGATCGTATTCCAAAGACACAAGCTTGGCAGTAGAGCCTACGATCGTATCCTCGATCTCCTTCATTTCCTGCGTGATATATCGTTCACCGGTGGTCAGAGTCTGCTTCCGAATGTAGTGTTCCGGAACCAAAGAAACATTTCCCTTCGAGACCTCGATATAGTAACCGAAGACCTTGTTATAACTGATCTTCAGATTCTTAATTCCTGTCTTTTCCCGTTCTCTCGCCTCCATCTCCAGAATGATGGACTTACCATCTTTTGATGCATGGCGCAGACGGTCGGCTTCTTCGTTATAGCCTTCTTTGATGATGCCGCCTTCCTTTATCGAGATCGGCGGATCTTCAGCAAGAGAAGATTCCAAAAGCGTATAAATATCCGTCAGATCTTCCAGGTCAGATACAGCCTCTTTCAATATTCCTTTTTCGAAATGCACTGCGCATTGACGGATATATGGAAGTTTTCCCAAAGTATTCCGAAGGTTCAGAAGATCTCTGGCATTCACAGAAGAAAGCGCAATACGGGAAGCAAGTCTCTCCATATCGTATACGCCGATCAGCGCTTCACGGAGCTCCTGACGGGCGATAAAGTCCTCTTTTGCCTGCTGTACCGCATCCAGACGCGCCTCGATAAGATCGCATTGGATAAGCGGTTCTTCGATCCATTCCCGGAGTTTTCTTCCGCCCATGGAAGTGGAAGTCATGTCGATAGCCCAGAGAAGGCTTCCCTTCTTTGTTTTGGAACGGATCGTACTGGTGATCTCCAGATTAGTTCTCGTGGCCACATCCAGTTCCATCGTATCCGAAACTTCATAGATACGCGCAGTAGAAAAATGGGTAACCTGAGACTGCTGGGTCTCGTCAAGGTAAGAAAGAATACAGTCGATCGCCGAGATCAAAAGCACATTTCTGGTTTCTTCGGCAAAAGAACTCTTCCCCTTTTTCGAGTTCTTTTTCTGAATATATTCTTCCGGCAATACTCTTTCCGCCAGATTGCTTCTGAAATCGGAATTCGGACGCAACGTGACAGATCCCACAAGATTATCCGTAACATAACGGAACAGATCATCCTTCTGGAAGTCTTCATTAAAGATCAGCTCCGATGCATGATACTTAGACAGAAGATTAATCAGATGTGCAGATGTGTTTCCCGTGATCAGCTGGGTCGCTTCCATCGTACCTGTAGTAATATCTGCAGCCGCCAGGCCATACTGGCGGCCAAGCTTATATACGCTTACCAGGAAGTTATATTTCTTTTCATCAAGTCCGGAGGTATCGATGACTGTACCCGGTGTCAGGACTCTTGTGATCGAACGTTTTACCAGTCCCTTAGCCAGAGCCGGATCTTCCATCTGCTCACAGATCGCGACCTTATATCCCTGAGATATCAGACGCATCATATAATTGGTCGCCGAATGGTGCGGCACACCGCACATCGGAGCCCGTTTTTCCAGACCACAGTCCCGGGACGTTAATGTCAGTTCCAAAAGACGGGACACCAGTATCGCATCATCAAAGAACATCTCATAGAAGTCACCGAGACGGAACATCAGAATCGCATCGCCGGCAGTTTTTTTCATATCGAAATACTGCCGCATCATGGGAGAAAGGTCCGACGTGTTGACAGTGTCATAAGTCAGTAATTCGTCGTTACTCATCAATAAAACTCTCCAATTCTCCCTCTACGGAATAAGGCTTGGCACGAAGGATCTTCACGTAAGCAAGCTTTCCTTCTAAGTCATCTGCATCAAAGTCCGGCGATTCGGAAGAGATTTCTTTTCCCTCCAATTTGATTCCTTTCGGAATACGGAAATTCACCAGACGGTTCGAATTTGTGCGTCCTGTCAGCACATCCGGTGCTGTCGCACTTCTTCCCTCGATCAAGATCTCTTCCACTTTTCCGACCATGGACTCGTTGGAAGCAAAGGTCAGATCGTTCTGAAGAGCCAGAAGCCGTCCGAAACGCTCTGTGACCACATCCTGCGGGATCTGATCCGGATAGTCCGCCGCCTTCGTACCCGGTCTTCTTGAGTACTGGAAGGTAAATGCACTGTCAAACTTACATTTACGGATCACATTCAGTGTTTCTTCAAAATCCTCTTCGGTCTCGCCGGGGAAGCCCACGATAATATCCGTGGTCAGCGTGGCATCCGGAAGTTTCTCTCGAAACAGCATCGCCGTCTTCAGGTACTGCTCCTGATCATAATGACGGTTCATCCTTTTCAGGACCTGAGAGCTTCCTGACTGCATCGGAAGATGCAAATGCCGTTCGATATTCTTATATTTCTGCATCGTATAAATGACTTCCTCAGATATATCCTTCGGATGGGAAGTCATAAAACGGATCCTGGAAAAACCGGGGATCTTCGTCGCCTCTTCCAGAAGCTTCGCAAAAGAGATCTCCTCTTCCCTGTCTTTCCCATAGGAATTCACGTTCTGGCCCAAAAGCATTACTTCCTTATATCCCTCGGAAGCCAGTTTCCGCAGCTGCTCCAGGATCTCTTTCGAATCACGGGAACGTTCTCTTCCACGAGTATACGGAACCACACAATATGTACAGAAGTTATTGCATCCGTACATGATCGGGACCAAAGCCCGGAACTTTCTTTTTCTTTTGACGGGAATGAAATTATCTTCTACCAGATAATCTTCTTCTGATACAGCAAATACACGCTTTCTCTGGTTCAGTTTCTGATCCAGGATCTGCGGAAGAAGATGAATGTCAGAAGGTCCGAAACAGGCATCCACATAAGGGAAGCTCTTCTTGATACGCTCCACATTTTCCTTCTGCTTCATCATGCAGCCGCATACCGCAATGAACATATCGCGGTTCTGCCGCTTATTGATCTTATAGGCACCAAGATTTCCGAAAAGACGGATATCTGCATTTTCACGGATCGTGCAGGTATTAAAAAACAGAAAATCCGGGATCGCATCTTCGGAAGCTTCCTCAAGCCCGATATTCTGTAAAAGTCCCTCGATCTTTTCACTGTCCGCCTCATTGAGCTGACAGCCATAGGTCCGGACCTTGTAGGTTAACGGATGACCGCATTCGGAAGACATGGCCGAAACACGGTTTTTCAAAGACTCAAGAAGAGAATGTTGGCGCAATACCTCTTCTTGCGATACAATAACAGTTGACACGCAAATTACCTCGATTTCTATTTCGATTTATTTTCGTTGTTTTTACCCTATTATGATACATGAACAACGGATTTTTGTGAACGGAAAAATCGATCTTTTTTGCTTGATCGAAAAGGCAATACAGGGGGAAGAAAGTGAAAAGATACAGTATTCGGAGAATCGGCGCCATCCTTTGTGCCTGCGCGCTTTTGGCCGGATTGCTTTCCGGAGGATTTTCCTTTTCCCGTCTTTTTTCCCGTTCTTCATCCAGGGCTTTTCTTCGTGCAGATAGCGATGATTCCGAAACAGGCTCTTCTGAAACAGTTACCAAATCCGGCAATCATCTTAATTCGAACAAAGATCTTCTCGATCCGGATCCGGAAAATGCACCTGTTCCCCACGCCCATGCGTATCTGATCTACGATACGCTTTCCGATACCATGCTGATCGGAAACGAATATTCCTCTCCCCGCCAGCCGGCCGCCATCACTCAGATCATGACTGTGCTTCTGGCTTTAGAAGAGCTTCAGCCGTCTGATACGATCACCATCACCAAGGACATGTATGAACCGATCCCGGACGAGTATGTCCGCATCGGCTTTACCGAAGGCGAAACGGTCACCGTTGAACAGTGCATTTACGCAAGTCTTCTGAAATCTGCAAACGATGCCTGTCTTGCTCTTGCGATCCGCATCAGCGGAAGCGAAAAAGAGTTCGTAAAGAAAATGAATGTACGCGCCCAGGAACTGGGGTGCACGAACACCCATTTTACCAACTGCTATGGTCTGACAGACGCGGATCACCGGACCACCTGCCACGATATGTGCCTGATCCTGAAGCAGGCGCTTCTTCATCCGGAGTTTCAAAGCTATGCCACTTCCGCATCCTTTACCATCGACCCGACCAATAAATTCAATGACAAGCGTGTCCTGAACAACGCCAACCGGTATATTTCCACGCCATCCACCTCTTATGAGTATTACATTGGCGGAAAGACGGGTTATTCCGATATGGCCGGCTATACGATCATTGCCGGCGCCGAAAAAGAAGGCAGGCGTCTGATCGGTATCCTCATGGGCGCAGACAATGCCGAGACCCGCTATGAGATTCTGGCATCCTTGTTCGATTACTGTTTTACCAACTACACCACCACAATGGTATATCCTTCCGAATTTGAGGGTGCAGTCAACCAGTGTACCGATAAGATCAATGCAGCGATCAAGGACACGAATCTTGTGATCTCGGAAACGCGGATCGAACATCTGGAATACTATTCCACCTTCTTTGAACTGGCCAACAGCGGATACAGTAACGAAGTGGACCTCTCTTCTTTAGCCATCGACCCGAAAGAGCAGATCCAGTCTTTCCGTCTGCCTATCGTCCGACGTTTTGCCAATAACGAGACCTATACGCTCGGGTATCTGGTCATTACGATCGTCGATAAGGATATGCCGGTACAGGAAACCGGAAAAGCAGAGCAGAAAGAAAAAACCAGCCTGCAGAGTATGCTTCTGACAACGCTGGTCATTCTTCTTCTTTGTACCGTCCTCATTCTGATTCTCGTCTTCTTCGTAAAACTCCTTAAGAAAAGACGGGCGGATAAAAACCACAGAAATCCGACGATCCTGTAAATTCTTTATCACTCTCCGGAAACGGATACATCAGGAATCAGAAGACACGGAGATTGCACGTGTCCTGCATCGTTTGCATAATAATCCACGTCATTTCCCAATGTATCGATCTTCATCAGCATTTCAAAGAAATTATCGGCGATCGTGATCTGATTTACAGGACGTCCTACTTTTCCGTTTTCCACAGTGAAGCCTTCGGCCATCAAGGAAAAGTCACCGGAAACACCGTTGATTCCGGCATGAAGTCCGGCCACCGACGTAATATAGACACCATTTCCCATCTTGCTGAAAAGTTCTTCCAGCGAAGCCGTACCATTTTCTAAATGGAAATTCGTCGGAGATACACCTAAGGATCCTTTCGCGCTTCCTCTAAAACCGTTACCGGTGCTTTCCACACCGTCAACCAGCGCAGTTTTCCGGTTATGAAGTGGAGAAACGAAAATACCTTTATCCACTACAACAGTGCGCTTGGCGCCCACACCTTCCGAATCAAAAGGTATGCAAAGAGGGCTATTTCCGATCATGCCTTCGTCAATGATCGTGATCTTTTCATTGGCAATACGTTCACCGACTTTTCCCGCAAGACGGGAAAGTCCTTTCTGCATGGCTTCTGCTGAAAATGAACCTGTGAAAGAGGCAAGAAGCGCACGGGCGGCCACCTTATCCAGAACAACAGGTGTCTTTACCGAAGGAACCGGCTTTGCGCCAAGCTTAGCAATAACGTGCTCCCCTACATATTTGGCACAGTAGTCCACGTCAAAGTCGCTTCTTTTCATGAATGACCAGGATTTTCCGTAGGTCTGCACATCCTCATTTTCTTTAGCACGGCATCCGACATACACACCCATGCCATTATCTGCAGCAAAACACTGCATTCCCTTGGAATTGCGGATCAGGATCTCGGCGTAGCCATAGTCCACGCAGCAGTCATCCACCGCTTCGATACGCGAATCATAGGCCAGAAGCTTCTTTTCCAGTTCAAGCGCCATATTCGCCATCTCTTCATAACGGAGCTGAGTCAGATCTTCGCTGAAACCGCTATATTCCGGATATTCTTTATCACCTTCATAGACGGTTACGGATTCTTTTAATTCCAGCACCTTACAGTTATCTTTGGCCTGTTCGAGCAAAAACGGGATCTGCTCCTCGCTGAAATCCTCTGTGAAGGAATAGCCCATCTGTCCCTGATAAAGGCCACGGAAAGAAAGTGCTGCCATATCGGAATTCTCATACTGAATGACTTTTCCTTCCCGGACAGAAACTCCGATACTGTTATCCGAGCCAAAATAAACTTCATATTCTTCAAAACCGGCTTTCCCCGCTTCGGAGAAGAGCTTTTCAACAAATTCTTTGATTTTGTTATCCATATCTACTCCTTTATGCCTGACCGCCAACTGTAATATCCTGAACGCGGATCGTAGGCTGGCCTACATCCACCGGAATGGTACCGCTTTCCGATCCGCACATGCCCTGAGCAAGTTTCAGGTCGTTTCCGACACGGTCAATATTCATCAGGACATCGTTTCCTTTTCCGACTAGAGTTGCGCCCTTAACCGGCTCGCAGACTTTTCCGTTACGGATAACATAAGCTTCATTTACGGCAAAATTGAATTCACCTGTGGCCGTATCCACAGAACCGCCACCCATATTGGCACAATAAAGGCCGTATTCCGTATCCGCGATAATGTCTTTCGGATCAGTTTCGCCGTTGGCAATGAAAGTGTTCGACATACGGGATGTGGGCGAATAAGTATAGCTCTCTCGTCTCGCGCAGCCTGTTGAAGCCACATTCATCCGGCGGCTTCCGATCTTATCGATAAGATAACTATTGAGGATACCATCCTTAATGAGCTGGGTCGTCTGAGAGGGCGTGCCTTCATCGTCCACCTCATAGCTTCCCCATTCTTTCGCGATACGGGCATCGTCAAAAGCATTCACGATAGAACTTGCGATCTGCTTTCCTTCCATATCCGTGAAGCAGGAAGCCTTGATTCCCACAGCAGTTGCTTCCAGCGCGTGTCCGCAGGCTTCGTGGAAAATCACCCCGCCAAACCCGTTTCCGAGTACCACCGGCATTTTTCCGGAAGGACAGGGTTTGGCATCGATCATCGTTGCTGCGATCCGGGCCGCTTCCCTTGCAGAAGCATCCAGATCATATCTTTCAAAGAACTCATATCCTTCTCCGGAACCAGGACCGAAATACCCATATTCCTTGTTATTTCCGGAACTGGCGATTGCCTGGATCATAAGGCGCGTACGGCAGCGCGTATCCTGAACATAAAGACCGTCGGAATTGGCGATCCACACATCCTTTTCCACATCAGCGGTGCTGGCAGAAGTCTGGGTGATCAGCGATGAATAGTTCGATGCTGTCTCCGCCGCCTTTCTTAATTTCAGGATCTTCTCGGCCTTGGATACCGAAGTCGGATGGATCTCACACTTCTGGGAAGTGTAGTTGATCATCGGTTTCAGATAGATCGTACGTCCACCCGGCACTTCAGAAAGAGACGCAGATGCCTCTTTAGCCATCCGGATCAGCTTCTCTTCATTTTGCAGATCATTGGAATACACATAGACACACTTGTCCCCTTCCAAGATCCGGATACCGATACCACATATAAGATTGGAAGAAGTTCCCTCCACAACACCATTTAAAAGTGAAATCGAAGAGGATTTACTCCGCTCAATATACACCTCGGAAAAATCACCGCCGTGGCATAGCGCAGCGGTGAGGATCCTGCTTATGCTTACATCTGATAGCATGAAAACTGCCCCCTGATCTAATCGTTTTTCTTTTTTAGCCGTATTACGACTTATACTTACGGCGGATCTTCTTACTGGTGGTCTTGTCAAACTCCGTGTCTCTGAGAACAACACGCTTGATATGCTTATAGTTCACCAGATTCTTGTTGACCTTCGCCACCTCATCTTCGATGAGTTTCTGAACCGCGTCGTCATCCGGATTATTTCCCAGAATCTTCTTCACTTCTTCCATATTCGGGAAGACAGTACAGGTCAGGATAATATCATCATTTTCTTCTTCGCCGGAAACCAGACATTCTTCAACCAGATCCGACATGCAAAGCTGAGTCTCGATTTCTTCCGGGAAAACGTTCTTACCGTTTTTCGCGATAATCACGTTCTTCTTTCTGCCGGTAATAATGCAGAAACCGTCTTTATCGATGTAACCCAGGTCACCTGTGTGGTAATAGCCCTTTTCATCCAAAGCTTCTTTCGTGGCTTCCTCGTTTTTATAGTAGCCCATCATGACGTTATCGCCCTTGGCAATAAACTCACCGATGCCGTTCTCATCTTTATCGATGACCTGAACATCCACGTCCGGAAGTGGAAGACCTGCAGCCCGGTTATTGAAATCACAGTCACGGTTCAAAGCCAGGATCGGCGCACACTCAGTAAGGCCATATCCCTGCACGCAACCAAAGCCCATATCCTGCATATCCTGCATGATCTGCGGATCGATCGGCGCACCGCCGGAAATGATCATACGGAGGTTGCCGCCAAATGTGTCATGGACCTGTTTAAAGACCTTTCTTCTCTTATCGATACCAAAGAACAGGAGGAACCGGCAGAGTTTTCTACCGAATTCAAATTTTCTGGCCATCTTCTTCGTGGCTTTTGCCTTGGCCATAATGCTCTTATGGAATTTCTCCAGCATCAGCGGCACGACGAGGATAATGGATACATGGGACTCCTGCATATTCGGAACGATATAACGAAGTCCTTCACAGATGGCGATATGAGAACCACGATAGACCTGACAGAGGAATCCGCAGGTACACTCGTAGGTGTGATGCAAAGGAAGGACCGAAAGGAACATATCATTCTGATCGATATACAGCATGGAACACATACCTTCCAGGTTTTTGCAGACATTCTTCTGGCAAAGCATAACGGCCTTACTTTGATCTGTGGTACCACTGGTAAAAAGAAGGATCGTCATAGCTTCTCTGTCGATCGGCGCATCCAGAAAGAGACGGTCGCCGGAATCCAGTTTCTTCTGGCCGTCATTAAGCACATCGTAGAAATAGTAAGTATCCTCTTTATCTGTCTTATCCATGCAGATAAAGGTCTTTACAGTCGGGATCTGATCACGGATCTCATCAACGACCTTCTGCTTGGAAGAAGAATAGATCAGGCAGGTAACCTCGGCACGGTTCAGACAGCTGGCCACTTCTTCCGGAGGAAGTTCTTTATCCAGAGGAACTACGATTCCGGTTCCGTTGGTGGTTGCTAAGTAGGAAACATACCACTCATATCTGGTTTCTGCCAGGATCGCAATACGGGAGCCCAGTCCGCAAAGATGGGAAAGGCCCGTACCCATGGCCTGAACAGCTTTGTTATATTCATTGAACGTGTAATACTCGTACTGTCCGCCCTTGACTTTCTTATAGTAAAAAAGAGGAAGATCTCCGTACAGCTCAACACTCTGCTTGAGCATGTCACGAAGATCTTCGATATGCCGTACTTCATATAAAGGAATGTTCTTCATAGTTAGCGATCCTCGATTTCAGAATTACCGTCAAATCTATTGAAAATTCAACAATTTCAGTATATCGAATTGTGCTTTTTTATTCAACCGCCTGAAAAAGGTTTCCCTTATCAGGTTTATTTTTTCGGGATCTGATAGATCCGTAATTTCTTTCTGCATTCCTTGTATTCGGGGCAGTATTTCGAGACCTGCGCCCAGAACGCAGCGGAATGATTCATGTGATATAAGTGGGATAATTCATGGATCAGAACATAATCAAACAGTTCCGGCTCCACATCAAGAAGATAGACATTTAATGAGATATTCCCGTTACTGGAACAAGACCCCCACCGGGAAGTCATATTCCGCACGAAGATCCTTGCCGGCTTTTTTCCGTCGTATACGGCTAGAAATGCACTGGCACGGGCTTTTATGATCCTGGCTTTCCGTTTCTGCTCCAGGGGATCGATGGGAGAAAGCTGTATTCTTTCAGACAGCTTTTTCCGATGCTTTTCGATCCATTCCGTATTACTTTCCACAAAACGATCTATATCACGAAGAGACAGGGAAAGCGGCGCATAGGCCAGCACCTTCCCTGTCTCGTCTAAAGTGATCTTTAAGCGTCTTCGCTTTCCATAGGTGATGGTCACCGGAATACGAAGATTCGATGTGATATATTCACGTACACGTGCTTTTTGCATAGAAAAGAAAACTCAGCTTCTTCCAGGAACATATCCGCGGGAGATCGCCAATTCCGCACGCTGCTTCGGCTTTCCGCCAAGCGCGATCTGGGAATCGATGAAGTCCGGATGTGCCTCTAAGAAAGCTTTCATATAACCGATGGGGCTTTCCATGAAATGTGCCACCATATCTCTCTGTGCAGAAGTCAGGATACCTTTCTCGACTGCTTCATCAAAGAGCGGCAGTTCGATCTTGGCGAAAGTATACATATTGACCCCTTCTTTTGCCAGGTTCTCACGTCCGCCCTGCAGACGGTCGATCACGGCAATCGTATCGGTGATGGCCGCACCTACACCACGGATCGATGGGATCCAGGCATTGGTATAGCTGGAAGCTTCTGTGATCAGGTCCGCAATGTGAAGCGAGGTCTTACCTGAAAGCACATCTCCCTCGACCTTGACAGCCTTACCGGAAACCTCTTCCGAGAACCAGGTCTCTCCATCTTTAAAAATGCTCAGATGCGGCTTTCCAAGGAGATATGCCGGCATCAGGGAGAAGAAGAAATCACGACGCTCACCGCCGGAGATAAAGTCGAAAGAAAGCTCTTTGGCTTTTGCCACGATCAGGTCAATGACCATCTTATAGGACTCGGAAGTCTCATACTGTGTCTTAACAAAATCCAGGATCGACTGAAGGAACAGTTCACGGTTTCCGGCTGCTGCTTTTTCGATCTTTTCGAGAAGTTCATTTGCCTTCTCTTCCGACTCGATAAGAAAATGCGTATTTACATAGAAAGGACCAAGTGTACCGGAAGCGTACCAGAACGGCTTCTCCGGATCACTGACACGAAGCGCATGGGTTGCAAACAAATAATCCGCAATGGTTTTCATAAAGACAATTACCTCCAAAGTTCTAATGTTCCGGTCAAAGAAGATAACTCTTCAATACCGTTATCCTGACAATATTTTTCCAGATCATCAACGATCTCAACCGGTCTTGTCGGATGAACCAGTGAGATCGTGCCAAGTTCGACCGCGGACGCGCCGGCGATCATGAACTCCAGAACATCTTCATACGTACTGGCACCGCCACAGCCCACTACCGGGATCTTTACGGCAGAATAAATATCATGGACCATACGAAGCGCTACCGGCTTTACGCAAGGGCCGGATAATCCGCCGGTGTTATTATGCAAAAGCGGTCTTCTGGTACGGATATCAATAGCCATACCCAACATCGTATTGATTGCAACGACTGCGTCCGCACCGCCTGCTTCCGCGCCTTTTGCAGTTTCGGAAATAGAGGTGACATTCGGTGTCAGCTTGACCCAAAGGGGCAGAGTGGTCCTCTTTCTCAGGTCACTGACCAGGGCTTCAATCGCTTTCGGAGAAGAGCCGATAACCATACAGCCTTCCTTAACATTCGGGCAGGAAAAATTCAGTTCCAGCGCATCGATCTTCTCTTTATACGGATCGAGTTTTTCCACCATAGAAATGTAGTCTTCGTTAGAATGGCCGGCCACATTGACGACAACACCAGAACCGGAATTGACCATATAATCCAGTTCTGTTTCCAAAAACGCATCTACGCCCGGATTTTGAAGTCCGACACAATTGAGCATACCGGAAGGTGTCTCAGCCACACGCACACCCTGATTTCCGTCACGTGGAAGAAGCGTTAATCCTTTTGAAGAAAGTGCGCCCAATCTGGAAAGATCCATGTATTCAGAAAGTTCTCTTCCGAATCCACATGTACCGGAAGCCAGGATGATCGGGTTTTTCAGGGAAACCTCACCGACTTTTACAGAAATACTCACCAGATCACCTCCTCGGAAAGAAATACCGGGCCGTCTTTACAGCAGCGCTTGTGGACAAATTCTTTTCCCTCCTGCTCTGCCTTGATCTTACATACACAGACCAGACAAGCGCCGATTCCGCAAGCCATACGCTGCTCAAGAGAAACATAACAGCGAAGGCCTTTTTCTTTTGCCCATTCAGATACTTTCCGCATCATGATCCCCGGGCCTACCACCATCACAGTGGCATCCGAAAGGTCAGATTCGTTCATTGTATCCAGATAAGCCATGACATTTCCTTTGGTGCCCAGATCTCCGGCATCAGTGGTGCATTGAAAATCACTGCACGTGCAGGAGAAACGGTCATAAAGGAAGGCATCGCTTTTACTTCTGTATCCGTTTACGACTTTACAGGGAATGCCCTTTTCTTTCGCATACTGTGCCGCAAAGAAGATCGGGAAAATACCGGTTCCGCCACCGATCAGAAGCAGCTTCCGGACATCGGAAAAATCGAAACCGTTTCCTAACGGGCCTAAAACCGTAAACTTATCTCCTTCTTCTGCTTTCAGGATCATATCTGTACCTTTTCCGACTTTTCGTACACCGATGGAAAAGGTTCCTTTTTCTTTATCCGTGCACATAATGCCGAAAGGACGTTTCAGAAAATGATCGCAGGACAGATTGATGAACTGTCCGGGGCGGCCGGATCCGGCGATTTCCGGACAGGCAAAGGTCAGGACCGCGCAGGACGGACCTAAGACCTCTTTCTTTACTAATGTAATGGAATACTCGTTTTTCATGTTCCGGAATCCTTTTCTTACACAGATGCCAGTGCAGAGTTCAAATCATCACGCATGCGCAGCGCTTCTTCTCTGGTTGCTTTCTGGAAACCGAGAAGCTTTTCGCCGGAAGGACCGACCATATCCGTCACTTCCATAGGAGAAATGTCTTCTCTCTTCTTCCATGCACACATCAGAGAGCGGGATGCATTTACGATACCGCCCTTACCGTTTACGAAGGAAGCGACCGCATCTTTGCCTGAACCGCCCTGAGCGCCATATCCCGGCACCAGGATCAAAGCATGAGGCATAATGCTTCTCGCTTTTACTGCCTGCTCCGGCCATGTCGCGCCAACTACGGCACCTACGGAACTGAATCCGGATTCACCGATAAGGTCTTTACCCCAGTTCTCAACATGCTCGGCCATCGCCTCAAATACCAGACGTCCGTCTTCCAGTTTCAGATCCTGAAGATCACCCGCAGAAGGATTCGAGGTGCGCACCAGAATAAACAGGCCCTTACCTTTTTCTTTTGCCACATCCAGGAAAGGCTTGATGCCGTCAATTCCCAGATAGCCGTTGACAGTTACGCAATCGCAGTCAAACATAGCCGAAGTACTCTCATCAATGACCTTCGTCTCACCGATGATCGCATTGGCATAAGCCGTTGCTGTGGTGCCGATATCATTTCTCTTGGCATCCGCAATGATCAGCATGCCCTTTTCTTTTGCATAGGAAATGGTTCTGGAAAGTGCGGAAAGACCGCAAAGTCCGTACATCTCATAGTAGGCAAACTGCGGCTTGATGGCAGGGATCAGATCGTATACAGCATCGATCAGAAGCCGGTTATATTCAAATATCGCCTCAGCTGTGTCCTCTTTCGGATCAGAGCTCTTTCCCTTAAACTTGGAAATCATTTCTTCCGGAAGATAATCCAGTTTCGGATCAAGACCCATTACGGTCGGGTTCTGGCACGCACTGATCCGATCAAGAAGTCTGTCAGCAAAGTTCATCATAAGTGATTTTTCCTCCTGTAATCGTAAGCTTTACTCGTCCGTCCAGTGTATTTCCGATATAAGGCGAGTTCGTAGCTTTACTTAAGATCTCTTCCTTTGTGTAGACGAAGGAAGCACCAAGATCTGCCAGCATCAGATCTGCCGGCATGCCGGTATCCAGAGTTCCTCTTCCGAGTTTCAAGATCTTAGACGGATTTACCGTCATCTTTTCTGTAAGTTCAGAAAGGGTCAGATAGCCCGGCTTCACCAGATAAGTATATCCGACTGCAAAGGCAGTTTCAAATCCGATGATGCCATTATTTGCCAGAGAGAATTCGATATCCTTTTCATCGATGTGATGCGGTGCGTGATCGGTTACGATACAGTCGATCGTTCCGTCTTTCAGACCTTCGATGACAGCCAGTCGGTCCTTTTCAGTACGAAGCGGCGGATTCATCTTAAAGTTCGTATCGTAGTTGACACAAGCTTCTTCTGTCAGGGAGAAGTAGTGCGGGCAAGTTTCACAGGTGACTTTCACACCGCGCTTTTTTGCCTGCCTGATTATGTCGATTCCTCTCGCCGTGCTGACATGGCAGATATGGATCGGCATATCCAGATACTCCGCTGTCTGTATATCTCTTGAGATCATGATCTCCTCGGCAATAGCCGGGATTCCGCGAAGACCCAGAGAGGTGGAGATCGCACCTTCGTTCATGGCGCCCTCTGAAATCGACATTTCTTCACAGTGATTTAATACCGGGATGTCAAAGTCAGAAGCATACTCCAGGACCTTTTTCAGAAGATTGGCGGTAGCGATCGGCTTACCGTCATCAGATACGGCAACGATTCCCGCTTCCTTCATAAGTCCCATTTCGGAGATCTCTTTTCCGGCAAGGCCTTTACTTGCTGCACCAATGGGGAATACATTACAGGAACCGACCAGTTCCGCCTTTCTCAAAATGCCTTCCACAACCGCTGCGTTATCGCATACCGGATTCGTGTTCGGCATGCAGCACACACTGGAAAATCCGCCTTTGGCGGCACTTGCGGTACCGGTCTTGATGTCTTCTCTGTATTCAAAGCCCGGTTCACGAAGATGACAGTGCATATCCACAAGGCCCGGAAATACAGTCAGTCCTTCTCCCTCGATCACTTTCTCGGCCTCAGAAGACAAACTGTCCACAAAGACTCCGTTTTCGATATAGATCGATACCTTCTCATCGGTATCAAACTTCTTTACATTCTTAATCTCAATTCTGTTCATTCTGGTTTCTCCTTGCCATCAGTAAGTATAAAACTGCCATTCGAACTGCGACACCATTCGTAACCTGTTCATTGATCACAGACTGGTCACAGTCATATACACATGTCGGAAGTTCTACACCGTGATTACACGGACCCGGATGAAGCAGATACGCACCCGGCTTTGCGAGCTTCAGAACATCCTCGGAGATAGAATAGAATCTGGAATATTCCGCAACCGAGGGGAACAGAGACTTCTGCTGGCGCTCAAGCTGTACGCGGAGGCCCATAACCGCATCGGCATCTTTCACGGCTTCTGAAACAGACCGGCAGACGGTACAGCCCATCTGATCAAGTCCGACAGGAACCATTGTCCTCGGTCCTGCAACACTCACCGTTGCACCGAGTTTGGTAAGTCCGATCACGTTGCTTCGAACGACGCGGCTGTGATACAAGTCACCGCAGATGGCGACTTTCAGGCCATCGATATGGCCGTATTTTTCATAGAGAGTAAACATATCCAGAAGAGCCTGGGTCGGATGTTCATTCATACCATCACCGGCATTTACGATCGACGCTTTGACACGCGGGGCCAGATAGTGCGGTGCACCGGACTGGCTGTGGCGTATGATGATGATATCCGTCGCCATCATATCAATCGTTCTGGCAGTATCAAGAAGAGATTCGCCCTTATTTACAGAACTTCCGGAGGTGGAAATATTCGCGCTTGCCGAACCCATATACTTCGAAGCCAGTTCAAATGAAAGGCGTGTTCTTGTACTGTTTTCATAAAAAAGCGTAACTACCGATTTTCCCTGAAGATGGGATGTCTTTTTATTTCCGGAAGTCAGTACCATCTTCATCATTTTGGCGGTATCAAGTATCTCCATGATCTCTTCCGCCGTAAGCTGCTTCAAACCAAGCAGGTCTTTATTCTTCAGTCCCATGTTTCACCTCTTCGCAAAGTACCACTTTATCGCATCCATCGATTTCCGAGAACATGACCTGAACCATTTCGTTTGTCGAGGTCGGCACGTTCTTACCGACATAATCCGAGCGGATCGGAAGCTGTCTGTGTCCACGATCCACCAGTGTGGCCAGCTGGATGCAGGCCGGTCTTCCCATATCAAAAATCGCCTCGATCGCCGCCCGTACCGTTCTTCCGGTAAAAAGGACATCATCGACCAAGACGATTTTCCTATCATTGATATTAAAATGCAGTGCCGTTCCGTTAACTACCGGGTGCGCTGCCAGAGTGCTTAGATCATCGCGATAAAACGTAATATCCAGGATTCCTACATCCGGCTTTTTGCCTTCTACCTCTTCGAGGATCTTGGCAATACGGTCCGCCATAGGGACACCTCTTCTCTGGATGCCGATCAGTGCAACGTTCTCCAGTCCCTTATTTTTTTCGATGATCTCATGGGCAATACGAATGATCGCTCTGGAAATGCCCTGCTCATCCATAAGGACTGTCTTCTCATGAAATTCTTTCACAAATCACCACTCCTTCCTTGCGTAAGAAAGCCGAAAAAAACGGCTTTCAAGCTACCTTCCGGTATCCTAAAAGCCGTTATGCTGCAATATATGGGTTCTAAAGAAGGCGTCCCTTCTTCGGAAGAAATACTCTTACACACATGACCTTCCTGCTCTCTCGGGAACAGACTTAAAGGATACACTGTTAAGATGATAATCCAATGACTTCAAAAACGCAACAGAAAAATTACCATACGGGCTGGTCATCATAATTCCAGTTCCATTCTTCACCCTGCTGGATATTCTTTCTTCTTTCTTCCTGGCGCTGATCGTTGGACTTATCCATACGCTGGGACATCTCAGATTCGATCTCATCCTGACGCTGACTCTCCGAAGCCTCTCTTTCAGACTCAGAAGCTTTTCTGGACTCTTCGTCACCGCTGCTGTCAGAACCGTCGGAATTCTCGGAAGACTCATCCGAATTATTAGACTGGTCGGAATTATCGGAATTATCGGAATTATTAGAATCAGAGTTGGAATCATCAGAATTCTGCTGGGATTCCTGCTGCTTGGATTCTTCCTGCTGCTGCTGTTCCTGCTCTGCCTGATCCAGAAGTTCCTTGATCTCGTCATAAAGACGCTGGGCACGGTTGTCATGACCATCTCCATCTTCGGTGGCACATTCGTCCTCAGAAAGAATATCCAGGCATTCTTCCAGAAGTTCGATGGAATCCTCGATCTTTTCCTCAGAAAGCCAGTCATCTTCCAGAAGAGCCAGTTTGGCCAGAGCCAGATTGATACGGATCGGACATTCCTTTCCTTCCGGCGGGTTATTGGCCAGTGCTTTTTCATAATACTCGATGGCTGCTTCGTAATCCATGCGCTGGTACATAACGTTACCATTGTTGTAGTAGACGATGTACGGCTCATTTACATTAAACATTTCAAGCAAAGAGAAGTTTTCGGAATAATCCTCTTCTTCATACTTGGAGATGACCCACTCATTGTAACCGAAAGTAAATGCCAGTTTGAAAAGGACCACCAGAACAACCGAATAACAGATGATAATGATATTCTTTTTCATTCACGCAATCTCCTCTTGTAGTAAATCAGGTCATAGACCAGAAGGGCCGCCAGCGGAATCGCAAACCAGTAATAGGTCTCAGAATAGCCTTCTGTTCCACTTTCTCCCGATGTGGCATATTCATCAAGCTCATCCATCAGATTGGAAACAATATCCCGCATATCCGTAGGAGACTCAATGTGGTAATACTCCACACCCAGATCATCTGCAATGGACTTCAGATTATCCTCATCGATCTTCGACAGGGCGTAATCTGTATAGCCATCGGCGCCACGGGTCTTCATATAGAAGCGTTCACCGTAGTCTCCCTCGTAACTTAATACCTTCATTCTACCGCCTTCCTCTGTGCCGTAACCCAGAACCGCGCCGGAAACAATGTATTCCTCGGCATCGGCATAGGATCCCAGCTTCTCGTTTTTACTCGTGATTTCACCATCACTAAAGAAAAAGACGATTTGGACTCGATCTTTGTCCCGTTCCTGATTCTTTTTTAATGCATCCAGCATAACCGGAAATGGCAAATTCAGTGAAGTTCCCTGTGCATAGTACTGTGTCTGGCCTTCCAAATGCTCCAGAGCAGTCAGTACGATATCTTTATCACTGGTAAACGGAGCCAGGCGATATGCGTAGTTTCCGAAAGAAATAAGGGAGAACTGGCATCCATCCATCTTGTCCATAATGTATTCGCAGTCTTCCTTCACCGCATCGATCCGTCGGCCTTCCCCGTCAAAATCTTCCGCCAGCATACTCATAGAGTCATCTACGACCAGAAGAACGTCGATATTCATTACCGTTTTCGGCACATCATGGGAAAAGACCATAATACGAAGATTGATGGCAAAAAGAAGTGCTACGATAAGGATCTGGCGGATAAAATTCCAGACTCCTTTACGCTTCATCACCAGCATGCCCACGCAAACGACCGCCATGAGCCAGATTGGGATAATCGGATGTATCTTCATAACTTGATCCTTCTACTTGCTGCAAAATAGATCAGCAGTGCGATGGTCACACCGCCAACCAGTTTTTCCGGGAACTCGGTGATCTGTACTTCACTCTTGTAGATCACAGAGGTCTCCGTCTTTTCAACTTCTTTAATGATGTCTTTGGCCATGGTCTTCGAAGCAAGGGTGAAAAGCTTTCCACCGGTGCTCTCGACTGCTGCCTTATATCCATCGTAATCAACTACATATTCAGGCGCTGCGGCAAATACCTTGACACCATACTTCTTACAGATCGCGGCCGCCTCATCAAGCTGTACGAAAGGCTCACCCCACAGCTCGTTATCCGTCGCCAGAAGAATAACACGGGTACGGGAATCATCATCCTTCACACCCGGGAACTGGAATACAGTCGATGCCAGGCCGTCACCGATCAAAGAAGATCCGGATTCGTAATCATATGTGATCGTACCATCAATAATGTACTGATACTGGGCATACTCTTCGCTATCGTAATAGCTGCCGTTTTCCAATACATCGATCGCGATCCGGCAGGCTTCCTCGATCTGGTCAAGGACTTCAATAATATACTCATAATCTGTAGTCAGCGGAACCAGTGTAACTGTCTGACAGTTAAAGATCGTAATACCAAAGCGCTCACCCTGAAGTCCCATAACAAAATCCTTCAGTCTTTCACAGACTTCCAGATCTACTTCGAACATGGATCCGGAAGTATCCAGGCAAAGGAAAATATCACGGTTATGGATCTCCGTAATATTCTGCTTGGAGCGGAACGGACGGGCCAGGATACACATAACGATCGACAATGCCAGAACCAGGCTGACAATCACTGTGACACTGAAGATACGGTATTCCAGAAGTCTTCTTCTGAAGTACTTCGTCTTCTCAATATCTTCCGTGTTGGCCACTTTACGTCCATCTTTAAACTTCTTTCTGAAGCCAAACGTAATGAGCGCTAAAACCACGACCACCGGGATGCCGATATAGATCGTATATGGATTCATTATTTCCATGTTAAGATCACCTTCCTTGCATCCGAGATCGAATCCATCGTCTCTTTATCCGTACGCTGCGCGAATTCAGGCGCATAGAACTCCTCGATCAGCCCACTGATCTGATAGACGTTCTTCTCTTTCAGTTCATTCAAAGAGAAATTCTGCGCTTCGATTCCCGTTACGTCATGTACAAACATACGCACAACGGCAGACAGCTCAAGATGTGTTGTACGCACATCGAAAGTGCCGTTTTTATATTTCTGTTCAATTGCATCGATCTTAGCCAGATACTCCTTCTGGGCTTCCGCCGGAGCCTTCGGCTTAAAGACCGGGATCTTCTCTACCTTCTTAACAGCAGGCTTCATCTTCTTACGGATCAGAAAGACCGCAATAAGAGCAATGATGGAAGCGACCGTTATCGCGCTTAAGATGATAAATAAGCGGAGGTTATAGGAAAACGGGTCCTGAAGATCAACGGATATTGGCAAATCGGTGTCTTTGTAAAAGATCAGTGATCCCATTTGTTACCTCCTCCTTGCTGGAGATCTCCGTAGAAAGGATCGCATGGTGCATCAGCATTTTCTCGTTTTCCTTCAGCATTTTTTCTTTCATCTCTTTTTCCATTTTCTGCAGCTTCTTGTCTTCTGTTAAGAAACGCGGCAGATACCGTTCCTTCTCGACTCGGAAGGAATGGGCACCGGAAAGGTCAGCATCATTTACATGAATAAAGAGGATATCGTGCTGGCACATCAGTTTCTTCAGAACCTGCTGCGACACAGTCGATGTTCCCTTCTGGTCAGTGATCACGAACACGACCATTTTTCTCCGGAAATTCTTCATCAGATATTCGAGTGTCTTATTCAGATCCGACTTTTTGGATTTCTGTACATCCTTATCGTAGGAAGCCAGGAAATGCTCGATATCGTAAAGACGTGTCCGAAGCGGGAAAAAGCGCATCTTCCCGTCAATGTTATACATCGAACCAACAAAATCGCCATTGGAATAGGCAAGGTAAGCCAGTGTACCGGCTGTATAGATCGCCACATCCTTCTTATCCTGCAGAGTACTCGTCTGGGCATTCATCTTCGCACCGGAATCAAATACGATCATGATGTTATGCTTCTTTTCCGCCACATAGCGCTTTACAAGAAGCATACGGCTTCGCGAAGAGGCTTTCCAGTCGATATCACGGATATTGTCACCCGGGATATACTCACGAAGATCTTCGAAATTCAGACTTCGACCCATGAATACAGAATTATAAGATCCGTCCAGGATACTGGTTGCCTTGATATTCGTATGAATCGAGATATTGGCTCGGATTTTGGTTATATAATCCAAGATCATGGTGTGGCAATAGCTCCTACGATTCTGTCAATGATCTGCTCTTCTGTGACACCATCTGCCACAGCGGCAAAGTTCAGGGAAATACGGTGACGAAGAACACTGTGGATCAATGTCTTAACGTCATCCGGTGTGACATAGCTTCTGCCGTTGATCAGCGCAACCGCTTTGGATACTTCCATCAGAGAGATACAGCCACGGGTACTGGAACCCAGTGTGATGTACTCTGCCAGATCCTTGCCGATGACCTCGGCCGGCTTTCTTGTCGCACTGACAATATCGATAATGTACTTCTTAATGGAATCATCCAGATAGACTTTCTTCGCCATCTGCTGCAGGAAATATACATCTTCAAGTTCAACCACTGCTTCCGACTTGGAGAATACATCTTTCTCGATACGGTTCAGGATCTCGAATTCCTCGTCCTTATTCGGGTAATCGATCTTCTCTTTAATAAGGAAACGGTCAAGCTGGGCTTCGGAAAGAAGATACGTACCTTCCTGCTCGATCGGGTTCTGGGTTGCAATAACCGTGAAGATCTTCGGCATCGCGTAGTTATAACCGCCGATCGTGGTCTGATGCTCCTGCATGACTTCCAGCATAGCACTCTGGGTCTTTGCACTGCTTCGGTTGATCTCATCGAGGAGAACAAAGTTCGCATATACAGGACCAAGCTTGGTTTCAAATGTATTTGTGGTGTAGTTAAAGATCTGTGTACCGATGATATCACTCGGCAGAAGGTCCGGGGTACACTGGATACGGGAGAATTTACCATTCACGGCATCAGTCAGTGTTTTTGCCGCGGTTGTCTTTGCAAGACCCGGTACAGACTCCAACAGAATATGTCCGTTGGAAATGATGGCAATCAGAAGCGACCAGCCAAGGCGGGTCTGTCCGACCATCTTCTTATAGTAATAGTCGTTGATCTTGGAAATAATGACTTTGCTCTTTTCCAATTCAACATTCGTGATTTCAGAACGATTTTCCATTCTACTTCTCCTCCAAATAAACCACAAGATTTATTGCTAATTATGGTGCTTATATATACTATTCCATAATTTAAGAGATTGCAAATGACTAAAACATCACTTACAAAGCCCTTTTCAGTATAAAGACGAGGTATATCGCAAATCTGTTGCAAAATTATCGAAAAAAAGCCTGATAGGAATGATCGGTCGTCTGATTTGCTTTTGAAGGCGGAGTCATATAGTCCCCGTAAATCGAGGTCAGATACTCATCAAACTGCTTGATACATACGTAATTCCGGTCCTCAAACGGCAGACGGACAGTGCCTTCGAAAACCTGTGGACGTATTGACTTCTGTTTCACCGTCTCAGAACCGGAATAGGCAATATAACCGGTATTCTTTCCGTTATACTTCTGAGCAAGCTTATCTACTTTCTTTCCGAAATAATTATATGGAAACGGAAGAAGTAATGTATGTGTGATGACAAAGAGGAAGGCCGAGAGCGCACTTCTTCTCTTCACGTTTTCGTAGCCGAGAGCCCGGATCTTGGCCATTCGCAAAAGTGTATTGTACTTCTTGTGAAAACGCTCGGCTTCTTTGATATTCGGATCCGGTACTTCATCGTAAGGAAAAACATCGACCCAGATGCCATAGTCTTTGATATGGTAATCATCTCTCTCGATAATATATGTATCAGAAGCGATGATCTTTACCCAGGGAAACCATGTATTCTCCTGATAAAGAAGATGGAAATTCGGGTTGTTATCGGATTTCACGGCTTTGATAAATGCCTCGTAGTCCTTCCTTACCATCATGACATCAAGATCATCATCCCAGGGAATGAAGCCTTTATGGCGGACCGCACCAAGAAGCGTGCCGTAAGATAAGGAATAATGAAGTCCTGCCTTTTCACAGACAGAATCAATATAATCCGTAATCGCCAACTGCTTTTGACGGATCTCCTCAATGGTCATTTCCTGTTTTTCACTCATGATTTCACTTCCTGGTGATAGATTTCCGGAAAGACATCAGATCTTAAAGACTGTCGATGCCGCTCCACTTCTGGTCTTTTTCACTGAGATTCAAAGCCACACCGTCAACAGTATAGCCTTCCGCAGAAGCCGAACCCTTATACTCGCCGGAAAGACGCGGCCATACAATACCGATCTTCGGATCATTCCAGGCAAGTCCGCCCTCATCATTCGGATGATAGAAATCATCGCACTTATAGCAGAACTCGGCGGTGTCCGACAATACTACGAAACCGTGGGCAAATCCGCGAGGGATAAGGAACTGATTCTTATTTTCTTCAGTAAGGAGTTCTCCGTGCCATTTACCATAAGTAGCACTTCCCGGACGAAGATCGACAGCCACATCAAATACTTCACCCTTAATAACACGGACCAGCTTGGTCTGCGGGAACTGCTTCTGAAAATGCAGGCCGCGAAGCACGCCCTTGGTGCTCATGCTCTGGTTGTCCTGCACAAACACGATATTGATACCGGCTTCTTCCATATCTCTCTGGGAATATGTCTCCATGAAATATCCTCTAGAATCACCATGCACTGCCGGAGTGATCAGGCAAAGGCCCTCGATTCCATCCAGATTTTTTTCGATCTTGATCTGTCCCATATTACTGCATCTCCTTTAAATAACGTGCAACGGCATCCTGCCAGCTCGGAAGCGGAGTGAAACCGGCCTTTTGAAGTTTCGATTTATCCAGACGGCTGTTAAACGGTCTTTTTGCTTTACTTAAACCATATTCCGCAGTGGTGACCGGGGTAACCTTGGTACTCATGCCGCACTGCTTATAGATCTCACAGCAGAAATCATACCAGGAAATATATCCGCCCTCTTCCGACTCACTGTTGGTCGCGTGATAATAGCCGTACTTTTCTGTTTCCACCATATCCACCAGAAGACGGGAAAGATCCAGTGTATATGTCGGAGTACCGATCTGGTCGTTGACCACACGGACTTCATCATGTGTCTTTCCCACTTTGATCATGGTCTTGATGAAGTTATTTCCATTCAGACCAAATACCCAGGCAATACGGACAATGAAATACTTATCGAGAATGCTGCTGACAGCAAGTTCGCCGTCTAGTTTGCTCTGACCATAGACATTTAGAGGGGCATAGCACTTGTCATCCGGAAGCCAGGGACGATCCCCCTGCCCGTCAAACACATAGTCGGTGCTGATATAGACCATCTTCGCATCTACGGCCTTGGCGGCACGGGCAATGTTCTCGGTGCCGACTGCATTGATCGCGTGAACTTTCGCCTTATTTTCTTCATCCTCCGCTGCATCTACCGCAGTCCAGGCTGCACAGTGAATGATCACATCCGGGCAGATCTCTTTGATCGTCTTCTCCACGGAGGAGGCATCTGTAATATCCATCTGGACATACTGTGCTTTTGTAACGGCACTATCATCCGCGATACCTGAATACTGGGGCTGGATGTCGGATCCGATCCCTTCGTATCCACGCTTACTTAATTCATTCACAACGTCATGACCAAGCTGGCCGCCGACACCGGTAACAAAAATCTTCATTCTCTTCACCTGTTAGAAAAAGTTACTTGTTGCTGTACATGTCATCGTAGTACTTCTGATAAGCGCCGGAAGTAACACGATTCATCCACTCTTCATGCTCCAGATACCAGTCGATGGTCTTTACGATACCCACCTCAAACGGAGTTTCCGGATACCAGCCGAGATCTTCCTTGATCTTGCTGGGGTCGATACCATAACGGCGGTCATGACCCAAACGATCCTCAACATGTTTGATCAGATCTTCGGAAATGCCCTCATCCTTCAGACGGTCGTGGAGCTGTTCAATGATCGTCTTTACGATAAAGATATTCGGACGCTCATTATGACCGCCAACGTTATAGACCTCACCGATCTTACCGTCATTCGTAACCATATCGATGGCCTTGCAGTGGTCTTCAACAAACAGCCAGTCACGGATCTGCATACCGTCACCGTATACCGGAAGCTGCTTGTGGTGTTTCACATTATTGATCATCAAGGGGATCAGTTTTTCCGGGAACTGATACGGACCATAGTTGTTGGAGCAGCGTGTGATATTGATCGGCATGCCGTAAGTATCGTGGAAAGCCTTTACGAAATGGTCGGCCGAAGCCTTGGAAGAACTATACGGGCTGTGCGGATTGATCGGAGTCGTCTCCATGAAGTAGCCGTCTGCACCCAGAGCACCATACACTTCATCGGTGCTGACCTGAATATACTTCTTACCTTCTTTCCAGGTCTTCTTTTCCGCATCATACCAGGCTTCCTTGGCACGCTGCAGAAGATTTACCGTACCCATAACATTGGTCTGTACGAAGATCTCCGGATTGGCGATAGAACGGTCAACATGGCTTTCAGCCGCAAAATTGATGACATAGTCAAAATCATACTGCTCAAAAAGTTTCGTGATCAGTTCTTTATCGCAGATATCGCCATGTACAAATACATGGCGCTTATCACCCTCGATATCCTTGAGGTTTTCAAGGTTTCCGGCATAGGTCAGCTTATCCAGATTGACCAGAAGGATATCCTCATACTTATTCAGCATGTAATATACGAAGTTGGAACCGATGAATCCGGCGCAGCCGGTGATCAAGTACTTTTTCATGTGTGACTTCTCCTTAATATCTGACTTTTCCTTCTGCTACAGACTTCAAATGGGCGCCATACGGAGATTTTCCGTAACGTTCCGCCGAAGCGAGCAGTTCTTCTTTATTGATCCACTTATTTACATACGCGATCTCTTCCGGAGCTGAAATCGTGATACCCTGGCGCTTGGAGATCATCTGGACAAAGTCCGCTGCCTCTACAAGACTATCCATCGTACCGGTATCCAGCCATGCAAAACCGCGTCCCAGTAATTGTACATCAAGACGGGCATCTGTCAAATACATGTCATTCAGGGTGGTGATCTCCAGTTCTCCACGGGCAGAAGGCTTCACCTGCAGTGCTTTTTCCGAAACACCGGACGGATAGAAATAAAGACCGGTAACCGCATAATTCGACTTCGGTTCCTTCGGCTTTTCTTCGATGCTGGTTACTGTGCCGTTTTCATCGAAAGCGACCACGCCGAAGCGCTCCGGGTCATTTACATAGTAACCGAAAACAGTAGCTCTTCCGTTCTTCTCGGCATTCTCAACAGAGGCGCGAAGGACTTTGCTGAAACCGTTTCCGTAGAAGATGTTATCTCCCAGAACCATCGCACAGGCATCGTCTCCGATAAAATCCTTACCCAGAATAAATGCCTGGGCAAGTCCGTCCGGAGAAGGCTGTACGCAATAAGAGAGTGAAATACCATACTGGGAACCATCGCCCAGAAGAGATTCGAATCTCGGGGTATCTTCAGGGGTACTGATGATCAGGATCTCCTTGATCCCAGAAAGCATCAGTGTGGAAAGCGGATAATAGATCATCGGCTTATCGTAGACCGGAAGCAGCTGCTTACTGGTCACCATGGTGAGCGGATAAAGACGTGTACCGGCACCGCCGGCCAGAATAATACCTTTCATACTTCACTCCTCTTTTTTGACAGTTTTCGGTTTTCTCTGTAAAAGCTGTTTGATACTGTTTCTATAGATATAAATATATAATACCAAAAGCGCCCCGTATACTGCAAAACCATATACGAATTTCAGCCTTGTGGCGCAAAGAATAAATGCCATCGTCATAAATGCCTCGATGATATAGTCCTTAATGATATTCACCCGGATGATCTTGGCTACGATCATTTCCGAAAGGACAGAACGGAACATAATGAAGAAAACGATGAAATACAGCATCAGATTCATGTTGTCCAGCACATAGGCCGAAACCAAAAACGAAGTCATGGACAATACGACTGCCACCACATTTACCAGAAGCATCTTCTTTTCTGCACGGTAGGCCTTCAGGTAATTGTTGGTCAGAAGGCTGACCTTGGATGCATAGATGATGATCGGCATCATAATACCTAAATAAGAAAGGCTCTCCACATATTTCGGAAGCCATCTTTCCAGTACCAGGCAGCCGGGATAGTAGCACCACAGGGATAAAAACAGCACCGGCGTAATGGCGTTCCGGATCGTCATATAAAGCTGCGGGAGCTTATCCTTCTCCATACGCTTCAGCTGCGGGAAAAGCACTACGCTGATGGCGGTGACAAATGCCAGGAACAGATTCGAGATACTGAAGGAAAAAGATATCTTTCCGAATGCCAGATCGCCCCAGTGCCACTGGATGATCATCTTCGCGCCACTGATCAGGAGCGCCGAAGACCAGTTTGCCACCAGAAGCATACATCCGGAACTGACATTGAGCTTGAGTTCGGACATGGCTTCTTTCGTAGCGATGGAGCTTCCGATATACATATCCCGGTTGTAAAAGAAACCAACCAGCACGCCGAAGAAGTCGGCGCAAAGGTCCGCGATACAGTACATATAGAACTGCTCGACGTGAAATACCAGAAGTAAAACGGTAAATACACCAAAGAACACTCTCTGGGAAATAACGAGTTTGGCATAAATATTGATCCGGTTCGTGATCTGGAAAATGTAGGAGGTATACGTAAACAAGTTTCTGGAAAGAACACTTAATGCCACCAGAATGAACACCAGACGGTTTACGCCTCCGACAAAGATCGATACGAAAAGGATCGTGGTCATGGTAATGATCGCGTTTCCGAAAAGCAAAGCACGGAACTGGGAGCGGATCCTCGGCTTATCCAGCTGATCGTAATCATACTGGGAATACCGAAGTACCAGCCCGTCCAATAGTCCGAAATGCAGTACACCAACGTAACCGGCATAAAGGACAAAGGACTGCCAGTAGGCATATTCCAGTTCCGGTATAAATTTCGGTACGATCAGGTTCAGAATGAAACTGACCGCAAGAGAAATGACCTGTACAAACAAGGACAGGAAAACATTTTTCTTAATTGAATTCTTCTTTAGATCTTTGGGCACAATACTAACTCCTCATACACATTTATGAATATACCCCGCTTCACTGCTGGGCGGAAACTTTGACCCTCCAAAGGCCTTCCTTGGCATAGACAAGGAAATAAAAGAACACCAGCCACCAGATCTCATATACCAGACCGAAATGGAAACGTTTCAGGAACTGCTCCAGGATCGGGTAATATACGACCGGATAGACATGGGACGTATAGAAGATCCACCAGAATCCGAATTTATCCTTTTTATTCAGAAGATACAGGAATTCAAAAAGCACTCCCATAAGTCCCGGAATAATGGCTACTCCGGCCATACCGAAGTCCTGATAATACGGACGGAAGGTGGAATAGATATTGGTAGCAAAGGTATAGCCGTTAGGAGACTCGTAAATAATGTATTCGGAATTATGCGGCACATCCGACTCCTGCCCGATCCCTACTGCGGCTAGTGTATTCTGTACTACGGAAAAGCTGTGTTTTCCATAAGTATAGTCCTCATCGAAATCCTCGAGCCACAGATTATAGGCATAAAGGCCGGAACCTGCGTAGATACCGATGGAACGCTCGAAATTGGATTTATAGTTTTTCATGCGGCCAAAGGCCCAGAATACCAGAGCAAATACGGCAACGATGGCGCCGACTTTGATGAGAAGCTTTTTATTTCTGGCAAAAACAGACTTCTTCCATTCGTAGGTCGTCATGAAAAGTAAAAGTCCAAACAGGAAGAAACGGATCAGAATATTTCTGTCTGTAGATAAAAGCGCATAGATCAGAAAACTTCCCAGGGGAACAAACACCATAAGATTGATCTTCTTTTTATGGACGAATTTATCCAGAACCAGACGGTGCATGCTGATATATCCGATGGCAACAAGGATCTCAAACAGCTGTGTGGTAAAGAAGTTATATTCCTTATCTGCCGCATAGATCTCCCGAAGAGACGCGCGGAAGGAAGAAAATGAACTCAGGCTTACGCCCTGGAATTTAACAAAGCAGTAGGCCATCAGGAAAAACAGTGATAATGCGGCAAATAACCGATATGGATATTGTCCGGAGGTTCTTTCCATAATGCCTTCTTTTCGCGTATCGGAAAGAAGATTCTTCCGGTACGACAAAAGTGCCCGGCTGCAGAGCGTTCCGATGAAAAATGACCCGATCGCCACTACGAAGGTGATCGTCGTAAGGGATTGAAATCCATGGACCTGCATATCCCAGTTCTCGTAATTCATGCATACGATCGAAAAACAAAGGAGCATGGCGGCGCACAGCAAAAACAGAGGGCCCGTCAGGTCCTTCTTGTAGTAGAAATACGAAAGCACAACAAATATAAACAATATGATCCAGGTCGCTATTAACATTTCATTCTCCGTGACAACAATTCATTGCGTACTATCTTCACTTAGAACAACCCCAAAAGCACTTTTGCGCGATAGGCCATCGCACTTTCCCCTGTGTGCTGATAGATCTCTTTCTCCCCGAACATACCCAGCCGCCGAATTGGGGACCGGCGGTAATTCCCGTATTTTGATAACCGTTTCAGAAGATCAGAAGAAAGAAGATCACTGTAGTTTTTCGCGATCATTCCTGCCAGAGTACTTCTTCCCCGGCGAAGATGCTTCTTCTTGAGTTTCTTTTTATACTCTTCCAGATGGCTTGTCTCTCTGACGCCGACCACATTATTTTCATGCTGCCGGTAAAGAATATACCCGTTCTCATCGTAGATGATCTTTCCGACTGTGGCCGCCACCATTCCGACCCATACATCATGAATGCGGATCCGAAGAAGTTCCGGCGTCGGGCGGCGCGACGGCTCAATCAGGATCTTCTGAAGATCCTTGTTCCACACCATCGTACAGCCGGAGATCTTGTTATTACACATGATCTGCATCCAGGAACAGTCGAGTGTCTTTACATGCCGCATACCCATACGGTTCTCGTCTTTATCCACCAGGATCTGATTCGAGCAGTAAAGAACAGGCCCTTTTTCGCCCGAAAGTTTGGACACCCCTGCTGAAAGCTTTTCAGGAAGCCAGTTATCATCCTGATCCGAAAAAGCGTAGTAATCGTAATCCGTATTCACGTGGTAAGCAAGATCCATAAAACTGGAACCGACTCCCAGGTTTTCTCCCTGATAGAAATGCACATTCGGGAACTTTTCCGTATACTCTTTCACGATAGAAACAGTGTCGTCGGAAGATCCGTCATCGCGGATAAAAAGCTGAACGTTCACATCCTTTTGAGCAAGAATGCAGTCGATCTGCTCACGGATATATGTCTGACCATTGTAGGTGCTCATCAGAACGGCAACATTACTCATCGTCTTTCATACCCCGCATCATTCTTTCGAACATTTCCATCAGGCCATACTGGGCTTTCCAGCCAAGGCCCTCGATCTTACTTGTATCCAGATCCATATAAAGTGTCTCCGCATATCCAAGTTTCGTGATATCTTCAGCCACATCAAACTTCACGGAAATCTCGCCGCCGGAAAGCTTTCCGGCCACCTCTTTTGCCATGTCGGAAATCGAGCAGTAAGTAGCCGGATTGGCGACAGTATACGCCTCCCCGTTCTGTCCTTTCAAAAGGCACAAAAGGATGGCAGATACCGCATCCGCCGTATAAAGATAGCTTCTCTCCGTAAGTCCAAGAGAACGAAGCACAATATCTTTTTTCTCCATGACACAACGCATGAACTGGGCAAATACCCGGCCATCGTCATATTTGACGCCCGGCCCGAAAGTCTGGGTCGCACGAAGAACGACCGTCGGGATCCCGTACTGGGCAAAATACCCGTAGCACAAAGCTTCCGTCGCGATCTTTCCAACAGGATAACTGTTGCGGCTGTTCTGCGGCAGAAATCCGCCCACTTCTTTTTCCGTGACCTTATGGCCCTTTTCCGGGAATCCATACACTTCCATGGTGGATACCATGATAAACTTCTTGACCGGATTGTCCTTCGCCCACTCAAGAAGAGCTTTCGTTCCCTCGATATTTGCAAGAAGCGTATCTACCGGTTTTTCCATAAAGTACTTCGAACTTGTGGGGCTTGCCAGGTGAACGATATAATCCACCTTCTCGGAAATCGCCGGAACCGAACCTAATTCATACGGAAGGATCGTGACATTTTCCGACGGGAAAAGCACTTTCGCCGCGTCCGTATTACGAACCAGGACCAGGATCTTCACAGACAGTGCTTTTGCCTCCGAGGTAAACGAAAGTGCCCGTACCAGATTCAGTCCGATCAGACCGGTTGCGCCGGTGACCAGAACCGTGCTATTCCGGAATTGTTCCCAATCTATAAAAGAAAGCTCCGAAAGCTTTTGATAATCTTCAGTAAAAACCTTATTCATCTTCCTCATCCAACATATGCGGATTCTCTTTCAAATCCATTAACGCACGAAATGTAAAATAATCTGACGGAGTTGTGATCTTAATGTTCTCAGACGGGCCGTCCACAGCATGGATCGAATGGCCGGAAAGCTGCATAAGATAAGCTGTATCGATACAGTCTTTCATACCTTTCCCGATTGCCTCCTTGTGGGCTTTTACCAACTCTCCCAGACGGAAAGACTGGGGAGCTTTCACCATACGGCAATCTTCTCTGTCGATGATCCTGCCGACTGCATTTTCCTCCCCTGTCACCGCTATCGTCTCGATCGCCGGAGTGACGGTCACTCCGGAATCATACTTTTCAACCGATTCGATATTCTTCGTGATCGTCTCCTGATCGATCAGCGGACGGACGCCATCATGAACCAGGCAGACCGTGTCTTCCGGGTATAACTCCGCGGCCTTCGAAATGCCGTTAAAACGGGACATCATTCCGGTTTCTCCGCCGGGAACGATCGCCTTTACTTTTGAAATATGGAAACGATCGATCAGTTCCCTGCAGTAGTCGATCCAATCGGAAACACAGACGACCACGATGCCATCAATGCTTTCATGTGCCTCGAAATGCTCCAGCGTATAGATAATGATCGGTTTGCCATGCAATTCCAGGAACTGCTTGGGTTTCGAAACAGTCTTCATTCTTTTTCCGGTTCCACCGGCAAAAATCACAGCTACATTCATTCTCGTTATCTAATCCTCATATGTCCGGCTCAACGGCGGTAGGCCTTGGTCGTGTGATGGGCAACCCGCTTATTTTCCGGCGGCAATTCCATGTAGTTCCGATAATGCTTGGTCAGATAGTCGTGATAGTTCTTGATCCCCATCACCTTCTGATCTTCAAAATCCAGTTCAATATAATTCGTAAACGTATCCTGTGTCATGATCTCGTCTTCCCGGTAAGAACCACATACACAGCCTGCGTATTTTGCGCCCTCGAAAGGATGCTTAAGGTTCTCTTTATCGATCTTTTCAATCAGTTTTCTCGGATTGGCAAACCGGCTTAAAACGAATAATGCCAGACGTACCGGTTCCACCAGGATACTATGTGTCTTACTTCTGAAATACTTCTTCCAGCGGGTGGCATTCAGAAGTTCTCTTTTAAATGTCGTCTTTTTAAAAATCTTAAAGGCTTCTTTTTCACTGTCTCCCAAACCGTCGAGGGGGAAAACATCAATGGAGATACCGATATCGTAGGGGAGACTGATGGCCTCATCCACCATCCTGGTAGACGGGTCATAGATCTTCGCAAAAAGATCGTCATACCCTTTTGTATGAAGATAATCAAGAAGCGTAAAACCTGCATCATTTTCCGAGCAATAGCGGATAAATGCATCGTAATCCGGACGGGGCATCATGACATCCACATCGTCATCCCACGGAATAAAGCCCTTGTGACGCACTGCTCCGAGGAGACTGCCTCCACCCATGGAATAGCGCCACCCATGCTCGCGGCACAGTTGATCATATTTCATGAGAAGTTCCAGCTGGACCTCATGTATTTCCTGAAGTGAAAGCTCATTCATGCTTTTTCTTATTCTCCCCTTTAATTCGGTCCGATACTCACTAAATTCCCAGGCGTATCGGAAGTCATCTGTATTTTACCAATCCCTATTCCACATCGCAACGGCGCAGGGTGACCGTTTCGTAACAATCCCGGTTTCCGTCTTTTCTACCGGTGCAGAAGTTTCTTGAAAATGAAACCGCGAAGCTTTCCCGGAACCAGCGCTACTATGAACTGGATCCCTACCGTATAGAGATAATCCCAGCGGGATATAAATCCGGTCTTTCGGACCTGCTTTTTTCCGGCACGGTATTTCTTGAAATAACTCCATCCGCCACGGCGTTCAAACATATCATGTCCGATCCTGGCAAATACCAGAGGCTCATTGATGTTCATGCCATGTGCGCCGTTCTTCAGCATTCTGGCCCAAAGATAGGTATCTTCCATCAGAGGGCAGGATTCATAGTTTCCGGCCGACAGCACAGCTTCCTTTTTAAACATGACCGTCATGTGATTAAAAGCATCTCTTCTCTTCTGATACTTTACGATCTCATCATGTGTGGACGGCACAGTACGCTTGGCTACGATGTTATCAGGTGTATCTTCAAACTCATCGATATCGCTGCCGCAGATATCCAGCTGCGGGTTCTTTTCGAACATGGAAAGCTGTTTTTCAAAGCGGTCTTTTCTGGCAATATCATCTGTATCCATACGGGCGATCAGATCATATTTACACTCCGGGACACCGGCCCGAAGTGCCAGTCCCAGGCCCTGATTCTTAGAAAGCGGAACACGATGGATAAGTCCCGGAAGTTCTTTCTGGTACTGATCGAGAAGTGCATACATCTCCTCGGTCAGCGGTCCATCTTCCACAACGACCCATTCATCCGCTTTCACAGTCTGATCAAGAAGGCTCTGAAAACAGGAACGGACATATTCCGGTTTTTCTTTGATATAAATTGACATCAGAACGCTGAATTCCGCCATCAGTTATACTCCTTTCCCAACACGGCAAAGACCGTGCGGAACATAGTCGCCACATCTTTAAAGAAACCGAATTCACGGATACTTTTCAGATTAAACTGCATCTTCTGGGGAAGGACTTCTTCAATGTAGACTTTATCCACATCTGAAGCGGCATCTAAAAGCTTTGCCTCATCTTTATAGCGGATGCTGGCTTCCGAAGTAATTCCTGCCGGAAGAAGGAGTGTCGCCATGTATTCAGGCTTGTACTGATCAACATATTTAACGGCTTCCGGGCGGGTACCGACAAAGCTCATGTTCCCGGTCAGCACATCAATAAGCTGCGGAAGTTCATCCAGTCGGCATCCGCGAAGTTTCGCGCCGATCCTGGTAATGCGGCTGTCATTTCCGACAGTGACGGCAGACCCGATCTTATCGGCATTATTGACCATCGTGCGGAATTTATGGATACGGAAATGCTTGCCATACGTGGTGACCCGTTCCTGACGGTAAAAAACCGGACCCTTACTGTCGCATTTAATTATGATCGCCAGGATCAGCATCGGAAGGCAAAGAAGGATCAGCATCAGAAGCGCCAGAATGAAATCCCCGATACGCTTACAAAGAAGCGAAAACTGCTTCTTTTTTAACGCATCATAATAAGGTTGAACTTCCGGCACTTTCATATTTTCCGGAAGTGCGCTCCACTTCTTCAGCATTCCTTCCCGTCCCTCATCACGCTCTTTAAAGCAGCACAGATATATTCCACATCTTCATCCGTCAAAAGTGTATGAAGCGGCAAAGTGATCAGATCCTCATAGTAATCAAACGAATTCGGGAAATCCTTGATGTCAAATCCCAAAGAACGATAGGCCGTCATCATAGGAAGAGGCTTATAGTGAACGTTCGTATTCACTCCCATATCCGCAAGTTTCACGATGATCTCGTTTCTTTCCTCCTCGTGGATCCCCGGGATACGCATCAGATACAGATGGTTGCTGCTGTCGATTCCATCCACATGGTGATAAAGATGGGAAATCCCTAATTCATCACAAACAGCATCATATTTTGCGATAATCTCTTCTCTTCTTTTCAGAAGTCCCGGATAACGGTCCAGCTGACGAAGACCGATGGCCGCCATAATATCCGTCATATTGCACTTATACCATGGCCCGATAATATCGTACTCCCATGCGCCGACCTTGGTCTTGGCAAGCGCATCCTTATTCTGTCCGTGAAGGCTAAGAAGCTGGAAGAATTTATAGATCTCGCTGTTATCGATTCCCGGGACCGGCTTCCAGGTGGCCGCTCCGCCCTCGGCAGTCGTAAAGTTCTTTACGGCATGGAAGCTAAAGCCTGTAAAGTCAGCCAAAGCACCGCAATTCTTCTTTTCCCCGCGGAACATACGGCTTCCGCCTAAACCATGGGCGCAGTCAGAAACCACAGCCACACGACCCAGAGCTTTCTGAATACGGGAAGAAAAATCAGATAAAGGTGTGCCGTCAGATTCTTTCGGAGTAAAGAGAGACTTCTTGCTCTCCACTATGGAAAAGACTTTCTCATAATCACAGACAATACCGGCAAGATCGACGCAAACCACAGCCTTTGTCTTTTCAGTGATGGCTTTTTCCAGTTTATCGTAATCCATCTCCGGCATATGCGTCTTGGGATCGCCGTCCTTCTGGATATCCACAAAGCGGATCGTTGCCCCGCAATGAATGGCAGCAGACGCTGAAGCAGAATAAGTATAAGCCGGGACAATGACCTCGTCACCTTCTCCTACGCCAATGATACGAAGATTCAGTTCTTCCGCAGCAGTAGCAGAATTCAGGCAGACAACGCGGTTCGACCAGCGATCCGCTTCACTTTCGGTATCATAATCTGCACGGCCGGTTTCAATATAGGCGGCTAACCGTCTTTCCAGAAGCTTAGTTCTGGGACCTGTGGTGATCCATCCGGAACGCATCGCTTCACATACTTCTTTGATCTCGTCCTCACCGATATCCGGCGGGCTGAATTTGATAATTCTCTTTTCCATATGTATCTTAAACCCTAGAAAATAGTATACTTCCTGATTATTATACACATAGTCTGAAAAAATGTGTATTTCCTTTAAATACAATAAAAACACCCGCGGACAGGTGTTTCTATTGCACATTAACAAATGGTGGGGCTGATGGGACTTGAACCCATACGATTTAAGGTCGGCAGATTTTGAGTCTGCTGCGTCTGCCATTCCGCCACAACCCCTTGTGACGCAGACAATATTAGCACACTCAAAAAGAGATTGTCAATTCTCAAAGAAGGCCCTTGGCAAAGCGGTAAGAATCTTTGCACATGCGCTCCAGATCGAACTTTGCCTTCCATCCCAGTTCTTTTTCCGCCTTCGACGGATCCGAATAACAGGAATCGATATCACCCGGACGTCTCCCCACGATCTGATAGGGGATCTCAACGCCATTCGCCTTTTCAAACGCGTGAACGATATCCAGAACGCTGTAGCCGATCCCGGTACCGAGGTTGTAAATAAAGACGCCGGCTTCATCCTGGAATTTCTGCATCACGGCTACGTGACCCAAAGCCAGATCGACAACATGGATATAGTCACGGACACCGGTTCCATCCGGGGTATCATAATCATTTCCGAACACACGGAGGAAAGGAAGTTTTCCGACAGTGACCTGCATGATGTACGGCATCAGATTATTCGGAATACCATTGGGTTCTTCTCCCAAAAGGCCGCTTTCATGAGCGCCGATCGGATTAAAGTAACGAAGAAGGACAACGTGCCAGGACGGATGTGCTTTCTGATAGTCTTTCAGGATCCGCTCCAGCATTTTCTTTGTTTCTCCGTACGGATTGGTGGTATCACCTAAAGGGCACTCTTCCGTGATCGGAACAAATGCCGGTTTTCCGTATACCGTCGCCGAGGATGAAAAAATGATCTTCGTTACGTTATACTTTTCCATCACATGGAGAAGATTAAGCGTACCACCCACGTTATTACTATAGTATTCCCAAGGCTTACTGACACTTTCACCGACAGCTTTCAATCCTGCAAAATGGATGACGGCATCGATCTTATTCTCCGAAAAAACAGGTTCAAGCTCAGCTTCATTACGCATATCCGCACGATAAAACTTCGGTCTTTTACCGGTGATCTTTTCGATCTTATCCAAAGCCTCTTCTTTTGAATTACAGAGGTTATCAAATACCACCACATCATGGCCGGCCAAAAGAAGTTCAACACATGTATGAGAACCGATATATCCGGTTCCACCGGTTACAAGAATATTCATAACTCTACCTCCGTTAGTAGTAGATTTCATTCTATCCTATCTGCACGCTTATGTCTAACTGCTGCTGCATATAATCAATGAAGTACTCCGGATGGCATTCTTCATACGCTTTTATATAGGTATCCCATGCCGCATCGAAATCGTCAGCCTTGACCAGCTCCGGAAGCTGTTGATGAAACATCGTCTGTATATTATTCCAGGCATCTCCGGGAGCTGTACCGGTAGTCAGCGAATTGGAAACATAATACATCGGATACCAAGGTCCCGGTTCTTTTTCTTCGGAATCAAGGAAATCCACATAAGTATCGTAGCCATAGGCGTCAAAGCACTCCTGGACTTTTTCCGGAAGTTCTACACGGGCTTCGGAAGGCTGTTCTTTTGGAAGGATGGCATTGATCCCATCTGTCGAAGTTCCCTTATATTGGGGAAGATAAGAATACGGGCAGGCATGAGATCCCAAATAGGAATAGTCCTCCCACAATGTCCGCATCTTCTCCGTACGGTAATAGAGCCCCTGTGAATCCACTTCATAATCTACCCCTTCGATTCCCCAGAAACGAAGATCCAGCATATCCTGATCCAAAAGGCGGTTCATAAATGCAAATACTTCATCCGGATCCATACATTGTGTCGTGACGGCCACGCCGCCGGCTGTATTGATCGTTCTCTCATCCACATGCCAATAATTGGGGGCACCTTTTTCAAGTGTTAATCCAAGAGGCACATAATTATATCCAAGCTGATCCATTCCGTTTGACTTAAAAAGGTCATTTATATTGTAGGCAAAATCCCACCATTGATCGCACATGCCAAGTACATTTCCGTTTGCCAGCTTGGAAATATATGTGTCATAGTTCATTTCATCAAATTCAGGATCGATGATTCCCTTATGATATTCTTCATTCAGTTTCCGATAATAGTCCTTGGTGGAAGGAAGAACATTATAGTCCACAATGACCGGATGCTCCGGATCCGAATCATCTACTGCAACTGTCCCGTCATTGGGATATCCCGCAAGACCGATCGGCGGCATATTAAGACAGTAATATCTCCAGTCATCAGTAAGAATAGTATAAGGGATGACCGGATTTCCATCCTGATCTTCCGGGTTTTCCGCTGCATATCTCTCCAGAAGGTCAAAATACTCATCGAGTGTCTCGATCTTTGGATAACCGGCCCATTCCAGAACCCGTACCTGGATCCAGAAAGCAAGATCATTATATGTGAAAGTCTTACTTTCCCCTTGAGTACCGTAAACATCCGCCCAATAGATATGCCCGTCACTTTGACGGAACATTTCCCATTCTTTGTCAGTATACATATTCCGAAGATTTGAATAAGCAGGATCGTTTAAATAGTCGTCCCAGGCAACCAATGCTCCCATTTGATAAAAATCCGTCAATTCATTTCCTGCGTACAAAAGATCAGGATAATCTCCGGATGCAAGAATGGCTCCCAGCGCTTCCTGTGGTGTCTGACCCGTTAAAAATGTTTCTTCGATCTGTACACCGGTACGATTGGCAATTTCTAACTTGATATCATTATCATCGGAAATTTTAACCACGGGTAAAGTAATAAACATAGAATACTCATGCCCGCCTCCCGGCACACTTTTCGGACCAGAAGGATCGGATGAAGGAACTGTAGTCGGCTCAGATGGTGTCTCCGTTGTCTCTTCCGTCGTTTCTTTACTGACAGTTGTCACCTTTGTGGATTTCTTTGTTTTCTTCTTCTTTTTTGTTGTCTCAGAAGACTGGCATCCGCACAAAACAGAAAACATCAGTATGGATGCCATGACTTGCATCACTTTTTTCTTCATAATCGTAACCCTCTCTATACATGACCTTTTCCTATAGGACAAATTATATCAAAGATTCGTTACAACAAAAAAGAACCTTCTCTGAATACTCAGAAAAGGTTCCTGGTGGGAGAAGGTGGATTCGAACCACCGAAGTCGGTGACAACAGATTTACAGTCTGCCCCCTTTGGCCGCTCGGGAATTCTCCCTCGAAATATATATGATTGTCAATTGGCTTCAAAGTGGTGGGCCTTCAGGGACTCGAACCCAGGACCGACCGGTTATGAGCCGGTTGCTCTAACCAACTGAGCTAAAGGCCCGCTTATTTGAGTTTGTACCCATTTCTCAAAGCGCAAGAAAGATTATACCGATAAACATTTCTTCCGTCAACACCTTTTTGAAAATATTTCCATCAATCTGAATGATCCGTGAAAAAAGGGGCATCCGGAGATCCGGATGCCCCCTTCACAATAACATTTTCAAACAAGGATTAGTCCTTTGCGGACAGATAACCCTTCTTATAGAGCATTTCTGCTGTCAGCATAGCACCGCCGGCTGCACCACGAAGAGTATTGTGAGACAGGCAGGTAAACTTATAGTCAAAGATCGGATCCTCACGGAGACGGCCGACAGATACGCCCATACCACCTTCGAACATGGCATCCAATGCCGGCTGCGGACGATTGTCTTCCTCGATGTACTGGAGGAACTGCTTCGGAGCGTGCGGAAGTTCCATTTCCTGCGGAAGTCCCTTAAAGTTCTTCCAGGCTTCGATCATCTCTTCCTTTGTCGGCTTCTTATCGAACTTAACAGAAACTGCAGCAGTATGACCTTCCTGAACAGCAACACGATAGCACTGAGCGGAGATAACCGGCTGAGAAGCCTTAACGATCTCGTTGCCCTCGATATGGCCCCAGACCTTCAGCGGCTCCTGCTCACTCTTCTCCTCTTCACCACCGATATACGGAATCATGTTGCCAACCATTTCCGGCCAATCCTTAAAAGTCTTACCGGCACCGGAAATCGCCTGATAGGTGCAGACATTGATGTACTTGATACCGAATCCGAGAAGCGGAGTCAGGGCCGGAACATAGCTCTGGATGGAGCAGTTCGGCTTAACGGCAATAAAGCCGCGCTTGGTTCCAAGTCTTTCTCTCTGCTTTTCAATGATGGCAGCGTGATCGGAGTTGATCTCCGGAACCATCATCGGAACATCCGGAGTCCATCTGTTTGCAGAGTTATTGGAAATAACCGGTGTCTCGAGCTTGGCGATCTTCTCTTCCAAAGCACGGATCTCGTCCTTCTTCATATCAACAGCACAGAAAACAAAGTCAACCTTCTTGCAGACTTCTTCAATATTTTCAGTACTCTCGACAACCATATCCTTCACATAAGAAGGCATCTCACAATCGATCTTCCATCTGCCTTCAACTGCCTCTGCATACGGTTTTCCGGCGGAACGCGGAGAAGCAACGACAGCCACACACTCAAACCACGGATGGTTGTCCAGAAGAGAGATAAATCTTTGTCCTACATAACCAGTTGCGCCAATGACGCCTGCTCTTAACTTTGCCATTTTCTTTTCCTCACTCGCTGTCCACGCACGGTGGACATTTGTCTTTGATGGGTGTATTATATCGCAACGTCTTTGGGAAAGCAATAGACTTTTTTATATTTCCGGTTTATTTCTGCCCCTGTTCTTCCCTTTGTGTTACTATAAATAAAGAAATGTGTTTTGTTTAATCAAGGAGAGAAGCATCATGAGTCGTCCCAAGGGCAAATCATCGGGAGAAAATGCCACCTTCCCTATCATGGAGCAGTATCTGCGCTATATGCAGGCGGTACAGGAAAAATCTCCCCTGACGATCAAGGAATACCGGTATGATCTGATCCTTCTTTTCCGTTTTCTGAAAAAAGACCGGGGACTGGTTAAGCTTTCCGACGAACTCCATTTTGAGGATATCCCGATTTCAGATATCGATGAGAAGTTTTTAAACAGTATCACGCAAGACGATCTTTTCGCTTTTATGATCTTTTTGTCCCGTGAGCGAAATGCATCTTCGGCCACCCGTGCCAGAAAAGTAGCAACTATGAAGTCCTTCTTCAAGTATCTTTTCCAGAAAAAAAGGATCATTAAAGACGATCCTTCCTATGAGCTGGAAACTCCAAGACGGGCAAAACGTCTTCCGAAATATCTGAATCTGGATCAGAGCTTAAAGCTTCTTTCGACAGCAGAGCATTCGGAGAAAGAAACATCAGTCCGGGACTACTGCATCGTGACTTTGTTTCTCAACTGCGGGATGCGTCTTTCCGAACTTCAGGGGATCGATCTTTCAGATATAGTAGAAGATACTCTCCGCGTTGTCGGAAAAGGCAACAAAGAACGGACAGTCTATCTGAATCATGCCTGCCTTCAGGCTCTTCGGGAATACTATCCTTATCGTGACACCTTGAAAGTAAAAGATGAGCAGGCGCTTTTCTTAAGTTCACGGGGCACAAGGATCAGTAAGCCGATGATCCAGAACATTATCAAAAGACTTCTTTCCGAATCCGGCATCGATACGGCCGGATACTCTGTACATAAGCTTCGCCATACGGCTGCGACTCTTATGTATAAATACGGCGAAGTCGACATCCGTACCCTACAGACGATTTTGGGCCACCAAAGTGTAGCTACAACACAGATCTATACCCATGTTGACGAGGAACTTCTTCACGAAGCCGTTTCCAAGAATCCTCTGGCCAATATTTCAAAGACAACAGCACGTAAAAAGAAAGAAGCCGATCCTTCCTAAGACCGGCTTTCTTTTTTACATATTTTCTTCAAAGGCTTTCAGGAAACGAAGTCCCACATCCTTTTTATTCTGTGGATGCAGATCGTTATAGGCGCCAAGGTCATAAGTCGGGATCAGATACCCGTCTGGGATCTCGGAGATCACACTTCTCTGCACATCCCTTACCGCATCGAAAGGATCCGCTTCATACACAGGACCGTCACCCAGCCAGTAAGTTACTTCTGCCATATAAAACGGTACATTGCCATACAGAGAACGCCATTCCTTTACCATATCTTTCAGGAGCTGGCCGTAGTACTGCGGATACTCGCAGTTGGATTCTCCCTGATAGAAGAATATAGCCTTACAGGAATACTCCCGGATCGGGTAAAGCATCGAGTTGAAAAGCGCTGTCGGAGACCAGATAAAGAAGGTCTGTCCCTCCAGATCTTCAGCCTTAAAGCCAAGGCGCATCTTCCATTCTCCCTCAAGAGAAATCGTCTCTTCCCCGTTCTTCAGGAAATACGGGCACTTCTCCACGGCACCGCCGATATTGGTATCGATCACCAGACGGACAGTAATGGTATTTTCGCCTGCAACTAAGGTACCCGGCTCCATAAAATACCGTCTTGGCGGATACTTAAAACCTGTCTCCCCGACTTTCTTTCCATTTACATAGGTTTGATCACCGTCAATTAAGGTTCCCAGACGAAGCTCGACTCTTTTCTCGCACCAGGATGCCGGCACAGAGACTTTTTTCTGGATCCAGATACTTCCCTTATATGTTTCCAGATCAGTCTGATAGAAGGTCTGCGGCATGGTAAAGACAAGATCCTTTCCCTCCTCGGGCCAGGACGTCATCCAGTTTCCGGAAAGGCCCGGATCATTTTTATCCACATTCTGATGCCAGGAATTCTGTCTTTCCATATCCGATTCCACGGTTTTTACTACATACTCCGGATCACTGTATTTTTCAAGTTTTTCCTTATAGCACCAGAGACAGCCTTTACTCTTATCCCCGTTACAGGTTCCGGAATCTTTAAGCTCATCTTCAAAGCTCCCCATAGAGGCACGAAGGTTCTCCTCGCTCATCAGGCTTTCTACCGGCGCTCCGCCGACAGCCGTTTGAACAAGTCCCACCGGTACACCGTCTTTTAAGAATTTATACTTGGCAAAATAGAAACCGATCGCGCTGAAATTCCAGATATGCTTCTGGTCACAGTTGACCCAGTTTCCACCTTCCAGTATCTCGTCTTTGACTCCGAACTTCGGGATCTTCGGTACTTCAAACTGACGGATCAGCGGAAAATCTGCCGAAATGATCTCATCATAAGCACAGTCCGTGGTCCAGATCACCGGAAGTTCCATATTGGACTGTCCGCCCAGAATAAAGACATCACCAAAATAAACATCCGAGATCGTCTGGCTCTGCGGACCGGATGTCACGGTGATCTGATGCGGGCCGCCTTCTTTCTGGGCCGGGATCATACAGGTCCACAGTGCTTTTTCCGTATCCACCAGGGCATCATATGTATTCCCGGAAAAAGAAACGATGATCTTCTCATCTGATCCACATGTACCACGGATACAGATATCCTTACCGCGCTGCAGGATCATACCATCACTATAGATACTGGATAACTTCATAATACAGCCTCCTTCTTACTCATCCATGCCGAACAGATAGGCAACCAGACTCTTATTTAAGTCGTTGGGCGTTTTCGTATAGATAAAACAAAGATAGATCTCTTTGTCACTGACTCCCAGTTTTTCCATTACGGGATTCGGAAGAAGGATACCGCAAGGAATTCCCTTTTCATCCGTATAGTACTCTAGAGATGAAAACTGCGGATCCTCTTTCAGATAAGATAGATCCAGATAAAAATCATACCCGGAAAAATGCTCCAGATTGTCTTTGTCCATCAGCGCATACTGAAACATGCCCGCATTGATCTGGGTCGTATACGTCAATTCCATGGACATATCGTGATACTGCGCATCCTCATAAGGATGAGACAGCACGTCCCGAGTCAGCTCAGCTTTCTTTTTCCGGTATTTTCTTCCAAGAGAGTCGATGAACCCATCCGTCAAATACGTATAACCTTCATCTGAAACATCAAAACCGACTGTGGAACCAACATAGATAGTCTTAGCGGCACGTACATTATCGTATATGAAAATACCAATACCGGCCAATAAAGCCAGCACCAGAACGATCTTCAAAAGATAGTAGTCACGGATATAGGTAAGCTTCTGAAGAAATCCCAGCTCCTTGAATCTCTTCTTTTCTTCTGCACGTTTTTCTTTCCGAGTAGGTGTATCTGCCATGCTCAGGATTCCTCGTCTTTCTCTTGCAGATCCATTTTCGAAGAAACCCCTTTATCTTTCTTCTTCTCCTCTTCCTCTGATTCTTCTTCCGGCGCAAACTTCGCTTCAAGCTTGGTGAAGCCTCGGATAAGAAGATGACAGAGACAGAACACGATTGTGACATGAGAAAGGACCACAACCAGCGGCAGCCAGCGCATATACTTGATGCACATGAACAAACTGAAAAGGACAAGGATCACGATGCAGATCAATCCGAAGAAATACAGCATCGAAAAGATCATCGCTGTTTTAAACGCTTCTTTGATAGTGATCTCAAATCTTGCCAGGATCGGAAAGATCGTCATGATCATGAAAGAAACGATCGTGGTGACAAATACCGCACCGGCAAAATACGCTGTTGGGACCTGGGAAAATCCTGTCTCATACATCCATGTCCAGTCGATCATCAAAAGCAGGACAGCAACCAAAAGGAACATCCAGACTATAAAAGCCTGTTTAAAGTTCTCCTTGAACGCTTTGAAAAACGGCTTGAATACAGCCGGCTCCTCGAAACGGACAATACGCATTGCCACATCATATTTCGCAGCCAGAGCCGGACCGATCGTCACGATCGGAATACAGCAAATAAGACATAGAACATTTAGCAGAAACAGATCCGTGATAGCGCTGAGAAAGCGCATAACCGGACTGTCAAACTTAAACATATCCATCTAAATCAGTAGATCCTTTCATTGATCTGAAATCTTTATGTAGCGACTCCCGTAATTATGTAAGCCGGATCACCAGCTCATCCATAGAATCATCCAAAGTCAGATCATATGTTTTTCCGTTAATGAGTAAATCATACTTCCCTTTGAAGCCGCAGGCAAGTGCTGTTCCCTCATCATTCGTCACTATTTTATCACTCTTTGTAAACCACTCTTCCCGTATCTTTTTCTTAAGCATCCGGTAAGACGGCTTATCCGTATTATTCTCCCGAATCAGACCGGACGGAGCATGAAGCCAGGCACCATCGGAAAAATCCCACTGGGTAATGGCCTTCACGGATGGATGGGCAAAAAGGATCTCATACATTTCCTCAAGTTCCTGACACTGCCGTTCTTCTTCATCCGGAAGCGACGGCCAGTCCTCGACCTGCCAGTCATTCAGGTCTTCGATCTCCGGCGGAACCAGTTCGCCGGATACAAGCGTATTTTCCGTAAAGTGAAGCGGAATACCAAAGCGGGAAAAACGCTCGAGAACATCCATAAGCTTTTCTTTTCCCCAGTATCCCTGATGCTGATGGGACTGAATTCCAATAGCAGAGAACTCCACTCCTGCATCCAGACACTGCTCGATCAGCGTCTCATAGGCTTTCGATGTATTAAAATCATTGATCAGAAGCGTAGCATTCGGGTTGTTCTTTCTTGCTTCCGCAAAGACTTTTTTGACTAACTCAACCTGTCCGTATTCCTTACAGATCCTCGTAACCGCATTATCATATTTATCAAACTTGGGCATGATCACCACTTCATTGATGACATCCCACATATCGATCAGGCCGGAAAAATCAGTTACTTCGCGAGCAATTCGTGCCAGCTGTTTTTCCATGATCGTTTTATTATCGTATTTTAACAGCCAATCCGCACAAACTGTATGCCAGCAAAGCGGATGACCTTTTAAGGTAATGTCTTTTTCTTTCAAATAGGAAGCCAGTCCCTTAACCAGTTCCGTCATCGGCTTCCCTTCTTCATGCTCAAACAGGCCCCAATAAACCGGGATCGTAGCATAGTTAAACACATCCAGCCACATCTCTGTGCGTTTTTCAAAGATCGGCTTTTTAGACGGAATGAGATTCATAAGATTGGCCTGGATATCAAAAGCACCACAGCCAAAGAGGAATTCATGCTGTTTCTGTCTGATCTCCATGTGAAGATGGGAAAGTGGCTTCTCCTGCGCATCCAGAACACGGATGATTTTTTGACCTTTACGATGTTCAATATTTGACATGTTTTTCCTCCAAAAAAAATACTACCTGCCCCGAGTGACCCGGAGCAGGTAGTAGAAAATCGAACTGGATTTTACTCCTTAACACCACCGATGGTAAGACCGGTTACGAAGTATCTCTGCAAGAAAGGATACAGCATAATGATCGGGAGCATGGTTACGATGGAAGCTGCCGCACGGACGGTAACAGGTGTAACCTGGGAGCTCGAAGAAGTCTTACCGCTAGAACTCGTATTACCCTGTGTCTGCATGACGCTGTTCAGGTATTTCTGAAGCTCATACTGGAGGGTTGTCAGTTCAGTACGGTTACGGTTGTAGAGCATTGCATCGAACCAGGAGTTCCAGTGACCAACTGCTACGAAGAGGGCTACGGTAGCGTATACAGGCTTACAAAGAGGAGAAATAATACTTACGAAAATTCTCATGTAGCCGGCGCCATCGAGCTGAGCGGACTCTTCATAGGAATCCGGCAGGGATTCCATGTAGGTACGAAGTACCAATACGTTAAAAGCACTTACCAGACCCGGAATAATGTAAACCAGGAATGTGTTTGTCAGGTGCAGGTTCTTCATAAGGATCAAGCCCGGGATCATACCACCAGAAGCGTACATGGTAACAACCCAGAAGAAAGACAGGCTGGAACGGAACAGGAATCTTCTTCTGGATACAACGAAAGCAAGAAGAGCATTCGCTACGAGAGCCAGGAGAGTACCGATTACAGTTCTTGCAACAGTAACGATTGCGCCCTGCTGCAGACCCTGCTTATGAATAACCGCATCATAAGCTCTCAAGGAGAACTTACGAGGAATGAGGTGGATACCACCTTTTACCGCATCGAGACCATCGTTGAAAGAAACAGCGAGGGTATTGAGGATCGGGTAGAGTGTGACGACACAGAACAGAACGAGGAAGGTCGTATTACAGATAACGAACGCCCAGTCCCATCCGCTCATCATACTCTTTTTCTTTTCGTTTTTACCATTCATATCTCTTCCCTCCTTAGAACAAGCGCTCGTCGCCTGTCTTCTTCGCAATGAAGTTGAACAGGAAGATCAATGTCATAGATACGAAAGTCTTGAACACACCGGCCGCGGTACCCAATGAGTAGTTCATCTTACCAACACCATATTTCAATACGTAGATATCAATGGTCTGGGATACCGACTGCAGAAGACCGTTACCAAGCAGATACTGTACTTCGAATCCGGCGTTGATTACGTTACCGATGTTCATGATCAAAAGGATGATGATCGTAGAACGAAGACCCGGGAAAGTAATGTGCTTGATTTTCTGCCATCTTCCGGCACCGTCCATCGCAGCTGCCTCATAGAGAGACGGATCGATAGATGTAATGGTGGCCAAATAAATGATTGCGTTCCAACCTGTTTCCTTCCATACATTCGAAATGGCAACGATCGGCCAGAAATATTGAGTATGGGAGAAGAAACTGATCGGAGTCTTCAAGATATGTAAGTTAACAAGTAATTCGTTGATCATACCTTCAGTGGAGAAAGCTTCATGAACGATACTTGTTACAACGATCCAAGAAAGGAAGTGAGGCAGATAGGAAATGGTCTGAACCAATTTCTTACCCCAGATATTCTTTACCTCACTGAGGAGAATAGCAAAACCGATCGCTGTTACGGTTGTTGCTACAAGGTTAATAACACCCATAGCGAGAGTGTTACGGATAATACGTACAAATGTATCATCGGTAAAGAGGAATTTGAACCACTTAAGTCCAACCCACTCGGAACCAAATATACCACCCTTCAGGGTATACGTCTGAAAAGCCATCAGCCAACCGACTAACGGCAAATAATAGAAAATAATACCATAGACAACATACAATGCAGCTATGATGAGCAATACGCTCTGGCGCTTAATTTCGGCTTTTGTTGTTTTCTCTTTTAAAGCCGGCGCACTCGGATTCATAAGGCTCATACTTACTTTGCCTCCCCATTAGTTTAGAAGTGGCGACCACGGTTATTCGCCATGGTCGCCACCACCTAAATTACGTCATTTAGATTAAGCGGACTTGCCCATCTCGACACGACGATCGAGCTCTGTCTGCATTTCTGCAAGGAAGTCCTCAGGCTTACAAGCGGCGTAAGCCTCCATGTAATCAGCCCAAGCAGACTCAAAGTCAGAAGCCATTACAACCTTCGGGAGATACTCGTGCTTGCACTCACCCATCTTGATCCATGCAACACCACCCTTTGTGTTGGTGGACATGTTGTTGGAGTAAGAATACATCGGGAACCAGAAGCCCATCTCCTCAACCGGAGAACCAAGGAAATCACCATATGTGGTGTAACCATAAGCCTCGAAGCATTTAACGAGCGGAGTAGCCAGAGTTGCGAAGAACTCGGATGTCTGCTCAGCAGGTGTCATAGCGTTCTTACCGTCACGGGAAGTACCGCCATACTGAGGCATGTAGGAATAAGCACAAACGTTGTTAGCCTGATATGTAGCATCAGCCCAGTTGTCTCTCATTTCCTGAGTTCTGTAGAACAGACCGTTCTCGTCTACGAGATAGTCAGTACCTTCCTGACCCCAGAAACGGAGGTTCAGCATATCCTGATCCAGAAGTCTGTTAAGGAATGTGAAAGCCTTATCCGGATCCTTACAGGATGTAGTAACAGCGCAACCAGAAGCGGCGTTCAGAGTATCGCCGTAGGTGTGCCAGTGGTTAACCATACCCTTATCGATCGTCAGACCGAGAGGAATGTAGTTGTAACCGAGTTCATCAAAACCAGAAGCCTTGAACTGATCGTTTACAGTGAAGGCGAAATCCCACCACTGGTCGCACATACCAAGAACAGCACCGGTAGACAGCTTAGCCATATACTCGTCGTATGTCTGGATAGCGAAGTTCGGATCCATGAGGCCCTTGTTGTACACTTCATTCAGCTTAGCGAAATATCTCTTAGCTGTAGGAGTTGTGTTGTAGTCAACAATTGTCGGCTTGTCATAGTCAGTCAGGTTAACGATAACGGAACCATCGTTCGGATAACCGTCGAGGAATTCAGGAGCATTCTCAATACAGAAATATCTCCAGTCATCGCAAAGAGCGGTATAAGGAATGATCTTTGTGCCGTCAGCGTTCTCTTTGTTCTCGTTGTAGTAACGCTCGAGAAGATCAAAATACTCATCCAGAGTCTCAATCTTCGGATAGCCAGCCCACTCAAGAACACGAACCTGGATCCAGAAAGCCTCGTCGTTGTGACCAGTAGCCTTGGACTCACCATAGGTGTTCTGGAAAACGTTAGCCCAGTAGATCTTGCCGTCAGCCTTACGGAACATTTCCCACTCTTTGTCAGAATACATTTCCTTCAGGTTAGCGTATTCCGGCTTAGCAAGATAATCGTCCCAGGCAACCAGCACGCCAGCCTCGTAGAGAGCATCGGAACCGTCACCACCATCGATGAAGTCCGGAAGGTCACCGGAAGCAACGATGGAACCAACAGCCTCGGTAGCAGTCTGACCGGTGAGCCATGTTTCCTTTACTCGTACGCCTGTCAACTTGGCAATTTCTTCCTGAATGCGGTTGCCGTCGTTGATTTCCTTACCAGGCATACAAGCGAACATCTTGAAATTCGTAATTGAATCTTTCTTTTTTGCGCAGCCTGCAAATGCACCAATACCCATCATGCAAGCCATTGTGAGCGCGAAAATCTTCTTCGATTTCATTACATAACCTCCTCAATAATTTACTTGTTGCTTGTGCAACTTATTTCATGTTTAATTTTAGATTTCAATACTATTTCTCACAACCCGAAAAACTCTCACGGACTACCCGAAAAACTCTAGGTGAAAATCCACAAGAAAACCAGAGCGAAACAGGAAATGCTTTATGCTGTTTGCACGTTTACTCCCCTGCACTCTTCCTGTATTTTGACGGTGTGCAGCCTTTAAGCTCGATAAATTTGCGGATAAAATAGTCACAATCACGGTATCCTACGTCCGCTGCGATCTGATTGATCTTCTTGTCTGAGGAGATCAATTGTCTGGCAGCTTCCTGGATTCTGTAATTTGTCAGGTAATCTTTGAAAGACTGGTTATACTTTTTCCGGAAGATCTGGCCAAGATAGGAACTGTTGATAAAGAACTTCTCACCCAGATTCCTAAGACTGATATTCTCGGCATAGTGATCCCTGATCTCCGCCTCGATCTCCGAAAGGATCCCGCGGGACACATTTTTACGAAGGCCCATGAGATAATCACCATATTCCAAAGCAAAGCGTTCCATATGCTGGCAGCTGCCTCGTTTCAGGGAGTCCTCAAAGGATTGTTCGGAAATATACTCGATTACTTCTTCCTGGTTAACGTTATCGTCCTGCTCAGTTGCCAGATGGATCAGTTGGAACAAAAGGTAGTTGATATTCAGATCCACCACGTTGTTGCTTTCGGAATTATTCATTTCTTCATAAAGACGGCGCACCGCCTCCTTGATCGCATCCTTATTATTTGACTGGATCGCAGAAATACACTCATCCAGCTGAGATTTGCAAAGTACGATTCCGTTCTGACCGACCTGGATATCCTCTTCATAGAAATACAGATTCTTCTGATTATGGAATCCCTTAATACTATTAATACGTATACAAGAACTGTAGGACTTCGAAAGAGATTCGATATTCGGAACCAGTTTTCCGCACATAATTCTTACCGGCCGCAGGAAAAGCACTTCCAGTTTTTTCAGGAACATCTGGAAAAAGTCCTTCTCGCTCATGTCCCTTCTGGTTGCCATATTTTCACAATAGATCATTCCGATATCGTAATTATCCTTATCATAGGAAACGTCGAAGATAAAATGATTGGCATTCTCCTTCATGATTTCCTTACAGGCGTGGAAAAGCTGCTTTTGCTGGACGCGGAGATCCGAATCATCCTCTTCCTCTTTCGTCGAATCCGTCATGATCTCAATATCCACAAAGCGGATGCCTCCCGCCAGCTGCAGGTGCTTGTTAACATACTCCAGATCGGTATCATCATATTTTCCCTTAATGATCGCCATCAGATTCGAGGCCAGATAAGCATCCTCCATCTTTTTCTGGTTCTGCTGGACGATCTCATTCTGTTCATTCAGATTCGACACTTTACGTAAAAGTGCGATAAGGTCATCTTTTCCGACCGGCTTCAATATATAGTCCATACAGTTATTCCGGATAGCCCGCTGCACATAGGAGAAGTCATCATATCCCGTCAGAAGGACAAACTTAGCATCCGAAAGCTTCTGGCGGTTGATCTCTTCCAGAAGATCAAGTCCGGTCATGATCGGCATCTGAATATCGGAAATGATCAGATCCACTTTATGGGTCTTGAGATAATCCAGTGCATCTTTTCCGTTTGTCATCAGCGCATCGATCTCAAATCCCTCACTGTTCCAATCCACCAGGATCTGAAGTCCCTGCAAAATATAGGGTTCATCATCAATGATCATTACTTTGAGCATACATATTCTCCTATATGAACTAATTATGTTTCACTCTGTTTGAGTTTGGAAAGCGGTACTCGGATCATGACACACATGCCCACACCCACTTCACTTTCAATCGAAAACTTTACCATATTATCCGTGTGCATTTTCATACGAAGGCAGGCATTGAGGATACCGACATGCTTCATGTTCTTGATCTTATCGATACTGACATGTTCGATACTCCGGATCAAAGCTGACACTTCTTTATCCGTCATACCGCCGCCGGTATCTTCGATCTCCATGACCAGATCCTCGCCTTTTTTATATACCCGGACGAAGATCCAGCCGGCAGTAGGTTTCGACTCGATCCCGTGAACACAGGCATTTTCGACAAACGTAACCAGCGTCAGTTTCGGGATCAGGTAGGATTCACAGTCTTCTTCCACATCGATATCGAAAGAAAGCCTGTCACCAAAACGATAGCTCTGCAGATACAGATACGCCTCAATCGATTCGGTCTCTTTTTTCACCGTAACCAGATCATTGCTCCATTCAACATTCTGACGTTCCATAACGGCCAGTTTTTCAACCATCTCCGCAGTCTCATCTTCACCCTTCAGAATACTGTGCATACGGATACTTTCAAGAGCATTAAAAAGGAAATGCGGATTGATCTGGCTCTGTAGCGCCAGAAGTTCTGCATTCTTTCGGGCAATGTCACTTTCCTGCTCACGAAGCTTGTCTTTATATAAAGTATTAATAAGCTCATTATTGATGGAAACGATATTGTTGTAGTTTTCCATCAAAGAAGTGATCTCATCGTTACCTTCCACGTCCGTGATAGGAAGGAATTTATCCATCTTGTTTCCGCTAAAAGCTTCACCTAAGATCTGGATTCGTTTTGCCAGTGACTGCTCGATGATCTTCATGATAATTACCGGCAGAATGACGGTCACCAGGACCAGGCTTAAAATGATCACAATATTGTTCCGAAGCACCGTCGTTATCAATAATTCATCACTGTAAAGATAAATATCCAGTGTATTTCCCAGAACAGAAAGAGGCCGGTGAGTATACATCGTATGCTGGCTTCTCATGTTTTCCGCATTAAATGTTTTCACGGCCTCGCCGATTCGGGTAAACACCACATAGTTTCCATTACAGATATACATGGGGTATTCAGAGGAAATATTGACCAGCTGATTACGCATATCCGAGGCATCGATCTCGATTTTTACGAGTTTATCGTATTTCGAATCGAAGATACGCATCTTTCGGATATAGATGATTTTCTGAGGTTTTTCGATACGAAGATTGACGGTCTCGTCGTAGTAGATCAAAAGGCACTCATCCACGTCATACTGACTGAAACGGCGGTACCATTCTTTGTCTTCCGCAGATGACATCGGTTTAAAATAGAAGCCGTCTCCGACAGTAGGGTTATCTACATAGATCGTGATCTTATCCGAACGCATGCCGGCGATGGTACGGAAAAAGGAGTTATTGATAAAGTCCAGATAATTCACGAAATAATCGTAATTGCTTCTATAGGTACGATCCAGAAAGTGATTAAAATCCTGGTTATCACAGATCGCCTGAGCCAGATTGGAGTTATAGGAAAAGACGCCGGACATATAGGAACTGTACTGCTGGGCGATCTTGTCCATTTCGTAAACACGGCTGTCGTATTCTTTCTTATATACAGCACGGAGAACAACAGCGTCGGTAATGATCAGCGGAATAATGACACAGAAAACATACATAATAAGAAACTTATTATGCAGTTTCAGTTTATTCAGAAATCGGGTCAATACTTTCTGGATCAACGTGGTTCCTCCGCTACCGCCTTGCTCGCCTTCCCATTATAACAGAAATAAAAAAGGACTGCCCTACTTTACGTAAGGCAGTCTGGATCAATCATTCTTTACCGCTCATTATATGAGCCGGAACAGGAAAGATTAAGCAAACGGATTCTCTGTCGGATAGAGAACGCCAGCCGGCTTGTTGTAGCCGATTTTACACGGGCAGATGCCGAGGAGCTTAAAAGTCTCGAACATCAGCTTTCCGTAGTGACCGAAAGCAACAGCACCGTGGTGCGGGAATCTACCCTGGATAAGAACATGACGATAGAATCTTGCCATTTCCGGAATAGCGAAGATAGCGATACCACCGAAGGAACGTGTCTTAACGTCGAGGATCTCACCTTCAGCGATGTAGGAGACAAGTTCTCCGTCGCTGTTGCACTGCAGACGATAGAACGTGATCGGAGAAGCAGCGATGTCACCCTCAAGAGTACCACGTGTGAAATCCGGATCAGAACCAGCCGGCTCAAGGAGTCTGTGCTGGATCAGCTGATACTTGATTGCACGGTCTGCGCACATCTTGCAGGAAGGTGTGTTACCGCAATGGAAGCCCATGAATGTATCTGTGAGTTTGTAGTTCTTGAAACCAGCTCTATCCTCATCGTAGATGTACTGCGGAACGGAGTTGTTGATGTCAAGAAGAGTGATGGCATCATTGCTGATGCAGATACCGATGTACTCGGAAAGAGCGCCGTAGATATCTACTTCACAGGATACCGGAATGCCACGGGAAGCCAGACGGCTGTTTACGTAGCAGGGCTCGAAACCGAACTGGGACGGGAATGCCGGCCAGCACTTATCAGCGAAAGCAACATACTTTCTGGCACCCTTGTGGTTCTCAGCCCAGTCAAGAAGTGTCAGCTCGAACTGTGCCATACGAACGTTCATATCAGCATAGTACTTGCCTTCACCCATTTCTTTTGCCATGTCAGCGCAAACTTCCGGGATACGCGGGTCATTCTCATGCTCCTTGTAGGAAACGAGAAGATCCAGCTCGGAATTCTCTTCGATCTCAACGCCCAGTTCATAGAGGCCCTTGATCGGAGCGTTACAAGCGAAGAAGTCCTGCGGACGAGGTCCGAAAGTAATGATCTTGAGGTTCTTTACACCGACAACTGCACGGGCGATCGGTACGAAATCAGCGATCATCTTAGCGATATCTTCAGCTGTGCCGACAGGATATTCAGGAATATATCCGTCAAGATGTCTCATACCGAGGTTGTATGAGCAGTTGAGCATACCACAGTAAGCATCGCCACGGCCATTGACCATGTCTCCGTCACCTTCTGCTGCAGCCACGAACATGCAAGGACCATCAAAATTCTTCGCAATCAGTGTCTCAGGTGTTTCAGGACCGAAGTTGCCGAGGAAAACAACCAGTGCATTGCACTCCGCCTTCTTTACATCTTCCACTGCCTTGAGCATATCGAGCTCGTTCTCAACTGTTACCGGGCACTCATAAAGCTCACCCTTATAAGCTGCCTTGATAGCACTTCTTCTCTTCTCGGAGAGCGCGATCGGGAAACAGTCACGGGAAACAGCAACGATACCTAATTTGATTTCTGGAATGTTGTTCATGTCTTAAATCCTCCTTAATTGGTTATTCCATTATAGCATTTTTATTGACCATAATAAGCATTTTTTCCATGTTTTCGAAAATAATGTTTGTCCTGCAATTCAGCCGGAGCCGGAAGCACTTCTTTATTAATTATTTCCGTTCTGTAGGCCATCTTTGCTACTTCCTCAAGGACCACCGCATTGTGCACGGCCTCGTGGGCATCTTTTCCCCAGGTAAATGGGCCGTGGTTTTTGCAGAGCACGCCCGGAACCGCCTCGTAATCCAGCTTTTCCTCCTCAAAGGAATCAGCGATCAGGATACCTGTGTTAGTCTCATAATCCGCTTCGATCTCCTCTTTATTCAGGCAGCGGACACAGGGGATCGCACCGTAGTAATAGTCAGCATGGGTCGTACCGTAGCAAGGGATGCTTCTTCCGCTTTGTGCCCAGGATGTGGCATAGGAAGAATGGGTATGAACGACACCGCCGATATTTCTGAAACGTTTATAAAGGATCAGGTGTGTCGGTGTGTCCGAAGAAGGTTTATACTTTCCTTCCACCCGGTTTCCTTCCAGGTCCATTACCACCATATCATCAGCAGTCATTGTCTCATACGGAACACCGCTGGGCTTAATGACAAACAAACCCGATTCCCGGTCAATAGCGCTGACATTTCCCCAGGTAAATGTCACCAGGCCATATTTCGGCAAAAGCATATTGGCTTCAAAAACCTGCTTTTTGAGTTCTTCTAACATTCTATATTCCCCCTTAGTCAATAAGTTCGACAGCCGCCTTTTCCACAGAAAGACCGGCTACATACTTTTTCATGAATGCATTAAATCCGGCTACATCCTCTGCTGTTGCGGAAAGTTCACTTCCGGAAGATCCGGCATAGATCTCATCGTTGAGATAATCAGCAAGGCTCTGCCCGTTCTTTTTGGCCACCATATACAGAGCCAGAAGAGCGATACCCCAGGCGCCGCCTTCCCCGGCTGTTTCCATAACGCAGACCGGCGAACCGATCGCTGCCGAAGCAATCGTCTGTCCGGCTTTCGGTGTTTTAAAGAAACCGCCATGACCATACATTTTCTTGACGACTACTTTCTCTTCCACAGTCAGGATATCAAGGCCCACCTTCAGTGCGGCAAGCGCCGAATACAGATGCATTCTCATAAAGTTCGGAAGTGTAAAGGCATCTTCCGCCTGACGGAAGAACAGCGGACTTCCCTTCGAAAAACCGGTAACCGGCTCGCCGGAGAAATAGTTATAGGATACAAGGCCGCCGCAGTCTTTATCCCCTTCCAGCGCAACACCATACAGCTTTTCGAAAAGCGCTCCGCGGTCATAATTCTGGCCCATGAGTTTTCCGAACTCATCGAACAGTTTTACCCAGGCATTGATCTCCGATGTGCAGTTATTGCAGTGCACCATGGCAACCGGATCTCCGACCGGAGTAGTGACCATATCGATTTCCTTGTGAAGATTCTTCATATTCTCCTTAAGAACGATCATCGCAAATACGGATGTACCTGCAGAAATATTACCTGTCTCCACCATGACCGAATTCGTTGCAACCATACCTGTACCTGCATCACCTTCCGGCGGGCACATCGGGATACCGGAAAGAAGGTCACCCTCTTTATCGAGAAGCTTGGCGCCTTCTTCTGTCAAAGAACCGGCATTCTCTCCGGCAGAAAGCACTTCCGGCAGGATCTGCGAAAGCTTCCAGGGGAAATTCTTCTCAGAGATCTTCTTTTCCACTTTTTCCAGCATAGCCGCATCATATGTGCCGGTCTTGGAATCGATCGGGAACATACCGGATGCATCGCCGACGCCCAGTACTTTTTTACCGGAAAGACGGAAATGCACATAACCGGCCAGTGTCGTAAAATGACGGATCTGCGGTACATGCTCCTCGCCGTTCAGGATCGCCTGATAAAGGTGGGAAATGCTCCATCTCTGCGGAATATTGAAATTCAGCATCTCGGTCAGCTGATCAGCGGCTTCTTCTGTGATGGTATTTCTCCAGGTGCGGAACGGAACCAGAAGTTCATCCTTTTCATTAAACGGAAGATAACCATGCATCATGGCGGAAAAACCGATGGCGGCAAAACTCTTCAGTGTTACGCCGTACTGTTCTTTTACATTCTTTTTCAGATCAGAATAGCAGTCAGAAAGGCCATTCCAGATATCTTCCTGGGAGTAGGTCCAGACCCCGTTCTCAAAACGGTTCTCCCATTCTTTACTTCCGGAGCAGATCGGGTTTCCGGATCCGTCTACCAGAACAGCCTTAATACGGGTCGAACCGAACTCGATACCCAGTACACTTTTTCCATCTAAGATCAACTGTTTCGTATCCATAAGACACCTCACCATTTTTTCTCGGGACAACGTCCCTTATTGATCGCAGCGCGTATCTCCACATAGCATCCGCAGGAAAGACACGTTCCACTCATTAAGTTATCACAAGAACAGCACATCTGTAAGCGGTCCTTGTATAGTTTTTCCTCTGCCCGATCCTCAGGCAAAAGACCCGAAAGACCTTTTTCCACCACACTCTTATAAGAGGACTCATCCATCTCACTTAAAAGGCAGCGGCGGCAGGGCTTGGAAAAATCCATCAGAGAGTAACCTCCAGATGGATCACACTACATGCCGGGATCGTAAAGCGGATCTGATCTGCCTCTGCTTTCACATCCGTCATCTCTTTCACCTTTACAGCTTCCGGATCATCAAAGGTATTCTTATCATCCATCTTTCCGCTGACGATCTGTGCTTTGACGGAAGAAACCGTATTTCCCAAAAGGCATACAGCCATATCGTAGCTTTCCTTGCAGGAAAGATTGGCCAGAGTGATATGGTATTTTCCATCCTTATCTTTCGAGCAGGATTCATGCAGGTTCGGAACCATATACTGTTCTTCCAGACCAATGTTTTCACTTTCCACAAAGCTTTCCACCAGAGTGTTGTCCTGATGGTACTTATACATATCGAATACGTGATATGTCGGGGTCTTGATCATCTGTTCCCCTTCCGTCAGGATCACGGCCTGAAGGACATTGACCAGCTGGGCGATATTTGCCATCTTTACACGGTCACAGTGCTTGTTGAAGATGTTCAGGTTAATAGCGGCAACCAGGGCATCACGCATAGTATTCTGCTGATATAGGAAGCCCGGATTGGTTCCTTCTTCCACATCGTACCAGGTGCCCCATTCATCCACGATCAGTCCGATCTGGTGATCCGGATCATAACGGTCGATGATTGCCGAATGCTTAGTGACCAGTTCTTCCATAAAGAGCGTCTTACTTAAAGTCATATACCACTCTTTTTCATTAAAACCGGTTGCAGCGCCTTTCTTATTCCAGTCATACGGAAGCGTATAGTAATGAAGCGAAATACCATCCATAAAACCATGTGCATTATTCCAGGAACCGGACAGTTTATGGCACTGGTTCAATACCGTCTCTGTCCACTCATAATCCTGAGCATTCGGACCGCAGGCGATCTTTAAAATTTTCTTATTGGGGTCATAGTTTTTTACATAGGACTGATACTGACGGAACTGGTTGGCATAGTACTCCGGAACCATATTTCCGCCGCATCCCCAGTTCTCATTTCCAATACCGAAGTAATTCACCGTCCACGGCTTTTCACTTCCGTTTTTCTTACGAAGTTCCGCCATCGGAGAGACACCGTCAAAGGTCATATACTCGACCCACTCGCTCATCTCCTGTACAGTTCCGGAACCGACATTTCCGTTGATATAGGTCTTACAGCCAAGCTGGCGGCAAAGCTCCATATACTCGTGGGTTCCAAAACTGTTGTCTTCCACGACACCGCCCCAGTTGGTATTGATCATCTTTTTGCGGCTTGATTTCTCACCGATTCCGTCTTTCCAGTGATATTCATCGGCAAAACATCCGCCCGGCCAGCGAAGGACCGGGATCTGAAGATTACGCAGTGCCTCCACCACATCGTTTCGCATACCGTTAGTATTGGGGATATCAGAATTTTCTCCTACAAAGACACCACCGTAGATGCAGCGGCCCAGATGCTCCGAGAAATGCCCCTGGATCTCCGGCGCAATATGTCCTTTTTCTTTGCCCGGATCCATCACGAGTTTAAACATATTCGAGCTCCTTCTGTTGATAGTGAAACAAAAAACGTTTTTACTTTCGAAAGTGCTGAAAAAATACACTTTTTCCTTGAATTTACGTTACATGACAACATTCGAAAAAGCAAGTACAACTTTTCGGAATGTGCAGTTTCAAGGGATTTGACCTAGACTTTTTCATGTTGAAGACAAATATCTTCTTCGATATTATTGAATAGAGAAAATGCTGAAGTATTTCACGCATTTGTGAAATACTCTGTAGAACAGGAGTTTCACCATGCTTTGTTTACATTCCTTACAGGAAGCAGCCGAAGTATTTAAGGCATTAAGCACACCCACCCGTCTCCAGATCATGGAACTGATCTATGAAAACGATAATCTGAGCATGAATGATCTGGCCACCACTTTGAATGTGACCAACAGTGCGATCACTCTTCACGTCAGCAAGCTGGAAAGCGCTGGACTTGTCACCATTAAGACCACGTCCGGAAAGCGCGGAGTCCAGAAGATCGTTCAGCCGGTACATGACCGCATCATCATCGACATGTTTTCGGATAGAAACCAGAATTTTCTTCCCAGCTACGAAGACAGCATTGCTGTCGGGCATTATACACGCTGTGATATCCATCCTACCTGCGGTATCTGTACTCCGAAGGAGATCATCGGCGAATTCGATGACCCGCGTGTCTTTTCTTATCCGGAGCGATTTCAGGCAGGGATCCTGTGGCTTGGGTATGGCTCGATCACCTATAATCTTCCGAACCGCTTAAAAGCAGGACAGGTTGCCCGTGAGATCCAGATCTCTTTTGAGATCTCTTCGGAATGTCCTTCCTACAATAATGATTACCCCAGTGATATACATTTCTATATTAATGATAAATTCCTGGGAAGCTGGGTCAGCCCCGGTGACTTCGGTGACAGAAAGGGAATGATCTCCCCTACCTGGTGGCCGGCGCCACTGAACCAGTACGGACTTTTAAAGACTCTTCTCATCAATGATAAGGGTACGTTCATCGACGGAACAAACCGGATCGGCGACACAACACTCGCGGATCTGGCCATTGACTATAACTCCACTATCGACCTGACTTTCGCCGTTCCGAAAGACACGGCAAACTGCGGCGGTCTGACATTATTCGGTGAAGACTTCGGAGACTATAGCCAGAATATTCAAATGAAGATCTATTACATCAGTCGCAACCCTGAGGCTATGGAACAGCACGGGACAAAGGAGGCATGACATGTTAAAACTGGTATCGACAGAAAATGGACTTGTACGCGGATTTCAGGGAAACAACACCCGCATCTCCGTTTTTAAAGGCATTCCTTTTGCCGCTCCGCCGGTCGGCGAAAACCGCTGGCGTGCTCCGCAGCCTGTAGAAAACTGGGAAGGAATCAGAGAGTGCAGCAAGTTCGCCCCTATCTCCGTTCAGGACCAGCCGGGCGTCGGCACAGATATATACTGCCGGGAGTGGCATGTGGATAAAGATATTGAAATGGATGAGGACTGCCTCTACCTGAATGTCTGGACACCGGCCCAGTCGGAAAACGATAACTTGCCGGTACTGATCTGGTTCTTTGGTGGCGGATTCCAGTGGGGATATCCACGCGAAATGGAATTCAACGGTGAGAACATCGCCAAGCGTGGTGTCATTGTTGTCAGTGTCAACTATCGTCTCGGCGCCCTGGGTTTTTTATCCCATCCGGATCTCGTAAAAGAATCTCCGGATGCTCCGGCAAACTTCGGTAATCTGGACCAGCAGGCCGGCATTAAGTGGGTCGTACGCAACATCAAAAACTTCGGCGGCGACCCGAAGAACATCACCATCTCCGGCCAGTCCGCTGGCGGCGGTTCTGTTCTTACACATCTGACTTCAAAGTCCAGCATCGGACTTTACCAGAAAGCCATCATTTATTCGGGAATCATCGAGAGCCCGTATATCAAAGATTCCGTTATCACTCCCCGTCCCATCGAAGAAACCTGCAAGATGGGCGAGAAATTCCTGGCTGATCTGGGCGTTTCCACGATCGAGGAAGCAAGAAAGATCGATGCACTGACGATCCGCAATAAGTATGCGGAGTTCCGTGAAAAGAACATGTTCTTCTTTACTCCCTGCATCGATCATGTCTATTTAACGGACGAACCTTTCAAGCTGATGCTTCAGGGAAAGCAGGCAAATGTGCCGATCCTTGCCGGTAACACCTTTGATGAGTTCCCAAGTTTCATATTTGCGGATTCAAAAGAAGATTTCGAGAATAAAGCCAGAGACCTCTTTGGAGACCGTGCCGATACTTTCCTTTCCTTCCCGGAAAGCTACGAAGTGAAAAACGGAAACCAGTATGCGACACTTCGCGGTATTGAAGCTTCTGTAAAGGCAGCGCTGGACAAGACTTCCGCTCCCGGCTTCTACTACAGCTTTGAGATCGATATCCCCGGTGAAGACAATCCGGGCACCTTCCACTCTGTTGATCTGTGGTTCTTCTTTGAAACATTGGCAGCCTGCTGGAGACCGTTCACCGGCCGTCACTATGACCTGGCCCGCCAGATGACCAACTACATCACAAACTTCATTAAAAACGGCGACCCGAACGGCATGGATATCACCGGATCAGAAATGACCAAGTGGCTGCCGTATAAGAATGACGCACAAAATGAGATGCATTTCACGCCGGACGGATGTGTAGCAAAATGCGGTCATTCTGCTTTCTACCAGTTCTTTATCGACTATCTGACGGATCGCGCTCTGGGAAATCTGAGCCAGGTAAACCGTCAGAACGCAAGTATCGCCGCTATGCAGGCACCTCTTAAAAAGCAGGCCTTTAATCCATATCTTCCTTCCTGGGAATATATTCCGGATGGCGAGCCGTATGTATTTGGTGACCGTATCTATGTATATGGTTCCCATGACTATTTCAACGGCCGCTTCTTCTGCCCCGGTGACTATGTAAGCTGGTCGGCCCCTGTCAATGATCTCGGCAACTGGAGATACGAAGGTGTTTCCTACCGTCGTACAGATGACCCGGACAACCAGGAAAACAACGGCTGCCTCTATGCGCCGGATGTCACAGTCGGCCCGGATGGAAAATATTATCTTTTCTATGTACTGGATAATCAGAGTGTCGTTGCGGTTGCCAAGAGCGATAAGCCACAGGGACCGTTCTCCTTCTATGGCCATGTCCACTACGAGGACGGTACTCTTCTTGGAAAGAAAGAAACAGATGAACCGCAGTTTGATCCGGGTGTCATCACCATCGGCGACACCACGTATCTGTATACCGGTTTCTGCGGCCAGACCGATGCGTCCCGTCACGGAGCCATGGTCACCGTACTTGATGCAGATATGCTGACAATTAAAAAAGGCCCGCAATTCATCGTTCCGGGCACCATGTATGCCGGCGGCACGGAATACGAAGGTCACGCCTTCTTCGAAGCGCCTTCCATCCGAGAAAGAAACGGCATCTACTACTTCATCTATTCTTCGCAGGTCATGCACGAGCTCTGCTATGCCACCTCGAAAGATCCGGAAGGCCCATTCACCTACGGCGGTGTCATCATCAGCAACTGCGATCTGGGTATCGATACATATAAGAAAGCGGAAGAACCGTCCGCCTATGGTGCCAACAATCACGGCAGCATCGTCGAGATCTGTGGCGAATGGTACATCTTCTACCACCGTCATACCAACAACACCTGGTATTCCCGTCAGGGCTGTGCCGAGAAGATCGAGTTCCGTGAAGACGGCAGCATCAAGCAGGCAGAGATCACTTCCTGCGGTTTAAATGGCGGTCCGCTTCGCGACACTGAAGAGATCCCGGCCTATATCGCCTGCCATCTCTTTAACCGGGATATGCTGGAAAACCCCTACTTAGGGCAGTTCCATGCACCGTATGTTTCCCAGGACGGAAAAGACGGCGACCGTGATCCGGCCTTCATTGCCGGAATTCATGAAGGTACCGTGATCGGCTTTAAGTACATTGACTTTAAGGGTGTGTCCGGTATTACACTGGAAGTCCGAGGTTACGGTAACGGTACATTTGAAGTCAGAACTTCGATCGATGGTGAAGTTCTTGCCGAGATCCCGGTAAACTTCATGACTGTCTGGAAGAAATACACTTCCGACTGCAAGATCCCGGACGGCGTATCTGCCCTGTATCTCACCTACAAGGGCGGCGGAGATGTGATGCTTCGCTCCATAAAGTGTATTCACGAATAAGGTTCTCCGCCTTATCCGTTATACTATTTTTCTATCCTCACTCCAGAAGAAAAGGACTGTCTTTCCCCATAATAAAGGCAGTCCTTTTCTCATCATTCATTTTCTCTTCTCGATTACTTTTTCTCGATGACACCCATGATTTTACTCCCGCAGACCTGGCAGACATAATTCTCATCAACAGCACCGTTGATGGGAGAGGCACAGTTCGGGCAGGTATCTTTCACGATCTTTTTTGCCAGCGCCACCTTCATGACTTCCTCATGAACTTCCAGCGTACAGTGGGCAAGATAAGCATTTTTCAGAGCACCTCTGACTCTTCTCATCTTCTTATTTCCGGAAGCCTTGATCGACGGCAGTCCTTCCGCCGGAATAAAAGGCGACTTGCAGGTAGAAAAATACTTGGCACAGGACTCGGCTTCATTAATGAAGAAAAGCTTGTAGAAACGACGTGCAGCCAGTACAAGAAGAATAATAAGAAGAATTCCGCCAAAGACGATAAGCGAGATCAGCTCGGCACGGATCGCGTCAAAAGAATACAGATGATTCGATGTATCGAAGAGCTTTTCACGAAGATATTCTTTGTTGTTATAGTTCGATGCGCTGTCGGCAATCATGAATCCCATGATTGCAGCAACAGCTAATCCAACAACGATCAGGATAACGGACAAAGTCTTCTTCACGCCCAGATTTTTCCCTTCGTAGTAAGAAGGACAGTTCACACCTCTTTTTACTTCATTGGAAATACTGTAGAAACGGTCTCCGGCCAGAACTTTGGCAAATACATCGGAACTTCCACAGTAGCTGCAGATACCGGCAAAATAAACACTCTTATCGATAGGCGCGCCACAGTTTTTGCATTCGCAAAGAGTTTTCTTACTGAAAAGTTCGATAAGACGCTTTCCTTCGATCGTTGTGAACTTATATTTCTTCATATAAAGGAAACGGAAGAAAAACAGTTCGATGGCTACGATAAAAGCCGGCTTACCGGACGCTGCTGCCAGATCTTTGACACGGATATGCTGATAAAGGGAACCTTCGAAATAACTGGAATAGAAACGGGCATCCCCGATCAGCTTACGTGACAGCAGCACAACGAACAGGAAAACAATGGCCATCAAGACAAAATCGATCGAATCCGGCATGGATTTCGCATTCAATGCGGTCTCAATGTCATTTCTGTAATAGATCAAAAGGTCCAGAATGTTATATGATCCGACAAATAGGAAGAACACACCTGCAATCATCAAAAGGATGTTCTTGACCTTCAGCACAGTTAAGAGTTTGTTTCGTAAATACATGACTTCTTCTCCTCATTTATAAAGTCACCCCCGAAAGCAGTGCTTTTGCTACACCAAAAACACCGCAGCTCAAACGATAATTATTTCGATGTGCGCTCGATCTTATATGTTTCGATGCCTTCCACACCTTGCTTTACAAGAGCCGGAATATCCAGTTTCTCTTCCGCTTCGATAATATGTTTCTTCTGCGGATGGGTCTTCGGATGTTTCGCCACAAATACTGTGCAGCAGTCTTCATAAGGAAGGATCGATGTCTCAAATGCACCGATACGGCGGGAGATATTGCAGGTCTCCTCTTTATCCAGTCCGATCAAAGGACGGAATACCGGCATGGTTTTGACGACCTCATTAGTGATCTGGATCGCTTCGATGGTCTGACTGGCCACCTGACCCAGAGATTCACCGGTGATCAGACATTTGCATCCCTGCTTATTGGCAAGCTCCTCCGCGATCTCAAACATCACGCGGCGCATGGTAATGGTCAGCATATCCTGCGGGCTGTTCTTATAAAGATTAAGCTGGATATCTGTAAAATTGCAAACATGCAGAAGTATCGTTCCGGAGTACTGGGATACGATCTTTGCCAGATCTTTTACCTTCTCCAGGGCTCTTTCGCTGGTATACGGATAGGAATGGAAATAGATCGCCTCCAGCTGCATGCCGCGGGATGCCATCATATAACCGGCAACCGGGCTGTCGATACCACCGGACAAAAGAAGCATTCCTTTTCCTGCCGTGCCGACAGGAAGACCACGATGTCCCTCCAGTTTCTCACTATACACATAAAGATCCTCACGGACTTCCACATAGATAATGAAGTCCGGTTCATGCACATCAACAGTCAGTTCCGGATGGGCAATGAGGATCGCTTCTCCCACATCTACGCAGATCTCCGGAGAAGCCAGCGGGAAACGCTTATTTCCACGCTTGCTTTCTACTTTAAATGTCTTATAGTCATGTTCCGAAAGAATATCGTCCGTAAGCTGAACGGATTGCTTCTTGATATCTTCCATATCCCCGCTGAAACGGCGCACAAGACTTGCGGACACCAGACCAAAGACCTGGGTCACGGCCTTTAAAACCTGCTGCGCCACTTCCTGATCTTCCAGAAGATCCGCATTGCTTTCCTTAGGTTCGATCCAGATACGGGACTGGCTCTGTACTATAGTAAATGCACCAAATTCTTTCAGTCTCCACCGCATATTATCCATGAGCTGGCGCTCAAATTTGCCGCGGTTTAAACCTTTCAGGGCAATCTCACCCATTCTGGCCAGAATAATTGTCCGATACGAATGACTCATTTCTTTCTCCTCTTACACCATATACTTTTCATAGATCATTGAGATCGCATCAAGGGCAGTCTGCATCTCTTCCTTCGTATTAAAACGGCTGAAGCTGAATCGTACTGCATTTTTTGCTATCTCGCGCTTGATCCCCATCTCCGAAAGAACATAGCTTACTGCTTTCGTCTTACTGGAGCAGGCAGATACGGTCGATACATAGATTTCTTTTTCCTCTAAACAGTGTAACATAGTCTCCGACTGAAAGTGCGGAAAAGATACATTTAATACATAAGGCAGCGCATCCTTCGGAGATAAGATCGAAACACCTTTTTTCTCCAGTTCACAACTAAAGAAATCCCGAAGCTCTGTCATCTTCGAAAGATTTTCCTCAATCTTCTCCGTTGCTTTTTCTAAAGCCAGGGCAAAAGCACTGGCCAGATACGGGCTCTGTGTGCCGGAACGCATACCGCCCTGCTGCCCGCCGCCGATGATCAGGGGCTGGACACGCACACCGCTTTTGATATAAAGAAGTCCGAAACCTTTGAGAGCATGGATCTTATGCCCCGAGAAAGATGCCATATCCACCCCCATGCGTGAAAGAGCGATCGGCAGTTTTCCCAGAGACTGTACACAGTCCAGATGGATCTTCGCATTCCGGTTCTTCTTATTTCTGATCGCCACAATTTCCGAAAGCGGAAGAATGCTTCCGGACTCGTTATTGACATGCGTAAAAGTCAGAAGCGCCGTGTTCTCATCCAGTGCATTTTCCAAAGCCGTAAGATCCGGCTTGCCATCAAGGCCTACCGGAATATAGCAGATCTCATACCCTTCTTTTTCCAGACGGGAAAGGGACTCCAGAGATGCTTTATGCTCGGTTCTGGTGGAGATGATCTTCTTTCCGGCCCGGGGATTCTGGTGCACATAGCCCATGATCGCCGTATTGACCGATTCTGAACCGCAGGACGTAAAGATCAGTTCTTCCTTCTTACAGGAAAGAAGCGAACTGATCTTTTCAGCACTGGCACTTAAGTCTCTTTCTGCCAGCACGCCCAGTCGGTGAAGGGATCCGGGATTTCCGAAAGTGTCCTCACCGCTTAAGCTTTCAAATACCAAACGAGCCACTTCGGGAAGTGGCTTCGTGGTAGCACTATTGTCAAAATAAATGCTCATAGTTTTCTCTTTTCGTTATACGTTCAGTTCCGGAGCCTCCATATCCAGGTACTCGCCGTACATCTTCAGAACGGGCTCAACATCGTTCTTGAGGAAGGAAGTGACCTGTTCCGGGCAACGGCCGATATACAGCTTCGGATCCAGAAGAGTATCCAGGGAATTCTTATCCAGACCGAATGCCGGGTCATCTGCGATACGGGAAAGAAGGTCATTAGGCTTACCCTCTTCTTTTACGACTTTACCAGCCGCCATGGAGTGAACACGGATCTTCTCATGTAGCTCCTGACGGTCACCGCCACGCTTTACTGCTTCCATCATGATGTTCTCAGTCGCCATGAAAGGCAGCTCGTCCATGATGTGCTTGTGGATCATCTTCGGATAAACGACCAGGCCGGATACGACGTTCTGGTAAATGCTCAGGATCGCATCGATAGCCAGGAAAGCTTCCGGCACGCTGATACGCTTATTGGCAGAGTCATCCAGCGTTCTTTCGAACCACTGCTCGGAAGCAGTCATAGCCGGATTCAAAGCCGCAGAGATCACGTAACGGGACAGAGAGCAGATACGCTCGGATCTCATCGGGTTACGCTTATAAGCCATAGCGGAAGAACCGATCTGTGTCTTTTCGAAAGGCTCCTCGATCTCCTTAAGATGCTGCAGGAGACGGATATCGTTACTGAACTTATGAGCGGAAGTGGCAATACCGGAAAGAGTATTGAGTACTTTCGCATCCAGTTTTCTGGTATAGGTCTGACCGGAAACGGAGATGGAAGATTCAAAGCCCATCTTCTCTGCGATCATCTGATCCAGTTTTTCCACCTTGTCGTGGTCGCCCTGGAACAGATCCAGGAAGCTGGCCTGTGTACCGGTGGTACCCTTGCAGCCCAGCGGCTTTAAGCAGGAAAGAGTATAATCCAGTTCATCCAGATCGATCAGAAGATCCTGAAGCCACAATGTCGCACGCTTACCGACGGTAACCAGCTGAGCCGGCTGGAAATGGGTAAAGCCCAGTGTCGGCATGGCCTTATATTCATCTGCAAACTTACTGAGTTTGTCGATCACGACCACCAGTCTCTTACGGGTCAGGATCAAAGCTTCTCTCATAAGGAGAATATCTGTATTATCGCCAACGTAGCAGGATGTCGCGCCAAGGTGAATGATTCCTTTCGCCTTCGGGCACTGCTCGCCATACGCATGAACGTGCGCCATGACATCATGGCGGACCAGCTTCTCTTCTCTGGCGGCTACATCATAATTGATATCGTCTTTACTGGCTTCCAGTTCTGCGATCTGCTCATCGGTGATGTTGAGGCCCAGCTCTTTTTCACAGGTAGCCAGGTAGATCCAAAGCTGTCTCCAGGTCTTAAACTTATGATCCGGCGAGAAGATGGCCTTCATTTCCGGACTGCTATAACGGGAATTCAGCGGACTTTCATAGATATCTTTCATGACTTACTCCTCCAAAAGTTTTCTTACAGCTGCTAGTTTAGCACAAACAGCGAAAACTGTAACGGCTGTTTCGATTTCTTCTACCTTCGGGAAACTCGGGGCCAGACGGAGATTGCTGTCATTCGGGTCCTTCTTATAAGGATAGGTCGCACCGGCCGGTGTAAAAGCAACACCGCATTCTTTTGCCAGACGGACGGTCTCTTTTGCCGTACCGTTAAGGAGATATACCGATACGAAATAACCGCCCAGAGGCGCATTCCAGCGGCAGATACCTGTATCCATGAACTCTTCGCCCAGGACCTTCAGTACCATTTCGAACTTCGGACGAAGGATCTCGGCCTGCTTGCTCATGACCTTCTTCACGGCTTCCAGATTCGGAATATACTTGGCATGCATCAGCTGCACGATCTTGTTCGGTCCGATGGACTGTACACCCAGGTACTTTCTGGCACGCTCGGTGTTCTCCTGGTTTGCTGCCATCGCAGCAATACCGGAACCGGCAAAAGTGATCTTACTTGTGGAAGCAAACTCATATACACGGTTCGGGTTACCGGCCTCACGGCAGAGCTTGAGGATATCCGGAAGTGTTCCCTGCTTATTTACATCATCATAGAGGTGGTGAACCACATAGGCATTATCCCAGAGGATACGGAAATCCGGAGCGGCTGTCTTCATGGAAGCCAGTCTCTTACAAACCTCTTCCGAATAGATATAGCCATCCGGGTTACTGTAAAGCGGCATCGCCCACATACCCAGGATCGACGGATCTTCCGAAACCAGCTTTTCAACCATATCCATATCCGGACCGTCCTTACTGAGCGGAACCGGGATCAGTTCAAAGCCTAAAGTCTCGGTAACCAGAAAATGTCTGTCATAACCCGGAACCGGGCACAGCCACTTACGGCCTTCGATCTGGCCCCAAGGCTTCGAAGACTCGATCTCACCAAAGATCAAGGAACGGGAAAGTGTATCGTACATCAGCTGCAGGCTGCTGTTATTTCCAACAGTAACAAGAGACGGATCAACGCCGAGAATCTCCCCAAAGAGTTCTCTGGACTCCTTCAGTCCGAAAGGCACACCGTAGTTACGGCAGTCAGAACCGTCTTCCGCCTTCAGATTCTCCACATCCAGAAGAGTCGGCATATCGTTGGCGATGCTCAGCTGATCCGGGCTCGGCTTGCCTCGTGTCATATCCAATGCCAGATTTCTGGACTTCAACTCGTTATATCGGAGCTCCAATACTTTGAGTGTGTCCTTCAACTCCGCTTTGTTCAACTCAAGATACGTCTTCATCGATGCCGGCCTCCTTGCCATTTATCCATTTTTTTGCTTGAAAAGCACTTAAAAAGAATTTTTACTCCCCTGACCTTGCATTTTTTGAAAATAATGCAGGCGCAGAACCTTACCCATTATGGTATATTTGAAAGATTTTGGCAAGCAACTTGCAAACTACAGAACAAAATTCGATGAAATAGACAAAAGAACCCCTTTTCACATGGCGTGCAAGGGCATATTAACAAGTAAAAGCTGAAAAAACGGGGCTGTCTCAACTTACGGATCACAATTCTTACAAGGAACATACCCCCGATCGATCAGATCCTGCCTGTCACCGACAAAATACAACTTATTCTTTTCTTTCATCTGTTTGACCGATTTGCAATAAGGCCGATGGAATTTGTACGTATTTGTATTGGCGATATAATCACAGTTGTCTTCATTGATCTCACCCGAACCGGAAGAATCCGAATCATTTGAAGCAGTGGTTGTACTCTCCGTTTCCGATTCCTCTTCTGTTGTTTCAACAATCAGTGCCGGCGCAAGGAATATATCCTCTTCCGTCTCTTTTGCTGTTTCGACAGTTATTGATTCGCCATCACTATAAACAACAATATCACCTTGCAGATCTGTACGGTATACATCCACGCCTCTGTTCTGAAGGCGGTCCAAGACGCTTTGTGTAGGGAATCCGTAGGTATTCTCACTTCCACAGGAGATGATCGCCACAGAAGGATTCACTTTTTTCAGAAACTTCTTGGAAGTGGAGTACTCACTTCCATGATGTGCAATCTTCAATACCGTGCTTTCCAGAGTTGCTCCGGAGGAAAGAAGCGACTCCTCTTCTTCATACTCCGCATCACCTGTAAAGAGGAAAGATGTGTTCCCGTATTGGACACGGATCACGATCGAATTATTGTTGTTTTCCTCGAAAGATTCCATCGGGGCCAGGATCGTAACCGTTGCACTTCCTAAAGCCAGTTCTGCTCCCACCTCAGGAAGTTCCAGTTCTTTCCCCTGTTTTTTCAGGTACTTCACCATGGCCGCAAACGGATCACTATCGTATTCAAGCACAGGAGAAAAGGCACGGTCAACGCACGTGGATTGCAGAGCTGCGGCCAGTCCGCCAATATGATCCTCATCCGGATGTGTTGCGACAAAATACTTGATACTCGTGATGTGGTTTTTCTTCAGATAAGTGTAAACCACACTCGATTTACTGGTGGAGCCGCCATCGATCAGCATGACTTCTCCATCGCAGATCACCAAAGAGGAATCACCCTGGCCAACATCTATAAAGTGCACCTCAAAACCCTGTTTCTCTGGTCTTGGGGACTCAGAAGGTTCTGGCTCTGTTTCACTTGTATTCTCCGTTTCCGGCAAAGTCTCTTCTGACTGGCTCGTTTCAGTAGCTTCTGCTGCCTCTGTTTCCATCGAAGTGTCTTCTGTTTCAGAAAGCGAAACACTCAACTCCAGCTTACTACTATCCGATTCTTCAGTAACATCCGTTTCGCTCTCAATTTCTGTTTCAGGTAAAGTTGTTTCTTCCGTGGACTCAGCCACTTCCTCAGTAGTTGCCTTGCCAGAAGGCGGAGTAAAACCGCCGGTTGATTCAGTCGTAGAACCTTCCAGTTCCACACAACCAGTCAATAAGCATAGGATCAAAACGGGAATGACAAATAACTTCAGAAATCTACTTCTCATATGTACCTCTTTACTGTTCACTTATAGAAAATTGTAGAAAAAGCCCGTTTCAAATCAGTGAAAGCAAAAAGACCAATTTGTAAACAACGATCTAGAAAAAAGGCGTAAACTTCACGTCCAGTATATTCCCCTGGTCGTCATGGATCACGGCCGCCACATAATACGACACGATATCCAGGGATATATGATTCTCATGGCAGTAATACGCCGTGGTATCAGGATTTTTCCCTTATAAGAGCAGATGATGTCCAGTTCACCTACATTATGTACGGAATAATTCCTGCTAAGGATCGTCGCGCCTCTGGAAACCAGGTAATCCGCCACGTAGTCTTCCGACTTTTTTCCGATATCCTGGTTTCTGGTCATACTCTCTCCTTATTTCCTGGAAAACAGTTTTCTAAAGATCTTTGCCAGCTTAAAGCGGCATTTCTTATAAAAGATCCTGGGCCGGCGGAATAGTCTTATCCGAAAGGAATATCTCCGGAAAGCCCGGTCTGAAACTTTACAGGTCTTTCCTTTTCGGACATATTCGGTCATGATCCCTAAGACATCTTCCCGGGGAACATTCTTTTCCGGATTGATACAATTATCGCCCAGAAAATCAAAAGTTTTTCCATGATCGCAGATCATGCGGTGAAGGACATATTTCATCTCACCGTCCGCGCCTTTTCTCCGAAACAGCACCACGTCCTCGACCTTCGGGCTCTCGTCTTTTTCCAGTCTTCGTACAGTAAAAAGATCCCTGCCTTCTTTCAATAGCGGCATCATGCTTGAGCCGGTATTTCTATACGTCAGGGTCTCATTTTTCGAAAGATACTCTTCAAAAGAGATCTTATCCATCCAGTGCTCCGATTTCGGAAAGCTGTGTCAGCATTTTATCCAGATCATTTTCCATGAGTTCCAAGGAAGCGCCTTCATAGTGCTCGATCATGGCATCCAATATCTCCTGACGGGTCGTCTCTTCCTTGAGTTTTTCGACGATAAAAGCACCTGTCTTATTGGTTCGAACGACGCCGTTAAATCCGGAAGAACCGGTTCCCACGATCATCATCTCGTCTTCTACCATATGGGGAATGAATCCTTCTTTCAGCTTCATTTCTTTTCCTCACTTCCCAAAATCTCGTAGGCAACCTTGGCTGCCTCTATATCCATATTACACTTTAGCCGATAGAAATGCACTTGTTTCATGATGCGATCGAGTATTTTCAGAGAACACGACAACGCATCCGGATCTGTCGGCCGGTACATCTGCTGCAAAAGAAGCGGATAGATCGACATGGGGTCCACTTTCTCAATATGGTTTTTCTCTCCCCGTTCCAGATCCACGATCGATACCAGCGGAACCGAAGCATTCATACTCAGATGGTGCTTTCCATCCCAGGGTGTTCCATACACACGCACTTCTCCCTCTTTGATACATATCAGGGGTTTGTCATCATTGATCATGACGGCACGATCCCCTAGATATTCCCGCCAGAGCCGGGTATGTGTGGATTTTCCTGTCCCGCTGATCGCGGTAAAGAGATGACCTTTTCCGTCCACTGCCACCACGGAGCCGTGATAGAGGATCCCGCCTTTTTTCGGAAGGATCTCTGCGATCTTTCTATAGACCGCCAGTTTTTCAAGATACGCATCCGACCAGTGTATCACCTCGCGTCCTTCCGCTTCCGCTGACATGCGGGATCTTTCCTGTTCATAACGGATATCTTCCGGTCCGACAGAAACAGTATAAGAAGATACACTTTCCTCACAAGTCAGATACTCCGAAAGAAACTCCTTCGTTTCGGAATACCTGCACTCGATCCGGAAGATCTCATCTGCCAGTTTGACTTGAAATAGCTGTTTTCTCACACTCTCGCACATATATGTCCGTTTCTTTCTCAGTGCATTTTCTTCAGAAAACTCATCCGGTGGATCGGTGAGATCCCAAGTTCATGGATCGCCGCATAATGCGCCGCGGTGCCATATCCCTTGTGCTGGGCAAATCCGTATCCCGGATATTCTTTATCATACTCTTCCATGATCCGGTCTCGGGAAACCTTTGCCAGGATTGAAGCCGCCGCTATAGAATTACTTTTCGCATCACCTTTAATGATCGGCTTTACGGGAATGCCGGTACCTGTCAGGTTCACGGCATCGATCAGAAGCACATCCGGTTTCACGGAAAGTCCTTTGACCGCAGCACGCATGGCGTTTTTCGTCGCTTCCAGGATATTGATCCGGTCGATTTCTTCCGGTTCCACACGGATCACACAGAAAGCCTTGGCCTTCTTCGTGATCTCATCATAAAGCGCATCTCTCTTTTTCGGAGAAAGCTTTTTCGAATCGTCTAGTCCATAGATCGGCACATCCGGATCAAGGATACACGCGGCCGCCACAACAGGACCGGCCAAAGGGCCTCTTCCCGCCTCATCAATACCGCAACACAAAGCCTTTCCTTCTGCCGCGCATTCTTTTTCGAAAGCGGACATAACCTCATATTTTTCGATAAGTTTCTCTTCTCTGGTCATGACTTCACCCACTACTTTTCTTTCTTCCCATATTCCGGAGTCTCCAGAGAGATCCGGCCGATGCGGATATTGCGGAAATCATCCAGGAACAGCTTGGCAAAGCGTTCATCGTTGATCCTTCCGCCTGAAAGGATGCAGCCCATATTTCTGGCAGCCTGTTCAAACCGCTCATAATCTTCTTCGATATACTCATCGGATCCTTTCGGGGCAAGCTTATATCTGGTATAAAGCGCATCCGGATAAAGCTCTTCAAGAAGGAGCATGCCGGAATAAGCCACATCCACTACATCCACGACTTCCACCTTTACCGCGCCGGTCAAGGTCAACACAAGCTGATTTCTCGGTGTGCCAAGCCTCGGCCACAAAACGCCCGGCATATCCATCAGTTCCAGCTGACCGTCGGATCTGGCCCATTTAAAGTCACGGGTCACACCAGGCATATCCCCTGTAACCGCAATCTTACGGTTACAAAGGCCATTGATCAGAGTGGATTTACCGGAGTTCGGAACGCCGACAACCATAGCACGGACAGGTCTTCCCATTCTTCCTTTCGCCTCTGCTTTGGAAAGCACATCGGAACAAAGCTCCACTGCCAGATTACGAAGCTTATCCAGCCCCTTCTTATGGGACGCATCGATCGCGACCGCCGGTATATTTTTCTCCTTATAATAGGAAAGCCAGGAAGAAGTTACATTTTCATCAGCCAGATCGGCCTTATTCAGAACCAGAATACGGGGCTTTTTCGCCACCAGCGGATCCAGCTCCGGGTTTCTGCTGGAGATCGGAATACGTGCATCCACAGTCTCAAAAACCACATCTACATATTTCAGCTTATCACTGATCTCATTGAGGGCTTTTCGCATATGGCCCGGAAACCAGTTGATATTTCCTTTATTTTCAGGCATGTCAGCACTCCTTATTTCGAAATGAAGGCATTTTTCAACTTCTCAATTATAGCATAGTAAGTGACATATCTGTCAGATGACGGATTAGAAAGGTAAATCCGGAAGAAAGAAAAGTACAATATGAACATCAGGAAACAGAAAGGAACGGAGACATGAAAAAGACAATCATCACTTTGCTCATCACATCGATCATCCTCTCCGGAACAGCATGTAAATCAAAGACATATAATACGAAAGAGTCCACCAAGATCACCGGTGCAACAGAAGCCACCCAGTCGGAGATCGAACCTCTGGAAGATCCTTCTCCGAGCACTCCTCTTCCGACTCCGGTACCGAAGATCGAGCGGCTGATGAATACTTCTTCTACGAAGAACCAGTACGATATTAAGATGAAACTCAATGATACCGACCATTCTGTGGATGTCATCCAGGATCTGACCTATATCAACGATAACGGCCAGGCGCTTTCCGAGATCTATTTCAATCTGATCCCGAATTATTTTGACCGCAGCGGTGGCAAGGTAACCATGAACAAGATCACGGTCAACGGTCAGGAATGCACTCTCAATCAGGTCGAAGGCACAGTATATTCTCTTACCCTTCCGTCTTCGCTAGAAAAAGACGGGACTGCCAAGATCCATATGGAATATACCGTGAACGTCCCGAATTTGAAGAACCGTTTCGGATATACCGACAATACCTATAACCTGGGAAATATGATCGTGACCCCGGCACAGTTTGAAAACGGCAAATGGCTTGTGGAACCTTATGTGGATCTGGGCGATGCATTCTATACCAAGATCTCCGATTTCAACGTATCTGTGGAAGTGCCGGACGGATTCCGGGTCGCTTCTTCCGGCACATTGAATAATGATGGTGTATATGTGGCAAAAGACGTCCGTGACTTCGCCCTTTCGATCATTAAAGACTGTCAGATCTTAAGTGATACGATCATGAATGTAAACGTAAACGTGTTCTATCTTCAGGAAAATGCCGCAGCCGCTTCCCATGTTATGGAGATCGCCAAGAAATCTCTGGCCTTCTATAGCGAAAAACTGGGCGGCTACCCCTACGACACCCTGAATCTCGTATTATCTCCTCAGGCCGGCGGAATCGGCGGAATGGAGTATCCGGGACTGGTCATGATCTCTGCAGGAGAAGCAACAGATGACGCCTTTGATCTTTACTATGACCGGATCACATTAGAAGAGTTGAAAGAAAAGATCCAGAAGCAGGATCATGCGTCAGGTGATTCCGAACCGGCAGATACACACGAGACGATCACCGATGATGATATTAGAAGAAATACCCTGTTTGAAGTGACGCAATTAAGCCGTAACGTCACTCACGAGATCGCGCATCAGTGGTTCTACGGCATTGTTGGTAATGACGAGATCCGTTATCACTGGATCGATGAAGGCATGTGCCGTTTTATGGAAGGCTACTTCATGGATGCCATGGATATCGATGATGTGAACTACCCGCTTTTTGAGAGAAATAAGAATGTTGATGAGACCGTTTATGCCGAATATAACCATCAGGTTGAAAACCCGATGCCCGTCGATTTGAATCTTTCCCTTTATGACTACATATCAAAAAATGAAGATGAAACTTACTATGATATCTACGACAAGGGTGCGGCCATGATCTATCACATGTATTCCGATCTTGGGCCGGAAACATTCGCCCGCGCCTTGAAAGACTATGTACAGACCTTTGCCTTCTCAGAGGTCACCCCGGAAGCCTTCCAGCTCTTCTGGAAAGAATACGGTGACTTTGAAGAACTGTTTACGGTCTATCTCCATCACTTCGAATAACCCTCTATATTTTTTCATACCCCCTCCAAGTAGAAATGGCCATCGGAAGATGGTCTTTCTTCTTTTTCTGCGGGAAATGCACTATATGGGCTTCTTCTCTATAGGCGAATGCATTACACTACTCGGAATAAAAAGAAGGTGCCTTATCAAAAGACACCTTCTCATGTTTTTCCAGTTGTGAAACCGAATTACTTCTTAGAAGAAAGCTTCTCAGTAATTCTGGCTGCCTTACCGACACGGTTACGCAGGTAATACAGCTTCGCTCTTCTTACACGGCCCTTACGGACGATCTCAATCTTATCAATGTTAGGAGAATGAACGGGTAAAACACGCTCAACACCAACTCCATAGGAGAGACGGCGAATTGTCATGGTCTCAGAAAGACCGCCGCCCTTACGTGCAATCACATAGCCTTCAAATACCTGGATACGCTCACGGGAACCTTCCTTGATCTTCAGATGAGCCTTTACCAGATCACCGACCTCGACCTCGGAATAGCTATTACGCAGATTATCCTGCTCGACTGCTTTAACTAAATCCATATGCTTTTCCTCCTCTTCCGATAGATGTTCATGCGGGATCACGCAGCGGACCATCCCTTTTAGCCGTTAAATATTACCATAACGAATTTTCAGATGCAAGTGTTTTTGCCGAAAAATCAAGTATTTCTACTGTTTTTTCACAAAATACGCATATCCGACCTCATAAGGATGGTCGAAAAGCTGACAATCTTTGTGTTTTCTAAGGGTCCAGATGACCAGAATATCTCCGCATCCGCCGACCACACCGACCACGCCGAGTGTCACGAGAAACAAGATTTTGGAAAAGATCCCGATGATGATCGGAAGCACTCCTAAGATCAGTGTCGGTGCGATCGCGCCCCAGAAATATACCGGAACACTCAACGCTTCACAGCAATGGCAGTAAGGGGTGATATTCTTCGGATTAAATCCGAAATCGATACTTCCCCACTTCTTTTTACAGGGAAAATGCCAGAAGAAACCATGAATAAACTCATGAACAAATATCGATACTGCGTAAAGCACTAAGAAAAAAAGCAGTCCGACATAGCCGGGAAATCCGAAAACCCTGTTCGGATCGAGGGCGTCAGATCCATTGACTACCACGAACAAAGGAAAAGTGATCGCCGCCGTAATAAGCATGACCAGTATGCCGAAAACATTCGCTCCCAAAACACTGATCTTTTCAAGGTGTGCTTCAAAACCTTCTTTTTCTTTCTCTGCAACCAGATCTTCATATTCCTGCTTTTTACGGGCACGGACCCGATCATTTTCCACTTCTATACGCATTTTTCTTTTAACCTCAGCAGATAACCATTTCTGTCTTACTTTGCAGAAGGAATACCTTTATTCTCTTCTTCCTTCTTTTCCCTTTCGATCTGAAGGAGCTTTTTCCAGTCATCGGAAGAGATATCCAGTTTTTCCATCATATCCGGACGGCGCTTCCAGGTATCATATAATCCGTGCAGACGCTTCCATTCCTTGATCCTGGCGTGATTTCCGGAAAGCATGACTTCCGGAACCGTCTTGTCATGCCAGGTATTCGGCTTCGTATACTGCGGTGCCTCTAAATACCCCTGCATATGGGATTCTTCTTCATAGGCTTCGGAATTTGGAAGCACTCCGTCGATCATGCGGGAAATGCAATCGATGACCACGCAGGCCGCTACTTCACCGCCTGTCAGCACATAATCGCCGATAGACAGATCTTCGTCCACGATCTCATCGAGGACACGCTGATCGATCCCTTCATAGTGACCGCAAAGGATCACCAGGTGATCGTACTTGGAAAGTTCTCTCGCCTTTTTCTGGGTCAGCACCTGCCCTTTCGGACTCATAAAGATACAGTGGGGCTTTTCTTCCTTCTTCGCATCATAAAGAGACGAAAAAGCCTGATAGACCGGCTCGCACTGCATCAGCATTCCGGTTCCGCCGCCAAAAAGCGTATCGTCTACTTTTCCATAGCGGTTTCCGGAAAAATCCCGGATATCGATGGCATTTACAGACAATATGCCTTTTTCTTCCGCCCGGCCGAGAATACTCTCCGAGAGAAAGTCCTTTACCTGTTTAGGGAAAAGCGTCAGAACCGAAAACTTCATTTTCTCCTCACTCATAGATCTCATAAAGGCCATCGGGAAGGGTCACATACATTTTTCCCTCTTCCAGATCCACCTTTGTCACGACAGTTTTCAGATAAGGGATCAGAAGCTCATTCTTCCCTTTTCTCTTTACGATAATGATGTCGCTGGCGCCGGAATTGGTGATGTCAAAGATCTTTCCCAGATCACCGCGCTCACTGTCCACGACAGTAAGTCCAATAAGATCTGCGATAAAATACCGGTCTTTCGGAAGCTTTACGGCCTGGTCCCGGGTCACCCCGATAAAGAAGCCGTTCCATTTTGCCGCCTCATCTCTGTCATTGACGTCCTCAAATTTCAGAAGGGTACGGCTGTCATCGATCCTGGCCGACTGCACCTTCTTACTTCCCTTGAGGTTTTCTTTCTCATCTAAGATCAGGCATTCTTTGAGTTTAGAAAAGCGACGCACATCGTCCGTCAGAGGAGTGACACGCACTTCCCCGCGGACGCCATGTGCGCCGCCGATTTTTCCGATGATCAGATAGTCTTTCATCCGACAATGTCTACGATGACACGCTTGCCTTCACGAAGATACTTGGCCTTCATGATGGAACGGATCGCCTGAGCGCGGCGGCCGCCCTTACCGATGACCTTACCCATATCTTCCGGGTTTACAACAAGCTCGAGAACAACAGTGTTGCCTCTTTCGGACTTCTTTACGGATACATCCTCAGGATGGTTGACCAAAGACTTGGCCATTGTAGTTAATAATTCCATAGTCTACAATTTGCAGCATGTAGATAGAAGCAGGTGTGCTGCATGCCTCCTTACGTGATTAATTCGAAAAGAAATTACTTCTCGATAACACCTGTCTTCTTCAAAAGAGCACGAACTGTATCAGTCGGCTGTGCGCCGTTAGCGATCCACTTCTTTGCAGCTTCAGTATCGATCTTGATCTCAGCCGGATCCATCAGCGGATTGTAAGAACCGATCTCCTCGATGAAACGACCATCACGCGGATAGCGGCCATCCGCTACAACTACACGATAGTACGGAGCCTTCTTTGCACCCATTCTTCTCAGACGAATTTTTACTGCCATTTTTCTTTTCCTCCTAGCAATATCTTTTATATAAACTCATATATTCTCGCGTTCATTCCCCGGCAAAAGCACTGCCTTCCCTAAGGCTCGCGTGAACATCACTTAAAACGGAAACTTCTTGTTTCCGAATCCTCCAAGACCGCCAAGACCGCCCGGAAGTCCTTTAAAGCCCTTCTTACCACCCTTGGTCATCTTAGTAAACTTCTTCATCATCTCGGAAGTCTGCTCATACTGACGGATCAGCTGATTGACCTGCTGTACCGTAGTTCCGGAACCGGCCGCAATTCTCTTTCTGCGGCTGGCATTCAGAATATTCGGCACCCTTCTCTCCTTTTTCGTCATGGAGCGGATGATGGCCATATTGATGTCGATGACCTTGTCATCGATATCTGCATCTTTGATCTTTCCGGCTGCTCCCGGGATCATACCCAGAACATCCTTCATAGAGCCCATTTTCTTGAGCTGTTCAAACTGGGAAAGAAGGTCATCCATGTTGAAAGAATTACTGAGCATTCTTTCTACGGACTTCGCCGCCTCTTCCTCATCAATATTCTGCTGGGCTTTTTCGATCAGGGACAGAACGTCACCCATGCCCAGGATACGGTCAGCCATCCGGTTCGGATGGAATTCTTCGATATTTTCGACTTTTTCACCGACGCAGATGTACTTGATCGGCTTACCGGTCATCTTGCGGATCGAAAGCGCCGCACCGCCTCTGGCGTCACCATCGAGTTTTGTCATAATGAAACCGTCAAGACCGATACGATCTTCGAAGCTCTGGGCAACTGCCACCGCTTCCTGACCGATCATGGCATCAACAACGAGAAGTTTCTCATGGGGCTTAACAAAGTCACCGATCTTGATGAGTTCTTCCATCAGTTCGTCGTCAACGGTCATACGGCCGGCGGTATCTACGATCAGCGTATCGCAAAGAAGATACTTCGCACGCTCGATACCGGCTTTCGCGATCACGATCGGATCTTTCTCTTCCGGCATGATAAAACTCGGTACTTCCACCTTCTGGGCCAGTACTTCCAACTGCTTGGCAGCAGCGGGACGATGTACGTCCAAAGAAAGAAGTAACGGACGCTTTCCGTCTTTTTTCAGAATACGTGCCAGCTTGGCAGCGGTGGTCGTTTTACCGGCACCCTGAAGACCATAAAGCATGATCACAGTAAATCCGGAAGGCGAAACAGCCAGCTTGCTTGTAGTTTCACCAAGAAGCTCCACCAGGGCCTCATGCACGATCTTTACGATCTGCTGTCCCGGTGTCAGGCTCTTCATCACATCCGCGCCCTTGCACTTCTCGGACATATCGGAAACAAATTCCTTTACGACCGAATAATTTACGTCAGCTTCCAGCAGCGCCATTCTGATCTCTTTCATCATGGCCTTGATATCCGCCTCGGTCACACGGGCATTGCCGCGGATCTTCGCCGTGATATTCTGCAGTTTTTGCGATAAGCTTTCAAACATTCTACTTACAATTCCTCAACTAATGTAGAGAGCAGTTCCTTTGCTTTCTCTTCGTTATGTTCCTCCAATGCGTTAAAAGCACTGGCGATGGTCTTTTTCTGCTGTGTGAACCGTGCTACAAGCTTAAGTTTCTCCTCATAATCCGTAAGCGTTGTGGTACCTCTGTGGATGGTATCATGAACCGCCTGACGGGAGATCGAAAGTTCCTCGGCGATCTCCGCCAAAGACATATCTTCTGCAAAACGCATCTCCAGGATCTCTCTGGTACGATCTGTCAAAAGCTGCCCGTAAAAGTCAAGCAACATACATACATTCACGCTTTCCACGAGAAATCCTCCCTTCACACGCTAGAAGAGAATACCAAACAAACAGAATGCTGTCAAGTAGTTTTCCTTGTCACAAGAAAAA
>CADCLV010000001.1 GCA_902802325.1 Oscillospiraceae bacterium | reverse complement strand
ATCTGCGGAAGTGAAAAGATCATTCTTTCCGATGTCTGTTTCGGAGATGTTTTTTACCTTAGCGGTCAGTCCAACATGGAACTTCCGGTATATCGTACCCGGGATGTATCCGCGGAGGAGATCGATGCTTCTTCCTATCCTTATATCAGACAATACCGTGTGACCCCGCAGTGGCACATGGATGAAGAAGAAGTGGCTTTTCTTCCGGAACTTCCCTGGACAAAGGGAGAAGGAAGCGAACTGGAGCAGATGAGCGCGGCCGGTTTCTTCTGCGCCAAGCGGATCTACGATCAGACAAAGATACCTATCGGACTGGTGCTGGGTGCCCAGGGCGGATCAACGATCGAGGCCTGGATGCCGACAAGACTTCTTTCGGAATTCGGAGACTTTTCCGATAAAATCACCCCATTCATGAAAGAAGGCGCTTTGACAGAATATCTTTCCGAGCAGGAACAGAAGAACGCCGAGTGGCGGGAACACCTGTGTAGCGAAGACGATCAGAATTATATCCGGACGATTCCTGAAAACACAACGGATTTCAGCGTTCCGGGAATGCTTTTGCAAAAGGAAGGAAAAGGATACTGCGGTATCGTATGGTTTTTCCGTGAAGTGGAGCTTTTGGAAGAGCCGGATGAAGATGCCTTCCTGTATTTAGGAAATCTGATCGATGCGGATCAGACATTCGTAAACGGCACACTGGTCGGCCGGACGGAATACCGGTATCCTCCGAGAAAATATCCTTTCAACGGAAAGATTCTTCACAAGGGGATCAATACGATCACGGTCCGTCTTCTGATCGAAAATCATAACGGCGGATTTGTCGGAGCCCACCCTTATTATCTGGAGACAGGAAAGGAGCATATTCCGCTTCGTGGTTCCTGGAAGATGAAGCCGGGAAAGACACCTGAGTATTTTCTCCGTCCGGGTGTGCGCGGCCAGGTCGTACCGACGGCGCTTTATAAGACTTCCGTTGTGCCTCTGCGTGAGTATTCCTTCCGTGGCATGTGGTGGTATCAGGGAGAATCCAATTGTGACCAGCCGGAAGGCTATAGCGAGAAATTCCGGAAGATGATCGAAAACTGGCGTGAACTGTATCAGCAGAAACTGCCTCTGATCTGTATCGAGATGTGTGATTACACAGATCCGGTATCCGGAGTGACCCCTTTGGGCTGGGAGGAGATCCAGGCGCAGCAGCGTCAGGCGCAGAATGATGTTCCGGATTGTGTGGTCGTCTCTGCCAAAGATCTGGGTGCGCCATTGGAACTGCATCCTCAGAAGAAGAGCGAACTTGGAGCACGCATGGCTGAGGCAGCTATGAAAATGTATTATTCTTAATCTTTATACATACTATGTAATGTTTCGACTTTGTCTGCGGTCCGCTGTCATAAGGGGCGGCCGCCTAACCCTGATGCACTGCGTTTCCCCCATGCGCAGTGCATTTTCTTTTCCACTTAAATTCATTTCACTCAAAAGGAAAAAGAAAACGGACGTTTGTGCATTATAGCTAAAGAATCCGAGATTTTCCGCCGAATACCGTTGACAGATTACTAGTACGGTGGTATTCTGTCCTCGTAGACAACTAGCATACAAGTGTGGAAGAAACAAAAAAGAGGAGACCACATGTGTGTGGATAGGACGAAAATGAGCGGTTTGTCCTCTTCTCTTTTTAGAAGCGACCGGGCCATGGCTGTACATGACCTCCTGATACTACTGCTTACCATGTCCCGCGCTTCCGCACTGATGCTTGGCAAGATCATAAAGGAGTGAAGGGTATGAGTTCGAATCTTGGAAGTCCGAGAAAATCTAACTGGCAACCAAAGAAAAAACGCAGTATGCAGAATTGGCAGCTTTATGCCATGCTGGTGGTTCCGATTATTTACTACATCGTTTTCCGCTATCTGCCGATGTTTGGTAACATCATTGCGTTCCGCCGCTATCGTGCAGGTGGTAACCTGTTTGGTTCCGGTGCGTTCGGCTTGAAGTATTTTAAGAGTTTTATTAAGGATGCTTCTTTCTGGAGAGCATTTAAGAACACACTGATCCTGAATGTTACTTATCTGGCATTCCGTTTCCCGCTGACACTGATCTTTGCACTTCTCATCAATGAGATCCGCAATCTTCACTGGAAGAAATTCGTACAGACCGTTTCTTATCTTCCGCACTTTATCTCCATGGTTATCGTTTGCGGTATGATCAAGGAACTCGTAGCCACAAACGGTCCTCTGAATGCAATCGTGCACATGTTCGGCGGCGAGTCGATCCAGTTCCTGGCAGTAGCCAAGTACTTCGTTCCGATCTTTACGATTTCCGGTGTATGGCAGAGCATCGGCTGGGGCACCATCCTTTACCTGGCAGCAATGGCCAACATCAACCCCTCTCTTTACGAAGCAGCAGCGGTTGACGGTGCCGGTCATTTCCAGCGTGTATGGCACATCACACTGCCGTCCATCCTGCCGACGATCACCACTCTCCTTATCCTGGATATCGGTGGTCTGGTTGGTTCCGGCGGATCCTTCGAAAAGGTATTCCTGCTTTACAACCCGATGATCTATTCTTCAGCAGATATCATTTCTACATATGTATATAGAATGGGTATCGGTTCCGGTAACTACAGTTACGCTACTGCGGTAGGTCTCTTCGAAGGCTTGATCAACTTGGTACTTTTGACCATAGCCAATCTCACGTCAAAGAAATTGACGGATAGCAGCTTGTTCTAAGGAGGCATCAAGATGAAGATCAAAGAAAATACCGGTTATAAAGTTTTTCTGGTGGTCAACACGATCATCATGATCCTTATTTCCGTTGCAACATTGTATCCGTTCTTATATCTGGTAGCCCAGTCCTTCTCTTCGGAGAAAGCCATCATCGAAGGACATGTCGGACTGATCCCGAAGGGATTTAACCTTAAGACATACTTCTATGTATTAAGTAAGGGCGACTTCCTGAAGTTCTATAAGAACACCATCATCTACACTGCTGTAGGTACAGTACTTTCTCTTACGTTCTCGTCCATGCTGGCGTATCCGCTTTCCAAGCCGGAACTGAAGGGAATGAAGATCCTGACTCCGCTGGTTATCTTCACCATGTACTTCGGCGGCGGTATGATCCCGAACTACGTACTGGTTGTCCGTCTCGGACTGAAGAACACAATGGCAGCGTTCATTCTCCCGATGATGATCAGCACCTACTATGTACTCCTGATGAAGTCCTTCTTCGCAGGAACACCTAAGGATCTGGAAGAAGCCGGCGAGCTTGATGGCCTGAGTAAATTCGGTGTATTCCTCCGAGTCGTACTTCCGCTTTCCAAGCCGATCATGGCAACCATGACACTGTTCTACGCAGTAATGTACTGGAACAACTGGTATCAGGCTTTCCTGTATCTGCGTAAAGAGAAGTGGCCGGTAGCTTACTATCTGCAGACCATAATCCGTGGACAGGGTGCCAACGACCAGGATGCACAGCAGGTGGCAACGAACATTAAGTCCTGCGCCATGGTGCTCACAGTACTCCCGATCATCTGTGTATACCCGTTCATCCAGAAATATTACGTGCAGGGCATGATGCTCGGCGGCGTTAAAGAATAAGTATGTTACTGCGTGCTTCGGGCAGGAAACCGGGGTGGGCAGAGCAGAAATAAACATCCACTTTTATGTGAGGAGGAAAACTATGAATAAGAAAAGAGTAGTAAGTCTTTCGCTGGTAGCGTCGATGATGCTCGGATCTGCAGCTTGTGCTTCGAAAGAAACCACAACAACTGCGCCTACGACCACCGCTCCGGACAAGATCGAAACCAGCGCGACAGAAACAGAGGCAAGCCTGGGTTATGAGTTCGGTTTGGGAAAAACATTCCATGCTGATCAGCCGGTCACCTACACCATGTTCTTCAGTGATGCTTCCTGGTATCCGATGGTAGACACATGGAAGACCGAAGGTATCTTCAAGAAGATTGAAGACCTGACAAATGTACATCTGGACATCATCTCCTATGACTCCGGTGACTACATGAACAACGTCACACTGGACATCAACGCCGGTGAGTCCGCGTACATCATCCCGAAGATCTACGATGAGAGTGCATTTGTAGACGGCGGCGCTATCGTACCGGTTTCCGACTATGTTCAGTACATGCCGAACTTCACAGAGTTCTACAACACCTACAACATGGCACCGGATATCCGTACCATCACCAGAAGCAACGGTAAGTATTATCGTCTGCCGGGTATGCTGGAGCAGTGCCTCCTGAACTACACCTTCCTGATCCGTAAGGATATCTTCGATGCAGCAGGCGTAGACGTAGAGTCTATGGAAGCAACCTGGACATGGGAAGATCTCCTCGAGGCTCTCAAGAAAGTTAAGGCTTACATGGTATCTCAGGGCATGTGCTCTGAATCCGATTACATTTGGTCCGACCTGTGGTGCGGCGGTGAGTCCGGCCAGGGTAACGGCGGTAACCTTCTGAAGGTTATGGGTATCACCTATGACGTAAACGCTGGTTGGGGCATTGCCGATGGTATGCGCTATGACCAGGCTAAGGACGAGTGGTACTTCAGCCCGACGACCGATGAGTACAAGGAATTCCTGACAATGGCTGCTAAGTTCGTTAACGAGGGTATCCTTGATCCGGCTACTTTCACACAGGACGACACAGAAGCCTGCAACCAGTTCTACAATGGTAAGACTGTTATCATCAGCGTTAACCAGAGCCAGTATTCTGCTTGGGCAAAGGGTATTGCCGATGTACAGGGCGAAGGCAACTTCGAACTTTATGCTACTATCCCGCCGAGAAGTAAGCTGTTCAACTATTCCACAGCCGGTAACGTCCGTCTGGAAAATGGTGTAATGCTTTCTAAGAAGGCTCTTGATGATCTGGGAGAAGATGGTTTCATCCAGCTCGTACGTTTCGTTGACTGGCTGTTCTATTCTTCCGAAGCTTATCAGCTCTATAAGTGGGGCGTTGAGGGCGAGACCTTCAAGTTCAACGATGATGGCACCAAGTCTCTGCTGCCGGGCTTCAAGTGCGGCGGTCTGGGTATCAGCGGCGCTGACGAAGACACCGACATCCGTCTGAAGTGGGGTTATGCCTGCGGTAACTTCTACTATGGTCATACTCTGGCAGAAATGTCCGATAACTACATTCCGGAAGTTAGACACTTTGTAGAGTCCAACGCTAAGAATCGTGAGACACCTCCGATCGCTCCTGGTATTGCTCCGACAGAGGATCAGAACGAGCAGCTGAACCTGATCGTTACTCCTCTTATCGACGAAGTAAACGCCTGGACACTGAGCTTCATCACTGGTCAGAAAGACATTGCAACTGAGTGGGATGCTTTCGTAGCAGCTTGCCAGGGCAAGAGAGTTGATGAACTCGTAGAGCTCTACAACAAGATTTACAAGGGTTAATTTCTGAATAATACAGGAACAATCGTATAACCCATATACAAATTGTGGATGTTTTCCATGCCAGGACCACCCCCTAAAAAGGGTGGTCTTGGCATTTCTTTTGGCAAAATGTGAAGAAGCTTTGGGCACAAAAATGTCAAAGCCGGAACATACATGACACAATAAGCGGAATTGTAGTGTCAACTTCTGACAAAATGTAGACATTTTTTTCAAATTTACTGAAATTTTTTTAAATGTTTACTGAAAAGTAATTGCTTTTATTTAATAGTGGGCTTATAATTGTGACATAAATGTGAATGTTTTGTGAATGGCCAGGAGGTAAGGGTTATGGTTAAATTGAGCAAAACAAAAAAGGGCTTCACACTTATTGAGATGGTTCTGGTAATCGCTATCTGTATAATTTTGGCTGTAGTCGTGTATTATAGTGTTGCTGCTTACCTTGGTAAGGCAAAGGCGGCAACTTCTAAGATGAACGAGCATCAGAGCGCCATTGAATACGTAACTGCCCAGGTTTTCTAATTTTTTCTCTCCCACTTTTTTTAGAAAGCCGCTTTTTCATTTTTCGGAAAAAAGAACTGTCCGCTGGTTCCTTCACCAACTGAACAGTTCTTTTTTTACTTTCTTGTTATTTATATTTTCTAAAGAGAAATCAAGTCATGACGGGAAGAAGAGCTCCCGGGCATTGTGATAACAGATGTTCCGGGTAATGGCGCCGAGCCGTTCCATATCTTTCGGATACTCTCCGCTTTCCACAAGACTTCCTAAGTAATCGCAAAGGATCCGGCGGAAATACTCATGACGGGTATAGGAAAGAAGACAGCGGGAATCGGTCAGCATGCCCAGGAAACCCGGAAGATAACTTTGCGAAGCCAGTGATTTCAGGTGGCGGCGGATACCTTCCTGATGATCGTTAAACCACCATGCAGCACCATGCTGGACCTTCATGGGAATCGTTCCGTCCTGGAAGCATCCGATCAAGGTATCGATCAGCGCATCGTCATTCGGATTGAGGCTGTAAAGGATCATGCGCGGCAGCGCGTGCATTTCAGTCAGATAACTCATATAGTTGGCCAGCGGCGCAACGAAATTTCCGCCGGCGATGGTGTCAAAGCCGGTGTTGATGCCAAGATTCCGGAGTGCCATCGCATTATTGTCCCGTCGGCATCCGAAATGGATCTGCATGGCCCAGCCGCGTTCGGCATATTCCTTGCTCAGTGCGATGAGAAGGGCACTTCTGTAGATGGCTTCTTCCTCGTAGCTTAATACAGTATCACTGTCCATCAGACGAAGGCGCAGGACGCGATCCGTCTCTTCTTCCGAAGCCGGAACAAAAACGAAGTTTTCCATGCCGTGATCGGAAAGCTTGCAGCCACGTTCGGAAAAAAGATCCAGACGGCTGTGAAGAGCAGAAAGAAGATCACTGAATCCGGAGATCTTCGTACCGCTTACTTCCGAAAGCTTCTGTATATACTCGGGGAAATCTTTTTTCTGGATATCCAGGGCGCGGTCAGGGCGGAAAGCCGGAAGCACGATGGGGGTAAAGGAAAGATCGTCAGCGATCATCTGGTGATAGGAAAGATCATCGACAGGATCATCGGTGGTGCAAAGAAGTTCCACATTAGATTTTGTGATCAGATCCCGGGCACGCATATTGCCGGAAGTGAGCATGGCGGATGTGGTCTGCCAGACCTGCTCGGCATTATCCGTAGTCAGGGGCTCTTTGATGTCGAAGTATCTGAGGAGCTCTAAAGCTGTCCAGTGATAAAGCGGATTTCCCACCGCGCCTTCGATGACCTGGACCCAGGCATAAAACTTCTCATAATCATCTGCATCGCCGGTGATGTATTTTTCATCGATACCGGCTGAACGCATCAGTCTCCATTTATAGTGGTCACCCGAAAGCCAGAGTTCGGTAAGGTTATTGTAGGAGATGTTCTCCGCAATGTCCTTGGGATCGATATGACAGTGATAGTCGATGATCGGACAATTCTGCGCAAAGTCGTAGTAAAGACGCTCGGCAGTGGGGGAAGAAAGCAGGAATTGATTTCTGATCAGTGTGGCCATGAGATGCCTCCTTGTTACATGTCAATGCCGGAAAGGAATACCGGCGAGGGGAAATGTCTCTTTTCATGATAACAGAATTCCAGACGCCCGGCGTCTGGAATCAGTCTACTAATAATGGATTTTTATTATAAAATATGCTAGAATGTTAGTCAAGAAACTGACAGAACTGAGGCGAGTATTATGGAATTCATGGAAAAGGTCAAAAAGTGCGGAATCGTACCGGTAGTCGTAATTGAAAACGTTGAAGATGCGGTTCCGACGGCAAAGGCACTTCTCGGCGGCGGGATCTGCTTTATGGAGATCACATTCCGCACGGCATGTGCTGCGGACGCCATTTCCCAGGTGGCAAAAGAAGTACCGGACATGGTAGTGGGCGCCGGCACGATCCTGAATAAAGAGCAGGCGGAAAAGGCGGTGAAAGCTGGTGCTTCCTTCATCGTATCCCCCGGTCTTTCTGAAGAAGTGGTGACCTGGTGCATCGAAAACAAGATCCCGGTGGTTCCGGGCTGCGTAACCCCGTCTGAGATCATGAAGGCAAAGGCGCTGGGACTTTCTGTCGTGAAGTTTTTTCCGGCACAGGTCTATGGCGGCATGAAGGCCATCAAGGCACTGTCTGCCGTATTCCGTGACATGCTTTTCCTGCCCACCGGCGGCGTTAATGCCGACAACCTGGGTGAATTTGCCAAAGAAAAGTGCATTGCGGCCATCGGCGGAAGCTGGGTATGTACCGGCAAAGATATTTCTGCCCATGAATTCACAAAAATCGAGAATCTGAGCCGGGAAGCGGTAGAGATCATCGCGGAGGCAAGAAAATAAGACGGAGAAGATCCGAAAAAGGAGACAGCCATGAAAGTACTGACAATGGGCGAGATCATGCTCCGCCTGAAAACAAGAGAAAATGAAAGATTTATGCAAAGCCCGATGTTCGAAGCGACATTTGGCGGAGGCGAAGCCAATGTGGCCGTATCGCTGGCGAATTTTCATATGCCGGTAGAATATGTCACGATCCTTCCGGAGCATACACTGGGCGAAGAGTGCCTTTCGGAACTGCGCCGTTTCGGTGTGGGCACCGACCGGATCATCAGAAAAGAAGGGAGACTTGGCATCTACTATCTGGAGACCGGTGCCAACCAGCGTCCCAGTAAGGTCATCTATGACCGCGCCGGATCCACGATGGCCTGTGCGGAAGTATCCGACTTTGACTGGGACAGTGTTTTTTCGGACGTAGACTGGTTCCATATTACCGGTATTACACCGGCAATTTCGGAAAGTGCCGCCAAGGTTTCACTGGAGGCTGTGAAAGAAGCGAAGAAGAGAAACATCACTGTGTCCTGCGATCTGAATTTCAGAAAGAATCTCTGGAAGTACGGCGTGGAAGCCAAGACAGTGATGTCAGAAATGACGAAGTATACTGACGTGGTGATCGCTAACGAAGAAGACTGCCAGAAGTCCCTGGGCCTGACCATTGATGTGGATGTGGCAGAGGGAAGCCTGGATACGAAGAAATATGAGGCCCTGACCAAGAAGGTCATGGAGGTCTATCCGAATGTGAAGAAGGTAGCGGTGACCCTTCGTGAGAGCCATAGTGCGGATCACAACGGATGGGCAGCCTGCATCTATAACGGTGAAGAATTCTATGTCAGCCGTCACTATGAGATCCGGGATATCGTGGACCGTGTGGGCGGCGGAGATTCTTTCGGCGCCGGATTGATCTATGGCCTTCGCACTTATGATTCCGATAAAAAAGCACTGGAGTTTGCCGTGGCGGCCAGCTGCCTCAAGCACTCCATTCCAGGTGACTTTAACCGCGTGACGGTCAAGGAAGTCGAGACCCTTATGGGTGGAGACGGATCCGGACGGGTAGTCAGATAAAGATCATTTCCGCTTTTTGATCTCGTTACGGACAGCGATGCTGACCAGGATGGTGCCGGTGATGAACAGATAGAACCACCATGCCATGCTGCCCCATAACCGGTTTGCGATGAAAGCGACCATGCCGAGGACACAGACTACACCCAGAATAAGGTAGTTCTTTTTCCGGCGGGCATAACCCAGGATCAGGATGAGGAAGCTGATAATGCCGAACAGGATCAGGCTGAAAGAATCGTTGACGGCGATGGTGATCGCCGAAAGAAGCCACATTTGAATACAAGTAAGGACAAAGCGGACCGTCGGAACAGAAGACGGTCCGTTGTCATATTCGGACCTCTTGCAGATCCAGTTCATGAAAAGAAGAAATACGGTTCCGGGCAGAAGATAAGCGGCCTCAAAGAAGGCAGCCAGAGACGGCAGAGATAAGATCGGCATCCAGGAGATCCAGGAAAGAGTGAAGAATATAAGGCCGGTTCCACGGCGGCGGGATGTCTTCTTTTCTATTCTGAAAATGTAGACCAGTTCCAGCACGATAAATCCCAGAAGCGCCAGGAAAAGCACTGTCGAAGTGGTGATGGAAAAAGAGAAACGGAACAAGTTGTCCAGACGCCCGGTAGAGTGGGCACCATCTCCGACTTGAATCGCCTCTTGAACGATCTTCCGGTTCGGGATACGGGTCAGGTGCGGAACACTAAGGAAAATGAATATCTGGGAAAGAAGGGCGCCCCAGAAGAAACGCTCCTTCGTGACAGGCTTTTCTTTTTCCGAAGAGCGGAAAAGAAGTGCGCAGTAGAGAAATACCGGAAGCTGAAGAAGAAAGACATATAAGAGAACAGGACAATTTCCCGGGTATCCCATGTAGTGGTCGAAAAACAGAATATAAAGAACTGTGCCGGTCACGGAGAAGATGGTTCCGAAGGCGGTGTGGTGATCTTTGGTCAGAAGGATAGATCCGGTAACGATGAGCATCAGAAGGATCGGGACGACCGGATAGTAGGAATCCGGATTGAAAAACAGGAAGGACAATATAAGGATCGAGCTTACGACCGATGTCCAAAGAAGCAATGAGAAGCGGAACGGAACGTCGTTATTGTCCTTGAGTATATCCATTTTCGATTTAGAAATGTATCTCTTTCCCAGAAAGTACAGTACGCAAAGAAGTGCCAGAATGGTATGGATAAAGGAAGTACGAAGATAAATGGAATCCAGACCCAGAACCGGGAAAATATCCAGAACTGCAGGCAGGAATAACGAGAAGGAAGAAAGACCCGCCAAAGAATAGATCAGCGACCGGGTCGGGGCGAAAGTGCCTTTGCCGTCGCCGGGAAAATGCTTTTCACCAAGGCGGTCAAAGATCAGGAAGGCGAAGAAAAGAATCGGGATCAGAAGCGGAGTCAGGTGATTCAGAATACAGATGACCCGATGGGAATGCGTATCGGCCGAATAGAAAATACTTGCGATGGAAAGGAAGATCAGTACTCCGGAAGAAACCACGATAGAGATCCATTGAGGTGTGGAAGTCCGGGAGGGGTCCTTGGTTCTGGCGCGAAGATATAAAAGGACCGGATACAGAAAAAAGATCAGACTGAAGAGCAGGAGGAAAGAGGCTGTCGTGGAGTAAGAAATCGCGGATGTGGCAGAACATACGGTGAAGAAAAGAATAAGAAAGTACGGCCAGACGATGGCGTAATACCAGCGGACCGAAGTGATGGAGCCGGGTAGAGTAGTAAGAGAGGTGTTCCGGACATTTCTGAAATCCCGGCGGTTAGCCTGAAACAGCGTACCGGAAAGCAGAAGAATTGTGATGACAGCCAGTGCCGGGAGAGGACGTTTACCAAGGGTAAAGGCGAACAGTGTGCTAAAAAGGACGCAAATGTGGTACAAGATAAGACTTGATGTACCGGTGTAGAAACAGTGATGCGGGATCAATTCAAAAAGAATGTACAAGATCCCGGAGATGGAAAGTCCGATCAGTGCGTACTGGGAATAGGTGAGTGCAAGAGAGGGGAAAGCACCTTTGACTTCTTGAGAAGATCCGATTCCCGGAAATCCGATGAGAGCTACAGTATGCAGGGCGATTCCGAAGAAGAAAATAAAGATCGGAGGGATCGCGCCGGAAAACAGAAGCGGCCACTTCTTTTTGTAGGAAAGCCAGGTCAGGATCGCGGCGGGAACGAAAGTGAGTGCCAGGAAGAACCAGTCATCGGAGCGGAACATATGAGAGCCGGCGGCAAATGAACTGAAAATGAGAAAGACGATACCAGCGGCCAGAAATATGCCGGAAAGTGCTTTTTTCATAGAAGAAACATAGGAAAGAGCTGTTAATGTCACGCCCTGAAGGACAAGCCAGCAGGAGAAGACCAGAAGGTTTCCGCCAGAAAGATCCATGATCTGGGCCATACCCACCATGATCAGAAGGAGAGCCGGAAGACAAAGAAGCCCGTTTTTTCTTCGAAGTGTGGAGGAAAGGAGAAAAGCCGCAGCCAGAAGAAGAAGGAAAATGCCGGAGAACCGGTTGGAACCGGAAAGGCAAAGAGCCACCAGCGTCATGACGTACATGTTGACGATGGCATATACCGGATACACTTTCCTATATGGAAGAAAAGAGGATGTTTCGGATATTGAGCTGGTCTTCGGGGCAAGAAAGATGATGCCGGAAGCAAAAAGAGTCAGGAAGAGCACATCCAGCGAGAAGGGAAAGTCGATCATTCCTGCGACAGAAAGGATCGAAAGGCTCAAACTGATAAGGGAACCGGCGGCAAAAACGCGGCTTCGGAAGAAGATACCGCCGAAGAAAAGAAGCAGCATCAAGGACGAGAAGGCCAGAAAAGAAGTGCTGAAAAATGCCGGATAGTCCAGTGTGAAAGTATTTCCGAGAAGACCGAAAGCGGCCGATCCGAAGATCGTTACCGGAAGAGCGATACTGCCGATGGTATAAAAGGACATACTCGTGTTCGGAAGCTTCAGTTTTGCTTTGGCAAAGACACCTGCGCCCAGGAAAATGGCGCTGAAGGAAAGAAGGGAAATTGCTCTGACGCCGGCGGAGAGGAAACTCCAGGTGGCGGAGATAAAGCCGATAGAGGCCAGGACCAGAAGGACCACACCCACGACCAGGATCAGCGTGGAGAAAGAATTCTCCTTGGAAGATTCAGAGAAAGAAGCCTCCGGAAGCTCCTGTCTGACCGGCATTTCCGGAATCGGCTGAGCCTGGATAACAGCTGGGGCCGCGGGGGCTTCTTTAGGTAAAACTTCTGCCACGGGAGAAGGGACATGTGCATTTTCAGGAGAAGGAATCGGCTTTTGCAGCACGCCTAACCTGGCATGCGGGTCCAGTTCCCGAACCTGATTCTGGAGCTGAGAAACATAGCGGCGATACTGTTCTTCGGTATATTGATGATACGCTTCTTTCCGGGCATGATCCTCCTCCATGCGCCGGATAGAGTGACGGCTTGCGATGAGAAAAATGAGCAGAGGAATAGGAGACAGCAAATAGACTGCGAGTAGAAAAGCAATAATCGGGCCCATAAACACACTCCTTCCAACAGGATCATGCAAATGTTTTGACTATCAAACTAATTTCAATATACTCGCAGCCTATTTTCTTGTCAAGATTTTTTCGGGTGAAACTCTCGTTCTGATCAGATGCCGAAAAGTGCGGCGACAGCAGCCTTATCTACTTTGGAGCCGATGACGCAGAGCTTTCCGGTAACGTCAGCACCGCCAAAGCGGACATCCGCCTCGCCCGGTACGTAGTCGAAATGGATCCACTTGCCATCTTCGCCGGCAACGATACCCTTGGCACGAAGGATCATACCGAAGTCACCGCTGTCCAGTTCTTCCAGAGCGGCACGGATGGCAGCATCAGAGAACTTCTTGGAGGTCTCGAATCCGACGCTGTCGAATACTTCATCTGCGTGATGGTGACCTTCGTGATCATGGTGGTGATGCTCATGGTCATGATCGTGATGATGGTCGTGTTCGTCATGGTCGTGCTCGTGGTCATGGTGATGTTCATGTTCATGCTCATGCTCGTGCTCATGCTCATGCTCATGCTCGTGCTCATGATCGTGGTCGTGACATCCGCAGGTGCAGTCCGGACCATGGTCGTGGTGGTGATGGGCATGTTCTTCTGCTTCCAGAAGAGCGGCGGCCATATCTTCTGCTGTGATCGGGTTCTCGATGGCTTCACGGATCTGTGTGCCGGAGAGATTTTCCCAAGGTGTAGTGATGATCTGGGAATGATCGTTGATCTCGCGGATCAGGGAACAGGCGGTATCCAGCTTATCCTGGGAGATGTTTCCGGTACGGGAAAGAATGATCGTGCCGGCATATTTGATCTGGTTCTCGTAGAACTCCTTAAAGTTCTTCAGGTAGATCTTGCACTTGCTGGCATCGATGACAGTAACGGTACCGCAGATCTCGGTGCCTTCCACCTTTTCTACCGCTGCCACAACATCGGAAAGTTTGCCGACTCCGGAGGGCTCGATAAGGATGCGGTCCGGAGAGAATTTGGTGATTACATCCTTAAGGGCGGTACCGAAATCGCCGACCAAAGAGCAGCAGATGCAGCCGGAGTTCATTTCCGTGATCTCAATTCCGGCTTCCTTAAGAAAACCACCGTCGATACCGATCTGACCGAACTCATTCTCAATGAGGACAAGCTTCTGTCCGTTATATCCGTCTGCAATAAGTTTCTTGATGAGAGTTGTCTTTCCTGCTCCTAAGAATCCTGAAAAAATATCTACTTTCGTTGCCATGTTTCTTTCCTTCTTTCGTTTTTGAAATGCTTGTTAGCTGAAGTATATGATTTCGTTATCCGGTTTATCAGTCAGGTGGAAGTTCTCAACCTGAAGGCAGGGGATCGCAACCGGGTTGCCTTGAGAGTCATCACGGAAGAATCCGATCTTGCCTGTTACGGACAGCCATTTTCCGGTGGGGAAACCGGGGCGGACCTTATAAAGGCACAAAAGGGAGATCATTCCGATATCGTTGGCGCAGCAGGTATATGCCTGACGCTGCAGTACAAATGCTTCATCTTTATGTTCCCGCATGAGTGTGGCCTGACCGGTCACAGTGATGCGCTTGCCGTTATAACGCTTGACGTTGTCCAGCGCGTCGGTATAGAACAGGCCGAAGTCATCCGGAGCGATAACACACGGGTCTTCGTCCAGATTATAGGGGAGATAGTTTCCGATATCGATCATATTTCCGTCCATGCCGAAAAAGGACAGATTCATGCTCGGGTTCAGTGACTTTACCGAACCACGAAGTTTCGGAATATTATTGGTTTCCGGATCGACGCGGTTGAAGATCACGTTATCGCAATAGCGGTAGTAGTCCGCGAACATGGTCTGCATGTTGCGGTAGTAATCGTTATAGGTGGAAGCATCCACGATGGTGATAGCGGCAGCCAGTGCCCAGCGCTCAGGCACATCTACCTCGTCAAAGAAAGCCGCCGGCGAAACTGAGCCGTTCCATTCGATCAGGACCACATCCGGGTGGTACTTGGCATCGAGGTTATAGGTGAAGGCACGGGTGACTTCATCCGTCTCCGCTGTAACGATCTTCAGCGACTTGCAGGGCGCTTTATCTTCCGGAGGAAGTTCAACTTCGCCTTCTTCGGTCAAAAGGATCAGGACCTTTTTGTCCTGAAAACTTCCGTCACCGATCCAGCTCTGAATGAAGGAAGTCTTTCCGCTATCGAGAAAACCGGTGAAAAAATATACTAAACAGTCTTCCATCTTTTCTTCTGCCGACCGGAAGGCACATCTGGTTATGGGTGCTTTGGGACGGCGTCCTTTCTTATCTTTATAAATACACCAGCTATTATTTTCGTATGATAAGAGAAGAATTTCAAGCGCAAAATTGCACAAATCGCACTTCTTTGCCACGGGCCGCAGGAAGCCGCGGAGCAAAGATGACCGTACTGTGTTTTTATGTTAGAATGTGTGCAAATGCGAAGTAGAGCAAGAAGAGAGGTACGCATGAAGAAAAAGATCATTATTTCCCTTCTGACTTTTTCCCTGATGGGAAGTTTTCTGACCGGATGCCGCATGCCGAAAAAACATGTGGAAACCACGCCTTCGGATCTGCCGCGGCCGACTGAAAAGACCGAGCCGACGACAGAGGAATCACTGGAGACAGCTCCGACACTTCCGCCTTATCACTGCATTAATCCATCTTTCGACGGACTTGCCGCAGAAGAGATCTGCGAAATGCTGACCGTGGAAGAGAAGGCCAGCCAGATGGTACAGGGCGCAAACTATAGGATGCCTTTGGAAGAAATGCAGAAGAACTGCTATGGTTCCGTTCTCTCTCACTATCCCGACTGGCCGGCTCTGACTCATGAGGAATGGATGGATGTCATCACCCGCTATCAGGATGCGGCACTTCTTTCCAATACACGTATCCCGTATATCTACGGCAATGATTGTACCCACGGAGTTCTGGAAGCCAGAGGTTCCGTGATCTTCCCGCAGAATATAAATATCGGTGCGGCAAACGATGAAGGACTCACTTTTGAAGTCGGCGTACTGACCGGAAGTGACATGCTGTACTGCGGATTTTTGTGGACATTTTCTCCCTGCGTGGCTTCTGCCCAGGATCCCCGCTGGGGCCGGACCTATGAGTCCTATTCCAGCGATGAAACTCTTGTGACAAGTCTTTCTCTGTCTTATACCAAGGGATTGATGTCCCAGGGTGTGGCACCTTGTCCGAAGCATTTCGTTGCCGACGGCTATGCCCTTTATGGTACAGGTGAGGATGGGCGTCTGATCGACCGTGGCGATGCCCGGTTGACTCCCGAACAGCAGACAAAATGTCTGGATGTCTATAAGGCACTGATCGATGCAGGTGTCCCCAGCATTATGCTGTCCCACTCATCGCTGAACGGAAAGAAGATGCATGAGAATAAAGAGATGATCGATTATCTCCGAAATGAACTGGGATTTAAAGGTGTCATTCTTTCCGACTGGGAATCGATCCATAACTGTTCCGGCATGACCGACAAAGAGAACGTGATCCTTTGTGTCAACGCCGGTGTGGATATGTTTATGGAAGGAGATTCCTTCGAACAGACACGTGACTATATCGTGGATGCCGTGCATGAAGGAAGCATCTCCCTGCAGCGCGTGGATGAAGCGGTAACAAGAATCATTCAGATGAAAATGGACTGCGGCCTTTTCGAAGATCCGTTCTTTGAAAACCGCGTTCCTTCTTATGACTGGAACAGCACCCATGCCCATGAAGTCGCAAGAGAACTGGCGGCGAAGTCCATGGTCCCGCTGGTCCTTCCGGAGGATGGCCCCATTACGCTGGGAGAAGGCATGAAGGTCTTCGTTATGGGCCCGGCGTCAGATGACAGCGGTGTTCTCTGCGGCGGATGGACCTACCTGTGGCAGGGCGGCACCGATGAGGATGTAGGCGGACAGCGTTTCTGCACGGAAGGCCCGACGATCCTGGAAGCACTTCAGGCTTCGGCTGAAGAAGGCGGATATGAGATCGTGACCGATCCGGAGGAGATGGAAAACTGTGACGTGATCATCCTTTGTGTCGGTGAAAAACCTTATGCCGAGTGGGAGGGCGATACGGAAGATCTTTCCATTACCGGAGAACTGGCACTGGAAGGAAATGAGGAAGCGATCGATACGATCCACGAGTATAAGGAAAACAAAAAGAACCCGAAGCCGGTCATTACGCTTCTGGTCGCCGGAAGAAATGTCATTATCGAGGATTATGTGAATGACTGGGATGAAGTCATCATGTGCTATCTCCCGGGTTCGGAAGGCGGAAATGCCGTCAGTGATATCCTGACCGGAAAAGTGGAATTCCAGGGACGGCTTCCTATGCCGTATTATTCTTCAGTTGAGCAGATCGGTACTGAAGAGTGCTGGCTGAATGTGGGTTTCTCTGCGGCAAGAACGGAGACAGAAGAAGAGGGCGAAGGCCAGACAAACGAGACTGAAGGCTGATTTTCAGGGGGGAAGACATCAATGGAAGAGCAGGAGAAAGCCCCATACGGATATTGTACCAACTGTGCCGAACCTTTCGACAAACCTTATACGCACTGTCCCTTTTGCAATGCGGTGAATTCGCATTTTGAAAAGGACATTGAAAAGAGTAAACAGAATTTCCAGGATCGGCTTTCGAAACAGATGGAAGCCAACCGGGAGTGGGCGGCGCAAAATCAGGCTGAGGTCACGGCGGAAGTGGATGCCCGCATAGAGCAGAATCTGGCGGAAATGAAACAGCAGCTCAGGAATCCGAAGAATCTCCTGAAAAGCGAGAAGGCGAAGACACCCGTACCCTCTATCACACCTGCTCCGCGTCCGGAAGACAACCTGGGCCGCGCTTTTGGCATGAAGCCACAGAATCCGAACCAGAAAGGAAACAGTTCCTGCCTTCTCTGGGCCCTTCTGGTCCTGGGCGGGATCATCTTACTGGCATTCGGATTATGGATGGTTTTGAAGTAGGAGGTGGCGAAAAGTGCTTTCTGAGGAAAATAGAAAGTGGCTCAAAAGAGGGATATCTTCCTGATTCTCCTGACTTCTAAATCCCGACTAAACAAGCTAAAAAAGAACCCTTCGACACGCCTCCGCAGGAGCTTTGCTCCGGGGACAAGCGCGAGAAGGGTTGCTTTTTGGCTTTTTCAGTTAACTGATCAGGTATCGGACCCGTTTCTGATCACATTTCTCTTGATCTTACCGGAGATAGTCTTCGGAAGTTCATCCACGAATTCTACGACACGCGGATATTTGTACGGTGCGGTGTTGGTCTTGACGTAGTCCTGGATCTCTTTTTTGAGTTCTTCGGAAGGAGTTGCGCGGCCCGGAACGAGAACGATGGTAGCCTTAACGACCATACCACGGACACCTTGCGGGTCAGGAGTACCGGTTACTGCACACTCAAGAACATATGGCAGTTCCATGATGACGCTTTCGATTTCGAAAGGTCCGATACGATAGCCGGAAGACTTGATAACGTCGTCTACACGGCCGACATACCAGATATATCCATCCTCGTCCTTCCAGGCGGTATCACCGGTATGGAAGAAACCGTCATGCCAGGATTCCTTCGTCTTTTCTTCGTTCTGGTAGTAGCCGAGATACAGACCGCAGGGAACCACATCGGTGGTCTTGATGCAGATCTCACCGGTGGTGCCGGGCGGGCAGTCATTCCCGTTCTCATCGAGGATGTGGACATCGTACGGAGTGACGGCCTTACCCATGGATCCAAGACGGATCGCGGAACCGACGAGGTTACCGATTACCAGAGAGGTCTCGGTCTGGCCGAAGCCTTCCATCAGACGGATACCTGTGGCACGCATGAACTGGTTGAATACTTCCGGATTCAGTGCCTCACCGGCAACGGTGGCGTACTTCAGAGAAGTCAGATCGTACTGGGACAGATCTTCTTTTACGAGGAAACGGTACATGGTCGGCGGTGCGCAGAATGTGGTGACATTGTACTTACTGAACATCGGCAGGATCTCATTGGCATGGAAACGGTCGAAGTCGAAAGTAAAGGTCGGGGCTTCGCAGAGCCACTGGCCGTAAAGTTTACCCCACAGGGATTTACCCCAGCCGGTATCGGAGATGGTAAAATGAAGACCATTCGGATCTACATTATGCCAGTATTTAGCGGTAGCAAAATGACCCAGCGAGTACTTGTGGGAGTGAGCGGCGATCTTCGGGTAGCCTGTCGTACCGGAAGTGAAGAACATGACCATCGGATCGTTACCCGAAGTGGCATTTGCCGGACGGGCGAACTCATCACTGAAGGATGGCATCTCGTAGTTGAAGTTATGCCACTTGGCACTCATATCTTCCATCGGAAGGAAGCCTTTTCCGTCATTACGCAGAACGGCTTCGTTAGAAAGACCTGCTTCATCAACAGTGGCTTTTCCTTCCAGAACTTTCAGAAGATTTACGCCGGCTTCGTCATCGGCGCCGTTGGCCATGATGAAAGTGATATCCATACCTGCATGCTCGGCTGCTTTCTGGGCTTCCAGAGCAGTATCGCCATTACCTGTGATCACGATGGCAGAAACTCCGGCGGCTTTGAAACGGTAATCAAAGTCATGCTCTTTCAGAAGGTTTGTGGCCGGGATCGCGATAGCACCGATCTTGTGAAGTGCCAGGATGGAGAACCAGAACTGGTAGTGGCGCTTCAGCACCAGCATAACGCGGTCGCCGTGCTTGATGCCGAGGCTCTCGAAATAGTTCGCAGTCATGGCTGTATATTTCTTCATTTCTGCGAAGGTGAAACGGTGGTCAGTCACTCCGTCTTTTGCCACCCACATCATGGATGTCTTGTTCGGTTCTTTCCCGGCCATGGCATCTACCAGGTCAAAGGCAAAGTTGAACTTGTCGGCTTCCGGTGTGTAGGAGATGGAAGTCAGCTTGTTGTCGGCATCGAGAGTATCGTTGACATACTTTCTGTAGATCGGATCCTTCACGCCGGCCATATCAAAGTTTGTCTTGTTATCCTGAACATAGGATGTCTGAACTGTCTTTTCGTAGGTGTCGCCCTTGGTCCATTTTTCCGGATTGAGAACGATGGCGTAGAAAGTGCAGTCTTCGCCGCCGATCGCATACTCGTTATGCGGTGTTCTACTATCAAAGAAGATGGAGTCACCGGGATAAAGGATCTCGGAATGGTCGCGGAGCATGACCTTGAGGCAGCCCTTCGTTACGATATTCAGTTCCTGACCGGAGTGGGTAACAAGTTTATAAGGCGGATTCAAAGCTTCTTCAGAATAAGGGATGGTGACCTCAAATGGCTCACACAACTTGTTTCTGAAAAGATGACCCAGACGCATATATTTGTAACCGGCACGGCGGGTGATCGGAAGACCTTCGCCCTTCCTGGTTACGGCATATTCACGAAGAGAAGGGGTGGTGCCTTCCATAAGTTCGGAGATTTCTACTCCACAGAGATTGGCAACTTTATATACAAAAGTAAAGCTGAAATCTTCGCGGCCCTCTTCGTACTTGATGTACTCTTCCTCTGTTACTTCAACCTTCTCGGCCATATCCTTGGTCGAAAGGCCCATGTCCAGACGCAGCGCTTTGATGCGGCTTGCGACCTCCGAGATCTTCTGTTCGAGAAGACCGCCCTGATCGCCGTTTTTCAGTAATGTTTCGTTCTTTTCTAGTTCGCTCATTTTTGTTCCTCCATAAGCTCCCTACAAGTTGCGCTGCTTTCACATTTGAGGGTAAAAAAAACGCCCCAACGTCCACCTTGGACATTGAGACGGAAATCTTCCGCGGTACCACTCAATTTGCGAATTCCAATTCGCCACTTAATAGGTTCAATCAAACCCTTTGCCTTAACGCGGCTCCTACGTGTACAGTCTACTCGAATCGGGAAGACCCGGCTCATTCGGTGTACCAGCTCGGAAGCGATAGTCATCTGGATCATCCCGGATACCGGCTTTCAGCAGGGTGCCGGCTCTCTGTGAGGCGAAATGGTCACGACCTTCTTCGTCATCGCTTTTTACAAGGCGATAATAATCCCACGGAAAAAGTTTGTCAACACATTATTTTCCGCAGAAAGAGGAAAAATCTGAAAAAGAGCAGAAATCGTCAAGTTTCTGCCATAATCGTTGCGAAATCGGGGTGTTCTCGAGGGGAAAACATAGTGTATAATCTATCCTAGGGTTGGAAGATAATTCACACATTGTGTGATGGGTATATATGGAGGAGTTATGAATACTTCAAAAACAATTAAGAAGATCTGTGCGATCAGCATGATCCTGGCCATTCTGATGAGCTTATGCGGCTGTTCTGCTAAAGAAGAACGGGCGCTGGAAGAATATGCTTCGGAAGCCCAGGAAGTCAGCACGACGATTATGCAGAATATCATCCGAGGAAATTTTGCGAATATTAAGCGGTATATCCGTAGCAGTGAGGAAGAAGAAGTTGAGCAGATGCTGGTCAACATAGAGGACGATCTGCGAAAATATGCGAGATTCACGATCATTTCTTCCCATACAGATCCCAAGAGTTATGCCACAGATGTGGAATTTAACGTAACACTGATTTACGGGGAAGCCCATGCCTCGGTCCTTTGCTGCATGAGATTGAGGAGATCCGACGGAAAATGGATCGTGGAAAACGGTGTTCCGATCACCACCGACCTTCAGACTGTAAATGCAAATTTCCAGGAGGAACTAAAGAAAGAGAATGAAAAAAACAAATAAGATCACGATTTACGATCAGGGAAAGTATTTCAGACTGGATACTGACCGTACAACTTATCTTATGGGAGTAGCAGATGGCCTATTTTTGGGCCATTTCTATTATGGCGGAAAACTCTTTGAAGAGGATCCGTTCCAAAACCCCATATTGACTCCGCCGTCATCAGAAAATGCGAAAGAACGATGCATTTTCATGGATTCCTATCCTTTCGAATATCCCGGATGGGGCGCCGGTGATTCCCGGGAGGGGGCGCTGAAAGTAAAAGATGAAGAAGGGGCAACACGTACCCAGCTTCTGTATCAGGGATATGAAGTGCTTTCGGAAAAGCCGGAGATTCCTGGACTTCCTTCTACCTTTGCAAATGAAGGAGAAGAGGTGCCTACTCTTCGGATCGACCTTTCCGACCCGGACACAGGCGTGGAAGTTTCCCTCTACTATAGTGTTTTTTCCGGATGCGACGCCATTTCCCGTTCTGTGGTAGTGAAAAACGGCGGAAAGGGTACTGTCCAATTGGAACGTGTGCTGTCTCTAAGTCTTGACATGACGGGAAAAGATACCCAGGGAAGGGAACTTGAACTTCTGACATTCCAGGGTATCTGGGCAAGAGAGTTTACCAGAGATCTTCGGCCGATCGGCTTTGGACGCACATCGGTCTCTTCGATCTGTGGAAAGACCGGAAACCGGAATCAGAGTTTTCTGGGACTGGTTTCACCCGGAATCACACAGAATAGCGGCGAAGTCTATGGATTCCAGTTCCTGTATTCCGGAAACTTCTGTTCGTCTGTGGAAAAATGCCCGAATGGAGATCTGCGTGTCTCTTTGGGGATCCACCCGGAAGAGTTCTCCTGGACCCTTCAGCCGGGAGAGTCTTTCTATTCGCCGGAAGTGGTCATGACCTATTCTGATGAGGGACTGGGCACCATGTCCCGGAATTTCCACCATCTGTTTCATGAACATCTGATCCGAGGGAAATATACGCACAGCAAGAGACCGATCCTGATCAACAACTGGGAAGCCACCTATTTCGATTTTAATACGGAAAAACTTCTGGATATTGCCCGTACGGCAAAAGACTGTGGAATTGAGATGCTGGTCATGGATGACGGCTGGTTCGGCAAGAGAAATGACGATAGTTCCAGTCTGGGTGACTGGGTGGTCAATGAGGAAAAACTTCCCGGCGGCCTTTCCTACTTAGGTGAGGAGCTGGAAAAGATGGGCATGAAGTTCGGTATCTGGGTCGAGCCGGAGATGGTCTCCCCGGATTCGGATCTGTATCGGGCCCATCCGGACTGGGCGATCGCGGTCCCCGGAAGAGAACCGGCCCGTTCAAGAAACCAGCTGGTACTGGATATTTCCCGGAAAGACGTGCGTGACGCGGTATTCTCCATGCTGGAAAAGGTCCTTTTAAGCACGAAGATCTCCTATGTGAAATGGGATATGAACCGGCATCTTTCGGACCTGTATAGTGCAGAACTTCCGGCCGGACGGCAGGGAGAGTTCCTGCACCGCTATGTACTTGGCGTATATGACCTTCAGGAACGTCTGTTAAATACGTTCCCGGATCTTCTTTTGGAAAACTGCAGCTCCGGCGGCGCACGTTTTGACCCGGGTATGCTGTATTACAGCCCGCAGATCTGGACATCAGATGATACGGATGCTTTTGAGCGCATCAAAATACAGGAAGGTGCGGCTACGCTTTATCCGCTTTCCTGTCTCGGTGCCCATGTGTCGATCTGCCCGAACCATGTGACCGGCCGGACTGTGCCTTTTGAGACCCGCGGAAATGTGGCGCTCATGGGCACCTTCGGTTATGAACTGGATATCACCACTCTTTCGGATGAGGAAAAAGCCCAGATCCGGCTTCAGACGTCCCGTTATCACAGATACAACGACCTGGTGCGGGAAGGCGAATACTATCGCATGGCTTCATTCCGGGAGAATGGTTTTTATGACTGCTACGGAGTCGTTTCCAAGGATCGCTCGGAAATGCTCCTGACAATGATCCATGTGCGCAATCAGCCCTGTAATCCGTACCGCACCGTTCCGGTATTCGGACTTTTGCCGGAAGGAATGTACCGGGTCACGGATATTGAGAAGGAAGAAAAGGGAGAAGAACCGACGGTCTGTGTGGCATCCGGTGCCGCGCTGGCAAGGGCGGGACTTCGTCTTTCCTGCCGCTATGGCGACTATCAGTCTGTGCTTCTTTATGTGAAGCGCATCGAATCGGAGAAGTAAAGAAATGATATCAGAAGAGACAATTCATTGCTCGATCCTGCACTGCCTTGACGGGGCGAAAAATGCCACGGGACTTACGGTGATCATCGACGTGTTCCGTGCTTTTTCCGTAGAATGCTATCTTTATGAAATGGGCGCCAGACTGGTCCGTCCGGTGGGTACGATCGAAGAAGCGAGAAGTCTTCATGAGAAGATACCGGATTCGATCCTTATCGGAGAACGGAAAGGTATCCGCTGTGAAGGTTTTGATTTTGGAAATTCGCCGTCTTCGCTTCTGCGGGATAAGGTGGAGGGAAAGGTGGCGATCCACACGACCAGCGCCGGTACACAGGGGATCGTGAATGCCACAAAGGCTTCAGAGATCATCACGGGAAGTCTGGTAAATGCGAGGGCAATATCTGACTATATCCTAAGACGGAGAAAAGAAGAAGCGCAGAAGGGGATCGATCTGAAAGTCTCTCTGGTGGCTATGGGTCTTTCCGGTGAAAGACCTGCGGAAGAAGATGAATTTTGCGCGGAATATATCCGCTCTCTTGTGACGGAAGGAAAAGCACCGGAAGATTTTGAGGCACGAAAAAGCGGCCTTCGGAATTTCGACGGCCGCCGTTTCTTTGATCCTGCTTTGCAGAAAGATTTTCCGGAAAAGGATTACTGGATGTGCATTGATCACGATCGTTTCCCCTTTGTTCTTTCCGTGAAAAAAGACCAGTGGGGATATTATTCCGAAAAGATCATGTCTCCAGCGCAGATACCTGCGATTCCTCGATCGTAACTTCGATCTCGAGTTCTTTTCCATCACGGGAAATAGTCAGTTTCAGAACTCCGCCCACACCGGCACGGCTGATATAGGCATGCAGGTCTGCCGTTGTTTTGATGTCATTCCCATCGATCTTGATGATCACATCTCCATTTTTCAGTCCGGCCTTTTCCGAGGGACTGTCCTCCATGACATCATGGATGCCGACGCCGTGGTCCATGCCGTAGGAAGAGGCATTACTGCTGTCGATGCTTTCAACATAAACACCGATGTACGGCTTTATGAAACAGCCGTTTTCAATGATGCTGTCGATGGTCTGCTTGACATTATTGATCGGAATTGCAAATCCGATATTTTCGATGGCGGCTTCGCCGATGGCACTGCTGTTGGAATACTTGGCATTAGTGATGCCGATCACTTCACCGTAAAGGTTAAAGAGAGCGCCGCCGGAATTGCCTGCATTGATTGCGCAGTCTGTCTGGATCAGATCCATCGGCTGGTTGTTGATGGTGATGCTTCGGTTCAATGCACTGACACAGCCGGTAGTCAGGGAAAAAGTCAGTTCACCCAGTGGATTTCCAATGGCTAATACTTCATCGCCCACATTCATCTGATCGGAGTTGCCGATGACAACAGGCGTCAGATCCGAAGCTTCGATCTTCAGGACGGCCAGGTCGTTACTCTCGTCAAAGCCGACGATCACTGCATCATAGGTCGTACCGTCATAGGTGGTGACCTGTACTTCTTTGGCACCGTCGACGACGTGGTGGTTGGTCACGATATATCCGTCGGAGGTCAGGATGAAACCGGAGCCGGAAGCGGCCGCCGTGGTCTCATAACCATAGTAGTTATAGTCGATAGAGGTGTTGATACCGACGGTGGAATTGACATTGGCGGCGTACACTTCTGCCGCCGTATGCTTCTCATTGGTATTTACCGAGGCGGTGTTAATGGCGGTATAATCCCGCTCACCTTGAAGGATCGTGGTGGAGTCCGGGAAAGAAAAAACATTGCTTTTCTTCGTGGAACCGTCATTATTCTGGGCGACTTTTCTTGCAGCGGAAACAGCCTCATAGCGAACCTGGTTTCCCCAGTTGCGGGAATAAAGCATCATGCCGCCCATTCCGGCAATACCGCCAAACATTGCAGCACAGACAGCCACCGCCATGATCTTTTTCAGATCCGAAGAGGAGCTGGTATCCTTTTCTTTCGAAGGCTTCTCTTTCTTTTTTTTCTTTGTTTCGGAAACAGATGCCGTTTCTTCGACCACAGGCTGGGTCACGGGCTGAATATTCGATTGCGATATGGTTGTCGGATTCAGTACAGGGGCCATAACAGGGCGTGGATCGGAAAGTGGCTTCAGATCCTCATGATTTCCGTTCAGATTGTTCCAATCTTCAGTAGACATATTTCATCTGCTCCTTTCATTACTCTTTCTGATTTTTAGTATACTCTAGCAGGTCAAGTTTAAACCTAGCTAAAATGTCACTTTCCGTATGGAATAACCGGGGAATAGAAGAAAAAGAGCCGTCTTCCTTGAAGAAAGGCGGCTCTTTTGTAATCTGAAAAAAGTTTTAGGATCAGATGATGTCCTTGTGATGTGCCTGCAGGCTCTTTACGGCGAAGTTCGGGTTGTTCTTATATGCCTTGATACCTTCGGCGCTGGCCTTGGCTGCAGCCATAGTGGTAATGTACGGAACTTTATGACGGATCGCTTCCTTACGGATATAGCTGTCATTATGGATCGATGTCTTACCGGCCGGTGTGTTGATGATCAGCTGGATCTCACCGTTTGTGATCTTATCGGTGATGTTCGGGCGGCCTTCGTAGAGCTTGTTGACACGCTCTGCATCAATGCCGGCTTCCTTGATCATCTCATAAGACTTACCGGTAGCCAGAATGTGGAAGCCCAGTTCATTAAAGGCCTTGGCAATATCCACCAGTTCGTCCTTATCGCGGTCACATACGGACAGAAGAACGTTGCCTTCGTTCGGCAGCTTGGTCTGTGTTGCTTCCTGTGCCTTATAGTAAGCTTCACCGAAGTCTTCAGAAATACCCAGGACCTCACCGGTGGATCTCATCTCCGGTCCGAGGACAGGGTCAACTTCCTGGAACATATTGAACGGGAAGACGGCTTCCTTGACACCGTAGTGCTTGATGATACGATCCTTGAGCTCCGGTACCGGAGACGGCTTGCCTGTCAGCTCGGATGTCATGATCTCGGTTGCGATCTTGACCATGTTGATCGCGCAGACCTTGGATACCAGCGGTACAGTACGGGAAGCACGCGGGTTTGCCTCAAGAACATAGACTACATCGTCTTCAATAGCATACTGCATATTCATGAGACCACGTACATTCATTTCGATAGCGATCTTCTTGGTGTAGTCCTTGATGGTCGCGATCTGCTTTTCTGTCAGGTTCTTGGAAGGCAGGATGCAGGCGGAGTCACCGGAGTGAACACCGGCAAGCTCGATGTGCTCCATAACTGCCGGAACGAAGCAGTGCTCGCCATCGGAAATGGCATCGGCTTCGCACTCGGTAGCGTGATGCAGGAAACGGTCGATCAGGATCGGACGATCCGGTGTAACACCAACGGCAGCATTCATGTAAACACGCATCATCTCATCGTCATGCACAACTTCCATGCCGCGGCCGCCCAGTACGTAGGAAGGACGAACCATGACCGGATAACCGATCTTGTTTGCGATCGTAAGAGCATCGTCGACAGTAACGGCCATGCCGGCTTCCGGCATCGGAATGCCGAGACGGTCCATCATAGCGCGGAAGTGATCTCTGTCTTCTGCCAGGTCAATGGTCTCCGGTGTGGTACCGAGGATGTTGACTCCGTTCTTCTTGAGGTCAGCTGCCAGGTTAAGAGGTGTCTGACCACCGAACTGGGCAATGACGCCGATCGGCTTTTCCTTTTCGTGAATAGAAAGAACATCTTCCAGTGTCAGCGGCTCGAAATAAAGCTTGTCGGAAGTGTCATAGTCTGTGGATACAGTCTCCGGGTTGCAGTTTACGATGATGGATTCAAATCCCATCTTCTTCAGCGCCAGAGCGGCATGTACGCAGCAGTAGTCGAATTCGATACCCTGACCGATACGGTTCGGGCCGCCGCCGAGGATCATGATCTTCGGCTTATCGGAAACAGGACTCTTATCTTCGGAAAGGTGATAGGTGGAATAGTAGTAGGATGCATCCTGTGTACCACTTACGTGTACACCTTCCCATGCCTCACGGATGTTGTACTTGTAACGTGCATTACGGATATCTTCTTCCGGAACGGAAAGGAGCTTGCTGAGGTAACGGTCGGAGAAACCATCCAGCTTTGCCTGACGGAGAGTATCCTCAGCCGGTACGGAGCCGCGAAGCTTGATGAGGGCTTCTTCTTCCTGAACCAGTTCCAGCATCTGCTCCAGGAACCAGTGCTTGATCTTGGTAAGCTGATAGAGCTCTTCAATGGTAGCGCCTTTTCTCAGTGCTTCATAGATGATGAACTGTCTGTCACTGGTCGGATATGCCAGCTTGTGCATCAGTTCTTCCTTGGAAAGCTCGTTATAGTTCTTGGCAAAACCCAAGCCGTAACGGCCGGTCTCCAGGCTTCGGATCGCCTTCTGGAAGGCTTCCTTATATGTCTTACCGATGGACATGACCTCACCGACGGCACGCATCTGCGTACCCAGCTTATCGGAAGCACCCTTGAACTTTTCGAAAGCCCAGCGGGCGAATTTGATTACGACATAATCTCCATCCGGTACGTACTTGTCGAGGGTACCATACTTACCGCAGGGGATCTCATCGAGAGTCAGACCGCAGGCCAGCATCGCAGAAACAAGTGCGATCGGGAAACCCGTTGCTTTGGAAGCGAGAGCCGAAGAACGGGAAGTACGCGGGTTGATCTCAATAACAACGATACGGCCGCTGACCGGATCGTGGGCGAACTGGCAGTTGCAGCCGCCGATTACGCCGATGGCGCGGATGATGCTGTAGGAATATTCCTGAAGCTTCTTCTGGACATCTTCCGAGATGGTCAGCATTGGAGCTGAGCAGAAGGAGTCACCGGTATGAACACCGATCGGGTCGATATTCTCGATAAAGCAGACGGTGATGACATTATCCTTGGCATCACGGACAACTTCGAGCTCCAGCTCTTCCCAGCCGGCGATACATTCCTCTACGAGGACCTGGCCGACCAAAGAAGCCTGCAGACCTCTTTCGCAGACGACCTTCAGTTCATCAACATTATAAACAAGGCCGCCGCCGGCACCACCCATGGTATAGGCAGGACGGAGAACGACCGGGTATTTCAGTTCTTCAGCGATCTTTACCGCTTCGTCAACGGAATATGCAACCTGGGAACGCGGCATTTCGATGCCGAGTCTGGCCATGGTGTTCTTAAATTCGATACGGTCTTCACCGCGCTCGATGGCATCAACCTGAATACCGATGACCTTTACGTTATATTTGTCGAGGACGCCTGCCTGCGAAAGTTCGGAACAAAGATTCAGGCCCGACTGTCCGCCCAGGTTCGGAAGGAGGGCATCCGGACGCTCTTTTTCGATGATCTGGGTCAGTCTTGCCAGATTCAACGGTTCAATGTAGGTGATGTCCGCCACATCCGGATCAGTCATGATGGTCGCCGGGTTGCTGTTAACCAGTACGATCTCGTAACCGAGCTTCTTCAGTGCCTTACAGGCCTGAGTACCGGAATAGTCGAACTCGCACGCCTGGCCGATGATGATCGGACCGGAACCAATAATCAGAATCTTGTTAATGTCATCCCTCTTTGGCATGGTTTCTTCCTCGCTTATATATTTATTTACTTATTTGACCCTATTAGGGCATTTTAGCTGGAAATATAATAACAGAAAAACAGACGAATGGGAAACCCAAATATCCGATACGGAAAAGACGGGTTTTTTATGGAAAAACACAGTATTTCCTTTTTGTGGGAAAAACCGTGAAAACGGCGTTGACTTTTAACTTTGAGGCGTTCATAATTTCAATAGGTATTCCCCGAATAAGGAGGTGACGAAGATGGATAGTCCTGATGGCAGTTATCGAAGGCGTGGCTGTTCTGCGAAAAAGGATTCAGATGAGAACCATTTGCGGCTCGATCTTCGTCAAGGTCTTTCCCTCTGATCCTGATTTGAATCTTTTTTCACGTAACGCTTCCCCTTTGCAATAGCACTTTTGTGCCGTACTACTTTAAGCAAATGGAGGCGGTTTTCGCATGGAAAACGAGAATGAGACAAGAAATGTAGTCGAAGAGATCGTTGCGTTGATCCGGGGCAATAAGCCGAACCGGGAACTGCGCGAGCTCCTCGAAGATTACCATGAGAGCGACATCGCGGACGCGATCGAGCTGATCACCAAAGAAGAACGTAAAAAACTGTACCATATCCTCGGCGCTGAGAAGGCTTCCGATATCTTCGCTTACCTGGAAGATCCGGAGGAATTCATCAACGAGCTCGACATTCAGAGTGCGGCGAAGATCATCGAAAACATGGACGCCGATGACGCGGTCGATGTACTCGAAGAGGTAGATGAGGAGACCCAGGAAAAGATCATCTCCTTGATGGACGATGAGAGTTCCCAGGATATCAAACTTATCCAGTCCTATGAAGATGATGAGATCGGTTCGAAGATGACCACGAACTTTGTTGTCATCAAGAACGACCTGACTATCAAGCAGGCGATGAAAGAACTGATCCGTCAGGCAGATGATAACGATAATATCTCCACCATCTATGTTGTGGATCAGGAGGAGAAGTTCTACGGCGTGATCGATCTGAAGGACCTGATCAAGGCAAGAGATTTTGCCAAACTGGAATCTCTGATCGTCACAAGTTACCCGTACGTTCTGGACCACGATAAGATCGATGTATCGATCGAAAAGATCAAGGACTACGCAGAGGACTCTATCCCGGTACTGAATGAAGAAAGTAAAGTTTTAGGAGTAATCACCGCCCAGGACATCATCGAAGTCGTAGATGATGAGATGGGTGATGACTACGCAAAACTCGCCGGCTTGACTGCGGAGGAGGATCTGAAGGAAACACTTTCTCAGAGCATGAAGAAGAGACTTCCGTGGCTGGTTACGCTTCTGGTCCTGGGCCTTATCGTTTCCACGGTGGTGGGACTTTTTGAGACAGTGGTATCGGAACTGGCCATTGTTGTCTGCTTTCAGAGCCTGATCCTGGACATGGCCGGAAATGTCGGCACCCAGTCACTGGCTGTTACGATCCGTGTTCTTATGGATGAACAACTGAAAGCAAGTGAGAAGATCAAGTTCGTATTTAAGGAAATGCGGGTCGGATTCTTTAACGGCATGCTTTTGGGCGCGCTGGCTTTCTTCGGGATCGGCCTTTATGTGATGCTGGCCAAGCATTATCCGATGCATTTTTCCTTTGCCGTGGCTGCATGTGTAGGCGGCTCATTGTGGCTTGCCATGATCGTCAGTAGCCTTGTCGGAACGCTGGTTCCGATGTTCTTTCACCGCCTTAAGGTGGACCCGGCTGTGGCATCCGGACCTTTGATCACAACAGTTAATGATCTGGTGGCCGTCGTGACTTATTATGGCTGCGCATGGATCTTCCTGATCGAACTTTTCCACACGGTTGCCTAAACTTTGCTGCCCGTCGGAAAAACAGAAATCAAGACATAGAAAAACCGGCACAGCGTTTTTCTGTGCCGGTTTCTTTTTTATGAGTGATCTTTTGGAAATGCACTTTCAGATCAAAGAAGGATCATACCCATTACATTCTTCTGAAGAGAACGGATGCGGGTGATCTCATCGGAGATCGCGCTGAAACGGGATTCATTTCTCTTTTCTACCAGAATGATCTGGTCATAGGATTCCAGATTCTTGATTCCCTGAGCTCCGGAGAGAAGATTGCCCTTGAATTCGATCTTGCCCTTTAAAGCTTTGAGCAGATCGGAAAGAGCCGGATCTTTTTCATCTACCGTACCGATGAGACAGACTTTTCCGCTTTCGTTTGCGGTGACGGCCTGAACATTTGCGGCAACAGAAGAGATGATGTCCTTATCTTCATAGAGCGAATCGCCTTCGAGACGGCGGATGGTCTTTTCGAAAAGACGCTTTTTCTTTCCGGGAAGCACGCCCAGGATCGGAACATCGTAGCGGGTGCTGACTCCGTTTCTGTTTCTGACTTTGCCGCCGAGAAAATCCTTGATGAATACGAGAACACAGGAAAGCACCAGGCCGCCGGCAAAACCGAGAATACCGAACTTCAGTGCGCTTCTCTTCCAGCTCTTATTCTGCTGGGCTTGATTCTGCTTGCTCTGAGCAGCCGTCAGATCTGTCTGCATCTTCTTTACTTCGGCTTCTGCAGCGGTGATGAGGATCTGATTATCCGCTACCGAGGTATTTAACTGGTTCAGGGTTGCCTGGTCGGTGATCAGGTTCTTTTCTGCCAGAGCGGTATTGTCTTCGTAGGCGGTCTTTTTCTGGTACATGGCCCAGTTTACTTCTACACCGGTAAAGGAACCGACTTTGGTGACCTGACAGTCCGGATTCAGGGAAGACAGTTCTTCAAGAACCTTAGAATAAAGGAATTCGCAGCCCTTCTTGGCTACTTCCGGATCCGGATGAACGACACACAGTTCTACGAACTGATTGTTCTTGTTGGTGATGGAAACCAGTTCTCCGATATACTTTTCGTCAAGATTCTTAAGGCCCATTGCCTTAGCCATATCCTTCAGCATATCGTTCGGCACAGGGGACATCATGGTGCAGGCATTGACCATACGCATCAGTTCGCTGTTTCTGTAATTGGAATAATCTTCGCCGGCTTCCGGGGGGATCGGAATATCAAAGCCGATGGTGATACGGGAAGTGCCGCAGTTAAAAGAATCGATCTGGTTATAAAGACTGTTGTCCTGATATTCGCGACGGGAGTCACTGAGTTCCTGCTCGTGCTTGACGCGCGTTTCTGTATAAGGGATATTTACTGTCGTCAAAGTCTCATTGGTCTTTTTCAGTTTCTCGATCTCGGCCTGCTTTACTGCGATATCCTTGTTGAGAGAATCGATGGTATCGGTCAGCGAGGTACTGACAGTAGCACGACGGGCCCGATAAATACCAAATGCTCCGCCAAGACCTGTAAACAGGATGGTCAGAGCAACGATAAGACAAGCGGATTTCACAAACGAGGCGAGGATATCCGACAGTTTAATAGTGATTTCTTTATTCTCCATAAAAAAGCTCCCCTGCGCATATATCTCTCTCTTGCGCTCTGAAGATATATGCAGTTGATAGATTCTTGCGAAAAGATACGTTACAGCGTATATGTTTCCATACAAAGTGAATTATAACATAAGGCTTACTGCATTCGCATATTCATACTATTACAGAATAAAGAAGATTCAAGAAGAGAATTGTCACAATTCTCCCGTCGAAAAAAACTATTGACAAACGTTTCCCTGCAGAGTAATCTAACCTCAAATTGAATATGCCAAAAGCGATGACGAAGAGAAGTAGCCTGTTTTATCGCTTCCAGCGAGCGGGGGACGGTGTAAGCCCCGTAGAGTGAATCCAGGTGAATAACACTTCCGAGCTGCAAAATGAAATGCGAAGAATCCGCAAAGTAGTGGATGCCGAGAGCCGCGCGTCAGGTGGCAGGGTTTGTTGGAACCCGGTAAGGTGGCTGTGGAGATCACAGCAATTCAGGTGGTACCGCGATTTTATAAGTCGTCCTGAAGCAGAAGATGCTTCGGGGCGTTTTTGTTTTCCCGAATTCTTCTAAAGAACCATAGGACGCCCTCTTTTTCCCAACCGGAAAGAGGAGCCGGAAACAATGCAAAGGAGCAACGTGAAATGGACATTTTAGATGTAAGAGAGATCTTTCGAAACAGAGAACAGTATCTGGGAAAAGAAGTAACAGTCGGAGGCTGGGTAAGATCCATCCGTGACAGCAAGACATTCGGTTTTATCGTGCTGCACGATGGTACTTTCTTTGAGCCGCTCCAGGTGGTGTATCATGATGCGCTTCCGAATTTCGATGCGATCTGCAAGACCAATGTCGGTGCCGCCCTTATCGTGACCGGTACTTTGGTAGCGACTCCACAGGCCAAGCAGCCTTTTGAGATCCAGGCGACCGAAGTAACTTTGGAAGGCGATTCCACACCGGATTATCCGCTTCAGAAGAAGCGTCACAGCATTGAGTATTTAAGAACCATTACGCATCTTCGTCCGAGAACGAACCTGTTCCAGGCGGTCTTTAGAGTTAGATCCCTCTGCGCATATGCGATCCACAGATTCTTCCAGGAAAGAAACTTCGTTTATGTACATACTCCGCTGATCACCGGTTCTGACTGCGAGGGTGCAGGTGAGATGTTCCAGGTCACCACACTGGATCTGAACAACATCCCGAAGACCGAAGACGGAAAGATCGATTACAGCCAGGATTTCTTCAGCAAGCCGACAAACCTGACTGTCAGCGGTCAGCTTAACGGCGAGACTTTTGCTATGGCATTTAAGAATATCTATACTTTCGGACCGACATTCCGTGCGGAGAACAGTAACACCACCCGTCATGCGGCCGAGTTCTGGATGATCGAGCCGGAGATCGCTTTTGCAGATCTGAAGGATGATATGATCCTTGCCGAGTCTATGATCAAGTACATCATCAATTACGTACTGGAAAATGCACCGGAAGAGATGAAGTTCTTTAATGATTTCGTAGATAAGGGACTGATCGAAAGACTTAAGCATGTAGCTTCTTCCGATTTCGGTCATGTCACCTACACCGAGGCCATCGAGATCCTCGAGAAAGTAAATGACAAGTTCGAGTACAAGGTTTCCTGGGGCTGCGATCTTCAGACCGAGCACGAAAGATACCTCACCGAGGAAGTCTTCAAGAAGCCGGTATTCGTTACCGATTACCCGAAGGAGATCAAGGCTTTCTACATGAAACTCAACGAGGACGGAAAGACCGTTGCTGCTATGGACTGCCTCGTTCCGGGCATCGGCGAGATCATCGGCGGTTCTCAGCGTGAGGATGATTACGATAAGCTGGCTTCTCGTATCACGGAACTGGGTATGAAGCCGGAAGACTACGGATTCTACATGGATCTTCGTAAGTTCGGTACCGCCCGTCACGCAGGCTTCGGTCTCGGATTTGAGCGCTGCGTGATGTACCTCACAGGTGTCAGCAACATCCGTGACGTCATCCCGTTCCCGAGAACGGTCAACAACTGTGAACTCTAATCTACGTGTTTCTATATCTGAGTGAATAAGGAGGAAAAAGTATGGGTACGATTATTATCCCGGACGGGTACAAGAGCCCGCAGACCATTCGCGAAACAGAAGTTGCGATCAAGGAAGTGAAAGACTATTTTGAGCGTGCACTGGCTGATGCTTTAAGCCTGACACGTGTTTCCGCTCCGCTGTTTGTAAAGCCGGAGTCGGGACTCAACGATAACCTCAATGGTGTGGAAAGACCGGTTGCCTTTGGGATCAAAGAACAGGATGAGAAAGAAGTGGAGATCGTACATTCTTTGGCAAAATGGAAGAGAATGGCACTGAGTAAGTACGGCTTTCATCCGGGCGAAGGTCTGTATACAGATATGACCGCTATCCGCCGTGATGAGGAGACCGATAACCTTCACTCCATCTATGTGGACCAGTGGGACTGGGAAAAGATCATCACGAAGGAACAGAGAAATGTGGAGACACTGAAAGAAACCGTATTCCGCATTTATATGGCGATTAAGCAGACCGAGTATTACATCTGCGGCAAATACCACTTCATGGATCCTTTCCTGCCGAACGAGATCCATTTCATCACGACGCAGGAACTGGAAGATATGTATCCGGATCAGACTCCGAAGGAAAGAGAGAACCTGATCACCAAGAAGTACGGAGCGGTGTTCCTCATGCAGATCGGTGGTGCGTTAAAGTCCGGAAAACCGCATGACGGACGTGCGCCGGACTACGATGACTGGTCGCTGAACGGTGATATCCTCGTTTATTATCCTGTGCTGGGCTGCTCTATGGAACTGTCTTCCATGGGTATCCGCGTGGATGAAGAAGCCATGAAGACCCAGCTGAAGATCGCCGGCTGTGAAGAGCGCGCGAAACTGCCATTCCAGAAAGACGTGCTGGAGAAGAAGGTGCCGTATACCATCGGTGGCGGTATCGGTCAGTCCCGTATCTGCATGTTCTTCCTGCAGCGTGCGCATATCGGTGAAGTCCAGTCTTCGATCTGGCCGGAAGATGTCGTGGAAAAAGCAATGTCACATGGTGTGAATCTTCTGTAAGTAGTAGAAATTTACGTCGAAAAAGTATTGTCGGAAGAGCGGGGGCGAAAGCTTCCGCTCTTTTTTTGAAGTCAGAAAAAAGTCAGTTGGAAAAATCGAAAGTTACGGGCTGAGTCGAATGGATCAGATCTTCACCCAAAAGTTCATCAACGAAAGCCTGGGTGTCCGAAGTAGTGCCATCCTTTCGTTCGCAGCCGACACCGGCGGCGAAGGATAATACTGCCGTCAGGGCAAGACAAAAGCCGAAAATACGTAGAAACTGCTTCATACTACGCCTCCTTCTTCCTTACCGGTCATGTGCTTTCACATGACATTCTATCCCCAATGTCCTAGCATCATTGTAACGGACAAGTGGGAAAATAGGATGACGATTCTGTCACGGAAGGAAAAAAACAGCGTAATGGCCGTGGAAAGTGCATTTACCGGAGAAGGCAAAAAATCAGTTCAGAAGAACGAAGATACGGATCAGGATATTGATGCCCAGCTGCGCCAGCACATAGAACATCAGATAGCTTATGGCCAGCATATTGAAAGCTGAATCGTCTTTTATGGCCAGATCATGCCGGATGGATACGAAGTGACAGATCCCCATGATGACCAGCGACACAAAGATCAGTGTAAAGGCGCCTCGGGTACCGAAAAGAACGGACAGAAAGATCAGGACATCGGCAAAGCACATGTAAATGGAAGAGATGGTGACGGTGTCCAAAGCACGCAGAAAAGTCATCCGCCGGTTCACGAGACGTGAAGTTAAGGTAAAGCACAATGACAGGATCAGGACACTTAGCCAGAGCATCGCACTGAGTACGAAAAATGCCGTGACCGGTTGAGCGGTAAACAGATCGGTCTTACCGAAGATCAGGGAGATCAGCATCCCCAGAAACGGGGAATCCGTGAAGGTGGTAAAGAGTACCATCAGAGAGGTCAATGTCGCAAAAAGAGTGTTGACGATGATGACTTTATTAATGGGGACCACCGCCGGACGATTCTCGATCGTAGATACCGGATGCCAGATATAAGACATTACCGGCCGCAGAAGCTTGGACATGGACGGAAAGGTGGAACGGACCTGGGTAATAAAGGTGGCAAAAGTAAACCGGGGCTTTTTGTCCTGGTTCCAGACCTGCTTTTCTTTTTTCTGGGTCTTCTTAGCTGCTTTTTCAGCTTTTTTCTCTGCCTTGGCGGCCTCTTTATCCGATTTACGGGTATCCGGATCTGCTGAAGCGCCGGACGAGAAAGTTTCCGCCGAAGAGGAAGAAGCAGAATATGAAGAAGAGGTATTTGCGGCGGTGGAAGTTTCTCTTCCGCCACCGGAGGCGCTTCCGGCTTTGCCACGACAGGTGCAGCGCTGTCCGGGCGCCAGTTCTCGTCCGCAGTAAAAACAAGTTTTCATATTCTTTATCCACCCCTTTTCCCCGAAGGGAAAATCTATTCCAAACCAGCTTTGGCTTCCCCGTGCAGGATGCGCATCCTTCTTTCCGAGGGGGAGCACTTTATGTATAATACGTGATATATGTTATGATTTTGTGTCGAACTGAAGATTTTTTTGCCAAATTTTCAGAAATCGGCTTATGAGGAAAACATAGTGAAGGAAAATCCGGAAAAAGTCAAGGGCAGGAAACAGGATCGGGCGGTGAAAGGTCAGCCGGACTACGGCTGTGTACCGTCTTTTTTCTGGTACCGTTTTTTCGGATCCGGCATCGTGATCAATATTGCCCGTCTGGTTTTCGGTATGAAGATCAAAACAGATAAGCGGATCAAGAACATGGAAGGACCACTGGTCATTGTGGGAAATCACCCTTCCTACATCGATCCCATCATTATGGGCACCACCGTTTACGGACGGCCGATCAATTTTGTAGCCGGAAATTTCCTTTTCCGGAATAAAGTATTCGGCCACATCATTACCAAAGGCGGCTGTATTCCGAAAGCCCAGTACAGAAACGATATGCGTACGGTAAGGGCGATGTTCCGTGTTCTTTCCCGAGGGGGAGTGCTGGGTATTTTCCCGGAGGCGACCCGTATGGTGGACGGACACTCGATCTGGTTTGACAGCGGACTGGCTTCGGTGGTGAAAAAAAGCGGCGCCGGACTTGCGATCCTTCGGACGCATGGCGCATATATGACCTGGCCGAGATGGAGCCGCAATTCCTGGAGAAAGGGAAAGATCACTGCGGAATATGTGTATGTGCTTTCAAAAGAAGAAGCCGCAGAAATGACCGTGGAGGAGATCCATCAGGCGATGCTTTCCCACATGGAGTATGACGAGTATGAGTATTTCCGGAATCATCCGCAGGTGTTCCGTTCCAAGGCACCGGCAGACGGAGTGGAAAATGTGGCCTGCCTCTGTCCGAAGTGCGAAGGGAAAAAAGAAGACGGCTCCCGTCTTGCGGATCGGAACACCATGCGCTCGGATGGACACGTGCTTCGGTGCATTTCGTGCGGAAACCAGGTCAAAATGGATAAGTACGGTTTCTTTTCTGCGGTGACGGAAAAGGATACATGTTTTCCGGATCTGCATGCCTGGCATACATGGGAAGAATCGATCTATGCCCGGGATGTGGAAGACCCGGATTTTACTTTGAAAGAAGACGTCACACTTTTTCAGCCGGTGGATGAATACGATAATGCCAAAGTCGGGTCCGGTACGATTACGATCGCAGACGGAACGATCACTTTTGAAGGTCTGGCCTGCGCGCCGGAAGATGGCATCATATACCGGAAAGGAAAACCGATAAAGGCGCACAAGAACAGGGATATCATTTCAAAAAGTTTGCCTGTTCAAAAACAGTTTTCCATCGCCTCCATGAAGGGTGTCCTCTACGATTTCGGACAGTATTTCGAGCTTTATGAATCCGGTGGACAGGTATACCGTTTTTACCCGAAAAACGAACAGCGGATCCATGAGATCAACGGGATTATCCAGGCTATGAAAAATCAGAAATAAAGATCGTGGATCCGATCCAGTATCAGCGGGATATTCTCGTCTGAATATTCGATCTCGGAAGAAAACAGACGGGCAAGTTCGACCTGTGTTTCCGAAGATAAATCGCCGTCCTCTTTCCGGTGGATCGAGAACAGTGCGCAAAGGAGCATTGTGCTGATGACACCAAACATGACCCGCTCCATAAGAAGACCGTCGTCCCGGGCGCCCGGAACATGCCGGAAAAGAAAATAGGAAAGTAAACGGGAAGGGACCGCGGTCGAAAAAATCTCGTCTGAAAAAGAAAATTCAGGTGCATTTTGAAGACGGGAAAGCTCCCTATCCCAGGAAGGATCCAGCCGTTCCAGCTCCCAAAGAAAATTGCCCCAGTCGCGAAGGTCCGAAGAAGGAAAAGATGCGTGGCATTCCCCGCAGATCTTTTCAAGACGGGAAGAAAAAGAAAGCTCCGGTGCATTTACTATCGAAAAAAGATCATTCCGGAAAAGGAGAAGATCCCGGAAATAGGGGTCATCCTCATCGGAGAGCCCGGAAAGCGGATCCGGATCTTCGGTCCAGTTTTCTTTTATGTCGCCCTCTTTCCCTTTCCCGAAAAGGAAAGGGTGATCGGAAAAAAGAATGATCCGAGCGGCTTCTTCACAGCAAAGACCCAGCCCCATCTCGGTCCGGGAACCGATCTCGTTTCGGAAACGGGGGTGATCACGGCAGATCTGACAGAGGGAATCCTCCCCCAGATTCAGTATCAGGTCGCAGAGGTTTCTGTCGTTAAGAAAAGGACAGCGCTCTTCTTCCCCCTGCAAAAGAAAGCAGGAAGAACCATCTTCCGACTCGGAAATATAGCGTGAAAAAAGATCGGAAAAAGGACCTTCAGTGCTTTTGTAGCGGGCAAGGGAATCTTCGTCGATGTCGATTTCCCAGCCGATGCAGCAGCTGTGGCGGCAATCTCCGGCGATGCATTGAAAGCCGGTCATGTAATCCGGTATGAAGATGCACTGGTTCTCTTTTTCCATGAAATACTATCCTCCGAGGAAAAATGTATCGCGAATAAGTGCGCTTGGCAAGAGATTGAATCTTAAATTGAATCCAAGGGGAAATGGAAGTATAATAATAGGGCTTGGCCAACAAGTAATTTTTTCCAAGGAGTGTGAACATTATGGCAATGGTTGCAAAGAAGAGTGTCGAAGACTTAAATGTTTCCGGCAAAAGAGTCATCGTTCGTGTGGACTTTAACGTACCGCTCGATAAGAAGACAGGTGAAATTACAGACGATAAGAGAATCAAGGGAGCTCTCCCGACGATCAAGTATCTCGTAGATAATAACGCGAAGGTGATCCTGGTTTCCCACCTGGGTCGTCCGAAGAACGGACCGGAGCCGGCATTCTCCATGAAGCCTGCTGCTGACCGTCTGGCTGAACTGATCGGTAAGCCGGTTACTCTGGCCGCCGATGTTATCGGTGAAGATGCAAAGGCAAAGGCTGCTGCTCTTAAGGAAGGCGAGATCCTGATGCTGGAGAACGTCCGTTTCCATAAGGAAGAGACAAAGAATGATCCGAAGTTCGCTGCTGAACTGGCTTCCATGGCTGATCTGTATGTTAACGATGCTTTCGGTACAGCTCACCGTGCTCACGCTTCTACTGCAGGTCTTGCGAACTTCCTGCCGTCTGCTTCCGGTTACCTCATCGAGAAGGAGATCAAGTTCATCGGTGGTGCCCTGGCAAATCCGGCACGTCCGTTCGTTGCGATCCTCGGTGGTGCGAAAGTTTCCGATAAGATCGGCGTTATCACAAACCTGATGGATAAGGCTGACACCATCATCATCGGTGGTGGTATGGCTTACACCTTCATCGCTGCTCAGGGCGGTACGATCGGTAACTCCCTGTTCGAAGCAGATAAGGTAGATCTGGCAAAAGAACTCCTGGCTAAGGCTGAGGAGAAGGGCGTAAAGCTCCTGCTGCCGGAAGATACAGTTGTTGCTGATGCATTTGCTGCAGATGCAAATTCCAAGGTCGTTCCGACCATGGAGATCCCGGATGGATGGGAAGGCCTCGACATCGGCCCGAAGACCATCGAGAAGTTCTCCAACGAGATCAAGAACGCCAAGACCGTTATCTGGAATGGTCCTGCCGGCGTATTCGAGTTCGAAAAGTTTGCTGTTGGTACTAAGGCTCTTGCTCAGGCTATCGCTGAGTCCGATGCTATCTCCATCATCGGTGGTGGTGACTCTGCAGCTGCTATCGAGAAGCTCGGCTTCGCTGATAAGGTAACCCACATCTCCACAGGTGGTGGTGCTTCTCTCGAGTTCATCGAAGGTAAGGTTCTCCCGGGTATTGATTGCCTCCAGGATAAGGAGATCGGCAGAACATTTGCTGCCGGTAACTGGAAGATGAACTGCGGTATCCCGGCGGATGCTGTTAAGCTTATCGAAGAACTGAAGCCGCTCGTTAAGGACGCTACAGCGAAGATCGCTCTCGGTGTTCCGGCTACAGCTCTGGCTGCTGCTGTTGAGGCTACAGCTTACACCAACATCAAGATCGCTGCTCAGAACTGCCACTTCGAAGAGAAGGGCGCTTTCACAGGCGAGATCTCCCCGCTGTGGCTGGCTAAGATGGGCGTTACCTACTGCATCATCGGTCACTCCGAGCGTCGTGAGTACAACGCTGAGACAGACGAGACAGTTAACAAGAAGGCTCTGGCTCTTCTGAAGTACGGCGTGAAGCCGATCATCTGCTGCGGTGAGTCCCTGGCTCAGCGTGAAGCAGGCGAGACATTTGACTGGATCAAGGGTCAGATCGTTGGCGCTTTCAAGGATATTCCGGCTTCTAAGCTCTGCCAGATCACTATCGCTTATGAGCCGATCTGGGCTATCGGAACAGGCAAGACAGCAACAGATGAGCAGGCTGAAGAAGTTTGCAAGTTCATCCGTGGCGTCATCGCTGAACTCTACTGCGAGAAGTGCGCTGAGGCGATCACCATCCAGTATGGCGGTTCCTGCAACGCCGGTAATGCTGCCGGCCTCTTTGCTCAGGCTGACATCAACGGCGGTCTCGTCGGTGGTGCTTCCCTGAAGGCTCAGGACTTCTCCGTAATCTGCAACGCGGCTAAGTAATCTTATAAGAAGCGTAGAATTACATGATTTCCAAAGACCCGTCTTCGAAAGAAGGCGGGTCTTTTTTTGTCGCCTGTGAGGCGACCTTTTCGAAAGGCTTTTCCTGTTTAATGGACTCATAAGAAAGAAACACGGCCGAAAGGCCAAACCGGAAAACAAAGATATCCGGTTCCCCAAAAGGAGGAAAAGAACATGACAAAGAAGAATACCGAAAAGAAAGAACTGAGAAACAACATCACCGAGATCGTATTTATTCTCGATAGAAGCGGCTCCATGGGCGGACTGGAAAGCGATACCATCGGAGGATTCAATTCCATGATCCAGAAGCAGAAGAAAGAAGAGGGTGAATGCTACGTCACCACAGTGCTTTTCGATTCGAAGGTGGAAACACTTCATGACCGGATCCCGCTTTCCGAGATCTCCGACATGACGGATAAAGAATATTTTGTCCGTGGCAGCACCGCTCTTCTGGATGCCATCGGCTCGACAGTATCGCACATCAGCAGCATCCATAAGTATGTGAGAAAAGAGGATGTCCCGTCTCACACGATCTTTGTGATCACCACAGACGGAATGGAAAACAGCAGCCGGGAATATTCGTCCGGAAAGGTCAAGAAAATGATCGAGAAGAAGAAAGAAGACGGATGGGAGTTTCTGTTCCTCGGCGCGAATATCGATGCGGTGGAGACGGCAAGAGGTTTCGGCATTAACGAGGAATGCGCAGTGAATTACCATAGCGATGCAAAAGGCACGGCGCTGAACTATGCCTGCCTCAGCCGGGCTATCGGAAGCGTAAGAAGAAAAGGAAAGATGGACGCGGCATGGAGAGAAGAGATCGATGCGGATTTTGAAAGCCGAGGATGATTGGAAAGCAAAGCTCGGAAAGATATGCGGGAAGGCGCCTTCGTGCTATAATAAACCTACTCGGAAAAGAGAGGTAAAAAGTGATGACACAAGATACAGCTTCCCTGGGTATCCACAAAGTCGGAATCGTCGGTCTGGGACTGATCGGCGGATCTCTGGCAAAGGCGATCCATGAGCGGACTCCGGTCGAAACGATCGTGGCCGTTGACCCTGATGAAAAAGCCGGCGAGCTGGCAACCAGAGAAGGCGTGATCAGTGCATTTTCCAAGGATGACCTTTCGATCCTCAAAGGGAGCGATCTGGTCATCCTTTGCGCGCCTGTGGATGCCATTAAGGAAATGGCGCCGAAGCTCGGCGCGATGGATATCGGCATTATTACGGATGTGGGCTCGGTCAAGGGACCGGTAATGGAGGCAGTCGATCTTCCGAATTTTATCGGTGGTCACCCGATGGCCGGTTCGGAGCGCCACGGCTATTCCTGCAGCCGCGGTTCTCTTTTTGAAAACGCACTGTATGTGTTGTGCCTTAAGGAAGATTCCACTATCCGCGTAAAGACTTTGAAGGATATGGAAAACCTGATCCGTATGATCGGGGCGATCCCGATGTTTATGTCGGCGGAGCTTCACGATAAGCGTGTGGCGGCAGTATCCCACCTTCCTCATGTGGTGGCCAGCAGTCTCTCACTGCTTCTTGCCCAGAAGGATGACGGCGCGTTAAGCCGTATGGCGGCAGGCGGTTTCCGGGATATTACCCGTATCGCTTCTTCCGATCCGGATCTGTGGGCCGGGATCACGAAGAATTCCAAAGAAGCGCTTGTACCTATTATGGATGAATATATTGCCCTTCTTTCCCGCTGGAGAGAGGAACTGGCCGAAGACCACACCCAGGAGGTGCGAAGTCTTTTTGCCCAGGGTTCCTACTACCGTGACCATCTGGATGACAACCTCAGAGGTGCCCTGGAGGCATCGGCGCTTCTGCATGTATATGTGGACGATAAGCCGGGTGAACTTGCCCGGATCACATCGATCCTGGGTAAAGGAAATATCAATATCCGAAACATCAATATCCGAAACTTCCGTACTTACGAAGGCGGCCAGGTGAGCCTGCTTCTGGGTACCACAAAAGAAGCGGTGGAAGCGTATGCTCTTTTAAAGGAGGCCGGCTATGAGTGTGATTAAAGCAGGCCTCATCGGCTCTCCCTTGGGACATTCTCTTTCTCCCTATATTCATGAGCGTATTATGGAGGCCAGTGGCATTTCCGGCCGCTATGAGCTCTATGAGATTTCTCCGGAAGAACTTCCGAAATATGCACCGGTCCTGATGAAGGAACTGACCGGTTTTAATGTCACGATCCCGCATAAGGTGGCGATCCTTCCGTTTCTTTCCGAAGTGGCGCCGATGGTAAAAGAATACGGCGCGGCAAATACCGTGTGCGGCCAGGTCGGCTATAACACCGATGTGGACGGATTCCTTTCCTGCGGGATCCCGCTTGACCGGAAAGTCCTTCTTCTCGGCGCCGGCGGAGTTGCCCGCATGATGGCGGTGGAGACCTTGAAGGCCGGTGGCGATCTTTCCATCTGGGCCCGTTCTCCGGAAAAAGCACTGGCGCTGGTAAAGGAGTGTAAGGAGAAGGGCTTTGAGAAGGTCCGCGCAATCTCCTCCGATGACAAAGAATTGACCGGCGACAGTGGTTTTGACACAGTATTAAACGGCACTCCCTGCGGCATGTGGCCCAATGTGCATGGATCCGCGCCGCATCCGGATGTGCTTAAGGACGGGGGAACTTTCTTTGATACTGTGTATAATCCCTGCCCGACAAAGTCCTGCATGCAGGTGCGCGCCAAGGGAAATCATGCGGTATCCGGCCTGAAAATGCTTCTGCATCAGGCTATCGCGGCTGAGAAGATCTGGGCGCCGGATGCCCATTTTGATGATGAAAGACTTTCCGGGATCCTTCCGGATCTTCGGAAAAAACTTTGGGAAAAGAGCCCGATGAAACTGGTATTTACCGGCTTTATGGGTGCCGGAAAGACCACCATCGGCCGCATGACGGCGGATGAACTTTCGATCCCGTTTATCGATCTGGACGAAAGGATCGTACAGATCGCAGGCTGTCCGATCACTGAGATCTTTAAAAAGGACGGAGAGGAGACTTTCCGGCGCATGGAACATGATGTGCTGAAGATGGTGCTTTCCCAGCCCGGATCGGCGGTGATCTCACTGGGCGGCGGCGTGCTGACACAGGAACAGAACCGGAAGATCCTTTCGGAAAGCCACTCGATGGTGATGTATCTGGAAGTGGATCCGGATACGATCTGGGAACGGGTAAAAGATGACAGGAGCCGCCCGCTTCTTCTGGCGGAAGATAAGGATGCGGCCAGAAGACAGATGGAGGATCGTCTTTCTTCCCGCAAAGCTTCCTATGAGGCAGGATCTGATGTGATTCTTCCTGCTTCTGAGGAAAAGGATGTAGTGTTTGACAGGGTGAAGAATCTTCTCCTGCCGTGATACAATAATAGAAACCGTCCGCGCGTCGGAAAACGGCGTCCGGACAGAAGAAGAGAGGTACATACTATGCCGGAAATTATGGCCAATACCAATCATGGAAAATACCCGATCCTGATCCGCACCGGTGCGCTTGCGCAGCTGGGTGAAGTGGCGGCGAAGACCGTCCGAAGCAGAAAGGCGTTTATCGTTACTGATGAGACAGTAAAGGGACTGTATTATGATGCTTCGGAAAAGTCACTGAAAGCTTCCGGGTTCGAGGTCGCTTCATTTACGGTTCCCGCCGGGGAGTCCAGTAAATGCGAAAAGAATCTTTTTGCAATCTACGATGCCATGCATGAGTTTGGTATGAGCCGTTCAGATCTGGTCATCGCCCTGGGCGGCGGTGTGGTCGGAGATCTGACCGGATTTGCGGCAGCAACATATATGCGCGGATGTCACCTGATCCAGGTGCCGACGACGCTTCTTGCACAGGTTGACTCCAGTATCGGCGGTAAGACCGGTATTGATATGCCATACGGAAAGAATCTGGTAGGCGCTTTCTACCAGCCGAATGCGGTCGTGATCGATCCGGGTCTTCTGAAGTCTTTGTCCCGTACCCGCATGGCAGAAGGTATGGCGGAAGTCATTAAGTACGGCTGCATCCGCGATGCCATGCTTTTCGAAGCGATCGAAAAGGGACAGGCGGATATGGAGTGGATGCTGGCCCGTTGCGTGAAGATCAAGACGACCGTCGTGCAAAACGATGAATATGATACCGGAGAGAGAATGCTCCTGAATTTCGGTCATACCTGGGGACATGCAATCGAAAAGGTATCCGGATATACCCGTTATACTCACGGAGAGGCTGTGGCCATCGGCATGGTCAAGGCGGTGGAACTTGGTGAGAAACTGGGTGAGACCCCGAAAGGCATTAAGGAACGTCTTCTGAATGTGCTGGAGAAGTGGCATCTGCCGACTTCTACTGATCTTCCGGTGGAGGATCTTTACCAGACCATGCTTTCGGATAAGAAAAAACTCAATGGCAAGGTGTACTACGTCGTCATTAAGGAGATCGGCGACGCCAAGACCTGGCCATTGTCTGAGCAGGAACTGCATGACCTGCTGTAAGGAGTAATTTTGGAAAAAGAAGAAGTAAAGGTACAGATTCCGGCACTGTTTTCTGCCGGAAGACTGGATATCGAACCAGGGAAACTGACGGGTGCCGTGCGTGTCCCGCAGAGTAAAAGTATGGCCCATCGTGCGCTGATCATGGCGTTTCTGAGCGGCGATATTTCCCTTGCGAAGATCCAGAAAGAGAATGTTTCCGATGATATCCGGGCAACTGAAGCAGCGCTTATAAAGCTTTCTTCGGCGGATCCGAAGGAGGAGGGACCGGTCATCATCGACTGTAAAGAATCCGGGTCGACACTGCGTTTTCTGATTCCGCTTGTGGCGGTACTGGGGATCCATACCCGTTTTATCGGAAGCGGAAGACTGCCGAACCGGCCTGTACGGGAATATGAGAAGGTGTTCGACGGAAATGGCGCCCAGATGATCTATGTCGATCAGACCGGACTGTCTCTTCCTTTGGAGATCCGTGGCCGGCTCCTTCCCGGTGAATACGAGCTTCCCGGAAATGTCAGTTCCCAGTATATTTCCGGACTTCTGATGGCGTTATCCGCACTTGAAGGCCCGTCCCGTCTTCGTCTTACAACGGAACTGGAATCCCGTCCGTATGTGGACATGACCTGCCAGGTCATGGAAGAATTCGGTGTGCATGTGGCGCAGGAAGCAAACGGATATTATCTTGCCGGGCTTTCCAGGCCTTCCCGGAAGATCCCCTACGATGTGGAATGTGATTATTCCCAGGCGGCTTTCTGGCTGGTAGGAAATTATCTGGGTGCCGCAGTAGTGCTGGAGGGCCTTCCGAAAAAGACTTTCCAGGGTGACCGGGCGATCGAAAATCTTCTTTCCGGTCTTCTTTCGGCAGAAGAATCTTCCGAGAAAAATGCACTTTCTGTATTTGAAATGGATGCCAAGGATGTGCCGGATCTGGTGCCGGTGTTCTCGGTAGCGGCAGCGGCGACAGGCTGCGAGACACATATCATACATGGCGAGCGTCTGCGCCTTAAGGAGTCGGACCGTATCGCATCCACTGCGGATATGCTGAAGGTATTGGGGGCAGATGTCACCATTACCGATGACGGACTGATCATCCGCGGAAAAAGCATCCGCAGAAACGGCAGTGTTTTTTCCGGAGGAACCATAAACAGCTACAAAGATCACCGTCTGGTCATGGCCTCGGCGATCGCAGCTATTGGGGCGAAGGAAAAGATATCGATTCTGGATCCGGTCGCCGTAGAGAAATCCTATCCGGGGTTTTTCGAAGATTATCTGAATTTGGGAGGAAGAATATATGGGATCAACGTGGGGTAACCGCTTGAAAATCAGTGTGTATGGAGAATCGCACGGCCCCGCGATCGGTGTTCTGATCGACGGACTGCCGTCCGGAATCTCTATCGATGAGTCGAAACTCATAAAGGAAATGCAGCGTCGTGCGCCGGGCAGCCAGTCCGGTTCGACCACGAGAAAAGAGTCGGATCTGCCGACGATCCTGTCCGGTATCTATAACGGCAAGACCACGGGTACGCCGATGGCTGTGGAGATCCTCAATACCAACCAGCATTCTTCCGATTATGACGGATTTACCGTGACGCCCCGTCCCGGTCATGCGGACTATACTGCCCGTCTTCGCTATAAGATGAATAATGATCCGCGGGGAAGCGGACATTTCTCCGGAAGACTGACGGCACCGGTGCTTTTTGCCGGAGCCGTTGCGAAGCAGGTGCTTTCCGCCCGCTGCGGCGCGGAGGTATATGGACATATCATCCGGATCGGAAAGATCTCCGGTGTCAGCTGGGAAGAAAAAGAAAGCCCGGTGATCCCTCAGGAAGGTGCTTTTCCGCAGGAAAATACAGCTGTGGCTGACCGGATGCGGGAAGAAATCGAGGCAGCGAAGTTGGAGAACGATTCTGTCGGTGGTATAGTAGAGGTGATGGGGACCGGGTTCCCCGGAGGAATCGGCTCGCCGATGTGGGACACGGTCGAGAGCAGCTTTGCTCAGCTGATGTTCGGTGTTCCGGCAGTCAAGGGAGTCTCTTTCGGAAGCGGCTTTGAAGTTGCGTCAAGAAGAGGCTCGGAGAATAATGACCACCTGATGTTCCAGGACGGAAAGCTCCGCATGACCACGAATCATGGCGGAGGATTTGAAGGTGGCATCAGTAACGGTATGCCGATCCTTGCCCAGGTGGCTTTCAAGCCGACACCGTCTATCGGGCAGGAGCAGGATACGGTGAACCTGGACACAAAAGAAAATGTGAAGATCACGATCCACGGGCGCCACGATGCTTGTATTGTGCCCCGGGCGCTTCCGGTAGCGGAAGGCTGCCTGGCACTGGCTATGCTGGATGCGTTCCTGGGAAGAGGAGAATAAGAGAATGAAGACCATTCTGATCGTAAACGGACCGAACCTGTCGATGCTGGGAAAAAGAGATCCCAAGCATTATGGAAGCGGCACATTAAAGGACCTGGAAAATGCCTGCGTGAACAAGGGCATCGAGCTGGGTGTGAAAGTGGAATGCTTCCAGTCGGAATCGGAATCCGCCATTATCAGAAAACTGCATATGTCGATGGGCCGGATCGACGGTATCGTCATGAATGCCGGCGCGTATACCCACTATAGTATTGCGATCCGGGATGCGATCGAACTGATCAAGATCCCGGTCATGGAAGTACACCTTTCCGACATTCACAACAGAGAAGATTTCAGAAACAGATCCGTGATCGAAGCTGTCTGCAAGAAGCAGTTCTGCGGCATGGGTGTAAAGGGATATCTTCTGGCTATGGAAGAACTGGTCAGTGAGTATTTTTCGAAGGAAGCGGATGAGGCTGAATCTTCTGAAGCAGACCCGCTTTCTGAAGAAAGAGCAGCGATCAACGAGATCGATAAAGAAATGCTGGTGCTTTTTGAGCGGAGAATGAAGCATTCTGAACGGATCGCAAAGATCAAGGCACAGTCCGGTGCGGCGATCTATGTACCGGGAAGGGAACAGGAGATCCTATCTGCGGCTGAAAAGGCAGTGGATGAACCTTACAGTGACTATGCCCGGCAGTTTGTGCAGGAGATCCTTCGTCTTTCCAAGGAGAGACAGAAAGAGATCAGTGAGGAGAAGTAAGAGAGTGCAAAAGACGAGACTGACATATTTTACAAGTCTTCTTCTTACCATCCTTCTCATGGTGACGCCGCTGTGCGTGGTTCATGCGGATGAGGGTGTAGACGTCAGTGTCAAAAACGAATCCGGAACCGTATCCATTACATCAATCAAGAATAATACAAATAAGAAGGTCGTCGGCTGGACGGTGACGATCCGGAATGTGCCTGCGGAGGCAACACTGGGCAGCGAATGGTGCGCATCCGTTTCTCTTTCCGGCGGAACGTTGACATTTAAGTCTACGGAGGAATGGAACTCAACGATTGAGGCGGGTTCTACGAATTCAGGCATCAATGCCGGCTGTTACTTAAGTAATGCCAGTGATTGGACCCCGGGACCGGGAGACATCTCCATTAAACCTGTCTTTGAAAAGGCAGATCCGCCGGCACCTGGTCCGGGACCCGGACCGGAACCGACAAAGGCTGACCCGCCCAAACCTGAACCGGATCCGCCGAAGCCAGGTCCGGGACCGACGGAAGCGACACCAACTCCGGTTCCGGCGACAGCCACACCTGTCCCGGCAACGGCGACTCCGGCACCGACATCTCCGGATGCGACGTCGACCCCGACTCCGACGCCCGGAAATACGAATACCCCGACACCTGCCGCCAATACACCGACTCCGGAAGCCGGTACTTCGGATTCTTCTTCTGAGACTTCTGAACCTGCGGAATCCACATCCGAGACCGGCGTTGGTTCCGTTGAACCGACAGACGGAGACGACTGGCTGACAACAGACGGCAATAAGATCGTAGATATGAACGGGACCCAGGTTTGGCTGACCGGTATCAACTGGTTCGGCTATAACACGGGCACGAATATCTTTGACGGATGCTGGAGTGTAAACATGGATCAGGCATTGAAAGCCATTGCCGACCATGGATTCAATCTCCTGCGTATTCCGATCTCGGCGGAACTGGCGCTGGCCTGGAGATATGGAGAATACCCTCAGGCGAATTTCAATCAGGCCACGAATCCGGAACTGGTAGGAATGAACAGTCTGGAGATCTTTGACTACGCCATTTCTCTTTGCAGAAAGTACGGCATCAAGGTCATGATCGATATCCATAGTGCCAATACAGATGCTGCGGGCCATATGACCAACCTGTGGTATACAGACAGTATAACCTTGCAGGATTATCTGGATGGTCTGGGATTTCTGGCTAACCGGTACAAGAATGATGATACGGTCGTAGCTTACGATCTGAAGAACGAACCCCATGGTAAGCCTAATGAAGAAAAGGCCATCTGGAATGACTCCGAAGAGATCTACAACTGGAAGTTTGTGGCGGAGAAAGCCGGAAATCTGGTTCTGGATGCCAATCCCCATGCCTTGATCGTGATCGAAGGTATCGAGATCTATCCGAAGGATATTTCCGCCAATGGTGATTTTTCCAGCACCAATGACGATGACTACTACTTCAACTGGTGGGGCGCCAATCTTCGTGGCGTAAGGGATTATCCCATCGATTTCGGTTCTCCGGAAAGAAATAAGCAGATCGTGTATTCTCCCCATGACTATGGTCCGGCGGTCTTTGCCCAGACCTGGTTTGAGGGTGACTATACATTTGAATCCTTAAAGGAAGATTGCTGGGAAGATAACTGGCTCTTTATCCATGAAGAGAACATCGCTCCGATCCTTATCGGTGAATGGGGAGGCTTCATGACAGAGCCGAACCTGACCTGGATGACATACCTTCGACAGCTGATCGGTGAGGAATATCTGAATTACACTTTCTGGTGCTTTAATGCCAACTCCGGCGATACCGGCGGACTGGTCCTGGATGATTTTACGACCTGGGATGAAGAAAAATACGCGTTCGTAAAGGAAGTACTCTGGCAGGATCAGGACAAGTTTGTCGGTTTGGATCATGCTGTACCGCTGGGTGACAATGGTATTTCCCTGGCGGAGTATTCCGGCACCATTACACCGCTTCACCCGGCCACAACGGAAATGACGACCACAGTTCCGGTTACGGAAGAGACTTCGGTTCCGGAAGAAACCGTGGCGGCCACAACACCGGCACCCACGCCGGCTCCCACCTATGAGAACCTGATGTCGAAGAAGAATGTCATCACGCCGGGTCTTGTGATCCTTTATGTTTTCCTTGCGCTTCTTCTGCTTTTCATCCTGTTCTGCGCTTATCTCTATCTCCGTCGTCCGGAAGACTGGAACCGCCTGATCGACCGTTTCTATCTGCCGGAGAGACTCAAGCGGAATCTTCCGAATACGGTGACTCCGCAGACCGAATCGAATACTGCTGGGGGTATGACCAGTATGAATAATGAATTTGCCGGCAAATATCGTCCGGTGAAAAAGGAGGAGGTATCCGAAATGGATAATCAGAGAATATCACCTTTTACAGGTAAGCCGGTGGAGAGACCGGCCGCCCCGGCGCAGGTATCGCGTCCTATCCCGCATAGGCCGATCAGCCGTCCGGATGCGCGTTCACAGGTAAGTGCACCGGTTCATCCGGAAGATCAGGTATCCCATCCATCACCGTTCCATTCCGGCCCGGCAAGAACTGCGGCAAGAGAAGCGGCAGCAGCTATGAAGCCGGAGGCAGCAAAGCCGGTAGAACCGGTCGAGGAAAAGAGAGACTCAATGTTTATGCCGACCTGGGCATCGGGCCCGAGCCGAATCGAGACTCCGATCTGGGCAAAGCCGGCAGCTACGGTAGAAGATGAACCGGTACAGCATGCACCCATCAAGCGGCCGAATATGCGTCCGGCAGCCAATAAGCCGAAGATCGATCCGAACGAGAAGAATGGCCCGAACAACTAAGAAAAAAGCGGCTTCCCGTAAGCCGTGGCAGATGCATCCGGCACTGCTTTCCCTGTTCTTTATTCTGGGAGTGGTGCTGCATCCATTCTGCATTGATTTCAGTGAGCGTTTCCTGTCTCCGACCCAAGAGTGCTTCCTGCTTTTGGCGTCACTGGGACTGACGCTCCTGATGTTTTTATGCTCAAAAAGCCATCTTCTGTGTTCCCTTCTTCAGACCGGCGGACTTCTCTGGAATTTGGCTGTGTATCTCATCCGTAACCGTTATCTTGGAACGCGTATCGTAAAGCATATGAATTACGAATGGTGCTTTCATGTCCTTCTTATGTGGTGTGGCGGCGTGACGGTAACGATACTGATCCGGCTGTTTTCCCACAAGAAATGGAATGCGCCGCATATCCGAAAGACTTTCCGGAACGGTTTTCTTTGCTCCAGTATCGTGTTTTCCCTGATCTATCTGATTCTTCTTCTTGATCTGTTTATTTTTCAGAGAAGTCCATCTGAAAATAGAAGAAGCCTGACACTGATCCCCTTTACCGGTGCCTTTTCCACATACTGGCCCCATATCCGTTCAGGTCATTTTAAAAACGGAATCTTCATTCAGTTCTTCGGGAATCTTCTGATCCTTACGCCTTTAGGTTTTTATTTGGGCCTTTGGTGGCGGAAGAAAAAGAAGAAGTGGATACTCTACCTGATCCCGCTTCTTCTGGCGGGAACGATCGAGGGCTGCCAGTATTTCTTTAAGATCGGTGAATGTGATATTGACGATTTCTGGATGAATGTTGCGGGATTCTATCTCGGTATTCTGCTTTTAAAACTGGTGGATGCGATACGAAGCAAGGTCACAAAAGGAAAAGAGAAGACCATCTTTTCGCTGTGACGTTATACCATTTTCCGTTCGAAAAATAAGATCCAATTAGTAGGTACGATCTTCGACGCCAGATGCAAAAACTTCTGCCCGAGGCCGAAGACCAGCATGCTTTTTCCTTTTCCGGCGGCACGAAGAGAGGCCGGGATCAGTTTATCTACCGTGGTCACGAATTTTGATTTAAATCCGGTGAATGTCGCGTTGGGATCGCTTTTCGAGACCTTGATAAAGTTGGTCTCACAGGGGCCGGGACAAACGCAGGTAACTGTAATGTTTTTCTCTTTCAGTTCCACATTCAGCGCACGGGAAAAGGAAATGACGAAAGACTTGGTAGCGGCATAGATGGCAAATCCCGGCTGGGGCAGAAAACCTGCTGAAGAGGCAATATTGATAATACGTGGCCGGTCTTTTTTGGTAGCATTTTCACCCTTGGGGGTCATATAGGGAAGAACGATCCGGGTGACTTCTGAAAGTGCCCGGCAGTTAAGGGTAACAGCCTGATCGGTCTCTTCTACGGACTGGGACAAAAACGGTCCGTTTTTTCCCATTCCGGCACTATTGATGAGAAGACCGACAGTCGGCTTTTCAGAAGAAAGGAGTGCGGCGAAAGACTCGACGGAAGCTTTATCCGTCAGGTCGCAGGGTACGGCCCGGAAATGGTCTTTTCCCAGTGCATTTACCAGAGAATCCAGTTTATCTTTGGAACGGGCAAGAAGCCAGATCTCGTCAAAGGGACCGCCGATATGCGCAAAGCGGTCTGAAGAAAGCTGCTTTGCAAATTCTTCTCCCATGCCGGAAGAGGCTCCGGTGATCACCGCAATATTCATAGGATGCTCCTTATCAGATCTTCGAGAAATACTCCGCGAGAGAATCACCGATGGAACTGCACACCACCTTAAGTGCGGCTTCGTCCTGAAGGATGGTACGGTCTGTCTCGTGCGAGATGAAACCGAATTCCAGAAGCGTTCCGGTCAGGCCGATCTTACGGGTAACCGCCCAGTTTGCGGTATATACCGGCTTATCCATATTGGACTTCAGATTCGGTGTATCCTTGGTGATGTAGTCATAAAGGGTCTGGCAGAACATGAGGTTACGCTCGTTCGGACGGCCGTTATAAGCTTCGCGGACAGGTGCGCCGGCAGTTCTGTTCGATTCTTTCGACTCATAGGTATTAACGGAATCATCTGTAACATAGGTGACCTCGATACCGTGATGATCGACCGGCTCGTGGGTGGATTCATCGTAATCGGCATTGAGATGAATGGAGATGAAGACAACGTCTGTAAGCTGGTATTCCATTTCAAAGAGGGCCTTGAGATCCTCGCCGACACCGGTACCGGCCATCAGACCCATACCACCTTTGTCGTAGGAATTGTCATTGATGCGCTTTACTTCTTCCAGTTTTTCGCGAAGATCCTGCTCTCTTTCTTCGGAGAAGGGGAGAATGCCCTTTTCTTTAGCGATATCCATGCAGATCAAGTGTGTCTCGGCGATACGGTAATAAAGCGAATAGTATTCATCGTCAGTTCTGGTGACATAAACTGTCGCGCCACGGCTTTTGAGTTCTTCGGAAAGAAGATTGGCGATCTTAATGGTGTAGGTCGGTTCCTCGTTCTGATCGCTGTTATAGGGATAGGCTGTGCCTCTGTCCCAGCCACCGTGACCAGGATCGAGGATCACATAATATCCGGACAGATCACCTGGGAGAACCGTCGTTTCTGTGACTTCCGGGGTGGTATCTTCCGGTGGTGTTGTTTCCGCTTCGGACGTTACGCTGCTAAGTGAAGAAAGGACAACTTCTGTCGGCGATGCGGTTTTTTTAGAAAAAAGACCCGAGCGGCAGAGAAGATACACACCGCCACCAAGAACGAGTACCAGGCCGAGAAAGATGATGCACTTGGCCATGAATATTCGACGGGCTATCTCGGATTTGGACCGGACCGGGCGTCTAGTTTGGGAATAGGTTCGGGTTGGATTGGGTTTGTTTGCGCCCTTGCGATGGTCCGGATAGGGTTGTTTGTTATTCATAACATTCCTCTCTTTTACGTGTATATCCAGTATAAGCCATTCTTTCTTTTTGTAAATTACTATTCCGCAAGTTTTAAGGAAAATGCAAAGAAAGAATGGCTTTTTCTATACTGATATATCACTTTTTCCAGAGGAGTGTCAAATTCCTTTCTCCTGGAAATACATCTCGACTCCGTTTCCGATAGAGATGGAAATGGTCTGTACGTTACTGTCCGACTGAAGGAGCTTACGGTCATTGTCATCGCTTAAGAAGGCGACCTCGATCAGAACCCCGGTGAGACCATGCTCACGAAGGACAGCGTAGTTATCTGCATTGATCGGGTGACCGTTGGTCTCCAGCTGCGGCATGTTGCCTACTATGTTGTCATAGACGCAGCAGGCCAGAAGTTCGTTATCCTCGTTATGGCGTCCGTAGTATTCTTCACGGATCGGGAAATCGGAACGCTTGAATTCTGAATTGGTCTTTTGCTGGTTCCGCTCACTTTCGATGACGGAGTCATCCGTGACATAGTAGAGCTGTGTGCCGTGCTGGCTCCGGCTCTCACTGGAGTTCAGATGGATCGACAGGAAAAGAACATGATCCATCTTATATTCCATTTCAAACAATTCTTCAAGGTCCGGACCGACACCAGAGCCGACCATGATGCCCATGCCGCCGGACGCGACAGTATCTTCGTTAATGTCGATCGATGTCTGAAGAAGGCTGCGAAGTTCATTTGCGCGGGACTTGGAAAAGGGAAGAGTTCCTTCCGCTTCTGCAATGTCCAGGCAGATCAGATGTACCTGAGCCAGCCGGTTATAAAGGGATACCCAGCTGTTGTCGCTTCTTAAAAGATACACTGTTGCGCCGCGGGACAAAAGTTCATCACGAACAGAGAGGGCAATATTGAGATTGAAATCACATTCGTTGTATTTCGGATCGTTAAAGGGGAAGACGCATCCGGTATCCCTGCCGCCATGACCTGGGTCGAGGATGATGGTATATCCGGACAGATCACCATGCTTGGCGCCATCGCTCAGGATATATCCGCCGGGATTGCCATTCTGGCCGGAAGAACCTTCATCCCGGTCGTCGGTTTCCCAATCTGTATCCTCCCAGTCACTATCGTCTTCGTAGTCCGGGTAGATGGCATCATCGGAGAAGTCATCCTCATTTCCGTTTGCCTGAAAATCGTTGTCAGGCGCCTTCAAGGCCTTCTGCTTCCCACTGGTTTCCTTATAGTATTTTCCGGATTTCTGCGCAGTGGAACGGTCCTTGTCATTGGCTGCAAGATATTGACGGATCTCTTCTAACTGGCCTCTCTGATCCATATACAGAAGTCCGCCGAAAAGTCCGCCCAGAACAACGACTCCTACCAGTACCAGGATCGCGATACGCATCCAGAAAGAAGAATCTTTCGGGTCTTCCTCTTTTGGAGTGTATTTCTTCTGGGTGAGTTCACGTAAGGATTCAGTTGTATTTGGGGCAGTAGAAATCTTGCCCCGGGAAGTACGTCTGACTTCGTTCGGGGATGCAGTATCCTTTTTCATAATGCAGCCTTTCTAATTACAGGTCGTTATAGTTGAGAGAAGATCTCGCCCAGACTTTCGTGAAATACGATTTCCGCGTTTCGGTCCTGCGAGGTGGCATCCCGATTCATAATGATCAGGTGACTGCCACGGAAATAATGAGTCAGGGTATTGGCCGGATAGACCGTCAGCGATGTGCCTCCGATAATGAAAACATCTGCCTTGGCCAGCGCCAGAGTTGCCTTGGACCAGGCTTCTTCCGGAAGGCTCTCTTCGTAGAGGGTCACATCCGGACGGAGCATGCCGCCGCATTTGCAGTGGGGAACAGGCTCTTTCGAAGTAAAGAGGATATCGTAGGGGTATTCCTGCCCGCATCTGTCACAGTAAACGCGCTGGGTCGTCCCGTGTACCTCATATACTTTCTGGCTTCCGGCTTTCTGATGCAGACCGTCAATGTTCTGGGTAATGACGCAGGAAAGCTTTCCGCTTTTCTCCATCTCCGCCAGTTTTTTGTGGGTGATGTTCGGCTCGATGTTCCGGCAGTCCATTTTCTGACGATAATACTCGAAAAACACTTTCGGCTGGTCATAAAGACAGCTGTGACTCAGGAGATATTCCGGAGGATATTTGTCGAACTGGACATCATGCTGGTTATATAATCCGTCTTTACTGCGAAAATCCGGGATCCCGCTTTCTGTAGAAACGCCGGCTCCGCCGAAAAAGACAACGGACTTTGCTTCGTTGAGGATCTGCTTAAGCTTACTGATCCGATCTTCAAACGATTCCATAACGTGCCCTCCTTTTTTTCACCTGAAGTACAGCCGGTCTTACTGGCTCATGTACTCATTCTAGCATGAAATGAGGCGATAAGGTGACAGTTTCGTCAGAAGAAGGGTGACAGATTCGTAAGGCTTTAAGGAATCAGCGGAGGATGGCGAAGATGACATGCGAAGTATAAAGAAGGATCATGATCAGTCCTTCGATACGGGTCAGCTTCTTTTTGCGGAAAAGGAACAGGAAGGTCAGGACACTGACAAAGAAGAGGATCACCAGGTCCTGAAGGGAGGCATAGTTGACGCCGATCGGATGGATCGAAGTGGATATGCCCAGAATGAACAGAAGATTAAAAATGTTCGAACCGACAACATTTCCGATGGCCAGCTCGGTCTCGTTCTTTCTGGCTGCCACGATCGAAGTGACCAGTTCCGGAAGAGAGGTGCCGAGAGCCACGACAGTCAGTCCGATGAGTGTCTCAGACATACCTGCATCCCGGGCGATGGCCTTCGCACTATGCACGACTGCCTGACCGCCGCCAATGACCAGTGCCAGACCGATCAGGATCATCAGAAGGCACTTTCCGAGTTTGGTCTTTTCGGTATCTTCTTCCTTAGTAGGATGCTTCTTGGCATCGAAAATGAGAAAGGCAATGTAGATGACAAAGAGCACCAGAAGGGTGATGCCGAAGATCCGGCGGAAGGTCGTCGCTTCCACGGAGGTATCGATATTCAGGAAATTACCGGAAGAGAACAGTTTCCAGCCGCTGCTGAAGAGAAAGACCAGAACTGTCGCGCCAAGACTTACCGGAAAGTCGCGCTTGACGATATCATTACTGGTGGGGACGGGACTGATGACGGCACAGATACCCAGTACCATCAGAAGATTAAATACATTGGAACCGATGACATTACTTAAGGCGATCTCATTGGAGCCGGAAAGTGCGGCAGTTGTGCTGACGGCCAGTTCCGGTGCGCTTGTGCCCAGCGCAACGATCGTAAGTCCGATTATAAGGCCGGAGACTTTAAAAAGACGGGCCAGAGAAGCACTTCCGTCAACAAATACATCTGCTCCTTTTACGAGAGCAGCAAAGCCGACAAGTAAAATAAGAATATTCAGGACCATAACTTCGACCTCCAGCAGAAGCCATTATATAAAATATAGACGGGAATGTCACCGTGGGTGAAAACCAAATCTTTGTAATCCCGTAGAAAGTCTCCTTCGCACTTTCCACAAAAGAGCATGAAAAAAGCTCCGATCAGATCGGAGCTTTCTTTGGAGCCTTTAACCAGGATCGAACTGGTGACCTCATCCTTACCATGGATGCGCTCTACCTACTGAGCTATAAAGGCAGATAATCTTTCTTTTCTAAACACGAGATACAGTTTGCCATCTATAAAGGAAAAAGTCAAGATGAAACATGTGCTTCCTCCGATTTTTCCAGAAAAAAAGATAACCCCGAAAATCCATGAGGTTATCTTTGGAGCGGATAAAGGGAGTCGAACCCTCCTGTTCAGCTTGGGAAGCTGACGTTCTACCGATGAACTATATCCGCATAACGAGCATATCCACATACGAAATTGTGCCATGAATGGACAAATATGTCAAACTGTGGAAAGCCTTAAACTAATATACACAAGGCATTCATATTTTTGAAATATCTGTACGATACACTACTTTTATAGAATCCGTTAATGTGTGTCCGAAAGGAGCGTCACGTGAAGAAGAAACGTGTGTTATCTCTCTTTTGTATACTGTGTTTATTGAGTTCGCTCCCCTCCTGTAAGAAAGGCTCTCTGGCAAAGCAGACGACACTTCGTACAGAGGAATTCAACGTGGAGATCGTCTATAAGCAGAACCAGTATTGCTATGCCGTAGCAAGCGATGGAAATAATCCGACTATCTATACTTTTAACGCAGCCGGACTTCCGGTCTATGCGGAAGATGGAACGAATGTTACATCGGCGGCACTGACACCAGGTATGAAGGTGGCTGTAAGTTATGACGGGTATGTGCTGGAGACCTATCCGGCGCAGTTCTCAGGAGTGGCGGAGGTGAAGATCAACGGATCCCGTCCGAACAATGTGGATTTTATTGCCAAGCAGCTATCCGGACTGTTTCCGTCTACCTCCCCGGAAGAAGTGATGAATTGGGATGTGTCCTTTTCTGGAGTCACGTATCTGACAGAAAATGAGAAGAGGGCATTGGAGTTCATTCTTCGTGAGAAATGGACGAATGCCACTGTAACGATCGATCCGTCCTCTGAAACCGAGGAAGAAAGCGGAAGCATCCTGATCCAGGTGGATAATGTGACGGAGTCCACATTGGATCTGATCATCTCGGTCAATATTGGAAGTACGGAAAAGATCACACGTAATGTGCATGCCGTTTTGGAAAACGGATGCTGGAAGATGAAGAATTAATTCCGAAGGAAAACCTATGATGTTAAGCCGGGCTGTCTCTTATCTATTAAGAGACAGTCCATTTATTTCGGGCAAAAAAACACCCCGGTGAGAAAGGAGAAACACCGGGGTGAAAAAGAAAGGAAAAAGAAACTGAAGTAAATGATTAGTCTTTCGCTACAGAAGAGGAGAAGCTGTACTGCTTCACGACTTCTTCGTTCTCGTAGATCTTGGTCTGCCACTTGTTCGCGGTCTGGAGAACCATGGTAAACGGATTCTCTTTGCCATCTACGAGCTGCATATCGTCCTGATAACTGATGGCCTGAGCCTCGTCATCGGACAGGAGCATGTACTGGGAAACCAGGAAGAGGCTTCTTACGCCAACGCTCATGTGTACAAGTTTCGGGTTGATGGTGTATGTCGGAGCAACCGACAGGGAACGGCCACCAAAGGAAAGGCCCAGAGTAGAAGTGGTGGACTTTTCTTCCAGAAGGAAGAGAGGCTTGCCTTCTACACCAACCTTGCCGACATCGTGGAACAGAGCCATGATGATCGCGGACTCATCGTCCAGCTGCGGCATCAGTGTATCTTTAATACGGAGAAGCTGCTTGGCTACGCCAACTGAGTGGATCAGAAGACCTTTCTCAAATGCCAGCGGTCCTTCCAGTTCAGCCGGAGCTGTCAGCCAGGAGGTACGGTTCTCAAGGAAATCGATAAAGTGATCAAATTCGGTCTTTCTCTTAATGATCTTGGATTTCAGGTCGTTATAGAGTTCGTCTACGTTATCCTTTGTAACCATGATCATCGGCATAATCGCGCCAACAGAAGCGGAACGTCCTTTCACTTCCGGACTGCTGGAAGAAGATGTGGTCGGAACACCGGTAACGTTGCCCTGTCCATCTGTAAAGTCGTACTTACATTTCGGACACCGAATCGCCTGATTCGCAATCGTCATACCACAATCTGGACACTTTTTCATATGAACCTCCTTATGGCCGAAGCCATTCTTTGTATAGGATTCACATCTTTCACATATCGTTTCGGGATGCTTATGTGACTATTCTACAACGAAACCGAACTTCATACAACCTCAAAGACCTTTGAATTGAATTTTTAACAAAGTGTTCATTTTTTTCTGGGTTTCGGTGGATGATTAACCTTGAAATGACGGCGCATTCCACGGAAGAAGGTACCGGGATGGAACTGTTTCGGGAAATACTGCATGCGGTTATAGTGGTGCGCAGTCAGCACCATTTCCAGCTCCTGCGGGTTGACCTGACGGTTCTGATTCATCATGAAATCTGTGGTTCCGGGGGCTTCAAAATAGAAGCGGTAATTGGCGCCATAGGCATCGCCAAGACCCAGAAGATGGCCGAACTCATGCGCGCATTCCTGCTGGAAAGTGTGACGGTCGGCGCTCTGACGGATCGTAACGATCCCCGGGTGGGTGCGGGACCAGTTTAAGGTGAGGGCTTCAGGCTGGAAGGATTTCAGAAATCCCCATCCCCAGCGCCATAGAGAACTGGTCACATGGCCGGCAGCGTTGTCGGAATAGGCAAGTTTGACCCGGATAAACCGCTGGTGCGGATAGTCATTTACAGCCTGGGGTGTCTGATAGCGGATGAATTCCAGCGTGACACGGGCCGAGGACGGATCCGGACGCATCTGCTCGTCGAGAGGGTTGTTATCCTGGGTCAGTACACGGTAACTGGCGTGGGCACGGGACATTTCATAGCCGTCATCCTCCAGCCAGGACATGGGGTATTTTCCGGACCAGTTTCTGCGGATCCCGGCTTCTGCCACATCTGCATAGGTGATATTGGTGCCGGGGTAGTAGCGGAACATTTTGGAAGAGTAGCGGACAAAGACACGGATACGCACGCTGTTCCCGTTCAGGATCAGCTGGATCGGCACCTTGTTCGGATGCGGATACGAAATCGGATACCGCTTGTCCAAGGTGCGGGAAGGTATGTCGCGCTTGGCGTTGACGTCAAAAACGTGTTTCATTTCGATTTGTCTTTCCCCTTGTTTTCCCCTTCAGGCCGAAAATTCTCTGTTTACAGAATACCACGAAAAGCAGAGAAAGAGTATAATGGGGAGAATACGGAATGAAGTCGGAGAGTTTACAATATGCAGCTAGAGGGCAAAACTTTTAAGATGAATGCGGTGCTTCAGATCCATGTGGTGGAACATACACATCAGGAAGTGTCTTTCGTAAAGGAACTGGATGAGGCACTGGTCCGTCTTTGCCGGGAAATGAATGTCCCTTTCCCTCTGTGGCTTTCAAAGAATACTAGAGAGTTTGCGGCATTTCACCAGACCACTTTCTTCGACGATCAGTTTTCTGACAAAGTCCCCTTTGACCGGTTTATGATCCGGCTCATCGGCTAAAAAAGGAGTTTTTATGCGTATCGATAAGTTTCTGAAGGTATCCCGGGTCGTTAAGCGCCGCACTGTGGCGAATGAAGTCTGCTCTGCCGGGCGTGTTACGATAAATGATAAAATCTGCAAACCCGGTTCAGAAGTCAAGGTCGGGGATGAAGTAGCCATCCGTTTCGGTAACGGCGTGACACGCTTCCGTGTGCTTATGATCAAGGAGACGGTACGAAAAGAAGAGGCTTCTGAGATGTATACGCTTCTGGAAGGAAAAGAAGTCGAATAATCCGCCGGCTTACAATTCGATTACAAATGCACTGTTCCTCCATACAGATTTTCTTTTTTGGAATATAGTAGATGTAATAAATCAATTTCTTCAGAGAGGAACACAAGTGAAGCACAGACGGGTAAAATCTTCAATCGGACGTGTCATCGCGTTTGTATTCTTTGTGGTGGTGATCGCACTGGTAGCGGTCCGTCTCCGCAAAGAAGCAGAGATGCGTGCCCGTGTGCAGAGACGTTCCAAAGAACTGGAAGTGGCGGCGCAGCAAGCCAGCGCTGAGTATGCGGATGCGGCAGAAAGAAGCCGCAGAGCCGGTTCGGATGATTATGTGGAAGAAATTGCAAGAGAATCACTGGGCATGGTTATGCCGGGTGAGACCATTTTTACCCCTGAAGAAGGATAATGCCTCTAATCCCGGCATAAAAAATTTCCAGATAGAAAAATCAGAACTCGTGTCTGGCCTGCATGGCTTTAGACAGAGTCACGTCGTCGGCATATTCCAGGTCGGAACCCATGGGCAGGCCGGAAGCGATACGGGTCACTTTGATGCCGGCCGGCTTGATGAGCCTTCCAAGATACATGGCTGTTGCTTCGCCCTCTGCGGTCTGGTTTGTCGCGATGATGACCTCTTTCGTCTCCGGATGCTCACGAAGACGCTCGATCAGTTCACGGATCTTGATCTCATCCAGACCTACATTATTCAGCGGGGAATAGACGCCGTGAAGTACATGATAAAGACCGGTATAATCCCGCATCCTTTCCATTGTCGCTACGTCTCTGGGGTTTTCGACCACGCAGATAGTGCCATGGTCCCGCTTCGGATCCGAGCAGATCGGGCAGGGATCCTGGTCAGTAAAATTCTGGCACACCGAACAGAGCCGGGTCGAGGTGCGGGCATTGATCAGGGCTTCTGACAGATTCCGTACTTCTTCTTCCGGCATGGCGAGAATATGAAAAGCCAGACGCTGGGCAGATTTGTGCCCGACGCCCGGAAGTTTTCCCAATTCGCTGATAAGCCTGGCTACGCTGGGGGAATATCTCGACATACGATCTCCTTATGTGAGCGGTCAGAAGGGAAGCTTTGCTCCGCCGGTTGCCTTGGACATCTTTTCTGCAGAAACTTCAGCAAGCTTTCTGGCTGCTTCGTTATAAGCTGCGATGATCAGGTCCTGAAGCATTTCGACGTCTTCCGGATCAACAGCAGAAGGATCGATCGTCAGAGACTTGATCTCATGAGTACCGGAAATGACCATCTTTACCACTCCGCCACCGGCTGTTGCATCGATCTCCAGCTGATCGATCTCCGCCTTGGCGGCCTCGATATCACGCTGCATCTTCTGAGCCTGCTGCATCAGGGCACCCATGTTGCCGCCCATGCCGAATCCACCTTTAAAACCTTTTGCCATTTTGTCTTCCTCCTTATGGTTCGTCCTATCTATTATACATAATTACAGATCCTTGACATGTGTCAATGTGATCCCGTTCTTTTCAGAAACATCTTCTACGGCTTTTACCCAGTCCGGACGGGTGTTTCCCTGATTGGATTCCTCCTTGACCGGTGCATTTCCCGAAGCTTCATATTCTTTCTGGGTTGCGACCCGTACATGAAGAAGTGCCGGTTCATATTTCTGACAGATCTTCAGGAGCTGTGTAATAATGATCGCGTTGTCACGGACATCGTTGATCGTAGCGGCAAAACTGTCCGGCATAATGCACCAGACTGTCTGATCCTGCCAGAAGACCTTGGAGTCTCCCATGTACATATATTCAAAAGTGTGCTCCACCTTCAGGTAATCCATGAATTCTCTTCTGGCGGAATCACATTCGTCACCGTTGCCATGCCGCATGACCTGCTTTAGGTTCGATACCGGCGCGGCTTCCCGTTTGGGAGCTTCCACTCCATCCGGCATCAGAATGTCGGATGGCATCTGCGGCGCCCGTACTTCCGGTTCTTTTACGGCCTTTGCCAGATTGGTTCTCTGGCCTTCGTTGACATGATCGGATGAAAAAGCCCTGTGAAGGTTCGGCGAGGATGGCTGTGTATGTGCCAGTTCCTCTACGGTCGGCGGTGGTGGCGGAAGGGGGATATCCTCTTCCTCTGGCGCATCTTCCGGAAGCGGCGGCGGGACCATAAAGTCCATGTCCGGAGCCGGAGGCGGTGTCATCAGGTCATCGACTACCGGAGGCGGGGGCATAACATCCTCTTCGGCTTTGGGGGCCGGTTTAGGTTCTTCCTTTTTCGGCTCAGGCTTTGGTTCTGAAACCGGAACGGGAGCCGGTGAAGGTGCGGGTGCAGCCGGAGCTGCCACTGCCTGAGGAGCAGGAGCCGGGCTTGGTGCTGCTACAGCTTCTTTAGCCGGCACGACTGCCGGAATGATCTTATTTCCGCGGGATGCCAGACGAAGCATCATGATCTCAAATGAGGTCCTGGCAGAAGGGGACCATTTCAGTTCTCCGGCAAGATCTGAAAGCCGGGTGATAAAAAACAGGATCGTGGCTGTATCTGTGCGTCTGCCCAGGTCGCGCATCTGTGCGATCGCTGCCGAGGTGGACTCGATCAGGGCCTGAGGATTCGCCGATACCTGAGTAACCAGGATGTTTCTGAAATACTGGGCCAGATCCAGCGTAAAACGGATCAGATCCCGACCGTCCATAGTCAGCTCTTTGCAAAGCGGAAGAAGATCTGCCGCCCGGCCTTCCAAAATGGCGGAAGCGAACTGATGAAGGAATGCTTCATCGACAATGCCGGTGATCCGGAGAATGTCATCTCTGGTAATGGTCTTTCCGTTTGAAGTGGTACTGACCTGATCCAGAAGAGAAATGGAGTCACGAAGGGCGCCGTCTCCGATGGAGGCGATGGCCGAAAGCGCGTCCTGCTCAATGGCGATATTCTGTTTCTGGGCGATATATCCCAGGCGCTTTACGATGCTTTCACTGGGAATTCTGCGGAAATCATATCTCTGACAACGGGAAAGGATCGTTGCCGGGATGCGGTGCGGTTCTGTGGTGGCCAGAAGGAATACGGCGTGGGCCGGAGGTTCTTCCAGCGTTTTCAGAAGAGCGTTAAATGCACCGGTGGAGAGCATGTGTACCTCGTCGATGATGTACACTTTATATTTCGCTTTGGCCGGCATGAACATGACTTCGTCACAGATCCGGCGGATATTATCTACGCTGTTATTACTGGCGGCATCCATTTCAATGACATCAAGAAGAGAGCCGTCGATGACGCCTTTACAGATCTCACATTCATTGCAGGGATTGCCGTTGACCGGATGCAGACAGTTGATCGCACGGGAGAAGACTTTCGCAATAGAGGTCTTACCGGTGCCTCGTGTACCGCAGAAAAGATAGGCGTGACCGATCTTTCCGGAGAGAACAGATTGACGTAGGGCGGAAACCGCATGCTCCTGTTCGACGATATCATCGAAATTCATAGGGCGGTAGAGCCTGTACAGTGCAACGTGTTCCATAACGTCCCTCCTCATCCGATTCCGTACCAGATAAAAAATCGTCCCGGCTGGACTACAGTCGGGGCAAGCACCCTTGCGGCACATGCAAGTGACCGCTTACTGCTGCTTCCTTCCGGACCTGACAGGGTTCACAGGCTCGCATCGCACAAGACCCACCGCCAACTGTAGACCAGCCGGGACGAAAAATTACGAAGAGATTATACCATAAAAAACTTACGCGTGACAGTAGCTGATGAAATTATATACCAGCGCACCCAGTGCAGACTGGATCTCCTGTGTTTCTTCAGGAGTAGAAGCCTCTACTGTGACGGCAATGATGACAGGTTCATCCGACAATATGATCGCCACATCCGCGGCACTGTTAAAATCTAAATTCTTACCGCCGCGGTGGAGGATCAGTGTGTCAGACGGGAATCCCTTTCCGACACCGGAATGAGGATCGCTTTCTCCCAGTGCATTGATCAGTTCCTGATAATCCTGCGGATAAGACATATATTTCCAATAAAGGACCTCGGCATAAGAGGCCAGATCGTAGGCGGAAGAACGGTGCTCGCCGGACTGCTGTATTCCCTGGAAGTCCACATAATTCTGCACGGTGGCATAGTCGATGCAGGTGGTCATACCGGTAAGGCGGGAGATGACATTGTCAGCGCCGCCCATGTGATCCAGAATCATATTCATGGCCACTCCGTCTCCGTCCCGAAGGGCCAGGTAAACCAGCTGTCCCATGTAGAACTGCTTTTCGTCCGGCATATCGGAAAGATTGGAGAAAGTACCTTCCTCCACATAAGAAGGGTGGAACGGGACGACGGTGCTCGGCGACTGGGTGCCGGCACGGACATCGTCATAGTACAGCATGGAGAGGGGAAGATAGATGGACGAACCTACGACAAAAGGCGAGGATTCGTTATAACCGAATGCTTCACTGGTGCGAAGGTTAATGTAGTAGAAGCCGATACGGGCGCCGGTCTTTTCTTCCACATATTTCTTAACGGCATGCTTCATGTTTGCATAGGACTGGTCGCGCTGGGCATGAGTTACGGTCTGAAGAGGATACTTTTCCGGGAAAAGGACCGGGTCTCTTTCTTCCGGTTCATCCGGCAGAAGGGAAATGGTCGTGGTTTCCGGGATCGGATTGCCATTTTCATCTGTCGGGGTGACATCTTCAGTGTTATTCGTCTCGATCGCCGTCTCTTCGGTTTCACTGGTATCGCCGGTCTCTCCGGTTTCAGAAGTCTCCTCGGAAGAGGTATCTTCCGGAGTTGTCTCCGATGCTTCTTCGGAAGGCGGTGTGGTGGTCATTTCGGAAGTACTGTCAACGGAAGACCCTGTATCTTCTGTAGAAGGGAGCCGGGTAGGGGTACTGTCTGATCCGGAGAACTCTGAATCGATATCCTTTTTCAGATTCAGAATATACGAGAAAAACAGGGAAAAGCCGACCACCAGTGCCACCACGCCAATGATGATGCCACGGATGATCAGCCGGTTTCTCCGTATACGTCTCGCGTCCGCGATATAGTTGCTTTTCGGATTCTTCATGAAAGATCAGAACAGTCCTTCGATGACGCCATTTGCATCAATATCAATGTCCATGGCTGCCGGGTGCTTCGGAAGACCGGGCATGGTCACGATGGCCCCGGTCAGAGCAACCAGGAAGCCGGCGCCGGCGGACAGCCAGATATCACGTACGGTAAGGGTAAATCCTTCCGGACGGCCAAGGACTTTCAGGTTATCCGACAGAGAATACTGTGTCTTGGCGATACATACCGGAACGTTACCGAATCCGGCTTTGGTAAAGTCTTCGATCTTCTTTTGCGCTTCCGGCAGGATCTCGACGTTAGCGGCACCATAGATATTCTTGGCAACCGCTTCGATCTTCTTTTTTACCGGCATATCCAGCTCGTACATGTAATGCGGGCCCTCGCTTGGAGTCTCAATGGCTTCCAGTACTGCGTTGGCCAGTTCGATTCCGCCTTCGCCGCCCTTGGCAAAAATCTGAGCCGGGGCAAATTTGGCACCCTTTTCTTCACAGAGACGGCGCAGTGTCTCCAGTTCTTCTTCTGTATCGGTGAGGAACTGGTTGCTGGCAACAACGCACGGGATTCCGTAACTTAAGATATTTTCAATATGCTTGGCAAGGTTCGGGAAACCGGCGGCTACCGCCTCGGCATTCGGCTTATTCAGCTCTTCTTTCGGAATGCCGGCATTATATTTCAAAGAACGGACTGTTGCCACGATCACAACTGCATTTGGCCAGATGCCGGCAGTACGGCACTTGATATCCAGGAACTTCTCGGCACCTAAGTCAGCACCGAATCCTGCTTCCGTTACCACGATGTCGGAAAACTTCAGGGCCATCTTGGTGGCGATGACGCTGTTACAGCCGTGGGCAATATTTGCGAACGGGCCGCCGTGGATCAGAGCCGGTGTGTGCTCCAGGGACTGGACAAGGTTCGGGCAGATGGCATCTTTGAGAAGAACGCTCATGGCGCCTTCTGCGTGTAATGCACTGGCGCGGACGATATTGCCGTCCATGTCATAGGCGATGGCGATATTCGCCAGACGCTTTTTCAGGTCTTCCATATCGGAAGAAAGACACAGGATCGCCATGATCTCAGATGCAGCGGTGATGGAGAAAACTTCGTTTCTCGGTACGCCGTTGACGCCGCCGCCCACGCCCAGATGCAAGCTGCGGAGAGCACGGTCGTTCATATCCAGACAACGCTTCCAGAGGATGCGGTCTTTATCCAGATTCAGTTCATTTCCCTGATACAGGTGATTATCGATCATGGCCGCCAGAAGATTATTGGCGGAAGTGATGGCGTGAAGGTCACCGGTAAAGTGCAGGTTGATATCGTCCATAGGAACGACCTGGGAGTATCCGCCGCCGGCGGCACCGCCCTTAATGCCGAATACCGGACCCAGAGAAGGTTCACGAAGGGCCAGCATGGCTTTCTTATCCAGCTTGTTCAGAGCCTGAGCCAGACCGATACTGACGGTGGTTTTTCCCTCACCGGCCGGAGTCGGGTTCATTGCGGTAACTAAAACCAGCTTTCCGTCTTTTTTATCCTTGCGATCTTTCAGAAGGCGAAGCGGAAGTTTGGCCTTGTATTTTCCGTAGAATTCCAGATCATCTCTGGAAATGTCCAGCTTGGCGGCGATGTCTTCAATAGGCAGCATCTTTGCATTACGTGCGATCTCAATATCACTCAGCATACTCGTCCCTCGTTTCTTATACTTCTTTCTAAACCAATATCTGATTTGTCATTTCCCATAACAAATATACGGATAACATTATATGCTTTCCCATTACCCATGCCAACTGGAAAATGACGATTTCATTACAAATAACAAGGTTTTTTAAGAGATTGGAAAGCAGGGAAAAACACTATATTTGGGTCCGTTTATGCAAAATAACCACAACAAGTAGTGCTTTTCATTGACAATCCTTGTGAATGTTGTTATAATTTCGTAACAGTAGGTTTTTTCCTTTTATTGGATGAAATGGAGGTACAGACCAGTGATTATTAAATCAGACGTGGAAGCGTGCAAGAAGAATCTTGAATCATATATCGGCCGCACGGTCCGACTCACTTCGAATGGCGGAAGAAAAAGAATCATTGTTCATGAGGGTATTTTAGATCACTGCTATCCCAACATGTTCACCGTAAAGTGCGATAGAAAGCGTGTCGCTTCTTCGCAGGAGACTGTCTCCTACAGCTACATCGATGTACTGACCAAGGCTGTACACATCTCCACAGTTGCTGAGACACAGGCCAGCTGATTTCCGGCCACGATTAAACAGACGATAGAAACCGCGTATGCGCGCCGCAGTCATGTACGGGCCCACGCGGTTTTTTTCTATGGAAAAGAGGAATATATGAAAATAGTGAAGCAGGCACCGGCCAAAGTGAATTTGTTCCTACGCATGGACGGAAAACGGGAAGATGGATATCACCTTCTTTATAGTGTTATGCAGACAGTGTCTGTCTACGATACCATCGAAGTGGAAACACTTGAGAAAGAAAATGCTGAACCCCGGGTCCGGTTCTCATCCAACTGCCGTTTCCTGACAAATGATCCGAAGAAGAACACCATCGTAAAAGCAGCTTCGCTTTTCCTTCCGTATATAGAAGAAGAGAACTGTGACATTTCGATCTTTCTGGATAAAAAGATCCCTTCTCAGGCTGGCCTCGGCGGTGGCAGCAGCGATGCGGCCACGGTACTTCTGGCTCTGAATGAATTGTTTCCCGGCCGTGTGTCGAAAGAAGAACTGGAAAATATGGCTGTAAACATCGGAGCAGATGTGCCGTTTTTTCTGGAGGGCGGGACTGTTCTCTGCCAGGGGATCGGTGAGATCCGCACGAGTCTTCCGCCAATGCGGGGGATTCCGATGCTTCTTTTAAAGCCGGCAGAAGGTGTATCCACGCCCCGTTGCTATGCCAAGTTCGATGAGATGGGCCGTCCGCCTATGTCCGAAAATGAGAAGACAGAGCTTTATCAGGCTATGCTGGAGGAAAGGGAGAATGACCCGTTATTCCGTGCCCGACGAGGTCAGGAGCTTTGGAAGAATGATCTTCAGGAACCGGCTATGACGGATGTCCCGGTAATGCAGGAAGGCCTTGCGCTTCTTTCCCGTGGCGGAGCGCTGTTTTCTGCCATGAGCGGTTCCGGAAGTGCTTTGTTTGGTCTGTTTGAAAAGGAAGAAATGATCGACCGTATTCTTTCTTCAAAAGAACTCCATGACTTAATAAGGCAAGGCTGGTGGGTTCAAAAAGCGGGGACGGTATAAGGTCTGGTTCACAGAAGAAACTGGTTCCGGGTCTGTACGACAACTCCCAGGATCTGAAGGGTTCCGTCTTTCAGATCTGAACTTCGGAAATGCCGGCATGTAACAGAAGCGCTCTCGAGAATGGCAACGATACTTCCGTCTTTTCCTACAAGCCGTGCCAAGATCGCGTTTTCACCCTCGATGCAGACGAGATGGATCGCATTGGAGTAGATGTGCTGTGTTTCATAGATCACATTGATCGAGTCCGGCATGATTGTCGGAATCATGGTGGCAGAAGTGCAGTAAAAACCGTAAAAACGGCTGACTTCCGGTCCGGAAGGAGCATTTTCCGTTTCAGAAACTTTGGCACGAGGTGTCAGCATGGCCATTTCCCTTTCCGAAAGAAGAAGGAGAGCTCCGGCCTTTGTGCATTTTCTTCTTGGCCCGTCAGCCGGTATGATATCGTAAATCGGAAGCGGATGCGGATCCGGGTCTTTCTTATGGTCATAGATCAGTTCGAAAGGCATATTCAGGATCTCGGACATCCTCTTCGCCGTTTCAGCTTCCGGATAAGCGCTGCCATGTTCCCAGCGGGAAATACAGGGCTGTGAAACATTCAGTCTCTCCGCCAGCTGGGCCTGATTGAGATTGGCACTCATTCGATATTCCCTAATATAACTCATATTGATATTTGATCCCCGAAAAATATACTTTTACGGTATTTTATGCGATAAAAGCCTTTATAGGAGCCAAAAAATCAGAGATTTTACACCCATATCCAGAATCAGAATAAAAGTGCGAACATAGAATGAAAAATATACTTTCAAGTAATATTCCGGGAAAGAAAAAAGAGGCTTACAGCCTCTTTGCGAAAAGACCGCGGTCATATCCGCGTCCCTTATCGGATGAAAGGAGGGAAAACCCTCTTGACCGGTAATACTTCACCATACCGCTATTGGAAAGTGCGGTGTGAAGAAGCATATGCGAGCACCCGGAGCGGGTGGCCAGTTCTTCGCAGTAGGAGAAAAGAAAGTTCCCGATCCCCTGGCTCCGCCATTTATCCCAGACGGAAAAGCGCGCGAAATAGGCGATTCGCGGAGACAGTTTAGCAAGCTGCGGGATCGCTCTGGAAAAGTCTCTTCTTGGACGGATATACAGCCGGCAGGTTCCCAGGATCCCTTCCTGATCGTCGACAGCGACAAACACCACGCCGGAAGAAATGGCCTCTTCCACTACTTCGATAGACTCCGAGGTCGCCTCGATGTACGAGTCGGGGATGCCGGAATCGCGACAGTAGGAAGACATGGACTCCCGAACAAGCTGCAAGATGAGCCCGGCTTCAGAAAGCCGGGCTGTGCGGACACGAATATCAGGCATACTGCTCACTCATCAGATGAACCAGGATCGCCTTATGGGCATGCAGACGGTTTTCCGCTTCGTCAAATACGAAGGAACGAGGACCATCGATGATATCTTCGGTGACTTCATATCCCCGGTAAGCCGGCAGACAGTGAAGGAAGATCGCATCCTTATCGGCGACAGCGAACAGGTCGGAATTCACCTGATAATCCTTGAAGATCTTGGCGCGCATTGCCTTTTCAGATTCCTGACCCATGCTGGCCCAGGTATCAGTATAAATAACATCGGCGTCTTTGCAGGCTACATACGGATCCTCGGTCATAACGATCTTGGAACCGGTGATCTTCGCATCTTCCTGAGCCTGAAGAACATATTTCTCTGGGCAGGTATAGTCTTTCGGAGAAGCAACGGAGATATCCATTCCGGCTTTCGCGCAGGCGTGAAGAAGGGAGTTGGCCATATTGTTGCCGTCACCGACATACGCCAGTTTTAAGCCCTTAAGGTCACCCTTATGCTCCTTGATGGTCAGAAGATCTGCAAGTACCTGTGTCGGATGCTGGTCGTCGGAAAGACCGTTGATAACCGGGACCGAACCGTATTTGGCCAGATCCACAATGTCCTGATGGGAGAAGGTGCGGATCATGATACCGTCTACCATTCTGGAAAGAACATTGGCAGTATCGTAGATCGTCTCACCACGGCCGATCTGAATATCGTCGCCACTGAGGAAAAGAGCGTGACCGCCCAGCTGATACATGCCAACTTCAAAGGAAACACGGGTTCTTGTAGAAGACTTGGTAAAGATCATGCCCAGTGTTTTTCCGGCAAGGATCGGATGAGGAATCCCCTTTTTCGTCTTATCCTTGAGATCCAGCGCAGTGTTCAAAAGTGCGTCCAGCTCCGGAATAGTAACGTCTTCGTGAAAATCAATGTAGTGCTTCATATGTGTTTACTCCTTTCCTTCGAGAACATCCTGCAGAGCAGAAATGAATTTGATAACGTGGAATTTCGAAATGTTGAGCGGCGGGGCGATACGGATCACATTAGAACCGATCGAGCTGACCAGATAGCCTTTTTCAAAAAGCTTCATCTTTACATCGGCGGCCGAACCGGACTCCAGTTCGATACCGATCAAAAGTCCCTTGCCACGTACTTCCGCGATGCGCTTGGTCTTCTTGCCGACCGAATTCAGTTTTTTCTGGACGTATGCGCCGACATTCATGACGTTGGAAAGAAGTCCTTTCGACTCGATTTCTTCCAGAACGGCAAGACCGGCCGCGCAAGCCAGCGGGTTTCCGCCGAATGTGGAACCGTGATCGCCGGGGCCAAAACCGGTGGCAGCCATCTTATTTGCCAGTACTGCACCGATCGGCACACCGCCGGCCAGACCCTTTGCCAGAGTCAGGATATCCGGCTGGATGCCGTACTGTTCGTATGCGAAGAATGTACCGGTATGGCCTACGCCTGTCTGAACTTCATCGATGATAAGAAGGATGTTGTTCTGGGTGCAGAACTTTCTGACGGCCTGCACGTACTCGAAGTCGGCCGGGTGCACACCGCTTTCACCCTGGATGAGCTCCAGCATAATGGCGCCGGTCTCGCTGTCAGCGGCCTTCTTGATCGCTTCAAAATTGTTATAGGGAACATATTCGAAACCAGGTGTTACCGGTCCGAAAGGAATCCGGAACTTTTCCTGGCCGGTAGCGGCAATGGTGGCCATGGTCCGTCCGTGGAAGGACATGGTAGCCGTAATGATCTTCGGCTTCGGAGTGCCTTTCTTATACCAGTACCCGCGGGCCAGCTTGATTGCGCCTTCGTTCGCTTCCGCGCCGGAGTTGGCAAAGAAAGCCTTATCGGCAAAGCTCATCTCCACAAGCTTTTTTGCCAGAAGTGTCTGCGGCTCGTTATAGTAGTAGTTACAGCAATGAATGACCTTCTTTGCCTGAGAAGAAATGGCCCTGACCAGTCTTCCGTTACCGTGGCCAAGTGTGTTGACGGCGATTCCGCCGATCATGTCCATATACTTCTTTCCGTCGGTGCCGTAAAGATAGACGCCCTTACCGTGATCTACGACCAGCGGTACCCGCTTTCCGAAGCAGGCCATGTAGTAATTCTCGTCCCAGGTAGAGATCTCTTTGAGTTTGATATCTTGTTTCTCGTCCATAATGAATTCCTCTTATTTTGTTTCTCCGGTAAATGCACCGGAAGGCTGCATTTAGATCTTTTCTCCGTCAAAATAGGGCTTGCGCTCTTTGATGATCATGGTGCCGATACCCTTGCCGGTGAAGATCTCCAAAAGGATACTGTGGGGGATACGGCCATCGATAATATGCGCACGGCCCACTCCTCGTCGGATCGTATCCAGACATCCCGTTACCTTCGGGATCATTCCGCCGGTGATCACTCCGGAATCGATCATATTGTGGATATCGGATTCGGTCAGCACCGGCAATACCTTCTCGGTGCCGTCCTCCTGAATGGCTTTAACACCTTCCACATCAGTCAGAGTCATCAGTTTTTCTGCCTTCAATGCAACTGCGATCTCGGCGGCTACAGTGTCGGCATTGATGTTATAGCTTTCACCGTCAGAGCCGATACCGATCGGCGCTACGACCGGAATATATTCGTCGTTGGCGAGAGTCGAGATGACCTTCGTGTTGATGCTCTTGATCTTTCCGACAAATCCGACGTCGATGGGATTGCCGTTGGCATCCTCAGTCAGCTTTTCGCACTCGATCAGGTGGCCGTCGATGCCGCTGATACCGATCGCTTTGACACCTTTCTGGCCGAGATAGGAAACGATCTCCTTATTGGTCTTGCCGACCAGGACCATCTGCGCCACGCTCATAACCTTGGCATCGGTGACACGAAGACCGTTTACGAAGTGGGATTCCACGTTCAGGGTCTTCAGCATATTACTGATATCCGGCCCGCCGCCGTGGACGAGTACCGGGTTAATGCCGACAGACTTCAAAAGCGCGATGTCATCCATAACAGAAGACTTCAGCTCGTCATTGACCATGGCGTTTCCGCCGTACTTAATGACAATGGTCTTACCGGCCAGACTCTGGATATACGGCAGCGCCTCGATCAGTGTCGCCGCCTTGTTGATCAGTGTTTGCATATCGTTGCCTACGGTAGGTAACGTCTTTTCCTTTTCCATGCAAAAACGCCTCTTTCTTAATAGTAGTAATAATATATGTTCACCGATGAAAATATACCGCCATCATGAACATTAATATTTATACAGAATACTGAATAAAATTGCATAAAGCAATACATACACGTAAAAATCAGGAAAATTGTACATTGTGCACAAGGGGCGACCAACTCCTTTTGTCAGGTTGCAACAATCATAAGCAGGGGGTGTCAAAAAAGAGCCTCCTTTTTTGTCAGTTTTTCCGAGTAGCAGGGTAGAAGTGCCCGTGTTATAGTTAGTTCATAAGAAAAAGTGGTCCGTATTTTGGATCCACCATTGGAGGTTTAAAATGGCAAGTTTATCACTTCAGCATGTTTACAAGAAGTATGAGGGCGGCGTTGTTGCTGTATCCGACTTCAACCTTGAGATTTCCGATAAGGAATTCATCATTCTGGTAGGACCTTCCGGTTGCGGTAAGTCCACAACCCTTCGTATGATCGCTGGTCTGGAAGATATTTCCGAAGGTGAAATTTACATCGATGATCGTCTCATCAACGATGTTCTCCCGAAGGACCGTGATATCGCGATGGTTTTCCAGAACTACGCTCTGTATCCGCACATGACAGTATTCGATAACATGGCTTTCGGTCTTAAGCTCCGTAAGGTAGCTCGTGATGAGATCAAGCGCCGTGTTCAGGAAGCTGCTAAGATCCTCGAGATCGAGCACCTCCTCGACAGAAAGCCGAAGGCTCTCTCCGGTGGTCAGCGTCAGCGTGTTGCTCTCGGCCGTGCTATCGTTCGTGACCCGAAGGTATTCCTCATGGACGAGCCGCTGTCCAACCTCGATGCTAAGCTCCGTGTTCAGATGCGTGTTGAGATCACCAAGCTCCACCAGAGACTGCAGACAACCATCATCTACGTTACTCACGACCAGACAGAGGCTATGACGATGGGTACCCGTATCGTAGTTATGAAGGATGGCTTCATCCAGCAGGTTGACTCCCCGACGGAGCTCTATGATAACCCGGTTAACACCTTCGTTGCTGGATTTATCGGTATGCCTCCGATGAACTTCATCAATGCAACTGTTCAGGTTGAAGGCGATGATGTTTATGTAGCTTTCGAGAACGTTTCCATTAAGCTCGCTGAGCGTTACTGCGTACCGGAAGTTATCGAGCGTGACGGTACAGACGTTATCTTCGGTGTTCGTCCTGAGGCTCTCACCGATGACGGTACTTACGTTTCCATGCATCCGGAATCTGCATTCTCTGCTGACGTCGACGTTGTCGAGATGCTCGGTGCTGAAACCTATCTGTACGTAACAGTTAACGGTTCTCTCCCGCTGACCGCAAGAGTAGACCCGACCACATCCGAGTCCCGTGTAGGTGAGGTTGTTGACATCGCTGTTGACGCTAACCGTGTTCACCTCTTCGATAAGGATACTGAGCAGAGCATCATTTCCTGATCAGTTACCTCAATTGAATCGATCAAAGAAGGCTGTCCTTTTCAAAAGGGCAGCCTTTTTTCTATCCGGTGGGAAATCAATGGCAGGTTGCAAGATTTCCGCGAAAAGTTTAAGATAAATAAGATAATGAGATAAAAGGGTATTTATCCTTTGCCGTAGATGATAATGACGAAAGAGTTAAAGGTGAGCATATGGAAGAATTAAAGAAATGTATGCGAGAAGCGAAGAAGATCCTTGATTTGACCGTAGGTGTAATGGATACATCCGGCATGGTCGTGGCCTGCACAGACCCGGCATGGGAAGGGATCGAAGATTCCAGTGCCAGAGCAGTATTGCTTTCTGACGATGTTTTTTCCAGTACGGCAGGAAAAACTTACATGAAGATCATTATCGGAGACGCGACGCAGTACATCGCCTTCATCAGTGGCGTGGATGCTGTAGCCAGAACTTATCTTGAACTGGTTACCCAGTGGATCAAGGCGGCTATGCGCGAAAGAAATACCGACGTGGAGCGTGAGACATTTATTAAGAATGTTCTTCTGGAAAATGAACTTCCGGGCGATATCCCGCTGAAGGCCAGAGAGTATAAGATCCCCTTTGCGACCCGCCGGATCGTATTTATCGTACGTGTAAATAAGAATGATGGCGTAGAGTGCCTGGAGATCCTGCAGAATCTTTTCCCGGATGGCAAGACACAGATGGTGGTTGCCATGGATGAAGAGACGATCGTGCTTGTCATGGATCTGGGCGAGAATCTGGACAGCTATCTTACAGAAGTAAGCAAAACTATTCTCGATAACCTCAATGCCGAGTCCATGATCCGTGCCCATGTGGGTATCGGTATGCCGGCGCCGACACTTCGGGATATTGCCAAGTCCTACAGAGAAGCCACACTGGCATTGCGGGTAGGCAGCATTTTCGAGAGCGAGCAGTTCATCATGCGATACGATAAGCTGGGCCTCGGCCGTCTGATCTATCAGCTCCCGCCGACGCTTTGCAATATGTTCCTGAACGAAGTATTCCCCAAGGGCGCTTACGAGTCCCTGGATTCGGATACACTGGTTACGATCCAGAGCTTCTTCGAGAACAACCTCAACGGAAGTGAGACTTCCCGTAAACTGTTCGTACACAGAAATACGCTGGTATACAGACTGGATAAGGTTCAGAAGATCACCGGTCTGGATCTGAGAAGTTTTGATGATGCGGTGCTGTTTAAGCTTGCTGCTATGGTCCGCACCTATCTGGAAAAACAGGAGAAGAGCGGCCAGGGCGGAAATATCAACTGGTAAGCTAGGATAACACTTTGATACGTTTTGAAAATGTACATAAGACATACAAGACCGGAACCGACGCCCTTCGTGGCGTGACGTTCACCATCGATGACGGAGAGTTCGTCTTTATCATCGGAAAAAGCGGCTCGGGAAAATCCACTCTGATGAAGTGCATCACCCGTGAAGAACGGCCGACGGAAGGGTATGTTATTATCGATAAATTCGTGATCTCGAAAATGTCCAGTGCCTTAGTACCGGTGCTGCGCCGTCAGATCGGAATCATCTATCAGGATTTCCGACTGATCGAGACTAAATCCGTAGAAGAAAACATTGCTTTTGCCGGAGAGATCATCGGCGTGCCGAGAAAGAAACTCCACCAGATGGTGGATATTGTTCTTGGTGCAGTCGGCCTTCGGGATAAAGCATCCTCGATGCCTCTGGAACTGTCCGGCGGTGAGCAGCAGCGTGTGGCCATTGCCCGTGCCATGCTCAACAGCCCGAAACTGATCGTGGCGGATGAGCCGACCGGAAACCTGGACCCGGAGACTTCCGAGTCCATTATGGCGTTGCTTTCGGAAATCAACCGGAACGGCACTACCGTCATCGTATGCACTCATGACAGCAATATGGTAGACCGTATGAAGAAACGTGTTATCGAAGTAGATGACGGGCTGATCGTGCGTGATGAACACGCATCCGGCTATACTGCCGAAGATAAGACGGCACTGCCGAAATCAATGATCGATGAATTTGTCCCGGAAGTGATTTCCCTTTCGGAACTGGAGGAAAAAGAAGAGACTCTTCCCGAATTCCCGCCGAACCCTGGTGAAGAAGAGGAGGAAGAGAAATGAGCTTCCGTGCACTGAAAAACTCTTTTAAGGAAGGACTTCAGGGCATCGTCCGTCATCCGCTGGTTACCGTTGCCTCGATTACGACGATCCTTCTGATGCTTCTTCTGATGTCGGTCTTTTTCATCTTTTCTGCGAATGCCCGCTATGTCATGAAGAAGGTCGGGCAGCAGCCGCCGATCGAAGTGTATATGAAACTGGGATGCACCCAGGACGAGATGGATATGGTGGTCTCGTATCTTCAGAGCGCGCCTGAAATGATCAAGGGCTACCGCGGATTTTCTCCGGAGCAGAACTATAACCGATTCCGTTCAGAACTGGGCGACAGTGCCTCGATCCTGGATGATTTCGACTATAACAATTATCTTCCCTATACCATTACTGTGCAGCTGACAGATCCGGGCTATGCCGATGAAGTGGTGATGAGACTTCGGGCTATTCCCGGAATCGAAAAGGTCATGCAGGAAAGTAATGTAATGAAGTTTCTGACCCGTGCGACCAAGACGGTAAATATCGCGACGGTCGTGGCATTTGCCGTATTATTCCTGATCTCTCTTTTCATTATTTCGAACATGGTCCGTATATCGGTCTATTCCCGTTCTACGGAAATCGCGATCATGAAGTTCGTCGGCGCGACAAACGGATATATCCGTCTGCCGTACATCGTGGAAGGCGCGATCGTCGGAACTGTCAGTGCGCTTTGCGCCTGGGGGATCACGTATCTGGCCTATACTGAGATTTATGGAAGAGCAATGAAGAATGTATTGACCACCAGCGTGTATGCGCTGCTTCCTATGCGGAGCCTGTCGGTGTCTGTCCTGATCTTGTGTCTGGCCAGCGGCATCGTGATCGGTTCGGTCGGAAGCGGCATTGCCGTACGAAAGTACGTCAAAGTATAAGAGGTGAGAATTGTGTTACTGAGAAAAACGAGATGGATACGGGCTCTGGCACTGGGATTATCTCTGACTCTGGTACTGAGTCTGGGTTCGATACTGGCGAAAAAACCGGTAAAAGCGGTAGACCGCGGATTCTTAGCCTACACCCCTGACCAGGGAGATATCGACAAGGCCAGGAAAGAACGGGAAGAAGCGAAGCGGAAAGCGGAAGAAGCTTCCGAACGTGTGGCGGAACTCAAAGATGAAAAGGGCCGCCTTTCCGGAGAATTGGCTGAACTTCAGGGCTTAAGCGATGAGCAGATGGCTCAGTATGAGGAGATCTCCGAGCAGTATGCCGCCGCGCTGATCGCAAAGCAAGAGGCTTTGGACGAGTATATCGATTCCCAGGAGAATCTGATCCATAAGCGTGAAGAATATGCGGAACGTATCGGCATTATGTTTGCCTACGAAAACAAATCCACTCTGGAGATCCTTCTGGATTCGGACAGCATCGCCGGTTTCTTTACCAATCTGGAACTGATCAGCATGATCGGTGAAGCGGATGTGCAGATGATCGATCAGCTGACGATCGCTATGGATGACGCAGAACTGAAAAGCCAGACCATGCTTCAGGAAGCAGAAGACATGCAGGCCATCGCCGAGCAGAAGCAGGCAGAACTTCAGGAACTGCGTGACCGGATCGGCGTGACCCAGGAGGCGTTGGACGATACTTCCACCAAGCTTTCCCGCTGGCAGGAAAAAGAAGATGCATTTCAGGAAGAAGCCGACCGGCTGGATGATGAGATAAGAAGACTTCAGAAAGAAGAAGAGGAAAGAAAGAAAGCAGCGCAGCTGACGGCTGCGGCAAAGCAGGCACAGGCGACCAAGTCGACCGGCAGCTCCAGCAGTTCCAGCAGTTCCAGCAGCTCGAGTTCTTCCAGCAGCAGTTCCAGCAACAGTTCCAGCAACAGTTCCAGCAGCTCCAGCAGCTCGAGTTCTTCTTCCAGCAGCAGTTCCAGCTCGTCTTCTGCGCCCCGCATGAAAATGACCTGGCCGTATCCGGGCGACTACACTGTATACTCTCCGTTCGGCATGCGTTATCATCCGATCTATCATTATGACAAAATGCACTGGGGCGTGGACCTGGGCGGCGAATACGGCAACCCTATCGTGGCGGCCTATGACGGAACCGTGATTAAAGTGGAAGAACCCGTCGAAGGGCAGAACACCGGCAGTGTCAACTATGGCAACTACTGCGTGATCCAGCATGAGAACGGTGTCACAACGACCTATGCCCACTGCCGCGACGTGTATGTTTCCGTCGGAGATTATGTGGTGGCCGGGCAGACTATTGCCGAGTGCGGCAGTACCGGCACCTCCACCAGCCCGCACCTGCACTTTGAAGTACGTGAAGACGGGACCAAGGTGGATCCGGTTCCATATATCAGTTAAGGAATAAAACTATGTCGGCATACGATTTTCTTGCAGAGTATTATGATGTTTTCCAGAAAGACCTGGATCCCCGGGAGTGGGCGTCATTTACCGACGGGATCATAAAGAAGCACCTTCAGGCCAAAGGAGATGGCGAGAACGGAAAAGTTCTTCTTTGTGATCTGGGCTGCGGCACCGGTTCGGTGACCTGCGCTCTGACGAAGATGGGATATGACACCATCGGAGTCGATCTGTCCTACCCCATGCTGGAAAAGGCCAGAGAGCATTCTGAGAAAGAAGACCTGTCCGTACTTTGGATCCAGCAGGATATTACCGGACTGGATCTTTACGGGTCGGTAGATGTCTTTACATCCTTTTTAGATACGGTCAACCATATAACCAGCCGGGACCAGCTGAAGAAGTGTTTTCAGAAAGTGGCATGTTTTCTCAATCCCGGCGGACTCTTCATTTTTGATGCCGCCACCGAAAATCATTTTCAAAAAACACTGGGACAAGATTTTTTCTATTGCATAGAAGATGATTTTGCCGTAATGTGGGAGAACGAATATCTGCCCGGAAAGAAAAGAAACATCGCTTCTCTGACAGTATTCGGGGAAGGCGCTGACGGAAAGTACGAAAGAGCCGACGAAGACATCGAGGAACGTTTCTATCCGGATGACGAGATCCGGAAACTGGCAGCATCCTGCGGCCTGGAAGTGATCGCGGTCTACGGCGACTTAAAAAAGAGAAAACCGAATGAGAAGGACGAAAGGGTATTTTACTGCCTGCGCCGTCCGATGAAAAGGAAGTAAAGATATGGAAGATTTTTATCTGGCTCCGGGATCCCCGAAAGACCAGTCTGACTATATGGTGACGGCAACGGCGCTGGGCGGAAAAGTCCGTGCGCTGGCGATCCGCTCGACAAATCTGGTGAAAGAAGCACTTCGTGTGCACGGTACTTCTCCGGTTGCCACAGCCGCTCTTGGCCGCTTTCTGACAGGCGCGCTTTTCCTGGCGGATACATTAAAAGGTGACGGGGATACCATGACATTAAATATCCGTTCAGACGGACCGCTCCAGGGGATGACCGTTGTGGCGGATTCCCACGGCCATGTCCGCGGCTATTGTCTGGAGCCTGTAGTAGAGACGGTCTATCACCGTCCCGGAAAACTGAATGTCGGCGCTGCTGTCGGAAAAGGGAAACTGACTGTGGTGAAAGACTTCGGACTGAAAGAGCCTTATGTGGGACAGGTAGAACTGGTATCCGGCGAGATCGCCGAAGATCTGACGTATTATCTTGCCGCTTCCGAGCAGACACCGTCCATTGTATCTTTAGGGGTCGGACTGGATGAAAACGGAGTGACCTGTGCAGGCGGATTTATGGTCCAGCTTTTGCCGGGTGCGGACGAAGAGACGATTTCCTATCTGGAAAAAAGAGTCGGCGGCGGATTTCCGGAAGTGACTTTCCTTCTTCAGGAAGGCATGAATCCGGAAAAGATACTGGACATGTTCCTGGGAGATGAGAAGATCTGCTTCCTTCAGGGCGCTCCGGTATCGTACCAGTGTAACTGTTCCCGGGAACGTATGGAGAGAAATCTTCTGGCGATCGGAAAGAAGGATCTGACTGAACTTTCTTTGGATCCGAAGGGGATCGACCTGGAATGTCACTTCTGTGATCAGCGTTATCATTTCTCTCAGGAGGATGTAAAAGCCCTGATTTCAGAGGATTCCGAGGAATCGTGACCGGAAAATACGAAAAATTCGACATTTTTTCGAAATAATGCTTGCAAACCCTTTACATGCGCTGTATAATTTTTCCTGCGCGACTTTGTGCGCGTAGCGTAGATGCTTGAGATTGCCGCCGGATGAAGCGGGCTGTGCTTTAGAAAGCGGGTAACTTAGGCGGAGCAGTCGGGGACATGGATCACCGGCGAGGAACCTGAAGTCACAGCGTGTGTTTTTGAGAACACATGCCCAGGCCCAAAGTGCCGTACTATGCGGTAACTGGTTTCCTGGGTTTTATGATGGGATCAAAAGAAACGCCAGACAGGGTGAAGAAAAAACAACAGCAAAGAATTTGGAGGAATCAAAAATGGCAACAAACCAGAAGATCAGAATTAAGCTGAAGGCTTATGATCACGAGCTCCTTGACCAGAGCGCAGCACGTATCGTGGAAACGGTCACCAGAACAGGCGCAAGCTTCTCCGGCCCGATCCCGCTTCCGACAGAGAAAGAGATCACAACGATCCTGCGTTCTCCTCATAAGTATAAGGACTCCAGAGAGCAGTTCGAGCTTCGTACGCACAAGCGTCTCATCGACATCTTTGCGCCGAGCCAGAAGACTGTAGAATCATTAACTAAGCTTGACATGCCTGCAGGCGTTAGCATCGAGATTAAGGCTTAAGGGCAGGTTCCGCGCTCTGTTGAACGTCAAGCGGCAGGGTGTGCGGAGGTCATGTTCACGAGGAAACCTTGTGAACCAATAACCTAAATAGGAGGAAATAAGAAATGACAAAGTTCGTACTTGGCAAGAAAGCCGGCATGACACAGCTCTTTGACGAGAGCGGTCTGGCAGTACCGGCAACCGTTATTGAATGCAACCCTATGTTTGTTATTCAGAATAAGACGGTAGAAAAAGACGGCTACAAGGCTGTGAAGGTTGCAACTGGCGACATTCGCGAGAAGCTTGTAAATAAGCCGGACAAGGGACAGTTCGCAAAGGCTGAGGTCAGCGTAAAGCGTACTATCCGTGAGTTTAAGACAGAGGAAGATTACAGCCTCGGTCAGGAGATCAAGGTTTCCGACATGCTCAATGTTGGTGATCACGTGGATGTAAGCGGTGTTTCCAAGGGTAAAGGTTACCAGGGCAACATCACGCGTCACGGTCAGAAGGGTGGTCCGGATGGACACGGTTCTATGTACCACAGACGTGTTGGTTCCATGGGTGCGAACTCCACACCGGCTCGTGTTCTCCCGGGTAAGAAGATGCCTGGTCACATGGGCGCTGTAAACTGCACAGTACAGAATCTGACGGTCGTCAGTGTTGACGGCGAGAGAGGAATCCTCGTTCTCAAGGGCGCGGTTCCGGGACCTAAGGGCGGCATCGTAACCATTACGTCGTCTGTAAAGGCTAAGTAATTCGACGACAAGGAGGAACTAAGAAATGGCTAAAATTGATATTTTGAATCTTAGTGGAGCCGTTGTCGGATCGATGGATCTTTCTGACGCGATCTTCGGTATCGAACCGAACAAGTCTGCAATGCACATTGTTGTTCTGAACATGCTTGCAAACCGTCGTCAGGGCACACATTCCACAAAAACAAGAAGCGAAGTTAGAGGCGGCGGTAAGCGTCCGTATCGTCAGAAGGGTACAGGTCGTGCCCGTCACGGTTCTACACGTTCTGCACAGTATGTTGGCGGCGGCATCATCTTTGGGCCTAAGCCGAGATCCTACAGCTACACTGTTCCGAAGAAGATCAGACGTCTGGCTATGAAGTCTGCTTTCTCTTCCAAGATGGCTGACAGCAAGATCTACGTTGTAGACGCTCTGGATTTCGACACAATGAAGACCAAGAACATGGTAGAGTTCATGAAGGCAATCAAGGTTTCCGATTCCGCACTGGTTGTTCTGGGCGGCAAGAACGAGAACGTTGAGAAGGCTTCTAGAAATCTTCCGACTGTTAAGACTGCTTTCGTCAATACGATCAACGTATTCGATATCCTGAAGTATGATGCTTTCATCATGACTAAGGAAGCTGCAGAGAAGATTATGGAGGTGTACGTATGAATAAGGCACCACAAGACATTATCATCAAGCCGGTTATCACCGAGAAGAGCTCGATGGACACCGCTTTCGGCAAGTACACATTCAAGGTAGCGAAGTCCGCTACTAAGACTGACATCAGAAATGCTGTTGAGAAGCTTTTCGGTGTAAAGGTAGTTTCTGTAAATACAGTTAACTACGATGGTAAGGTAAAGAGACAGCGCTATGTTGAGGGTGTGACCGCTAAGTTTAAGAAGGCAGTTGTCACAATCGATATGGAAGCTAAGGAAGCGTCTTATCTTGGTAAGGGCGGCAAGGTAGCTAAGTCCGACAAGAAGTACAAGACAGCAATCGAAGAATTTGGAATCGGCCAGTGATCGGCCTGATGGTAAAGGAGTGAAGAAGTAATGGCAGTAAAGACTTTTAATCCAACTTCTCCTGCAAGACGCAACATGACCGTTGCGGACTATTCTTCCCTGACGAAGAAGAAGCCCGAGAAGAGTCTGTTGGTTTCTAGCAGTAATTCAGGCGGACGCAATTCTTATGGTCGCATCACTGTTCGCCACATTGGTGGCGGCAATCGTCGTAAGATTCGTGTAATTGACTGGAAGAGAACAAAAGATGGTATCCCGGCAACCGTAACCGCGATCGAGTATGATCCGAACCGTACAGCATTTATCGCACTGATCCAGTATGCAGACGGCGCTAAGTCCTACATCCTGGCTCCCCAGGGCGTAAAGGTCGGTGACAAGGTTGTTTCCGGTGCTGATGCAGATATCGTGGCAGGTAACGCCCTCCCGATCGCTAACATCCCGGTTGGTACCATGATCCACAACATTGAACTGAAGCCGGGCAAAGGTGCTCAGATGGTTCGTACCGCTGGTGCCGGCGCTCAGCTGATGGCTAAGGAAGGCGAGTTCGCACAGGTCCGTCTCCCGTCCGGTGAGGTTCGTATGGTTTCTATCAAGTGCCGTGCGACCATCGGTGTTATCGGTAACAATGAACATGAGAACGTTTCTCTCGGTAAAGCCGGTCGTCATCGTCACCTGGGTGTACGTCCTGCTGTCCGTGGTGTGGTTATGAACCCGAACGATCACCCGCACGGTGGTGGTGAAGGTAAGTCCCCGATCGGTCTGCCGGGTCCTGTTACACCTTGGGGTGTTCCGACTCTTGGTAAGAAGACCAGAAACAAGAAGAAGCAGTCTAACAAGTACATTGTTAAGGGTAGAAAGTAAGCGAAGGGAGGAACCATAATGAGTAGATCAACCAAAAAGGGTTATTTCGTACAGGAAGCCCTGATGAAGAAAATCAATGCGATGAACGCTGCGAATGAGAAAAAGGTTGTCCAGACTTGGTCTCGCGCTTCGACAATCTATCCTGAAATGGTCGGCCACACAATTGCTGTGTACGACGGTAGAAGACACGTTCCGGTTTATATCGTAGAAGAAATGATCGGACATAAGCTGGGTGAGTTCGCACCGACAAGAACTTTCCGTGGCCATGCCGGTGAAAAGTCTTCCGGCAGTAAGTGATCGTAAGCTTTGAAGGGAGGAAAACATAGTGGAAAAAGTAAAATTGACCAAAGACTATATCGAAGCGAATCGCGATTCGATCCTCGAAGCTTACGGTAAGCAGCAGAAGAAGAACGCGAAGAGCCCGATCCTGACCAAGAAGCAGAAGAAGCTCCTGGGTATCGGTAAGGATCAGGGTAAGGCGATCGCAAAGTATGTTCGTATCACACCCCGTAAGGTTAAGATCGTTGCTGATCTGATCAAGGGCAAGGACATCGACGAGGCATATGCGATCCTGGATTACACACCGAAGGCAGCTTCTCCGATCCTGAAGAAGGCGATGAAGTCCGCTGAGGCAAATGCTGTAAACAACAACGGCCTGAACAGAGGCAGCCTGTATGTAGCTGATGCATACGCTGGTGCAGGCCCGATCCTGAAGCGTTTCATTCCGAGAGCAAGAGGATCTGCGTCGAGAATCAATAAGAGAACAAGTCACGTTACTGTAGTTCTCAAGGAAAGAGTATAAGGAGGAATAAAGAATGGGCCAGAAGGTTAATCCCCATGGATTGCGCGTCGGTGTCATCAAAGAGTGGGACACACGTTGGTACGCCGACAAGAAGACATTCAGCGATTTCCTCGTTGAGGACAAGCAAATCCGTGATTTTGTAAAGAAAGAGTGCTTTGCTGCCGGTGTTTCGAATATCGAGATCGAGCGTAAGGGCACAGACAAGACATCCATCATCATCAACGCTGCAAAGCCGGGTATCATCATCGGCCGTCAGGGCGCTGGTATCGAGGATTTCAAGAAGAAGCTGCAGAAGAAGTTCAAGAAGAATTTCTTCGTAGATGTTCGTGAAGTAAAGAATTCTGATGCGAATGCTCAGCTCGTTGCTGAGAACATCGCTTCCCAGCTGGAGAGACGTGTTTCTTTCCGTCGTGCTATGAAGATGGCTATGTCCCGTACCATGAAGTGCGGTGCAAAGGGTATCAAGACCGCTTGCTCCGGTCGTCTGGGCGGCGCTGAAATCGCTCGTTCCGAGACATACCACGAAGGTACTATCCCGCTGCAGACACTGCGTGCTGATATCGACTATGGATTTGCTGAGGCAAATACACAGTACGGCCGCATCGGTGTTAAGGTATGGATCTACCGTGGTGAGATCCTGACAGCTAAGAAAACTGTTAAAGTTGCGGAAGGAGGCGAAGCCTAATGTTACTTCCTAAGAGAGTAAAACATAGAAAGCAGCAGCGTGGCCGCATGACCGGTAAGGCTTCCAGAGGTAATTTCGTTGCTTACGGTGATTACGGAATGTATACCACCGAACCTTGCTGGATCACCAGCAATCAGATCGAAGCCGCTCGTATCGCTATCAACCGTTACGTAAAAAGAGGCGGTAAGGTCTGGATCAAGATCTTTCCGGATAAGCCGGTAACAAAGCATCCTGCCGAAGCTCGAATGGGTTCCGGTAAAGGTACTCCGGAGTACTGGGTAGCAGTAGTTAAGCCGGGCCGCGTTCTCTTCGAGATCGCAGGTGTAACCGAAGAAGTAGCTCGTGAGGCTATGCGTCTTGCCGGACATAAGCTCCCTTGCAAGACAAAGTTCATTAAGAAGGAAGAGGAGGTATCTTGACATGACAGCTAAAGAATTGCGTTCGAAGTCCACTGAAGAGCTTCAGCAGGAACTGGTTGCATTGAAGGATGAACTCTTCAAGCTTCGTTTCCAGCATGCTACCAACCAGCTCGAGAATCCGCAGCGCCTCGGTGCTGTAAAGCGCGACATCGCTCGTGTCAACACGATTCTCCGTGAGATCGAGCTTAAGGCTAATTAATGAAGGGAGATAGTGCAATGAGCGATCGTAACCTCAGAAAGACACGTGTCGGTATCGTAAGTTCCGACAAGATGGATAAGACAATCGTTGTATCGGTTGTTGAGCACGTAAAGCATCCGCTTTATGGAAAGATCATGAAGAGAACTTATAAGCTGAAGGCACATGATGAAGAGAATCAGTGCGGCATCGGCGATAAGGTTAAGGTAATGGAGACCCGCCCGCTGTCTAAGGATAAGCGCTGGAGACTGGTCGAGATTATTGAGAAGGCGAAGTAATACGTAAGGGAATTACGTAAAGGAGGAAAATCAAGATGATTCAAGTAGAATCCAGATTAAGATCTGCGGATAATACTGGCGCAAAAGAACTTGCCTGCATCAAGGTGCTTGGTGGTTCCTGGCGTAAGTATGCGAATATCGGTGATGTCATCGTCTGCTCTGTGAAGACCGCTACTCCGGGTGGCGTGGTAAAGAAGGGCGATGTAGTTCGCGCAGTTGTTGTTCGCACAAAGAAGGGCGTAAGAAGAGCTGACGGCTCCTACATCAAGTTCGATGAGAATGCCGCTGTTATCATTAAAGAAGATAAGAACCCGCGTGGAACCCGTATCTTTGGGCCTATCGCGAGAGAGCTTCGTGATAAGGATTACATGAAGATCCTTTCTCTGGCTCCGGAAGTTCTGTAAGGAGGATGACAAATGGCTAGTAAGATTCATGTAAAGAAGGACGACAAAGTCGTTGTTATCTCTGGTAAGGACGCCGGCTCTCAGGGCCAGGTCCTCAAGACTGATCCGAAGGCCGGGCGCGTAGTTGTTTCCGGTGTAAACATGATCAAGAAGCATCAGAAGGCTCAAAGCCAGACAAAGCCGGCCGGTATCATCGAGAAGGAAGGATCCATCGATGCAAGTAATGTTATGCTGGTTTGCCCCAAGTGCGGCAAGGCTACCCGTGTTGGCAAGAGAGTTGCTGAAGATGGTTCCAAGTTCCGTGTATGCAAGAAGTGCGGCGCGGATATCGACCAGATCAAGAAGGCAAAGGAGGAGTAATTAGATGTCTAGATTAAAGGACAAGTATGTAAATGAAGTTGCGCCTGCTTTGCAGGAACAGTTCAAGTATAAGTCTTGCATGCAGATCCCGAAGATCGAGAAGATCGTTCTTAACATGGGTGTTGGCGAAGTAAAGGATAACCCGAAGGCGCTCGAGAATGCGATGCGCGACATGGGTATCATCTGCGGCCAGAAGCCGATCGCTACTGTTGCTTCCAAGTCCGTTGCGGCTTTTAAGCTCAGAGAAGGCATGAAGATCGGATGCAAGGTTACTCTCCGTGGCGAGAACATGTACAACTTCCTGGATAAGTTCATCAGCATCTCTCTGCCGCGTGTACGTGACTTCCGTGGCGTAAACCCGAACTCTTTCGATGGTCATGGTAACTATGCTATGGGTATCAAGGAGCAGCTGATGTTCCCGGAAATCGATTTTGATAAGATCGACAAGGTACGTGGTATGGACATTATCATCGTTACAACGGCGAAGAGCGACGAGGAAGCAAGATCTCTGCTGTCCCTCATCGGCATGCCGTTCCGTAAGTAATAGGAGGGTATAAGTAATATGGCTAAAACGTCAATGAAACTGAAGGCGCAGCGCACACCTAAGTTCAAGGTTCAGCAGCACAACCGTTGCAAGCTCTGCGGAAGACCGCATTCTTATATCCGTAAGTATGGAATCTGCCGTCTGTGCTTCCGTGACCTGGCTTACAAGGGCCAGATCCCGGGTGTTCGTAAGGCAAGCTGGTAACCGATAGCACGAAGGAGGAAAGAATATGCAGATTACAGATGCAATTGCAGATATGCTGACAAGAATCCGTAATGCAGGCACAGCCGGTCACCCGACTGTTATGGTACCTGCTTCCAATTTGAAGAAGGCTATCGCGCAGATTTTAGTAGATGAAGGTTATATCGCTTCTTTTGAAACGATCGAAGATGATAAGCAGGGAATGATCAAGATCACTCTGAAGTACGCTGCCAGAAAGCACGTTATTTCCGGTATCCAGAGAATTTCCAAGCCGGGTCTCCGTGTTTATGCGGATAAGGAGAATCTCCCGAAGGTTCTCGGTGGCCTCGGTATCGCCATCATCTCCACATCTAAGGGCGTTATGACTGACAAGAAGGCCAGAAAGCTCGGCGTTGGCGGCGAGGTTATGGCTTACGTTTGGTAAGGTAAGAAATAGACACACTCTGAAATGGAACCTAAAAGTTCCGCAATCTAAAGAGCAGGAGGTAAGATTGTATGTCTAGAATTGGCAACATGCCGATCACGATCCCGGCAGGGCTCGAAGTAAAGCAGGATGGTCAGATCATCACTGTAAAAGGCAAGGACGCGACACTTTCTCTGAATGTGCATCCGTCCATCTCTGTAGAAATTAACGACAATGTGATCACGGTTAAGAGACCGAACGATGAGAAGCAGGTAAAGGCTCTCCATGGTTTGACACGTTCTCTGATCAACAACATGGTCATCGGTTGTTCCGAAGGTTTTAAGAAGGAACTCGAGATCCAGGGTGTTGGTTACAAGGCAGCAAAGCAGGGTAAGAAGGTTGTATTCAACCTTGGTTACTCCCACCCGATCGAAATGGAAGAACCGGCTGGCATCACCATTGATGTTCCGGCTCAGAACCAGATCATCGTTAAGGGTGCTGATAAGCAGTTAGTTGGCGAGACCGCCGCTAAGATCCGTTCGTTCAGACTTCCGGATGCATATAAGGGCAAGGGTATCAGATATGTTGGTGAATTTGTCCGCATCAAGGAAGGTAAGACAGGCGCTAAGAAGTAAGTGAAGGGGTGAACAAGCATGATTAATAAGATTGACAAGAACGCTATTCGCCGCAGAAAGCACGTCCGCGTGAGAAGAAAGATCACCGGCACTGCAGCTCGTCCGCGTCTGTGCGTATTCAGAAGTAACACAAACATCTATGCTCAGATCATCGATGATGAGGCTGGCAAGACTTTGGTAAGTGCCTCCACATTAGAAAAAGAAGTGAAAGCTTCGATTGCAAATGGAAGCAACAAGGAAGGTGCTGCGGCTGTTGGTAAGAAAGTTGCCGAGCGCGCACTGGCTGCGAACATCAACGAGGTTGTGTTCGACAGAGGCGGTTACATCTTCCATGGACGTGTAGCAGCATTGGCAGAGGCCGCTCGTGAAGCTGGCCTGAAGTTCTAATCAGGAGGGTAGACAAGATGGGTTTTGATCCTAATTCAACCGAATTAAAAGAAAAAGTCATCCATATCGGACGTGTTTCCAAGACGGTTAAGGGTGGTAGAAACTTCCGTTTCGCAGCCCTCGTAATCGTGGGTGACGAGAATGGTCACGTTGGTAAGGGCCTGGGTAAGGCTGCTGAAATTCCGGACGCGATCAGAAAGGGTATCGAAGATGCCAAGAAGAACATGATCTCTGTTCCGCTGGTAGATAGCACCATTCCTCACGAGGCTCTCGGTGTATTCGGTGCCGGTAAGATCGTTATGAAGCCGGCTGCAAGTGGTACCGGTATCATCGCCGGCGGCCCGGTTCGTGCGGTATGCGAGCTCTGCGGTATCAAGGATATCCGTACAAAGTCTCTGGGTACCAACAACCCGAACAACGTAGTCAACGCGACCCTTGAAGGTCTGAAGAGCATGCGTTCTCTGGAAGAGGTCGCTCGTCTGCGTGGCAAGGCCACAGAAGAAATTTTGTAATGGAGGTGTGCTTCAATGGCTAACTTGAAGATCACATTGGTGAAGAGCACCAACAAGTCTAAGAAAAACCAGGCTGCTACTGTTGCTGCGCTCGGTCTGAAAAAGATCGGCCAGTCTGTAGAGAAGGCTGACAACGAAGCAATTCGCGGCATGGTTCGCACTGTAGCACATCTTGTTAAGTGCGAAGAAGTGTAATGGAGGTATAGGAAACATGAAACTGAATGAAATGTCTTCCTGCGGAAACGAGAAAGCATATCGTAAGGGCCGTGGTGCCGGATCCGGTAACGGTAAGACTGCCGGTAGAGGACACAAGGGTCAGAATGCTCGTTCCGGTGGCGGTGTACGTCCTGGTTTCGAAGGTGGCCAGATGCCTCTTTACAGACGTCTGCCGAAGCGTGGTTTCAACAACAAGCGTTTTGCTGCTGAGTATGTAGAGATCAACGTTTCTGATCTGGAGAAGTTTGATAACGGTGCAGAGGTTGATGCAACCATTCTCGCAGATGCCGGTATCATCACTCTTGGTAAGGTAAACGATGGTATTAAGGTCCTCGGTAACGGCGATCTGACCAAGAAGTTAACTGTTAAGGCCAAGAAGTTCTCTGCTTCCGCGAAGGAGAAAATCGAAAAGGCTGGTGGATCGGCACTGGAGGTATAACATGAAGGGCGTATTTGACACCTTAGTGAATGCATTCCGTCTGCCGGATCTGCGCAAGAAACTGCTGTTTACGCTGTTTATTCTTGGGCTTTACATGGTCGGCGGTCTCATTCCCTGTCCGGGTATTAACCGTACCGAGTTTTCCTCAATCGTCAGTAACTGGGGTCAGATTGGTAGCTTGATGGATATTATCGCAGGTGGTGGCCTTTATGCGGCAACGATCTTTGCGATGGGTATTACGCCTTACATCAACTCCTCCATTATTATCCAGCTCCTGACAGTAGCCATCCCGGCTTTGGAGAATATGGCAAAAGAAGGCGAAGAGGGACAGAAGAAGCTGCAGAAGCTGACTCGTTACATGACTGTTGGTCTCGCAGTTCTTCAGGCTTCTTTCTTCACCTACGCGACACGTAGTGCGATGACCAGCTATCTGCCGAAGCCTCTGGCTGCGGCTCTGATCATCCTGACATTTACCGCCGGTACCTGCTTCGTCGTATTCCTCGGCGAGCGTATCAATGAGAAGGGCATCGGCAACGGTGTTTCCCTTATCATCTTTGCCGGTATCGTCACAAGAATTCCGGAAATGGCCAGAATGCTCTACTATGATGCACTGAACATTGCCGGTAAGTTCAAGAATGCTGCCCTTGGTAACACCATCGGTGTAATTGCATTCCTGCTGGTTACATTCGTGTCCCTGGTAACAATTATTTTCTGCGTATTCGTACAGAATGCGGAAAGAAGAATTCCGGTTCAGTACAGTAAGAAAGTTATCGGAAGAAAGGTCTATGGCGGACAGAATACATACATTCCGCTGAAGGTAAACCAGTCCAGCGTTATGCCGGTTATCTTCACAATGTCTTTCCTGTCCCTTCCGTCCACGATCGTAACTTTCTTCTTCTCGAACAGTAAGAACGTGATCGTAGAATGGTTCAGAAACTTCGGTTCCAGCCCGTTCTACTATGTAGCATATTTCTTCTGCATTTTCCTTTTCGTGTTCTTCTATTCGATGATCCAGTTCAATCCGATCGAGATCTCGCAGAACCTGCAGAAGAACGGTGGCTTTATTCCGGGTGTTCGTCCGGGCCGTCCGACTTCCGAGTTCATCGCGAAGGTTGCGAACCGTCTTAACTGGTGTGATGCCTGCTTCCTGTGCATCGTGGTTCTCGTACCGACACTGCTCGGTAAGCTGACCGGCATGGAAGGCGTATGGTTCGCCGGTACATCTGTTCTTATCATGACAGGTGTTGCAAATGATCTGGTCGATCAGATCGAGTCTCAGATGGTTACTCACAACTACAAGGGATTCCTTGATTGAACCAATGCAGGAAACGTGTTATGCTGGCTAACGGTAATGCACAGACAATTGAATGATTTCAAACGACAGCCTCGTGTGCATCACGCACGCGAGGCTGTGCGTGCCTTAAGAGAAAAGGAGGGTGCAGTATGAAACTGATTTTACTTGGCGCACCGGGATCCGGAAAAGGAACCATGGCCGCTGTATTGAAAAGAGAATATAAGATCACCCATATTTCCACGGGAGATATTTTCCGTGCCAATATCAAGGAGCAGACTCCGCTGGGTATCGAAGCTAAGAAGTATATTGACCAGGGTGCACTGGTTCCGGATGAACTGACGATCTCTATGGTAGAGGATCGTCTTTCCCAGGATGATTGCGCCAATGGTTATCTCCTCGATGGTTTCCCGAGAACGATCGCACAGGCTGAAAAGCTGGATGAGATGCTGGCTAAGAGCGGTTCCAAGATCGATGCAGTCATCAACGTAACCGTTCCGGCTGAAGTGATCATGGAGCGTGTTGTAAACCGTCGTGTATGTTTGTCTTGTGGCGAAAGCTACAATGTAGTTTCCCGTCCGACCAAGGTCGAGGGTGTCTGCGATGTTTGCGGCAAGGAAGTCGTACATCGTGATGATGACAAGCCGGAGACCGTTAAGGCCAGACTGGAGACCTATGAAAAGAATACCAAGCCGCTGATCGATTTTTATGCGGATAAGGGTATCGTGATTGAAGCAGATAACTCCCAAAGCCCGGAGCATGCTTTCGAGCAGGCCAGTGCCGCGCTCGCCAAAATGGGCTTTTAGAAAGGCTGAAACATGATTCAGATCAAAACAGAAGCAGAATTCGCAAAAATGAGAGAAGCAGGAAAAGTGGTCGAGGCCGCTCTTCATGCACTGGGACAGGCAGTAGAACCGGGTATTTCTACCTGGGAGCTGGATGAGATTGCCAGAAAGACTTTTGATAAGTATGGCGCAATCTCCTCTTCTTACCATTATGGAGATCCGCCGTTCCCGGGACAGATATGTGTTTCTCCCAACGAGGTCATTGTACATGGCATCCCGAGAAAGGATAAGGTCCTGAAGGAAGGGGATATCGTTACCTGCGATGTCTGCTGTTCTCTGGACGGTTACCATGCTGATGCAGCCAGAACATTTGCCGTAGGCCAGATCTCCGAGGAAGCCGCGAAACTGATCCGCGTGACAGAAGAATGTTTCTGGAAAGGTTTTGAAATGGCAAATACGGAACACCGCATCGGCGATGTTTCCGCTGCAGTTCAGGCTTATGCCGAAAGCTTCGGTTACGGAGTCATCCGTGAGCTGACAGGTCACGGCATCGGACAGAAGCTTCATGAGGATCCGGATGTTCCGAACTACGGAAGAGCCGGACATGGTCCGAGAATCGTAAAGGGCATGGCATTCTGTGTTGAGCCCATGATCTCCAGCGGCAGACGCGAGATCGCACTGCTGGACGATGACTGGACAGTCATCACCCGCGACAGAAAGTACGCGGCGCACTATGAAAACACCATCATCATTACAGAGAATGGTCCTGAAATCATAACATTAACGGAGGGTAAGAATGTCTAAAGAAGATGTGATCGAAGTAGAAGGCATCGTTGATGATGCACTGCCGAACGCTACATTTAAGGTAAAGCTGGAGAACGGCCATATTGTGCTGGCGCACATTTCCGGCAAGCTTCGCCAGAATTACATTAAGATCCTGCCGGGAGACCGTGTCACCATGGAGCTTTCCCCGTACGATCTGTCTCGTGGCCGCATCACCTGGCGCGCGAAATAATCGAGAGATTTTCGGCGCAGACACCCTGCGCATGAAAAAATTCAGAAAAAGCCAAAAAAACCACTTGCATCGCAAAGAGTTTTTGGTATAATATTTTAGCGTGCGCGTATAGCGCATGTCGTTTTGTATTGTTTTTTTTATAGCAGGGAGGTTTGACACATGAAAGTAAGACCATCGGTAAAGCCCATGTGCGAGAAGTGCAAGGTTATCCGCCGCAACGGACGCGTTATGATCATCTGCTCTGACCCTAAGCATAAGCAGAAGCAGGGTTAATCCTTGTCTGCCGGACTTTTTGCTCGGTCCGATGCAGGCGGGAACAAGAAAAAGTAGGATATTACATGCACAAGTTATGCCAAGGCGGCTGCCTCTCCTAACACGAGAGGATCTTAGCATCAGCATGTCATATATATACGAAAACAAACTAAATTGATTCATTCATGGAGGTACACAGAATGGCTCGTATTGCCGGTGTAGATCTGCCAAATGACAAGAGAGTAGAGATTGCTCTTACGTACATTTATGGCATTGGTAAGACAAGTTCTGATCGTATTCTTGCTGAGACCCAGATCAATCCTGACACACGCGTGAAGGATCTGTCTGAGGATGACATCGCTAAGATTCGTGATCAGATCGAAAACAATTACAATGTAGAGGGTGACCTCAGAAGAGAAGTTTCCCTTAATATTAAGAGACTGACAGAAATCGGATGCTATCGTGGCCGTCGTCACAGAATGGGTCTTCCTGTTCGTGGTCAGCGCACAAAGACGAACGCTCGTACCCGTAAGGGACCGAAGCGTACGATCGCTGGTAAGAAGAAGTAAGGAGGCGGACCCATGGCAGCTAAAGCAGTTAAGAAAACGGCCGCAAGACCGAAGAGAAGAGAGCGTAAGAATATTGACAAAGGTCAGGCACATATTCACGCTACATTTAACAACACAATCGTAACAATCACTGATATGCAGGGTAATGCAATCTCCTGGGCTTCTGCCGGTGAGATGGGCATGAAGGGTTCCCGTAAGGGTACACCGTTTGCTGCTCAGATGGCATCTGAGGATGCCGGTAAGAAGGCAGCGGATCACGGCATGCGTACAGTAGAAGTATTTGTAAAGGGTCCGGGTCCGGGTCGTGAATCCGCAATCCGCGCTTTGCAGACAGCCGGTCTGGAAGTAACCATGATCAAAGATGTTACTCCTGTTCCGCACAATGGTTGCAGACCGCCTAAGAGAAGAAGAGTCTGAGTTCGGAGGTATAGAGAATGGCTAGATATACAGAAGGAACCTGCCGTCTCTGCCGCAGAGAAGGAGACAAGCTCTTCCTCAAGGGTGAGAGATGCTATTCCGCAAAGTGTGCACTTGCTAAGAAGAGTGCCGCTCCGGGTCAGCATGGTCAGGGCAGAAAGAAAGTTTCAGAATATGGTTTACAGCTTCGTGAGAAGCAGAAGACAAAGCGTTTCTATGGCGTTCTGGAGAAGCAGTTCAGACTTACTTATGCACGCGCTGAGCGTAAGCAGGGTAAGACCGGTGAAAAGCTCCTCGAGCTCCTCGAACTCCGTTTCGACAACGTCGTATATCGTCTGGGTCTGGCTTCTTCCCGTGCAGAAGCACGTCAGCTGGTTACCCATGAACATTTCCTCGTCAATGGCAAGAAGGCAAACATTCCTTCCATGACATTGAAGGTAGGCGATACCATCGCAGTGAAGGAGACATCCAGAAAGTCTCCGAAGTTTGAGACACTCAGCAACAACCGTCCGGTACCGGCTTGGCTGTCCTTCAACGAAGAGACACTGACCGGCTCCATCGTAAGAGAACCGGCTCGTGAAGATGTTGATCTCGAGGTCAAGGAGACACTGATCGTCGAGTTGTACTCGAAGTAATGGCACCGTGCTGCTTGCATAAAGCGCTAGGAGGATAAATATGATTGAAATTATGAAGCCAACAATTGAGTGTGTAGAACTGAACGAAGACAGCTCCTACGGTAAATACGTAGTTGCTCCTCTTGAGCGTGGCTACGGTACGACACTGGGTAACTCCCTTCGTCGAGTGCTTCTGTCTTCCTTGTCGGGCGCGGCGGTAACATCCATTCGTGTTGAAGGCGTCTACCACGAGTTCTCCACGATCCCGGGCGTAATCGAGGATATGACTGAGATCATCCTCAACGTTAAGGGTATCCGTGCGAAGCTTCACGTAGATACACCGAAGACCGTGTACATCAGCATGGATGAAGGCAAGACCGGTGTTGTCACAGCTGGTGACATCGTGCACGACGAAGAAGTCGAGATCATGAATCCGGATCATGTCATTGCAACCATGAATGGTGCAGGCCGCCTGTTCATCGAGCTGACAATCAGCAAGGGCCGTGGTTATGCCACAGCTGATCAGAACAAGCCGGCTACACAGACGATCGGCGTGATCGCGATCGACTCCATCTTTACTCCGGTAAAGAAGGCTAACTATCGTATCGAGAACACCCGTGTTGGTGAGCGCACAGACTTTGACAGCCTGACGCTGGAAGTATGGACCGATGCTACCATTAAGGTAGATGAGGCTCTGTCTTCTGCAGCGGCCATCCTTCGTGAGCACCTGGGTCTGTTCACCGCTTTGACGGACGTGGCCAACGGCCCGAGCTTCCGTGATTCGGATGACAGCACCAGCAAGAACTCCACACACGATATCGTGATCGAGGATCTGGATTTCTCCGTTCGTACATACAACTGCCTCAAGCGTGCAGGTATCAACACGATCGGTGATCTGGTCGCTAAGTCGGAAGACGAAATGATGAAAGTTCGTAACCTCGGTAAGAAGTCTCTGGAAGAAGTTATCCAGAAACTCGAGGATATGGATCTGTCTCTCGCAGATGTCGAGGACTAAATAGCGAGCTTGCGGGCACGCTAGGATATTGTAAATTTACAGGAGGTATGAACCCATGGCAGGTTACAGAAAATTAGGAAGAGTAAGCGATCAGCGTATCGCAATTTTGAGAAATCTGGCAACATCTCTGGTTGTTTGCCCGGTTAAAGAAGACGGAAAGGCACTTGCTGAGAACAGAAAGCATGTTGTTACCACTCTGGCCCGCGCTAAGGAAGTCAGCAAGATCATTGACAAGCTGATTGCCGATGCGATCCGTGAGAAGGACAACTACACAGAAAAGGAAGTTACTGTTTCTTCTGCGAAGCTGGATGCAAAGGGCATGAAGGTCCTGGTTTCCAAGACTTCTAAGAATGGCAAGAAGTACGAGGTAGTTGATCGTGAAGTAACCAAGAAGACGGTTCAGGTTGACGCTCCTTCCCGTTTGGCTGCTCGTAAGAATGCAGCTTACTGGCTCAGAAAGTCCCACGACGCTGAGGGTAACGTAGTTAACCCGGTTGACATTCTCTACAATGAGATCGCACCGGCTCTGGTAAACCACAAGGGTGGTTACACCAAGATCGTTAAGCTCGGTGCACGTCGCGGTGACGCTTCCGAGATGGCTCTGCTCACCTTTGCTGAGTAAGACTGTCCGGAACGATCTGAAATGATTTAAGAAAGTGACGGATGGGTCCATTCCATCCGTCACTTTGTCTATTATTCAAAAATACTTCAGGGAGAAAACACATGGATTCACAGATCAAAGCCATACCTGAATATACGCAGACGGTTGAAGCACAGGAGCTGACGTTTGCCTATTCGACCAATGTCGGTTCAGATGTATTGGCGGTGGACCATGTGTCTTTTTCTGTCAAAAAGGGCGAATACGTCGCCATCTTAGGCAGAAACGGTTCCGGCAAATCCACTTTGGCAAAGATGATCAATCTTCTGGAATACCCTGATTCCGGGAAATATAAGGTCTTCGAATTATCTGCCAATGATGAGGAGAACTTCTGGACGATCCGTTCGAATTGCGGCATGGTTTTCCAGAATCCGGATAACCAGATCGTAGGAACGACAGTGGAAGAAGATGTGGCATTCGGACCGGAAAACCTTTCGGTACCGCTTCCCGAGCTGGCTCTTCGTGTGGAAAAAGCACTGGGCTACGTCGGACTTCTGGAACATGCCAAGAAGCAGCCTTCCGCCATGTCCGGCGGACAGAAGCAGAGACTTGCGATCGCAGGTGTTCTTGCGATGGAGCCGGAGCTTCTGATCCTGGATGAGAGCACATCCATGCTGGATCCGAAGGCACGAGATGAATTTTTGCATCTGGTCAGCCGGATGCGGCAGGATAAACATATTACTGTACTTCATATTACCCACGATATGCATGAGGCCTTCCTGGCTGACCGGGTCATTGTCCTGGAAAAGGGGAAACTTCGTGTGGAAGGTACGCCATCTGAAGTCTTTTCACAGGTGGACCTGATCCGGGAGCTGGGATTAGAGCTTCCGAAGTGGGCGGAACTTTTGTGGGAAGTAGGAAAACTCACCGGTCATGAGATCCCGAGAAGTGCATTTACATCGGAAAAAGAAGCCATCAAGACCATCACAGAGATCCTTTCGGAAAGAAAGGAACTTTCTGCACCTCCTGCCAGAACGGCACGAAAAGTGCCGGATCAGGTGATGCTTCGTGTGAAAAACCTGGCGCACAGCTACGATAAAAAAGAGAAAAAGACCATCAGCGACATCAGTTTTGACCTGAAAAAGGGTGAGATCGTTGCCGTGATCGGTCACAGCGGGTCGGGAAAAACGACCCTGATCTCCCATCTCAATGGTATTCTCCGTCCTCTGGAAGGACAGGTCGAAATCTGGGATGAAGAGGAGAAAAAATATATCACCACCGACAAGAATACAGAAATCAAAAAGATCCGCCGTCATGTAGGACTTCTGTTCCAGTATCCGGAATATCAGCTGTTTGAGGAAACGGTGGCTAAGGACATCATGTTTGGTCCGAAGAAAATGGGCTACAGTGAGGAAGAAGCGAAGAAACTGATGATGGAATCGCTTCCGCTTGTGGGGCTTTCTGAAGATGTGCTGGAGCGTTCTCCGTTCGAACTGTCCGGCGGACAAAAACGCCGAGTGGCTTTTGCCGGTATTCTGGCCATGAATCCGGATGTGCTGATCCTGGACGAGCCTGCCGCAGGCCTTGATCCGGTAGGACAGAAGGAGATCTTCGGCTATATCGAGACTTTGCGCGATCAGGGAAAATCCATTGTGCTTGTATCTCATGATATGGATAAAGCCGCCCAGATCGCAGATCGGATCCTGGTTTTAAAACACGGACGGCAGACTTTCTTCGGAACTCCGAGAGAGCTCTTTTCCGAGCAATCGGATTATCTCAGCATGCGTCTGGATTGCCCGCTTCTGATGCGGACCATGAAGGAATTGAAAAAGACTTTCCCATATGCGGACGAACTGGAGTTTGACGTGGAACGCGCTGCAGAATCGCTGGTATTCGGAGGCAGGGAGGTGACGGACGCATGATGAAGGATGTCTCCATCGGCCGTTACGTCAACGGTGACTCGGTGCTGCATAAACTGGATCCGCGCGTGAAGGTCATCCTTTTTGTGGTGTACATGGCGTCGATTTTCATGGCAAGAAGTCCGGTTGCCCTGATGGCCACCTTTGCTGTGGTGTTTTTCATGGCATTACTTTCCCGGATCAACTTCATCGAGATACTGAAATCGGTGCGGCCGATCATATTTATCATGGCTTTTATCTTCGTGATCAACATCTTTACGATCCGGTCCGGAGATGAACTGTGGCGCTGGAAATTTCTGGTGATCACAACGGGAGGCGTGGAAAACGCAGTGCTTCTGGCATGCCGCCTGCTGCTTCTTATATTGGCGACCAGCCTTCTGCTTTCATTGACTACCACGCCTTTGAAGTTCGCGGATGCGCTGGAATCCCTGGGATCTCCGCTGAAGGTGCTCCATGTGCCGGTCAATGAGATGGCTATGACCATCTCCATCGCACTTCGTTTCATACCGACACTTGTGGAGGAGACGGATAAGATCATGAAGGCGCAGTCTTCCCGTGGCGCCGAATACGACACGGGAAATATCTTCCAGCGCGCCCAGGGATATGTCACCGTGCTTGTCCCGCTTTTCGTCAGTGCATTTAAACGCGCCGAAGAACTGGCAGTCGCAATGGATGCCCGTTGCTATAAAGGCGGAGTAGGAAAGACCAAGCTCCATCCTCTTCGCATGAAGGGCAGTGACTATTTGTGGTTTGTGATCCTGACGGTAGTGGCTTTCCTGCCGCTGGCGGTGGATTTCTTGTGGAAGATGAAGTAAAATAATTCACGTATTGCGAAAAACGATTTTCAAACAAGAGGAGAGTTTTGAAATGGCTTATTTTGTAGGAATTGATCTGGGGGGAACGAACATCAAGGCCGGTGTGGTTTCCGAAAAAGGTGAACTTTTGAACCGCGTGAGTGTGAAGACCAATGCGGACCGTCCGATGGAAGAGATCATCACGGACATGGGAAAACTGGCCAAAGAGGCGATCGCGGATGCCGGCGTGAATGAGTCGGATGTGGCGGCGATCGGAATCGGATCTCCGGGAACACCGGATAACAAAGCCGGTACGCTGGTCTATGCCACGAATCTTCCTTTTGTAAATGCACCGATGAGAAAAATCATCAGAAGTGTGATCGACCTTCCGGTCTATATCGATAACGACGCAAACTGCGCAGCGATGGCGGAGAGTGTTTCCGGCGCGGCGGCGGATGTGGCAGATTCCGTTACTATTACCATCGGTACCGGCATCGGCTGCGGTGTCATCATTAATAACCGTATTTTCTCCGGCTTTAACCAGGCCGGTTCCGAATTCGGCCACACGGTTCTTGTTGCCGGTGGTGTTCCTTGCTCCTGCGGCAGAAAAGGCTGCTTCGAAGCTTATTCTTCCGCTTCGGCATTGGTTCGCATGACTAAGGAAGCGGCACAAGCCAATCCGGATTCTAAGCTCAACGAAGTCATTGAAGAGAGAGGAAAAGTCAACGGACAGACCGCTTTCGAGGCACAGAGAAGAGGCGATGAAGTCGCTTCCAAGGTCGTTGATACTTATCTCGAGTACCTTTCCGAAGGTCTGGCAAATGTTATCAACACATTTATGCCGGAGGTCCTTCTGATCGGCGGCGGTGTCTGCAACGAGGGTGATCCGCTGATGGTTCCGCTTCGCGAAAAGACAATGAGTAAGCCTTTCTTCGGCCCGGGTGTCAAAAAGACTGAGATCCGTGTAGCACAGATGGGTAATGATGCAGGTATCGTCGGCGCCGCCATGATGGGCAAGGCCTGCTTCGACGACAAGCTTCAGGGCTGAGAATATGAGTGAGGAAGCAAAGGCGGCCAATACTGCGGATATCCGCATCGCTTTACTCACCGAATATGATGGGACCGATTTTGTCGGTTTCCAAAGACAGGATAACGGGCGCTCCGTACAGCAGACACTGGAAGAAGCAGTGGAGAAGGTGTACGGGCGCTTCTGTCGTATTTACGGGTGCAGCCGGACGGATTCCGGTGTGCACGCGAAAGGACATATCTCCCACGTGGATGTGCCTTTCCCGATTCCGGCCGATAAGATCCCGCTGGCATTAAATGCGGTACTTCCGGAGGATCTGGTGGTAAAAGCGGCAAAAGAGATGCCGGATACATTTCATGCCCGGTTCGATACCCACGGTAAACGCTACTGTTACCGCGTCAGAAATGCAAAAGTCCCATCGGCAGTAAACCGCCGGACAGAGGCATTTGTACCGGGAGTACTGAATGTGGAGGCGATGAATGAGGCGGCGCAGGCTTTTGTCGGCACGCACGATTTTTCTGCTTTCCGCGCCCAGGGTGGACCGGACATCACTCCGATCCGTACTATGAAGTCCGTCTATGTGAAACGCGCTGAAGGAGATCCGGATCTGATTGAGATCACGGTCATCGGAGAGTCCTTCCTTTACAACATGGTCCGCATTATGGCAGGGACCCTGGTCTATGTCGGTCAGGGGAAAATGACGAAGCAGGAGATCGAAAAACTCCTTGCCGGAGACGGGGTCAGAAAAGAGGCCGGAAAAACGATGCCGGCGAAAGGACTGACTTTGGAAGAAGTATTCTATGAAAATCTGAAATGGTAATCTTCGCGCCGAAATAAAACTTCTTGCGCTGGTCCTCGGAGCTAAAGCTCCTGCGGAGGCGTGTCGAAGGTTTTTTCATGCGCAATATTGTTTGGGCAGGTGAGATGCTCGTAGAAGGGAATTCTTGCAAATTCAGTTCTTTTCCCGTACTATCTGATATATGGTCTGTGATGACCTTCTACAATTCCGAAAAAGGAGATTTGAATTATGGCAAATCCGATTGTTACGATTGAAATGGAGAACGGCGGCATCATGAAGCTGGAGCTGTATCCGGATGTGGCGCCGATCAGCGTACAGAATTTTATTGATCTGATCGAAAAAGGTTTTTATGACGGACTGATCTTCCACCGTGTTATTTCCGGATTCATGATCCAGGGCGGTGACCCGACAGGTACCGGCATGGGTGGTCCGGGCCATCACATCAAAGGTGAGTTCAGAGCCAACGGTGTTGAGAATAATCTGTCTCATGAGCGTGGTGTACTTTCCATGGCTCGTGCCGGAGATCCGAACTCTGCCGGTTCCCAGTTCTTTATCATGCACGAAGACGGCCCGTTCCTTGATGGCAACTATGCTGCATTTGGTAAGATCATCGAAGGTATCGAGGTTGTTGACGAGATCGCTTCTACTCCGACAGACCGCGGCGACCGCCCGCTTAAAGAGCAGAAGATGAAGAAAGTTACAGTTTCTCGCTAATCGCTAATTAGTCGCATGAATAAAAGTCCCGTCGCTGGTCCTCGGCTTACAGCCTGCGGAATCGCTCCGGGACTTTTTTCTTGCGACAAATAGAACGACAATAGCGAGAAGACAACAGTATAGAAAACCGCGCATGAAAATACTTCGACACGCCTCCGCAGGGCGAAGCCCGAGGACCAGCGCGAGAAGTTTTATTTCTGCACGGTTTTTATAATATGTTACTTCTTCTCACTAACGCCATTCATATTGTCCTCTGCGATGACATAGAGCGGACGGCGCTTGACTTCGATGTAGGTCTTGGCCAGATATTCACCGATGATACCCAGGGCCATGAGGATCATGCCGCCCAGGAAGAGCATGAAGGAAAGAAGTGACGGGTAACCGGCGACTTTATCCCAGATCTGATAGATGATCGCGTGGATGAAGTAGTAAAGCAAATAGATAAAGGCACCAAGTGATGTCAGGAAACCGACGATCGTTGCCAGCCGCAAAGGAGCGGTGGTAAAAGAGACGATACCTTCGATGGCATAACGGAACAATTTCCAGAAGGACCATTTCGTTTCGCCGGCGACACGCTCGACATTTTCATATTCCAGCCACTTGGTACGGAATCCGACCCAGGCAAAGATACCTTTACTGAATCGCTGACGTTCTCCCAGAGAAAGGATCGCATCTACGACCGGACGGCGCATGACACGGAAATCTCTTGCGCCATCTACGATCTCCACATCTGTAAAACGGTTGATCAGGTGGTAGAAACGGCGGGCGAACCAGCTTCGGATCGGCGGTTCTCCTTTTCGGGAGACACGCCGCGTGGCAATAATATCACACTCGTCATTTTTGAGAGCAGCAAACATCTGCGGAAGAAGGGACGGCGGATCCTGCATATCGGCATCCAAAAGACCGATCCACTCACCATTGGCCGCGGCAAGTCCGGCATACATGGCTGCCTCTTTTCCAAAGTTACGGGAGAAAGAAAGGTAATGTACCCGCGGATCTTTTTCGGCCATACCCTTCAGAACAGAGAGGGTCTTATCCCGGCTTCCGTCATTGACGAAGATCAGTTCATACTCATATTCCGAGCATTCTGCCATGACTTTACAAAGTGCGTCATACAGAAAAGGAAGGGCTTCTTCTTCGTTATAGCAGGGAACCATCAGGCTGATCAGCATGTCATCACCTCATCAAAGCTTAAATATTTATATATTCAGTATACTACACATAGCATCGGATAAGAAACGGGCGATTGTGACCCTTTTGGAAACATAGTGGTTTTGTGATATGATGCTACTGATATCAGTGTAAGGAGAACGCACATGATCGAGAAGACTTCACTTGAGAAGGAAGGACGAAAGATCAGTTTCGATTATCGTCCGTGGCTGGCATTTATTATCACTTTCCTGGCAATGATGGTCGTATTCATGATCAATATGATCGTCCCGTTCGGAGAGAGAAATGTATTCACTTCAGATTTAGGTGCGCAATATGGCCCGTACCTGGTCGGACTGAAACAGGCTCTGACAGGCGGACAGTCTCTTTTATACAGCCAGACACTTGGCCTTGGCGGAAATGCCATGGGTGTCTTCGCATACTACCTTTCGAGTCCCTTGAATCTTCTCGTATTCCTGTTCCCGATGGAGCAGATCCAGACGGCGGTGACACTTCTTATCATGCTGAAGCTGTCTTTTGCGGGAGCTTTTATGACATGGCTTCTGGACCGGAAATTCAAGTCGAAAGACAATATGACCATTCTTTTCGGTCTTATGTACCCGCTTTGCTCCTTTGCCATGGTGTTCATGTTCAACATCATGTGGCTGGACGGCTTTGCTCTTCTGCCGCTTATTATCCTTCTGGCCGAACAGTTTATTGAAAACAGAAAAAAATGGCCGGTGCTGACACTCATTTTGTTCCTGTTGTTTGTGTCCGGCTACTATATGGCCTATATGGTCGGAGTTTTTTCCTTTATTTATCTTCTTAGTGTTATGGGTTACCAGGGGCATTTTTCAAAGGAAAAGCAGAATGAGGGAATGAAGACAGTCGGATTATTTATCCTGTCTGCAGTGACGGCAGCGATGATGAGTGCCTGCATCCTGCTTCCGGCCGGTCTGAATACCATTGGTAACCCGGACTATACAATTAATAACGGCGGACTGTCGATGGATCCGGAATTCCCGATGGTATCTGTATTTGATCAGCTGATCGAGAAAAAGGTGGTGGATCTGTCCGGCAATCTTCCGCAGATATTCTGCGGATTAGCTGTGCTGTTCCTGTGTATCCTTTTCTTCTTCAATCCGAAGATCATGAAATCATTGAAGAAGGCAATCGGTTTTGCCTTTGGTTTCGGCCTTTTGTCCTTTCAGTTCCCGCTATTAAATCGGGCATGGCATCTCTTTGATCACCCGAACTGGTTTAATTACCGCTATTCTTACCTATTCTCCTTTGTCATGATCCTGGTGGCTTTTTATTCCTACATGTTCATGAAAGAGGCAGCAAAGAAACACTTCCTCGCTTCGTTTGGTGTTATCTGCGGCATAGCGCTTATTTCCCAGAGTTTTGGCCTGATGCAGAAAAAGAATAACACCTTCTTTGCCACGATCCTGCTGTCGCTTCTGATCTGTGTGCTTCTCTATGGAAAAACACTGGATAAGTGGCCGGAGATGATCTATAACCTGAAACGTTTTGGCACAGTATTCCTCGTAGCCGTGATCGCGATCGAAATCGTTGTTTTCAATCCCCGATGCTACCTCCCGGAGATCTTTAGCGGTGTGCAGGATGCCAGAGAATTTGAGGAAATGATTTCGGATATTCAGAAGCTGTCTGAAAAAATCGATCGGGGGAGCTGGTCCCGTACAGAGATCCATTATCCCTGGCACCGTCTTTTCTACTCCAACAATGTTCCTTACTACATGAACACGCAAGGGATCAGTATCTTTGCTTCTATGTCCAATAAGAAGACCGATCATTTCCTGAAGCAGCTGGGATACCGGTCGAATTATAATTACTTTGCAATGGAACACATCAATACGATCCTTCCTGCTGACTCGGTTCTGGGTGTCCGTTATATTGTTTCAACGAATCATACGATCTCGGAATTACAGTATAAGAGTAACGTAGGTTCCTACTATCTTTTTGAGAATGAATATGCCATGCCGGCAGCACTTCTTGCGAAGGATAATGCCGGATCCTTTGACGGATTTAAACTGGAAAAAGATGAGAAGAACAAAGATTACTTCGCTTTCCAGGAACAGTGGATCGAATCCCTTTCCGGTCAGGATGCATCAGAGATCTACGATACCTGGACACCGGAATGGGAAGTATTTAACGGCCAGAAGACGGACATTCCGCCGGAAGGAACGATCACAAAAGGTGACAAGATCGATAACGAGCTCAGTCTGGAGTCGAAGAATAAAAAGGCAGCGGGGCTTTCCTATTATCTCCGGAATAATGAAAATGCACCTATGGTGCTTCGCACCACCTTTACAGCAGATCGGAATGGCGCTATCTATTTCCTGATTCCGTATTCGTATCTTCAGGTGGTTACAGATATCTATGTAAATGATGTGTCAGTGTTTGAGAATGACTCGAATTCGTATTATAGCCAGATCCTGAATCTGGGTTCTTTCAAAAATGGCGAAGAAATCAAACTGGATATCCGGGTCAATGATGCGGTATTCGGATCTTTTTCTCCGATCCTGGCTTATTTGAAGCCGGAGGCGATCGCACCGCATAAGGCAGCACTGACCTCCGGACTGGACAGCGTTTCGGCTGAAAACGGACACTATGTCGTGAAGACAAATGCCCGGGAGGACCGTCTCCTGATCGTGACTGCTTCATATGAAGATGGCTGGGAAGCCTATGTGGACGGACAGAAGACCGAGATCCTGCCTTACCAGGATGCGTTCTTAAGTGTGCCGGTTTCTTCCGGAGCCCATACTGTGGAACTGAAGTTCACCCCGCCGGGATGGAAAGTCGGCCTTGCGGCCAGCGCTGCCGGTATATTGCTGTTTGCGGCCATGACTTTTGTGATGCTTCGAAAGAAAAAAGAGTCTTCGGAAAAGAATGTAAAAAAAGCTGCTGTTTCAGCGGCAACAGATAAGAATACGAAAAATGAGGAGGAGAAAAAATGAGCGTAGAAGAATTGTACAAGTTTTGGAGTGAAGATCCGTATTTTGATGAGGCTACCCGTGCAGAGCTTCTGGCCATCAAAGATGACAAGAAAGAGATCGAAGAACGTTTCTTCCGTGATCTGGAATTCGGAACCGCCGGTCTTCGTGGTGTGCTGGGCGCCGGAACCAACCGTATGAACATGTACATTGTGTCCAAGGCTTCCGCCGGTCTCGGCAAATACATCGTCAGCGAGGGGGAAGAGGCGATGAAGAGAGGTGTCGTGATTTCCTACGACTCCCGTCATTTCTCCCCGGAGTTTGCAGAGATCACTGCCCGTACCCTGACATCCATGGGTATCCGTGTATATCTTTCGGATGAGCTTCGTCCGGTTCCGATGCTGTCGTATTCGGTCCGCTGGCACAAGGCTTTTGCCGGTGTCATGATCACTGCATCCCATAACCCGTCCAAGTATAACGGATACAAGGTATACGGCGAAGATGGCGGACAGGTTCCGCCGGAGGCTGCATCCAAGATCCTGGGTTTCATCGAAGGAATCGAAGATATCCGCACGATCCATCCGGACAGCCTGGAAGAGGCAAAGGCAAAGGGCCTTCTGACATACTGGGGCGAGGCGGTAGACGAAGCTTACACAGATATGCTGGATAAGCTGGTGATCGACCGTCAGGCGATCCTCAATCAGAAGGATATGTCCATTGTGTATACGCCGCTTCATGGTTCGGGAAATAAACCGGTGCGCCGGATCCTGAAAAAGATCGGTCTGGAAAATGTACATGTTGTACCGGAGCAGGAACTGCCTGACGGTTCTTTCCCCACAGTAGAAGTCCCGAACCCGGAAAATCCGGCTGCGCTTTCCATGGCGATCGAACTTGCCAAGAAAGTGGATGCGGATCTCGTAATCGGTACAGACCCGGATAGCGACCGTATCGGTATTGCTGTCCGTGCGAAAAAAGACGGACAGGAAGTCTATGTCCCGTTTTCCGGCAACCAGGTCGGCCTGATGCTTCTGGATTATATTCTGGATTCGAAAAAGACTGCAGGCGAGCTTCCGGAGAATTCTTTTGCCGTGACCACTATTGTTTCCAGTAAACTGGCCGGTGCCATCTGCCGCTACTACGGCGTGGAACTGCAGGAAGTGCTTACCGGATTTAAGTTTATCGGCGAGAGGATCAAGCTGGATGACGAGTTCGGAAACAAACACTTCCAGTTCGGATTTGAAGAGAGCTACGGCTATCTGGCGGGCTTAGATGTCCGTGATAAGGATGCGGTGGTTGCCGCCATGCTGATCGCCGGTATGCTGGCCCAGTCCAGAGAAAGAGGCCAGTCGCTTCTTGACCGTCTCGAGAGCATTTACCAGCGCTTCGGATACGGGTTTGAAGAAGCTGTGTCCTTCACACTGGAAGGGAAAGAAGGGATTGAGAAGATCTCAGGTGCCATGAAGTCTCTTCGTGCTGATCTGGAAAGCTGCGGTAACCTCTCCGATGCCCAGAAGCTTCTGGGTGGAGCGCCGATCGTGGCTGTCCGCGACTACCAGACTTCCAAGCGCTATGTATTTACAGATAACGGAATCGAATTGGAAGACATCGCTCTTCCGAAGTCCAATGTTCTCCTTTATGAACTGGGTGGCGATAAGGGTCTGGATTGGGCTTGTGCCCGTCCTTCCGGCACAGAGCCGAAGCTGAAGATCTACTTTGGTATCTATGCCAATACGGAAGAAGCTTCCCGTGCCCGTCTTGCAGACACAAAGGAGAAGGTCTCCGGCTGCGTCAAGAGCCGTCTGGCATAAGGATCCTAAGAGATTTCGAAAAAACAGATAAACTTACAGAAGATGGCGGATCGCGTAGGCGACTCCGTCATCTTTGCAGTTACGGGTCACCATCGCGGCATAGGATTTCGTTTCTTCTGAGGCATTTCCCATGGCAATGCCGACTGCACCGCAGGTAAACATGCTGATATCGTTTTCGTTATCTCCGAAGCAGTAGACAGAAGAAATGTCGACTTCCAGATGAGCGGCGAGGGCGCGGACCGCATTCCCTTTTGTGGAACCCGAGGCCATGATGTCGATGACATGGGACATAGAGGCGGTGATCTCCAGTTCCGGCACCTTACGAAGTGAATCGGTCAGTGCTTTTTTCGGAGAATAAACAAGGACTTTCGTGATCCGGTCGGAAAGAGTGGAAAGGTCCTGTTCATGAAGAGGCACCATCGGGGCGCGAAGCCCGGGACGGACAGAATCGTTATAGTTTTGGAAAAAGGCCAGATGTTCACTTTCCTCCCGAAAATAGATCCCTACGTCGGCATAGGCGACAAAATCGTAATCTTCGGAAAGAAGCCGGGAGATCAGTTTCCGGGAGACTTTCGGAGAAAGACATGACTCGTAGATCGAGGTCTCGTTTTGGTAATCGTAGACCTGGGCGCCGTTGCTGGTAATGACAGGAAGGCGTAAAGACAGTTCTTCCACGAATTTCCTGACCACATGAAAGGAACGGCCGGTGGCAATAGAAAACCCGGTTCCGGAGGGAAGATCCCGTAAGACGGAAAGTGTCGCTTCGGAGATCTGCCCGCCGGCAGGCAGCAAAGTGTTATCAATATCGCATACGATCAAACGTTCCATCATTCAGATCTGTCCTTTTTACTTTCGGTTTTCCAGAAAAAGAGGGGGAAAATGCCCGTATTTCTGCGTCTGGTGTAATAGTACCACGGCAGGGAGTTTTTGGAAAAGGGAGAATGTCAAATGAAAAGGGCAGGAGAAACAAAAATGACGGGGAAAAATGGTTCGTTTTTGTAGGGAAAAACACACTGTTTTTTACTTGAAAGTAGGGGCAACGCATAGTACACTTTACATGATATATAAGAAGATCATGATAGAGGTGTCATGGAATGAAGAAAAACGCTGCAAAGAGAAGACAGAAAAAGATAACGACAGCAGTTTTGGGCGTTGTAACCGCAGTATTGGTAGTCGGTGCCGTGGGTACCGTTCTCTATACGACTGTTCTGAAAGATGTATTCGGGGCCAAAGAGACGAAGATCGTGGTCACGGATGTGAACGGAAGCGAACTGGAATTCCTCCCGGAAGAGCTGCAGCTGCAGCTGGACACCAATACCTTCTATGAGGGTATCACCATTGATGGTATCGATGTTTCCGGTAAGACCAAAGAAGAGGTCATCAATCTCTTTTCCCAGACAACAAAGACAAATGCGGAAGATATCCTGAATATCCAGTTCCAGGTGGGTGAAGATCTGGTTCCGCTGGATGTTTCGGGTCTTTCTGTAACCAGCAATATTAATGAAGTCATCGAAAAAGCATATGCCTACGGCCGTACAAGTACCCTTTCCGGTAATGACGGACTGAAGGACCGGTACAACACGATCAGCTCCCTGAAAGTGAAACCGGTGGATTTTGCTTCATCTTATACGATCAGCACTACCGGTGTGGATGTCCTCACCCATGACGTGCTCGATCCGTATCAGCAGCCGGTAGTGGAAGCGCATGCGTCCGGATTTGATGTCAATGAACTGAAGTTCATCATCGAGCCGTCTGAGGCAGGCTGCGATGTAAATATCAACAAAGCGATCACAGATGTAAAGACCGCTATCGCCAATTCCGAATATGAGATCATCATCCCGGTAGAGATGGAAACAGTTCTTCCGAACACGACAGCCGAGTACTTAGAGAGCTATCTGGGTCTGATCGCTTCCACCTCTTCCACGACCAATGACAATTCCAACCGTAATACGAATATCCGTCTGGTATGTGAAAAGATCGACGGTCTGGTGCTGCAGCCGGGTGAACACTTCAATTTCAACGACTATGTCGGAGAAAGAACTCCGGAGAAGGGCTATAAAGAAGCCTTAGGTATCAACGGCGGTGTGTATAAGCCGGAGTACGGCGGAGGTATCTGCCAGGCCAACACCATGCTGTACCACAGTGTCACCAAGGCTGATCTGCAGGTAGATGAAAGAAGAAACCACACCTACCCGAGTTCCTATGTAGATTATGGTACGGATGCGACCGTAACCTGGACCAGCCCGAACTTCCAGTTCACCAATAACACGGACTATCCGATTGCGATCCACGCATATTACTATGATCAGAACGTTACCGTATCGATCTACGGCCGTCCTCTTCCGGATGGACAGAAGATCGCCCTGATCGGTGAGAAGATCAGCGAGACTCCTCCGACAGGCGTCGTCTACATCGCAGACCCGACACTTCCTGTGGGCCAGAGAGAGACAGTGAAGTCCGCCCACACCGGATATCAGTACAAGTCCTGGAAGGTCTACTACGATAAGGACGGAAATGAAATCAAGCGTGTCGAGTATTTCAAGAGTGATTATCCGATGACCAACGATGAGATCAAGGTCGGTACCCTTGGCCCGGACGGCAAAGTGTACGATATGGATAAGTCCACCGGTAAGGTAAATATTCCGGATGACGTTATTGCTACTACCAATCCGGAGAGCACGGAGGCGACAAGTGAGCCGCAGGAGACAACGCCGGAGTTAACGGAGACTGAGGCCACGGAGGCAACACCGCCGCCGCCGTCGGAGACACCTGCTGATACACAGCCACAGCCTACCGATCCGACGCTTGAGCAGCAGGGAGACAATGGCGGAGGAGACAACGGTGGAGACAACGGCGGAGGAGAACCGCAGGAGTAGTTCTTATAGTCAACAAAGGCACAACTTGATATCTACGGGCTGTGCCTTTTTTATAGAAAAGGAGATAAGCACATGAGTACATCTTACAAAGGTCCGGTCGTCCTGATCATCATGGACGGTGTCGGAATCAAAGAAATCGAAACAGGCAACGCGGTTACCAATGCAAAGAAGCCGGTCCTGGACAACTGCATGAAGAATTATCCGATGCAGAAGTTAAAGGCACACGGTACAGCAGTCGGACTTCCGTCTGACGGAGATATGGGTAACTCGGAAGTAGGCCATAACGCTATCGGCGCAGGTCAGGTCTACAGCCAGGGCGCGAAGCTGGTTTCTGAATCTCTGGCCAGCAAGTCTATGTATCAGAGCGAAGTTTGGAAGTCTCTGGTAGCAGACGCCAAGAAGGGCGGCACAATGCACTTCATCGGTCTTCTGTCTGATGGTAACGTGCATTCCCATATCGATCATCTTCTGGCTATGCTGGATGAGGCAAAAGAAGAGGGCGTTGAAAAAGTACGCATCCACATCCTCCTCGATGGCCGTGATGTAGGTGAGACTTCTGCACTGCAGTATGTAGATCAGCTGGAAGCAAAGCTTTCCGAGCTGTCTGATGCTTCCCACGATTACCGTATTGCCAGCGGCGGTGGCCGTATGACCATCACCATGGACCGTTACGGCGCAAACTGGGGCATGGTAGAAGCAGGCTGGAAGACACATGTACTGGGCGAAGGCAGACAGTTTGCAAATGCAACTGAAGCCATCGAGACCTTCCGTAAGGAGATCCCGAATGTAATCGACCAGGATCTGCCGGCATTCGTTATCGCTGAAAACGGCGCACCGGTCGGCACCATCGAGGACGGTGACAGCGTGATCCTCTTTAACTTCCGTGGCGACCGTGCCCAGGAGCTGACAGTGGCTTTCGAGAGCGGCGCTGATTTTGATAAGTTCGACCGTGTCCGTGTTCCGAGCGTCAACTACGCCGGTATGCTGGAGTACGACGGCGACCTGCATATTCCGAAGAAGTTCCTGGTTTCCCCGCCGGTAATCAGAAATACCCTCGGCGAGCTTCTGGCCAACAAGGGCATCGCCCAGCTGGCCATCTCCGAGACACAGAAGTACGGTCACGTTACTTACTTCTTCAACGGTAACAGATCCAGCAAGTTCAACGATGATCTGGAAGAGTACATCGAGATCCCGTCCGATATCGTTCCTTTCGAACAGCGTCCGTGGATGAAGTCCGCTGAGATCACAGACAAGCTTGTGGAACTGATCTCGGAGAACAAGTACCCCTTCATGCGCGTGAACTTCCCGAACGGCGATATGGTTGGTCATACAGGTGTATTTGAATCCGCTGTTATCGGCGTAGAGTCCGTAGACATTGCCCTCAAGAGAATCCTGCCGGCTATCGATGCAGTTGGCGGTATGGCGATCATCACAGCTGACCACGGTAATGCCGAGGAAATGTTCGAGCTTGCCAAGGATGGCACACCGAAGGCGGACAAGGATGGCCGTATCAAGGCAAAGACCAGCCATACACTGAACAAGGTTCCGTGCATTTTCTACGATAACACCGAGAACAAGGACAAGTACGAAGTCGTTGATTCCGATTCTTATGGTCTGGCCAATATTGCCGCGACCATTGCTGATCTGCTGGGTGTTGAGAAGCCGGATTGCTGGGAGTCTTCCATGATCAAGATGAAGTAATTCATCCCGGATCGCCTATACGAAAACAGAGAAAATAAAACGCATCCCGTTCGAGAAAGAAAACAAAAAAATCTTTCTCCGCGGGGTGTGTTTTTGTGTTGAATCGCAAAAAAATTAGAAGTATCATTTTAGTATATGAACAAAAAACGGTGAAGAGGCATAGACGGAATGAAGAAAAGCGGGACAACTCGAGGAAAGTCAAATTACCAGCGTGCTAAAGTGCGCAAGACGAATATTTCAGGCGTTCCTGCCTCCCGTAAACCAGCCGTCCGTAGGAAAAAATCCGCCGCCCAGAGAAGAAAAGAAGCCTATACCCGGATTCTGGCAATTGTTGCGGCAGTGATGGTCGGGGTTCTGACCATGACGCTTCTTTATACCCAGGTTTTTAAAGAGCAGGTCGACCATTTCTTCGCCAAAAAGTACACGGTGGTGGATGCTGCCGGCGTAAAGATCCGCTATACCGCAGAGGAACTGGCAGAAGTGGTAAACACGAACTGCTTTTACCAGGGGATCATCATTGACGGAGTCGATGTATCCGGAAAGACGATGGAAGAAGCACGGGTGATGTTTACTTCCACCCGCGAAAAGACAGTCGACGAGCTGGTGGACATTAAATTTCAGGTCGGAGATGAGACTGTCAAAATGGAGACAGACGGACTGACACTCTCTTCCAACATAGATGAAGTCCTTGCTGAGGCTTTTCAGTATGGCCGGACAAGTTCACTGGAAGGTGTCGACGGACTGAAAGAACGCTATGCCCAGATCGCTGCATTAAAAAACTCTCCCAAGGAATACACTTCCAGTTTTTCCATCGGAAGTGACATGGTCTCTTCGCTGGCGCATTCGGCATTGGATGAGTATTCCTATCAGCCGGTGGAAGCCAAAGCCACCGCTTTTGATGTGCAGAATCTGGAATTTGTGATCGAAGAGTCAAAAGAAGGCCGTTCGGTAGATGTTGAACAGGCGATCTCGGATGTGAAGGCTTCTTTTTCTACAGGCAAATACCAGGCCGTTATTCCGGTAAAGACCGTAATACTGGAGCCGCGCACCTCGGCGGCATCTCTTCGCGCCAAACTCGGAAAAGTATCTTCCAATAGTTCAAAGACGAAAGACAACGATAACCGTAACACGAATATCTGGCTGATCTGTAAAGCCATCGACGGCCTGGTACTTCAGCCCGGCGAACAGTTCGACTTTAACCGCTTTATCGGTGAACGGACTGAGGAAAAAGGATATAAGGAAGCTCCGGGCATCTTAAACGGAACCTCCAATATTGAATACGGCGGCGGAATCTGCCAGGCGAATACCATGCTTTATCACAGCGTCATGGAGGCGGACCTTCGCGTTGATGAGCGTGTGGCCCATTCCTGGCCGAGTGAATATGTGGATACAGGAACGGATGCAACTGTATCCTGGGAGTACCCGGACTTTAAGTTTACGAATAACACGGATTATCCGATTGCGATCCACGCGTATTACGGAGATCTGTGGGTGACTGTGGAGATCTACGGGCGTATCCTTCCGGATGGACAGTATGTCCGTTTCTTCGGTAATCCCGACTATCTGGTGGATGAAGAGCCGACAAAGACGGAATATGTAGCGGATCCTACTTTGCCGGTAGGAACCGTGAAAAAGGAAAGAGCGCCGCACAACCATATTGTTGCGGAAGCCTATAAGGTCACTTACGATAAGGATGGAAATGAACTGAAACGGGACGTGATCACGACGGAATACCGCATGATCATCGGAAAGTACCGGGTCGGGACTCTGGCTTCCGACGGAACCGTCTTCTATATGGATCCGAGTACGGGAGAAGTATCCCCGCCGGCCGGGTATACACCCCCGCAGTCTTCGTCTTCATCCGAGTCTTCCGAGGATTAAGTGATAGTCAAAAATCCGAAGCGCCTTTCCGGTCAACGGGAAGGTGCTTTTTCTGTGTGAAAAGCACTTGGTACAGGAAATGAAAAAAATGAGCGGATTTTTATTGATTTCCGTGCAAGAAAAAGACGTCAAGTCCTTATATATATGTTATAATATATGCGCTTATGTTCTGCTCATTCGCAGATCCTGAGCCACAAACTATAGTTAAATCTTTATATAAAGGAGAAAGTGTATGGCATTACAACTTACAAAAAAGACCATGGACGGTAACGAAGCTGCTGCGTATACCTCGTATGCATTTACTGAGAACGCTGCAATTTACCCGATCACACCGTCCTCGCCTATGGCTGATCACACTGACCAATGGGCACAGCAGGGCAGAAAGAATATCTTCGGACAGACGGTAAACATCGTCGAGATGGAGTCTGAGGGAGGTGCTGCCGGTGCTGTTCACGGCTCTCTGGCAACAGGTGCTCTGACAACAACCTATACCGCATCCCAGGGTCTTCTCCTGATGATCCCGAACATGTACAAGATCGCAGGTGAACTTCTCCCTTGCGTATTCCACGTTTCCGCTCGTGCTCTGGCGGCTCATGCGCTGAACATTTTCGGTGACCACGCAGACGTTTATGCCTGCCGTCAGACCGGTTTTGCGATGCTCTGCTCCAACTCCGTTCAGGAAGTTGCTGACCTGGCTGCTGTAGCTCACCTGGCTACCATCAAGACCAGAGTTCCGTTCATCCACTTCTTCGATGGTTTCCGTACATCTCACGAGATTCAGAAGATCGAGGTTATCGATTACGATACACTGGGCACCCTGGTTGACTACGATGCCATCAAGGAATTCCGTAAGAGATCCCTTTCTCCTAACCACCCGACACTTCGTGGTACTGCTCAGAACCCGGATATCTACTTCCAGGGCAGAGAGGCTTCCAACCCGTTCTATCTGGCAGTTCCGGATCAGGTTCAGTACTACATGGATAAGATCAATGAGATCCGTGGCACTGACTACAAGCTCTTCAACTACTATGGTGCTGCTGACGCTGACCGTGTCATCATCGCTATGGGTTCTGTCTGTGAGACAGCTGAAGAAGTAATCGACTTCCTCAACGCTCACGGTGAGAAGGTTGGTCTTGTTAAGGTTCACCTCTATCGTCCGTTCGCAGCTGACAAGCTCCTCGAAGCTATCCCGTCTACAGCAAAGGCGATCGCAGTTCTCGACAGAACAAAGGAGCCTGGTTCTTACGCAGAGCCGCTGTTCCTCGACGTAGCTGCTGCTTACGTTGGCAAGAACGCTCCGAAGCTCATCGGCGGCCGTTACGGTATGGGTTCTAAGGATACAACTCCGGAGACCATCCTGGCTGTTTATAAGGAACTCAAGAAGGATCAGCCGAAGGAAAGATTCACCATCGGTATCGATGATGACGTTACATTCCTCTCTCTGGATTGCTCCGAGTCTATCGAAGTTGCCGGCGAGGGCACAGTTCAGGCTAGATTCTGGGGTCTTGGTGCTGACGGTACAGTTGGTGCAAACAAGAACTCCATCAAGATCATCGGTGACCACACAGACATGTATGCTCAGGCTTACTTCTCTTACGACTCTAAGAAGTCCGGTGGTATCACGATCTCTGACCTGAGATTCGGTACAACTCCGATCCGTTCCACATACCTCATCAACAAGGCTGACTTCGTAGCTTGCCACAACCAGTCTTATGTTTATGAGTATGATATGCTCTCTTCCCTGAAGCCGGGCGGCACGTTCCTCCTCAATACTCAGTGGACAAGAGAAGAGCTCGAGGAGAGACTCCCGGGTTCCATGAAGAGATATATCGCGAACAACAACATCAAGTTCTATACTCTTGACGCTGTTGCTAAGGCTAAGGAGATCGGCCTCGGCGGAAGAATCAACACCATCTGCCAGTCCGCATTCTTTAAGCTTTCCGGTATCCTTCCGGTAGAGCAGGCAGTTGACTACATGAAGAAGGCTGCTCTGAAGTCCTACGGTAAGAAGGGTGACGATATCGTTCAAATGAACTATGCTGCTATCGACGCTGGTGTGGATGCAGTAGTTGCTGTTGACGTTCCGGATTCCTGGAAGACAGCTGAGGACAAGCCGGTCGAGAAGAAGGCTGTTCCTGAGTTCATCGAGAAGGTCGTTAACGTAATGAACAGACAGGAAGGTAACAAGCTTCCGGTATCTACCTTCAAGGGTATGGAAGATGGTACTTTCCCGCAGGGTACAGCTGCTTACGAGAAGCGCGGTACTGCTGTTGATATTCCGGTTTGGGATGCTTCTAAGTGTATCCAGTGTAACCAGTGCTCCATCGTATGTCCGCACGCTGCTATCCGTCCGTTCCTCCTTACTGAGGAAGAGGCTGCCAAGGCTCCGTTCGAGACCAAGGATGGCATGAAGGGCTACGAGCAGTACAAGTTCCGCATTCAGGTTTCCGCTATGGACTGCCTCTCCTGCGGTATCTGCGTAGAGTCCTGTATCGCGAAGGAAAAGGCAATCACCATGGTTCCGCTCAAGGACAACCTCAAGGAAGCCGAGAACTGGGATTACTGTGTTGCTCTGTCGCATAAGGACAACCCGATGAACAAGGCCAGCATCAAGGGTTCTCAGTTCGAGCAGCCGCTCCTCGAGTTCTCCGGTGCTTGCGCAGGCTGCGGTGAGACACCTTACGTTAAGCTCCTTACCCAGCTCTTCGGTGACAGAATGCAGATCTCCAATGCTACAGGATGCTCCTCTATCTGGGGTGGTTCCGCTCCGTCTATGCCGTACACAACCGACTACAGAGGTTTCGGTCCGGCTTGGGGTAACTCCCTCTTCGAGGATAACGCTGAGCATGGTCTGGGTATGTTCCTTGGTTACAAGCAGCTCAGAAACAGAGCTAAGGATCTCGTTGAAGAGACTGTAGCTTCTACTTCTTCTGAGGATCTGAAGGCTGCTGCTCAGGCTTGGATCGACGGATTCAACTCCGGTGATCAGGCTCGTGAGAATGCTGAGAAGCTGGCTGACGCTCTGAAGGCTGAAGGTTCCGATTCCGCTAAGAAGGCTCTCGAGTATGAAGACTTCTTCATGAAGAGATCCCAGTGGATCATCGGTGGTGACGGATGGGCTTATGATATTGGTTACGGCGGACTTGATCACGTTCTCGCTTCCGGTGAGGATGTTAACGTTCTCGTACTCGATACTGAGGTTTACTCCAACACCGGTGGACAGGCTTCCAAGTCCACACCTCATTCTGCTGTTGCCCAGTTCGCTGCCGGCGGTAAGGCAATCAAGAAGAAGGACCTCGGCATGATGGCTATGAGCTATGGTTATGTATATGTTGCTCAGGTTTCCATGGGCGCAGATAAGAACCAGCTGATCAAGGCTTTCACAGAGGCTGAAGCTTACCATGGTCCGTCCATCGTAATCTGCTACGCTCCGTGTATCAACCACGGTATCAAGGGTGGCCTGAAAGTTGCTCAGATCAAGGAGAAGCAGGCTGTTGAGTGCGGTTACTGGCACCTGTTCAGATTCAACCCGACTCTTACAGCTGAGGGTAAGAATGCATTCACTCTCGACTCCAAGGAGCCGACAGGTGACTTCATCGCCTTCCTCAAGAGCGAAGTTCGTTACAACTCCCTCTACAAGAAGTATCCGGAAGACGTCGTTGACGGTATGTTCGAAAAGACACACCAGGATGCGATCGAGCGTTACGGTTCTTATGTAAAGAAGGCTAACGAAGCTTAATCTGAAGCGAAGTAAAAGCTTACTCAAAGGAGCGATTCCCCATACGGGAACCGCTCCTTTTTCTATTCGAAAGAACCCGTGGAAAGCAGGAAGAAAAAAGTCTTTGAAACCATGTAAAGGAGCGATTCCTCACTCGAAACCTTCACTCCTCTTTTCGAAAAGAACTCCCAAAGGAAAAGCCGATACTGTCCATTGGAACCATGCGGAGGAGCGATTCTTCCTCTGAAAGAACGCACCTTTTCGTCTTTGCATGATCTCCTGAAGGAGGCGATAGATCCCGCAAAGGCGAGTTTTGCGAAGCAATTGTCTGAGCCGGGGCGGGATCCTATCGCAATCTTCTAGGAGTTCTTTCGAAAGAGAAAAGGTGCTATAATAGAAACACTATTTTTCGGGAGGTCTGCTATGTCAGCGCAAGAGCGAGATAAGCTTTTACTATCGGACACATTAGTGCCGGATCTGTTTATCACCCAGTATATGTCTTCGCTGAGCGGTGCCGCCATACAGCTGTATCTTCTGCTTCTGATGGATCAGTCGAATTCTTCTTCCCTGACGATCGAGAGCATTTCCAGAAAGATCGGCTGGACGAAAGAGGAAGTGAAAGAGCAGGTATTCCATCTTACTTCGGCAGGTCTCATGGAGAGAGATGGAGAGAAGATCTCCCTTTCTGATATCAAAGCCAAAGAAGTGGACCGGTATATCGAGTGGAAAGATAATGCCGGCCTGATCACTCCGCCCCAGCATGTGGATCCCTCTATGGAAAGCTTGTCCAGAAGTATCGACGACACCTTCTTTATGGGACATATGAACTATTCCTGGCATCGTTTTATCGATGAAAGCGCCAGTATCTTTAAACTGAAGCCGGATGTGATCTATGCCCTTTTTGGCGCGTTATCGGAAAGAAACAAGCTTCTGGTAAAGAGCACGAAGCCGGCGGAAGAACTGCGTGAAAAGTGGTGCCAGAGAGGCGTACATACTTCTGAAGAACTGGAAAAGATCCAGGCAGAAGATAAGAATATAAAAGAATGCACTGATGCCATGGGCAAGAAGCTTCGGAAGAAACTGGATGGGGTTGCCATTGAGTATATCGAGAAGTGGATGCTGGTCTATAAGATGGAGCCCCAGGTGCCGCCATTTCTATATACCTATCTCCGAAAAGAGAAAAGAAAAGAGCAAGTGACTTTCCCGCAATAAGAAGGTGGCGGCAGACCGCATGACGGCCATGACGAATTTCTGCGGAGAGCTTTTCCGGAAGAAACTGGATGGCATGGATCTGGAGATCATCTCGAAATGGGCAAATGAAGATCTGTGGGAAGAGCCGCTGGTCCGCTATGCCTTTGAAGTCCTTCATCAGTATATGAACACGATCACCATTAGCCAGGTGGATGACAGATTGAAGCTCTGGAAAGAAAACGGTGTGGCCTCGGTGACCCGGGCTAAACAGTTTGAAGCGGAGAGCAAGAAGAAAAATAAGGAAGAATACCAGGCGCGCAAGAAGGGAACAATGGCGGGTCAGATGGAGATCCCGTTCCTGGAAAATGAGTATTCCAAGGCGCATCTGGATCAGAAGGAGCAGGAGTCCATGGCGAATCTGGATAAGCTCCTGGGTGATGAATAAGGAGAGGCGATGGATAGAATCTACGAAGATCTGAAACGTGTGATGGAAAACCGCCGCATCCGCAGCGCGATCCTGCAGCAGGACAAATACGAGTCGTTGATCCGGCGTTATCCGAAACTTGCTGAAATCGAGCAGAGGATCGCCCAGACCACAGAAGATGCGCTTTTGATGTCTTTGGACGGGGTCAAGGATGAGTCTTTACCGGAAAAACTGGAAAAACTGGAATCGGAAAGAAGAAAGATCCTGGTGGATTGTCAGCTGACCGAAGAGGATCTGAAGGCCCAGCCGAGCTGCCCGATCTGTGATGATACCGGATACGTGACGGTGAGATCTTCAGATGGAAAAGAACGGGAAGAGTTCTGCGTCTGCACAAGAGAACTTCTGGCTCCGGCGATGCTTCGCCGTTCCGGTGTAGAGAAATACCCGGACTATTCTTTCGAAAAAGGAAAAGCGTCTTTCTATCCGGAAGATTCGGCACTTCGCGGCCTTTATGAAAAACTGGAGAAGATCGCAAAGAAGTGCCGTGTTCCCAATTCCGTATTCTTCGGAACTTCCGGAAAAGGAAAGACATTCCTGGCAGTCGCCATTGCCCGGGAATATGCCAGGCAGGGGCGTTCTGCCCTGGTGATCCGGCAGGCGGAAGCTTTGGAAGTCATGCAGGAGCACCGGAAAGTGATCGGTTCCTATTTCACCCCATCTCAGAAAGAAAACGAGATCGAGGCACGGCGGGAATATCTGACTGAAGCAGAGATCCTGGTCCTGGACGATCTGGGAGTAGAGCCCAAGACTCCGAATTCCCAGTCGGACCTGATCTATATTCTGGATGAGCGTGTTCTTTCGGGAAAGACAACGATCATTACGACCAACTACGATATGGATGCGCTGAAAGAACGGTATGGCGGCCGGATCTTTGAGCGTCTGGACCGGGATTTTTCCAAATTCCGTTTTGACGCAAGAGCGGAAGGTGATCGGACATGATCTCGTCCGGAGTCGATATCGTTTCCCTGGAACGGATCGAAAAGGCGATCGGAAAGCACGAGAAGGCCTTTCTGGAAAGAG